>NZ_SODN01000004.1:0-372016 GCF_004365385.1 Curtobacterium sp. PhB190 | reverse complement strand
CAGCCCAGAACCGTCGCTTGTCCTCACGCGTGTGCCAACGACCCACACCAACACCTCACCACTCAAGGTGTTGCAACCACCCCTTGAACCCAAGGCGGGCGTCTGTCGCTTTCGCGAGACGGACGGCAGACCGTGGCGGGATCGTGTCGCTCTGACGGGGTCGACGCGACCAGGGGCGGACGGGAGGCGCGGGGCGGCGCCGCCACGGGCCTCCCGTCCGCACCGCGGCGCGACCACGGCACGGCGTGACGTCACGTGTCGGGTACCGTACAACGCATGCCGGACAGCGCATCGCGCGACCTCCAGCGGACGGGAGTCCGCGCCGTAGTCCGGCGCACCTACCATTCGGTCATCCGGCACCGCGTCGTCGACGCGGCCGCGTCACTGACGTTCTTCGCGCTGCTGACCGTGTTCCCCACCGCGCTGACCGTGGTCTCCGCACTGTCGATCGTCGACCGCAAGGGCGACAGCCTGGCCGACATCATCGGTGTGCTCGGGTTCATCCTGCGCCCGGAGACGGCGCAGCACCTCGAGACCCCGCTGCGCCAGCTGCTGACCCTCGACAACCCGTGGCTCGGCTTCGCGACCGGCGTCGTGCTGACACTGTGGTCGCTGTCCGGGTACGCGACGGCGTTCGGGCGGGCGATGAACACCTCGTACGAGGTCGAGGAGGGTCGGCGGATCTGGAAGTTCCGCAGCATGATGCTCCTCGTGACCCTGCTCGTGATGGCGGGCGGGGCGATCGCGATCGTGATCCTGCTCGGCACCCCGACGATCTCGGCGGCGATCGTCGCGTCGTTCGGCTGGGCGCCGTGGATCGACGACGTGTGGAACGTCGTGAAGTGGCCCGTGCTCGCCGCCGACCTGGTCGTGATGGTCGCGGTCCTGTACTACGCGACCCCGAACGTGAAGACGCCGCAGCTGCGCTGGGTGTCCGCCGGTGCCGCGTTCGCCATCGTCACCTGGGCGCTCGCGACCCTCGGCTTCGCCGTCTACGTCGAGACGATCGGCGGCGGGAACCGTGCGTACGGGTGGCTCGGCGGCGGGATCCTGCTGCTCGTCTACCTGTACATCTCGAACTTCGTGCTCGTGGTCGGCGGTGAGCTCGACTCCGAGGTGATCCGGATGCGGCAGCTCCTGGCCGGCATCGAGGCCGACGAGTCGATCCGGTTGCCGCTGCGCGACGTCACGCGCAACTTCACGCTCGCCCGCTGGCGGGACGCCGACATCGCCGCGGCGCGGAACGTCCGGACCACCGCGGCCCAGGTCGCCGCCGACGAGGACGCCGAGCCGACTCCGGCGCAGGAACACCTGCGCGACGTGGCCCAGCAGGTACGCGTCGGCGAGGCTCCGATGCCCTGAGGTGGTCGCGCTGGTCGCGCTGGTTGCTCGTCAGCGCTCGCGCGCCGCTCGGTCCAGCATCTCCTCGGTGACCACCGGGATCGCACCGGTCGCGAGCTCGATGCCGGACAGCCGCGCCGGGCTCAGCACGCGCTGCACCTGGTCCTCGTCCATCAGGCCGGCGGCCACGACGAGCGTCGAGATCGGCGTCGACGTGGTCAGTGCCGTGTGCGCGATCGACGCCGCAGCCGCGTAGCCGATGTACGGGGTCAGGGCCGTGACCACCCCGACGTTCGTGTCGACCTGCGCAGCGAGCTTCGCCTCGTTCGCCTCGATGCCCGTCACGCAGTGCTCGCGCAACGTCGCACAGCCCCGTGACATCCACTGCAGCGACTGCAGGATCGAGTGCGCGATGATCGGCTCGAACGCGTTGAGCTGGAGCTGACCGCCCTCGGCCGCCATCGTCACGGTGGTGTCAGCGCCGACCACGGCGAACGCGATCTGGTTCACGACCTCGGGGATCACCGGGTTCACCTTGCCCGGCATGATCGACGAGCCTGCCTGGCGCGCCGGCAGGGTGATCTCGCCGAGTCCCGCCTGCGGCCCCGACGCGAGCAGCCGCAGGTCGTTGCAGATCTTCGAGAGCTTCGCGGCACTGCGCTTCACCGTGCCGGACAGCGTCATGAAGGCGCCGGCGTCACTCGTCGCCTCGATCAGGTCCGGTGCCGTCACGACGTCGATGCCGCTGGCGTCCTGCAGCTGCCGGCGGACCTCGTCGCGGTAGAGCGGGTCCGCCGTGATCCCGGTGCCGATCGCCGTCGCACCGAGGTTCATCTCGGCCAGCAGCGGCAGGACCTTGCGGAGCAGGTCGGCGTCCTCCTGGATCGTGTGCGAGAAGCCGGTGAACTCCTGCCCGAGGGTCATCGGCACGGCGTCCTGCAGCTGCGTCCGGCCGACCTTGAGCACGTCGGAGAAGGCGTTCCCCCGCTCGGCGAACGCCGCGGAGAGCTGCTCGAGCTGCTCGATGAGTCGCCGGGCGGAGAAGATCATCGCGATCTTGATGCTGGTCGGGTACGTGTCGTTCGTCGACTGGCTGCGGTTCACGTGGTCGATCGGGTGCAGGTACCCGTAGTCGCCCCGCTCGTGGCCGAGGAGCTCGAGGGCCCGGTTCGCCAGGACCTCGTTCGTGTTCATGTTCGTGCTCGTACCGGCACCGCCCTGCACGATGTCGACGACGAACTGCTCACGCAGGGCGCCGTCCCGCACCTCCTGCGCAGCACGGTCGATGGCGTCGGCGCGCTCGTCGTCGAGGACCCCGATCGCCCGGTTCGCCCGCGCTGCCGCCTGCTTCACGGTGGCGAGCGCCTCGATGAGGTCCGGGTACACCGAGATCGGCACCGACGTGATCGGGAAGTTCTCCAGGGCCCGCAGGGTGTTGATGCCCCAGTAGGCGTCGATCGGGACTTCGCGCGACCCCAGCGAGTCGCTCTCGGTACGGGTCTGCGCCCCGGTGGGGGCCTGTGCTGCTTCGTTGCCGGTCACACGTCGAGGCTAGCCCAGTCCGTCCGGCCGGTCCGGGAGCCGGGCGGGAGCGCGCACATGGTGAGCAGGAATGGTCGGGTCGCCGGAAAGCACTCGACCATTCCTGCTCACGAGGCGCGCGTCGCGTCAGCGCCGCCCACACCCAGCGGGACGGGAGGCACGGTGCCAGGCCGCCACGGGCCTCCCGTCCGGTGGACGCGAGCGATCGTGTGCCCGTGGATGGTGAGCAGGAATGGTCGGGTCGCCGGAACGCACCCGACCATTTCTGCTCACGAAGCGCGCGTCGCGCGCGCCCCGCGTCAGTGGAACTGGGGGACGATGAGGTAGATGCCGTACAGCACGACGGCGCCGCAGACCGCGAAGCAGAGGATCGCGAGCGCACGGAAGGCACGCACCGCGGTCGTCGCTCCGGCGGGGTTCGGGAACCCGGCGGTCGCCGGACCGATCGTGCCGTCGTCCTTCACGGTGAACTTGCCCGCGCGGGTGTCCGCGGCGCTCCAGAAGCGGAGACCGACGGAGTACACGGCGACGACGAAGCACGACGAGACCACGGCGACCAGCGCCACGGTGACGAACGCGAACCAATCAATTCCCATCAGCGACGGCCTCCCTTGCGTGCGGCCATGCGGCGGAGCGTGCGCTCGCGGCTCAGCGCTGCGCGGCGGTCCGCGACGGCGTCGGCGCGCTTCTTGCGCTGCAGGTCGCGCAGTTCCTTGCGGGTGTACACGGCGTTCGCCGCGACGTCGACTTCGATGGCCGAGGCGCCTTCGTGCGGCTTCCGGAGCGACCACAGGTACAGGCCGAGGATCACGGCGGCGCCGACGATGGCGTCGATGACGAGCCCCATGACGCCCAGACGTGCGATGCCCGACGCCACCGCGCCCACGGCTGCAGCGGCGGGCAGCGTGATGAACCAGGCGATGACGATCTTGCCGGCGGTGGACCACTGGATCTTCGAGCCGCGGCGGCCGAGCCCGGCGCCGATGATCGAGCCGGAGGACACCTGCGTGGTCGAGAGCGCGAAGCCGAGGTGGCTGGACGCCAGGATCGTCGCGGCGGTCGAGGCTTCGGCCGCGAAGCCCTGGGTGGCACGGATCTCGGTGATACCGGACCCGAGCGTGCGGATGATGCGCCACCCGCCCGTGTAGGTGCCGAGCGCGATCGCCAGGGCACAGGCGACGACGACCCAGAACTGCACGCCCTGGTTCGACGACTGCGCCCCCGAGGCGATCAGCGTCAGCGTGATGACACCCATCGTCTTCTGGGCGTCGTTCGTGCCGTGGGCGAGCGACACCATCGACGAGGTGAAGATCTGCCCGACACGGAAGCCGCCGCGCTCGTTCGGGAACACCGGGCGCTTCGTGATCCGGTACGCGATGCGCGTCGACAGGAACGACACGAGCGACGCGATCACCGGGGACGCGAAGGCCGGGATGATGACGACCGTCAGCAGCGCGACGTAGTTGACGGACTGGAACCCGGCGCCGACGATCGCGGCTCCGATCAGTCCGCCGAACAGCGCGTGCGACGACGACGAGGGCAGCCCGCGGAGCCACGTGATCATGTTCCACACGACCGCTCCGATGAGCCCCGCGAAGATCATCTCCGGTGAGATCGCGACGCCGCCCGGGCCCTCGTTGATGAGGCCGTGCGAGATCGAGGTCGCCACTGCGGTGCTGAGGAACGCACCGACGAGGTTGAGCACCGCGGCGACCGTGACCGCGACCTTGGGCTTCATGGCCCCGGTCGCGATCGGAGTCGCCATCGCGTTGGCGGTGTCGTGAAAACCGTTTGTGAAGTCGAAGAAGAGGGCCAACGCGATGACCAGGACGACTATGAGTGTGATGTCCACCGCGGGCCAGTGTTCCCCATCGACGGCCTCCGGAGCAAACCTGATCGGCAACCGGCTGTTCACCGGAGCTTCAGACTCGTTCAGATTCGGAACCATGCCGATGCGAGAATGAGTCCCATGGACACCGTCGAGCTCCTCATCCTGTTGGTCGGATCGCTCGCGGTGACCGGGTTCGCACGGGCGAAGGGACTCCCCGCTCCCCTGCTCGTGACGGCGGTCGCGCTCGCCGCGTCGTTCCTGCCGGGGCTGCCCGCGATGGAGATCGACTCCGAGGTGATCCTGACGGTGATCCTGCCGCCGCTGCTCTACTCGGCGGCGCTCGACGTGTCGTGGCAGAGCTTCCGGACGTCGATCAAGCAGATCCGGCGTCTCGGCATCTTCCTGGTCATCGTGACGGCACTCGTGGTCGGCGCGGTGGCGTACTTCCTGATCCCGGACATGACCCTGCCCGCGGCGATCCTGCTCGGTGCGATCGTCGCCCCGCCGGACGCCGTGTCCGCCGCCGCGATCGGTCGCAAGCTCGGGCTCCCCCGCCGGGTGATGACGGTGCTGTCCGGCGAGAGCCTGATCAACGACGCCGCGTCCCTGACCCTGGTGCGCGTGTTCACGCTGATCATCGCCGGGACGTCGCTCACCATCTGGCAGGACCTCGGCATCTTCGGCCTGGCGATCGGCGTCGGCCTGGCCGTCGGCATCGTGCTCGGCGTCGTCGTGCACTGGATCCGGATGCGGCTCAACGACCCCGTGGTCGAGACGATCATGAGCATCCTGCTGCCCTTCGTCGCGTACATCCTGGCCGAGGACCTCTCCGGCTCCGGCGTCATCGCGGTCGTCACGGCCGGCCTGTACATCGGCTACAACTCGCCGAAGGAGGGCTACGCCACCCGCCTGCAGGAGCGCCCGCTGTGGACCAGCATCGACGTCATCCTCGAGGGCTTCGTCTTCGCCCTGATCGGCCTGCAGCTCAACACCGTGGTGCAGGACCTGGTCGAGAGCGAACGGAGTCTCGGCCAGACACTCACCGCCGCGGCCGTGGTGCTCGGCGTCGTGATCCTGGTGCGGCCCCTCTTCATCTTCGAGTCGTACGTGCGCAACCGCTTCAACGGGCGATGGCTCCGTCCGCTGCGCATCAAGCTCTCCCGGGGCCACCCGTCACTGCGGTGGATGCGCGGGACGGCCGAGCCGAAGCTCAACTGGCGCGAGCTCACCGTCATCTCGTGGACCGGCATGCGCGGCGTGGTGACCCTCGCCGCCGCGGTGTCCGTGGTCGCGAGCCCGACGCAGATCCCCGCACAGGACACGATCTTCATCATCGCGTTCTTCGTGACCGTCGGCACCCTGCTGCTGCAGGGCCTGACCCTGCCCTTCGTCATCCGTGCACTCAAGGTGCAGGACCCGGCCGAGGGCGAAGAGGACGTCCGGAGCGAGATGCGGCTGAACCAGCGCACGACGGAGGCCGCCATCGAGCTGCTCGAGAAGCGACGGCCGGACTGGTCGAAGCAGTACGGCGCCGTCGCCGTCGACTCCGTGGTGAACCGGCTGAAGGCACGGCTCGAGCGGCAGGTCGAGACGTTCCGGCAGGACGCCCTCGAGGAAGAGGTCGAGGAGCGCAACGCCCCGATGCGCCTGCGTGGCTCGCAGATCCAGGACATCCGGCGCGAGCTGCTCGACCGACGACGCGAGATCGTGCTCGAGGAGCGCGAGAAGGGCAACCTCGACGAAGAGGTCATGCGCCGCGTGCTCGTGACCCTCGACGCCGAAGAACTCGCGATGGACTCGGCGCAGGCGTCACGCAGCCGCTCCTGAGGGCCTCGGCGTATCCTGGCGCTCCGTCCGAGAACAGGAGCACAGCGCCGAGTGAGCACGCCGCGGAACGACGTCAACAGGAACGACGACACCCCGGAACGTCCCGGAGGGTCCCGGCCGACGTCGGCGCCGAAGCCACGCAGCACCCGGCCCTCGGCCCGCGGGACCAAGCCCCGTCGCGGCGCGAAGGTCGCCGGTTCCACCCGACCGGCTCCGCGCCGACAGGCACCCGTGCCGGCACCGCAGCAGCACAGTGCGTACCGCCGCTGGTACTCGACGTTGCACCCCTCGCTCCAGCTCATCGGCCTGCAGCTCTGGATGCCGCTGTTCTTCATCGTCGGCTTCTGCCTCTGCTACGTCTTCGCGTTCCACGCACCGCACCCGCACGACGTCCCGATCGCCCTGGTCGGCAGTGACCCGACCCTCGTCGCCGCCGTGCAGAAGGCCTTGCCGGGCGAGTTCGTGTTCCACACCTACGACTCCCTGGCCGCGGCGAAACGTGACGTCATCGCCGGCTCGATGGCGGTCGCCTACGACCCCGCGACGAACGAGTTCTTCAAGGCGAGCGCCCACCAGTTCCAGGTCGCGAGCCTCGTGCCGGCGACGCTGACCGCGGTCCTGACCGGGATCGGGGTCGCGACCCCGAAGATCACCGAGCTCGCTCCCCTGCCCGCGTGGGACGAGTACGGCACCGTGCCGATGTACGTGATGCTCGCCTGGTGCATCGGCGGCTACATGGTCGCGATGTTCATCGGGATCATGGGTGGCCCGCTCCGGCACCGCACCCGCATGACCGTCATCGTCGTCGGCGGCCTCGTCATCTCCCTCATCACGAACACGCTCGCCGGTCCGGTCGTCGGCGCCATCCACGGCCACTGGATCCAGCTCGTGCTCATCGCGTGGGGGTGGATCGTCGCGATCGGTCTCGCCGTCAACGGGCTGAGCTACTTCGTCGGCCGGTTCATCGCGGCCCCCGCCATGATCTGCTTCGTGTTCCTGTCGATGCCGTCGTCCGGCGGGGCGTACCCGAAGTGGTTCATGCCGGAGCCGTTCGCCTGGCTCAACAACGTCGTGGTCGGGTCGAGCATGGTCGACATGATCAAGCACCAGATCTACGGCGTCGGCCCCGGCCCGGCCCGCGGTCTGATCACGATGGGCTGCTACGCCGCGGTCGGCCTCGTGCTCATGTACTTCGGCAAGAAGTGGTGGGAGCGGCGACGCATCCGCGCCATCGTCACCGGCCGGACGACGATGTTCCAGGACGCCAACAACGCGAACCGTGAGTTCCTCGGCAAGGAACGCGACGCCGAGCTCGAGCGCCACGGCCTCGAGTCCACCGAGACGGGCACCCTGAGCGTCCTGAGCGACGACGACTGGGAGGACGCCCGCGTCGGCGGCGACGTCTTCACGGGCGGCCGTGACGGCCTCGAGACCGAGACCACCCCCACCGGCCGCATCCCCGTGCAGCGGACCGGGGACCGCACGGGAGGCGCGGGGACCGGACCGCGCACCCGTCCCGTCCCACGCACCGGGGGCTCCAGGGCGCCGGCTCGGTCCGACACGTCGGCCCGAGTCGACGTCGGGGACGAGCCGCCGCACGGCCGGCACGCGGACCGGTAGCTCGTTCCTGAGGATCGCACCGCTCGCGCAGACCGACTGCGTGCGCATGTTCCGACGATGCACCAGTCGATCGACGCGTGCTCTGTCGCATGATGCACGTGCATGTCCGTGCCGGCACGCGGACCGGTGAGGCGTCGGCGGCGCGTATCCTGGGGGGCATGAACCCCCGCATCACCTGGCACCGCGTCCTCGTCACCGTCGTCGTCGTGCTCCTCGTGCTGACGGTCGGCTTCTACGTCGCGAGCATCGTGCTCGCACCCGCCGACGGCCGGAACACCGCCGGGCTCTTCGTCGGCTGGGCGATGTTCGCCATGGTCGGCGCGATCGTGTTCGGGATCATCGACTTCTTCGTCCGGCCCCTCGGCGGTCGCAGCGGGGACGCCGAGGTCATCGCCGCCGCCGAGGAAGCACGCACCGGCAGCACCCGCACCCAGCAGATCCGCTGATCCGCTGGCCCGCTGACCCGCTCTACGCGGGGGTCTCGACACCCGTCCCGGTGAAGCCCGCGACCGTCGCGTCGTCGTCGGCGAACGTGAAGCGTGCACGCACCGCACCCCCACGGAGCACCGCCGGCAGCCAGTACTTCGCGTCGTCCCACATGGCCTCGTAGGGGACGTCGGCGACCGGGATCCACCGCGGTTCGAGCTCGTCGGAGCCCGACGGGCTGCCCTGCCAGCGGCGGCACACGAAGACGTCCGAGACCTGGGACCAGGATGGCCGGTACGGGAACCGGTAGTCCAACGTGCCACGGGCCTCCAGGTCGACCGTCTCGAGACGCAGGCCGACCTCTTCGCGCACCTCGCGCACGGCGGTCTCGACCGCCGTCTCACCGGGCTCCCGCTTGCCGCCCGGGCCGACCAGCCGGCCGGTGCCGAGGCCGCGGCGCTTCTCCCCGAGCAGGACCTCGGGCCCGCTCGCGCCGTCGCGCAGCAGGTAGACGACGACCACTCGGGGGTGTTGGGACTTGCTCTCGTCGCGCGGGGTCACCCGTCCAGTCTGGCCGAAGATGTGTCGTACGCTCTTCCCATGGCAGGCGTGCTGCGGGGGCACCATGGCTGAGCCCCGCAGGACCGGGCGCAGCCTCGAAGTGCTGCGCGCCGAGGCTGCCGAGGAGATCTCGATGCTCGTCGAGCACCGGAGCCGTCAGGGCGAGGACCCGTGGGAGTTCATGCCGACGCTCCCCACGGTGGACGAGCAGGTCGTGCTCATCCTCCGGGCCGACGCGGTCGACCTCGACGCCGCGATCGGCAAGCGGCACGCCCAGTGGTCGATGCACCCCGCGTCCGGTCAGGGCACCGTCCTCGGCGAGGAGTACCACCGGTTGCGCCGGATCGCGCTGCAGCACCCCGAGCTCACCCAGGCGGTGTGGAAGCTCATGGGCGCCCTGCCCGACGCGAGCTGACGCCCACGCCCGAAGCGCGCCCACGCACAACGTGCGCGGACGCGCGTGCGGTTGGATGGGCGCATGACCGAAACCGTGCTCGCGATCCTCAACCAGCCCTCCCGCGACGCCGCGCCGCACGACCCCGCAGCGGACGCCTTCACCTGGGCGAAGCCGCTCGAGGAGCACCTGCAGGTGCAGGACCTCGGCATCACCCGGGGCGACGGCGTGTTCGAGACGATCACGGTGGTCGACGGTCGTCCGCAGGCCCTCGAGGCGCACCTCGACCGGTTCGGCCGCTCCGCCGCGATGCTCGACCTGCCCGCGCCGGACCCCGACGCCTGGCGGCAGGCGATCGAGGCCGTCTGCGCCCGGCTCGACCCGGTCCGCGAGGCCTTCGCGAAGACCGTCCTGACCCGTGGCGTCGAGGGCACCGACCGACCCACCGGCTGGGTCTACGCCGCACCGTCCGTCGACTCGACCGCCGCGCGCACCGAGGGCATCTCCGTCGTCGTGCTGGACCGCGGCTACCGACACGACGTCGAGCGCACCTCGCCGTGGCTGCTGCAGGGCGCGAAGACCCTGTCGTACGCGGTCAACATGGCCGCCCTGCGCGAGGCTGGCCGGCGCGGTGCCGACGACGCCCTGTTCGTGTCGAGCGACGGCTACGTGCTCGAGGGCACGCGCGCGAACCTGATCCTGAAGGTCGGCGACCGGCTCGTCACGCCGCGCACCGACATCGGGATCCTGGCCGGCACGACGCAGGCCGACGTCTTCCGCTTCGCCGAGCAGGAGGGCATCGAGACCGCCTACGAACTCGTCACGCTCGCCGACCTGCAGGCCGCCGACGCACTCTGGCTCGTGTCGAGCGTCCGGCAGGCGGCGCCGATCCGCTCCGTGAACGGCGACGCCCGCGCGATCGACGCGGACCTGACGGACCGCATCAACGAGTTCCTGCTGGCGCGCGAGGTCTGAGCCCGCCGGGCCCGCCGGCCGTCACCACCCAGCGCCCCCGGCGCCACGGACGGGAGGCCCGGATCGCGACGTGCGGGCACGTCGCGATCCGGGCCTCCCGGCTCTCCCCCGCTACCAGCGCGGGGTGGTGACGCCGACGCCGTCCGCCCACTCGAAGACCTGCCGGCCGTCGATCCAGACACGTGTCGCGCGACTGGTCGCGTCGAGCGGGTCGCCGTCCCAGAGCACGAGGTCGGCGTCGTGGCCCACGGCCAGCCGACCGACACGGTCACCGAAGCCCAGGAACTCGGCCGGGTTGACGGTGAGCGCCTCGAGCGCGGTCTGGGCGGGCAGTCCCTCCTTCACCGCGGCCGTGGCTTGGTCGACGAGCATGCCGATCGGCACGACGGGGGCGTCGGTGGTGATCGCGACCCGGACGCCGGCTGCGGCGATGGTGGCGAGGTTCGGGATGCCGCGGTCACGGAGCTCCACCTTCGAGCGGCTCGTGAACAGCGGGCCGTAGATGACCGGGATGTCCTTCTCGGCGAGCAGGCTGGCGATCTTGTGCGCCTCGGTGCCGTGGTTCACGACGAGTCGGTACCCGAACTCCTCGGACAGCCGGATGGCGGTCGCGATGTCGTCGTGGCGGTGGGTGTGCTGGTCCCAGACGAGTTCGCCGTCGAGGACCCGGACGAGTGCCTCCTTCGTCAGGTCACGCGCGAACGGCTCACCCTTCGCGGCGGCGGCGTCACGGGCGGCGCGGTAGTTCTGGGCCTCGACGAAGGCGTCACGGATGATCTTCGCGACGCCCAGGCGCGTCGACGGCGTCTGGCCCTTGCCGCCGTACACCCGCTTCGGGTTCTCGCCGAGCGCGCTCTTGATGCTCACCGAGTCCGAGATCAGCTGTTCGTCGACGGTGCGCCCGCCCCAGGTCTTGATGGCGACGGTCTGGCCGCCGATCGGGTTGCCGGACCCCGGCTTCACGACGATGCTCGTGATGCCCCCGGCGAGCGCGTCGCGGAAGCCCTCGTCGTCGATGTCGATCGCGTCGATCGCACGGACCCCGGCCATGTTCGGGCCGGTCATCTCGTTCGTGTCGTTGCCGGCCTCGCCGTTCGCCTCCTCGTGGATGCCGACGTGGCCGTGCGACTCGACGAACCCGGGGACGAGCCACGCACCGGCGGCGTCCACCACGGTGATCCCCGGGGGCGGTGTGACGTCCGGGCCGATCGCGGTGATGCGGCCGTCCTCGACGACGACCGCGCCGCCGTCGAAGGCGGGGGCGGAGACGGGGACGACGTGGGCACCGGTGATCGCGAAGGAGTTGCTCATGCCACCAACGCTACGCGGGCCGGCGAAATACGAATTCCTGGCGTCGGGCGCCCGGGGGTCCCTACGCTCCCGGCATGGTGCATCGGAACGAGACCCCGGACGTCCACGACGGCTCGACCGCGCTCGGGGACCAGACCGCGCACAGCGGCGTGCTCGTGCACCGCGGATGGCCCGTGCACGGCAGCGCGGAGCGTCCGTGGCGCAGCGCCCGCCGGGGTTCCCGCGCCGACCGGATGACCACGTCCGTCCGCGTGTCGCTGCCGCCGCGGATCGCTCGTGCTCGGTGGGTGCCCGACGCCCGGACCGAGGCGCTGCTCGACCGCGCAGCCGCGGCGCTCCGGTCGCTCGACGTCCACCACGGTTCCCGGCTCGCGCCGCTCGGGTCGGTGATCGGTCGGACCGAGGCCGTCGCCTCGTCGCGGATCGAGGACGAGTCCGCGTCGCTCGACGACTGCGCCCGAGCCCTCGTGGGCATCCGCGCGAACCCGAGTGCGACCGTCGTCGTCCGCGCCGCCGGAGCGATCGAGGGGTTGGTCGCGGCAGCGGACACGGGCGTGATCACCGAGGCCGCGCTGCTCGAGGCGCACCGGCTGCTCATGCGCGACGACCCGGTCGACGGGCGGTACGCCGGGCGCTACCGCAGCGTCCAGAACTGGATCGGTGGCGGTGACACCCCGCGGCTGGCGACGTACGTCCCGCCGCCGCCGGAGCTGGTCGCGCCCCTGATGGCCGACCTGTTCGCGTTCCTGCACCGGACGGACCTGCACCCGATCGCCCAGGCCGCGATCGGGCACGCCCAGTTCGAGTCGATCCACCCGTTCACCGACGGCAACGGCCGGATCGGGCGTGCGCTGATCAGCGCCGTGCTGCGACGCCGGGGCGTCACGACGACGGTGACCGCGCCGATCGCCACCGCGCTCGCCGCGGATCGGGGCCGGTACTTCCGGCACCTCGCGCGGTACCGCGACGGGGTCGTGGACGCCCTCGTGACAGACGTCGCGATCGCCATCGGCACCGTGTGCGACGAGGCAACCGTGACCGCCCTGCTGCTCGACGAGCACGCGGCCGACCGGATGGCGGGTCCGTGTGCCACGAGAGCCCACGCCGTCGTCGGACGGGCGCTCTCCGACGACCCGGTCCTGACCGAGTCCCGACTGCAGGACCTCCTCGCCGGTGTCGACGACGGACCGGTCGACGAGGACCTGGCCGGCTGCGTGGCCGCAGAACTCGTCCACGCCGGGGTGCTGCGTCCGGTCACCGAGCGGCGGCGTGACCGTGCCTGGGTCGCACCGGCCGTCGTGGACGAGCTCGAGGCCTTCGAGCAGCGGGTCCGCGCGGGGGTGGCGGGGCGGACGCGGTCCGACCGGTTCCGGGCGGGGCGGTCGGCGGACGCGGTGCGACCGGTTCCGGACGGGGCGGCCGGCGGACGCGGCGCGACCGGTTCCGGGCGGCGTGACGCCCGGCTCGCCACGGGGCCGTGCGCATAGGGTGGGATGGTGAGCACCGAGCACTCCCAGGCCACCCCGCCCACCGCCGCCAAGCGGCCCGTGACGCGGACCCACCACGGCATCGACTTCGTCGACGACTACGAGTGGCTGCGTGACAAGGAGTCGCCGGACACCCTCGCCTACCTCGAGGCCGAGAACGCCTACACCGACGCCGCCACCGACCACCTCGCCCCGCTGCGCGACCGCGTCTTCGCCGAGGTGAAGAACCGTGTGCAGGAGACCGACCTCTCAGTGCCGGTGCGCATGGGCGACTGGTGGTACTTCACCCGCACGGCCGAGGGCAGCCAGTACGGCGTGCACTGCCGTGCGCCGATCGCCGGTCCGGACGACTGGACCCCGCCTGCCGTCGTCGAGGGCGAGTCGACCCTCCCCGGCGAGCAGGTGGTCCTCGACGGCAACGCGCTGGCCGACGGCCACGAGTTCTTCTCCCTCGGCACCTACGACATCAGCGACGACGGCACCCGCCTGGTCTACGGCATCGACGTCGAGGGCGACGAGCGGTACACCCTGCACGTGCGCGACCTGGCCTCCGGCACCGACCTGGGCGACGCCATCCCGAACACCGGGGCCGGCGCGACCTTCGACCCGGCCGGTCGCTACGTCTTCTACCCGACCGTCGACGAGTCGTGGCGCCCGGACAAGATCTGGCGGCACGCGGTCGGCACCGCCGCGTCCGACGACGTCCTGGTCTTCGAGGAACCCGACGACCGCTACTGGGTCGGCGTCGGCGTCACCCGGTCGTCGCAGTACATCGTCATCGAGCTCGGGTCGAAGATCACGTCCGAGGCCCTGGTGCTCGACGCCGCCGACCCGACCGGCGAGTTCCAGGTCGTGTGGCCACGACGCGACGGCGTCGAGTACGAGATCGAGCACGCCATCGTCGGCGGCAGCGACCGGTTCCTGGTCCTGCACAACGACGGTGCCGAGAACTTCGAACTCGTCGACGTCCCCGCCGACGACCCCACGTCCGAGCGCGACCGCCGGGTCGTCGTGGCGCACCACACCGAGCGCCGCATCGAGTCCGTCGACGCCTTCGCCGGGCACCTCGCGCTCGAGTACCGCTCCGAGGCACTCCCCCGCATCGCGATCATCCCCATCGAGGGTGACGAGTACGGCGACGCGCACGAGGTCCCCTTCGACGAAGCACTGTTCTCGGCCGGGCTCGGCGGCAACCCCGAGTGGGACCAGCCGACGCTCCGCATCGGGTTCACCTCGTTCGTCACCCCGTCCGAGGTCAGCGACCTGGACCTGGCGACCGGCCAGGTGACGGTCCTGAAGCGCCAGCCGGTGCTCGGCGGCTACGACCCCGCCGACTACGCGCAGGAGCGCGACTGGGCCACCGCGTCGGACGGCACCCGCGTGCCGATCTCGCTCGTCTGGCGCCGCGACGCCGTCGACGCGGACACCCCCTCGCCGCTCCACCTGTACGGCTACGGCTCGTACGAGCACTCGATCGACCCGGGCTTCAGCGTCATGCGCCTGTCGATGCTCGACCGCGGCGTCGTCTTCGCGGTCGCCCACGTGCGCGGTGGCGGCGAGATGGGCCGCCACTGGTACGAGAACGGCAAGACGCTGACGAAGAAGAACACGTTCACCGACTTCGTCGCGGTCGCCGACCACCTGATCGAGTCCGGCCACACCACCGCGGACCGGCTCGTGGCCGAGGGCGGCAGCGCCGGCGGGCTCCTGATGGGTGCGGTGGCGAACATCGCACCGGACCGGTTCGCCGGGATCGTCGCCGCGGTGCCGTTCGTCGACGCGCTCACGAGCATCCTCGACCCCGACCTGCCCCTGACCGTCATCGAGTGGGACGAGTGGGGCGACCCGCTGCACGACGCCGAGGTCTACCGCTACATGAGCGAGTACACCCCGTACGAGAACGTCCGCGACGACGTGCAGTACCCGCGGATCCTCGCCGTGACGTCGATCAACGACACCCGTGTGCTCTACGTCGAACCGGCGAAGTGGACCGCGAAGCTGCGCGAGGTCGGGGCGCCGGTCCTGCTGAAGACCGAGATGTCCGCGGGCCACGGTGGCGTGAGTGGTCGGTACGCCTCGTGGAAGGAGCGGGCGTTCGAGCTCGCTTGGTTGCTCGACGTGCTCGGGCTGGCCGACGAGGCGCCCGCCGCCTGATGACTTGGTGAGCAGAAATGGTCGGGTTGCCCGCGGGCACCCGACCATTTCTGCTCACGAAGCGAACGCCCGCGGCCCGCGACCCGCGACTCACACGCGGTTGAGCGCGTGCACCGCCTCGTCGTAGGACTCCTCGGCCAGGCGCACCCGGTCCCCCGCGAGCACGCCGTAGCCGAACGTCCCCTCGCCGCCGCGTTCGGCGATCGCCGCGTTGGTCCGCAGCGCGTCGAGGGCGTGCAGCGATCGGACCCGCTCGGTCAGCACGTCGGCCGCGCTGCCGATCCGCTTCCAGAGCGCGTGCGGGAACGCGTCGTCGCCGAGGACGTCCATCGCCATCCGCGCCCGCATCGTGCCCTGCCAGGCGGCTTCGGTGGTCGCACGGTCGGCGGCCTCGCGCTCGGCGGCGGTGTCCGAGGTGTCGTCGGCAACCGCGGCCCGGACGAGCTCGCGGATGTGCGGCTTCACGACGGCGCCGACGTCCTGCGCGACCTTCTTCGGCGATCGGAGCGACCACTCGGTCGGGGTCGGCCGTTCGACGGCGTCGTCAAGCGCGTCGAGCAGCTCGAGGAACGGCTCACCGTGCACGAACGCGACGACGTCCCGCACCGACTGGTCGCGGCGTTCACGGGTCGAGGCCAGGATGCGTTCGCGGGTCATGGAGTCGACCAGGTCGTCCTGCGCCGGGGTCGACGCGCGCGGCAACCGGTCGATCAGGTACTCGTTGAGTGCTGCGCGTGCGGTCACGGCAGCCAGGCCGTCGGCCGCCTCGGCGGCGCGGTCGACGGTGTCGCCGGCGGCGAACGCCGGACGGTAGGCGCCGAGGATCGACGCGATCTCGAGGGCGGTCTCAGCCGTCTGCCGGAGGTCGGCCGCGTCGCCGGAGCGGAGCCGCGATTCCTGGCCGAGCAGCGCAGCGCGCAGCTTCCGCAGTCGCTTCGCGAGGACGCGTGCGGTCGTGCCCTTGTCCGGCTTCTCCTCGGTCTGGAGGCGCGGTGCCGGTGCTCCTGCCAGCCCGCGTGCCAGCTTGGACGCGACGGCGGCGGGGCCGGCGCCGACGGCCGCGAAGCGCGCATCGAGGGCCGCGAAGAGCTCGTGCGCGACCTGCGGGTCGACGCCCGCGACGGCCTCGACCTCGACCTCGCGCCAGGTGCGCGGCGTCTCCGGAGCGTCGTCGTCGAGGCGCTGAGCGGTCACCTGGTCGTCGGCGAGCTCGGCGACCTGGTCGCCGTCCTCGTCGAGCAGGCGGGTCACGGTGCGGGTGGTCGTGATGCGGACCACGGGGCGCAGGCCACGGCCGCGTCGCTCGGTGAAGAGCGCCGCGAGGACCTCGGTCGGCACCGTGTCGGCGTCGTCGGTCAGCGGGAAGTGCTGCTCGTGGCGGACCGTGTCCGACTCGGAGCGCTTGATGTGCCACCCGGCGTCGGGGCCGCCGGTCCGCCGGCGGACCGTGACCCGCGCCGCCACCAGGTCGTACCGCTCGGTGTCCCAGTACGTCGCATCGAGCTCGAACGGCTCCTGGTGCTCGGTACGGAGGATGCCACCGGCGCCGACGAGGTCGGGCAGGGCACCGCCCTCTGGCAGGTCGTAGGTGCGCTCGATCTCGAGGTGGGTGTCACTCACACGGTCTTGTCTACCAGGGCTTCACCGTGCGCCTCGACCACCGCGGGCGCATCGGTGGAGAACCGTGACGCCACCACGGCTCCGACGACGGCGACCAGGAACGGGACGAGCTGCCCGATCCACGACACCAGCGCCATCGCGGAGTACGGGATCCCCGAGCCGTTCGCTGCTTCTGCGAGCGGGAACACCAGCACGGCAGCGACGACGGGCAGGACGAGGAGCGAGTACGTCCACACCGGTCGGCGGAGCACCACGAGCCAGACCGCGAGCAGCCCAGCCGCGATGACGCCGACCTGGACCGGGACGTACACGGGGACGTTGAGCGAACCGCTCGTGATCGCCCACCACACTGCGGCGATGGCGAACACGGCAACGGCGCCGAGGACCCGGCGGCGGCGTGCGACGCCCGACACCAGCAGGACGCTCGTCGCGACAGCGGCGCCCGGCACCACCGCGAGCCCGATCCCGACCATGTCGAAGACGAGGCGCGCCTCCGGCAGGCCGTTGTACCGCTGCAGGAGCGCGAGGACGCCCACCGAGACGACGTAGGACAGCACCGCGAGCGCGATGAGGACCGGGATCGTGCGGATGGTGTGCGGTGCGGAACGGACGGGTGTCGGCAGTGCGGTCATGGTGTCCCCCCAGGTGGAACGGTGGCCGGCGCGTCGGTGGAACAGCGCCGTGGTGAACGCGCCGAACGCGAGTGCAGTCGGCGAGAGGTCGAGTTCGTGGGCATCGCGGACGTCGGCGAGCCACTGCTCGCGGCGGGTGGCGCGGTGTGCTGCGGGTGAGACGGCGACGGCGACCCCCACGAGCGCCCGGTCGAGCGCGCTCACGAGGTCACCGGCCGGTGGGCCGAGCGAGCCGGACGAGCGGGCGTCGCGGCGGACGGACGCGCGGCGACGAGGTCGCGTGCGGCGTCGACCCCGTCCGGCGTGAACTCGTAGAGCCGACGACGCGGCCCCGGCCGGCTGGTCTCGTCGTCCCACGACGACGTGATCCACCCCTGCCGCTCGAGTCGCTCGAGGATCGGGTAGACGGTGCCGGCCTGGCGCCCGGTGGCCTTGATGACGAGCAACCCCCATGCCGGGCCGTCGACGGTCAGCAGTGCGTCGAGCACGTCGAGCGTCGGGGCGGTGATGCGTTGGATCGGATCCATGCGGATTAACCTAGCTATATCGGATAAGCACGTCAAGGGCGTCCAGAAAGCGGGGTTAGCCTGACGCCATGAGCGACACGATCACCCGCGAGCAGTTCACCCCCGAAGCCGGCGGCGTCACGATGTTCACGACCACGTGGTGCGGCTACTGCGCCCGCCTGAAGAACCAGATGACGAAGGCCGGCGTGCCCTTCACCGAGGTCGACATCGAGCAGACCCCGGGCACGGCGGAACTCGTCGCCGAGGTCAACGGCGGCAACCAGACCGTTCCGACGCTCGTGTTCCCCGACGGCAGCACGGCGACGAACCCGTCGCTGGCCGAGGTGCAGTCCCGCATCTGAGCGACGAAGCCCCGCACACACGCACCTGTGCGGCGCCGCTGCTCACAACCGAAGTCCGTCCGAACCGCGTGATCACGTGGTTCGGACGGACTTCGGTCGTGCTGAACGGGTGCGCGCCGCGCGCCGCGCGCCGCGGTCCCTAGCCCCCGAGCGCCTCGGTCAGCAGCGCGGCCATGGCGTCGAGCTGGATGTCGCCGGAGTCGACGAGTTCCTCGTCCGAGCCGTCGAGCGCGCGGGCGGCCAGGGACGCCTTCGAGTCGATGAGCTCGGCGATCTTGGTGTCGATCGTCTGCGCGGCGATGATGCGCCACGCGGTGACGGGCTCTTCCTGCCCGATGCGGTGCACGCGGTCGATCGCCTGGGTCTGCTCAGCGCTCGTCCACGACAGCTCGGCGAGCACGACGTTGGACGCCACCTGCAGGTTCAGGCCCACGCCGGCCGCGGTGAGCGAGCAGACGATCACGGCGACGTCGGGGTCGTTCACGAACGAGTCGATCTGCGCCGTGCGCTGCGTGGCCGTCTGGTCGCCGCGGATCGTGGCGGTGCGCAGGCCACGTCGAGCGAAGACCTCTTCGGCCTGGTCCATCACGTCGAGGTGCTTCGCGAAGAACACGACCTTGCCGACGTTCGACGCGAGCTGTGCGGCGTAGTCGGCTGCGAGCTGGGCCTTGGCGCGGCCGATGCGCCGGACCATCGAGAACACGTTCTCACCGGTCGACGAGGCGTCCTGGTCCTCGAGCTCCCAGCGGGCGACCTGCCGGACGAGCTTGTGGTCGATGCCGACGACCGGGTCCTGCCCGGTGCGGGCGTCGAGCGCCTGGTGGTACCGGCGGACGAGCTTCGCGGTGAGCTCGCGCTCGGCGTCGCGGATGGAGCGGCCCTCGTCGCCGTCGAGCTCGACGGGGATGTCGGCGATCCGGCGGGCCGGGATGTCCGCGGCGACGTCGACCTTGCGGCGTCGGACGATGCCCTGGTCGATCACGGCACGGCGGGCCTCGACGAAGAAGCCCTGGTCGGCCGGCGTCAAGCCGATCTCCTCGAGCTCGTTCATGAGCTTCGCGCGGGGCTTCTTGTCGTCGATCCAGCCGAGGTACTCCCAGATGGTGCGGAAGTCCTCGACCGAGTTGATGAGCGGGGTGCCCGTCAGCGCCATGAGCAGCGGTGCTGCGGTGCGCTGCCGGATGCGGTCGGCGATCTGCAGCACGAAGCGGGCGCGCTGCGAGTCCTTGTTCTTGATGAAGTGCGCCTCATCGACGACCATGCCCTTGAAGCCGAAGCCCCCGAGCCAGCCGGCGTGCCGGTCGAGGATCTCGTAGTTCACGATGATGATGTCGGCGAACCCGTCGAGGTCGTTGCCGTCCCCGTGGATGACGGTGGCGCGGTGGTTCGGCACCCAGCGCTCGGCTTCGCGCGCCCAGTTCGTCTTGACGACGTTCGGCACCACGACGAGCAGTGGGAACGCGTTGGCGGCGTCGGCGGCGAGCAGTGACTGCGCCGTCTTGCCGAGGCCCGGCTCGTCGGCGAGCAGGAACGTGCGGTGCCCCTGCGACGCGGCGGCGACCAGTTCGGCCTGGTGCTTCATCAGCGTGGTGCCGGAGCGGGAGTGCAGCGAGGTCGGCTCGGGCAGCGGCATCGTCGCCGCTCCCCCGCCTGCGCCGTACTCGAACGACTTGAACAGCGGACCGAAGAGCTCCCAGTTCGCCAGGCGACGCGGGTGCGCGACCGGCTGGTCGGCGAGTGCGAAGTCCGGCGGCAGGAACGGGTTGGCGAGCTGACGCTGCACGACCGCCTGCGGGGTGACCGCGCGCACCGGGGTCTCGGCGACCGGGGTGGGCTCGGCCGCGATGACGAGGTCCTCCGGCTGCAGCTCCATGCCGCCGGCGATCATCATGTCGCGCTTGACGGCGCGGGTAGCCTCGGAGACCTGCACCTCTTCCGCGAGCAGCTGGATGACGCTGGTGTCGCGGGCCGCGGTCTTCGCGAGGATCGTCGCCACGCCGTCGAGCCGCTTGAGCTGCTCGGCGCGCTGCGAGTCGGTGAGGTCGGTGTCGCCCTTCACCCGTGCGCGCTCTTCGCGCATGAGCAGTGCGACGGCCTGGAACTTCGTCCGGTTCGTCGCCTTGAGCGGTCCGCGCTGCGCCGCCGCCTCGACCTCGCGCACCGCGCGGGCGAGGACGGGGATCACGCCGTCGTTGTCCAGCGGCCTCGTCCGACGTGACGCGGTCCGCGTCCCGCCGGCAGCTCGCCGGGTGCCTGATCGAGCCAACGCTCCTCCTGTTCCGCCCACGCATCGGGGCGAGCCGCCCGTGGGGCGGAAGTCCTGCACCGGGGCCTGACACGGCTCCGGTTCGGCTGCGGGCCACCGTGGCCCACCGCATCGCCGGTCCCCGCTTCGGGACGTCCGGTGGAGTCCCGCGGACCGTTCCACCGCGAGCGCCTGCTCGGCGCCGGGTGCGACGGTCCGCGCCGGGATCCGGCGTCGTCACACGCACGTGACGCCCCCGCGGGGCGGTCACGGCCCGGTTCCCGCGTCGATCAAGTGATCGACGGCTGCGTCCGGAATCGACGCGGCACGCGGGAACGCGGTGCGTGCGCGCTCAGTTTACTCCCCGACCCCCGACGGAGGCGACTCCTCGTCGCCCGCGCGCGTCGCGCCTCCTGGAATGCCCCGTGTGCCGGACGGGAGGCACGGTGCGGGCCCGCCACGCGCCTCCCGTCCGACGCCGGTCGCGTCCACCCCGCCGACGCGACAGATCCCGGGTCCCCACGCCGACCACCCCGCCAAAGCGACGGATCCCGGATCCCCACGCCGACCACCCCGCCAAAGCGACAGATTGCCGCCAACGTTCCGCGCAGATCTGTCGTTTTCGCGACGGGGGCCGCGAGCCGTCAGACGCGGGGCGCGGACCGCGGGCGGACCAGGCCGGCCGCCGGCAGGACCGGAGCAGCCTCGGCCAACGCGGCCCGCGTCGCCGCGAGGAGCTGCTCGGCGGTCTGGATGCCGTTCGCGGAGCCGGTGGTCG
This sequence comes from Curtobacterium sp. PhB190, assembly GCF_004365385.1. NCBI lineage: Bacteria > Bacillati > Actinomycetota > Actinomycetes > Micrococcales > Microbacteriaceae > Curtobacterium > Curtobacterium sp. PhB190. The sequence goes on along the minus strand of NZ_SODN01000004.1, from coordinate 350,404 downwards.
CCTGGCCGCCGGCGTGGGCGAGCAGCTGGGCACCGATGGCGGGCCCGATGCGGTCGGCCTCGCGCGGGTTGCGGGCGACCCAGTCGCGAGCGATCGCGTCGGCGAGGCGCTCGGCCGCGGCTCCGCGGTCGGCGTCTCCGCGCGATCGGTGCCAGAGGCCGGTGACGACCAGGTGGGCGACGACCGCCCCGATGTCACGGACCGGGAAGCCCCACCCCGCGGTGTCGATGTCCAGCAGGCCGGAGATGCGCCAGGGCTCGTCCTCGTCGACGAAGACCTGCTCGAGGTGCAGGTCGCCGTGCACGACCTGCTTCGTCGCGCTCGTCCAGCCGATCGACCTGCGGCCGATGGCGTCGTACAGGCGGTCGATCTCGTCGGCGTCCTGCGGCAGCGCGGCGATGAGCGTGCGGCGGTGCCAGTCGGCGTGGTCCATCGCGTCGGCACGGGCCTGCTGGGTCATCGGGACGGTCGCGACCCGACCGCTCAGGGCGGCCAGTGACGCGACGAACCGCGGGTCGTCGGCGATGTCGAGGATGCGGCTGCCGGCCGGCACGCCGCGGATCCGCTCGAGCACGAGGAGTCCGTCGCCGCGGCTGGACAGCACGCGGGGCACCGGCAGGCCCGCCGCCACGAACTGCTCGTGCGACTTCACGATCGGCGCGACCCGGTGCGGACGGACGATCTTCAGGAACAGGGTGCGCTCGGGGGCGTCCACCCGCACCACCGCACGCTTGCCCGGTCGGTACGCGGCCACCGTGAGCACCGGGTCGGTGACCGGCATGCCGAGCGTCGTCAGGAGCTCGGCGACCGCGTCGCGGTAGGTCACCTGCGGCAGCACCGGCAGACCCGGGTCGTTCGGGTACGCCCACACCGAGACGGGTTCGCCGGTCGCGGGATCGGTGACGATCGCACTGTTCTGGTCGTGCGCGCCGCCGGTGTCGACGTACGTCAGGACGGTGGCGCGCTGGCCGTTCCGGTCGACGGTGTCGACCTCGTAGCCGTACAGGTAGCCGTTGCCCGACGGCTCGACGGAGTGCGCCCGTGCGGCCACGACGGAGGTCCCGGAGCCGGCGAAGGCCTGCGGGATGACGCGCTCATGGTTGGGCCACACGACATCAGTCAACCGTGTCCGGACGTTTTCGTCGCGTTCGTGCACGGCTCGGCGTGCGGGCGGTGGCTAGCGTGGTCGAGGTGAACCCGGTCGCGCGTCTCCGCAGCTCCAGTCGCACGCCGTTCCTGCAGGTCGTGAAGACCGCGGTCGCGGTCGTCGCGGCGGTGTTGCTGTGCCGGCTGCTGATCCAGGGACCGTTCCCGACCTTCGCCGCGATCGCTGCACTGCTCGTCGTGCAGCCGAGCATCAACCAGTCGTTCGTCAAGGGCCTCGAGCGGAGCGCCGGGGTAGTGCTCGGCGTGCTGCTCGCCACCGGGTTCCACCTGCTGCTCGGCGACTCGGTGTGGGTCGTCCTGCTCGTGGTCGTGCTCGCCATCCTCATCGCCTGGGTGCTCCGGCTGACCCCGACCTCGGCCACCCAGGTCAGCATCAGCGGGATGCTCGTGCTCACCGCGGGGGTCGTCACGCCGAACTACTCGGCCGACCGGATCCTCGAGACGGTGATCGGTGCGGTCGTCGCCCTCGTCGTGAACGCCCTGATCATCCCGCCGGTCCTGCTCGAGCCGGCGCACCTCGCCGTCGCCCGACTCGCCCGCGACACCGCCGTGGCCTTCGAACGCGTCGCGATCGGCCTGACCGAGGGGTGGGACCGCGACCGGTGGCAGGACGCCCTGGTGCGGGCCCGCGCGCTCCGGCAGCAGCACGCGAAGACCGAGGCATCACTGAACGCGGCCCGCGAGTCCCTGACGATGAACCCGCGTGGCGGCCGGCACCGCACGATCCTCGACCGCGACGTCGCCATCACCGAGCACCTGCGCGTCCTGGTCACGCGCGTCACCGGCATGACCCGGGCGATCCACGACAACACCGCACCAGACCTGCGCGCCGATCCGGTGGTCGGCGGCATCGCGACCGAGGTGGCCCGGATCGGCTCGGACGTCCGCGCGCTGAGCGCCCGGGTCGAGTCGACACGGCTGGACCCGTCGTTCGCCGCGGGCGCCGGTCGGGACGATGCCGGGGTGGCGACCGCGGAACCCGCGCTGACCGCGCCGATGGAGATCGTGCGACCGAACTCACGGCACTGGGTGCTCATCGGCGCCCTGCTCGAGGACGTCCGACGCGTGCGCGAGGAGCTGCTCGGCGAGGACGACTGACGCCGGTCGGTCGCGGGGTGCCAGTGCCGGCGCCGCTCGGGCGCGGCGTGCCGGTGCCGGTCAGCGCGTGGCGCGTGCGGCTTCGGCCGCCGTCTGCACGACGTCGTCCCAGATCACCGCGGCCGGCACGGCGGGATCGGTGCCGGGCACGCCGACGTCGGCGAACCGGCTGATCTCCGCGACGACGGCCTCGGTGCCGACTTCGCGCGCCGCGCGGCTCGCCACGTCGGGGACGGCCGTCCGCAGTTCGGCGACCACGCGGTCGCGGCGGACGCCCTCCATCTGGCCGAGTGCGCCGATGCCCTTCCACGCGGCATCGAGCTCCGCGCGGAGACGGACGATGGCCGGGTGGTCGACGGACGGGTGGTCGACGGACGCGTGGTCGATCGGGTCGTTCATGGTGCCCCCTGGTGCAACGGACCGCCCTTCGGGTAAGCGCTGTCCGCCAGGTGATCCTACCAATGAAGCAAGAAGTCCTCATGTCCCTAGAACGCGGGACAGACCGTTCTGCCCGGTGGCCTGGCAGCCACGGTACCCGCTCCTGTGACGAGATTCAGTGAGTTCGGCCTGGGCATCGACCCTCCGCGCCCGTTCGATGCCACGATGGGTCCGAGGAGGTCCACTATGCGGCTGTTGGTGGTCGAGGACGACGACGAGATGCGTGCCCTGATGGAGCGCGGTCTCGCTGCCGAGGGGTACCGCGTGACGGCGGTGGAGAACGGGGTCGAGGCGCTCATCGCCCTCGGCGAGCAGGCGTTCGACCTGGCCGTCGTGGACGTGATGATGCCCGGCATGTCCGGGTTCGAGCTCGCTCGACGCATCCGCGAGCGCGAGGACCCCGTACGGATCCTGCTCGTCACCGCGCGCGACGCCGTGGACGACCGCGTGTTCGGCCTCGACGCCGGCGCGGACGACTACCTCACCAAGCCGTTCGCGTTCGCCGAGCTCACCGCCCGGCTCCGCGCCCTCGGTCGCCGCGAGTCCGCCGGGGCACCCCGCACGATCGAGGTCGGCGACGTCTCGATCGACTCCGAGGCCCGTCGCATCTCGATCAAGGGCCAGCGCGTCGCCGTCAGCCCGACCGAGTTCGCGCTGCTCCGCCTGCTGGCTCGCTCCGCCGGCAGCGTGGTCGACCGGCCGAAGATCCTCGAAGAGGTCTGGGACGGCTCGCAGCACGTCGACCCGAACGTCGTCGAGCAGTACATCTCGTACCTCCGCAAGAAGCTCGTTGCCCACGAGGCCACCGTCGCGATCGCCACCGTGCGCGGCCGCGGGTACCGCCTGGATCTGCTCGGGGCGTGAGCGGGGCCTCCGCTCGCCCGGGGCCGGACCGCCCACGACGCGGTCTGGTCCGCCCCCTGCGCCTGCTGTCCCTGCGGGCACGGATCACGATCGGCTCGACGGCGATCGCCGCGGTCGTGATCGTGCTGCTCGTGCTGGTGATGCGGTTCCAGGTGGTCAGCGTCGTCGCGAGTGCGACCCGCACCCTGTTGGACGCCGACGCCGACCCGTACGTCGCCACGCTCGAGGTGGACAGCGATCCCGACCTGTCCCCGCCGGGCAACGCGCAGCTCGTCGCCGTGGTCTCACCGTCCGGCGACATCGTGCTCTCGACGATGCCCACCCGGGTGGAGAGCGCTCTCGGCAGCCTGACCTCCACTCCGGCCGGCACCTCGATCATCCGGGTGTCCGGGTCCGAGTACCGCGTGGTCGTCGAACACCCCGTGAACCAGGCCGGCCGGTGGACGGTCGTCGCCGCCCGGAACTCGCAGGCCGAGGCGATCGTGGTCGACGACCTCACCTCGACCCTGTCGCTCACCGGCGTCGCGATCCTGCTCGCCTTCGGCGTCGCTTCGTGGATCCTGGCGACCGCGGCACTCCGTCCCGTCAACCGGATGCGCCGAGAGGCCGAGCGGCTGTCCGTCGCGCCCGAACGGGCCGAGCTGCCCGTCGGCCCCGCGCAGGACGAACTCGCGTCCCTGGCCACGACCCTCAACGCCTTCCTCGCCCGCACGCGCCAGGCCACCGAGCGGGAACGGCAGATGGTGTCCGACGCCAGCCACGAGCTCCGCACACCGCTCGCCATCCTGACCACCCAGCTCGACCTGGCGTCGCTCGACGGTGACGACGCCGCCGCCCTGGCTGCCCACATCGAGCGCGCCAAGCACAGCGTCGCCCGGCTCTCCCGGTTGGCGAACGACCTGCTCGCGTTGTCGCGGATCGAGGAGTCCGAACGGCGGGAACAGGACGGCGACCAGCGCCCGGAGACCGCCTGGTCCGACCTCGGCGACGAGGTCATGGCGGCCGTCGACCGGGTCCGGCTCATCGCGTCGGCCAAGGACGTCACCGTCGACTTCGACCTCGAGGCCCCGGTGGCCGTCGGTGGCTCCGGGCCCGGCATCGGCGGTGGGACCCACGAACCCCGCTACCGGCTCGACACCGGTGGCATGGCGCAGCTCGTCACGAACATCGCGGGCAACGCGGTGTCGGCGCTCCCCCGCGGTGGCGGCATCTTCGTGTCCTGGCGCAGCACCGGCGGCGAGGGCGTCCTGCAGGTCACCGACGACGGCCCCGGTGTCCCTGAGTCGTTCATCCCGGTGGCGTTCGACCGGTTCACCCGACCGGACGAGGCCCGGAAGTCGCGCCCGAACCCCGATCCGGCCACCGGTGCGATCGCCCTGCCGGGTGGATCCGGGCTGGGCCTCGCGATCGTCCGTGCGGTGGCCGAACGTGCCGGTGGGACGGCGTCGCTGCGGAACGTGCGCTCCGGCGGACTCGAGGTCACGGTGCGACTGCCCGAGGTCGAGTAGCCGCGCACCCGCTCCGCGCCCGTCGCCCGCGACCACTCACTGGAAGTCCCGCGACCGCGTGCGCACGGACAGCGACAGGTGCTCGATCCGGTCCGCCACCAGGTTGACCACGCCGTCGGGTGACCGCTCGAGGATGCCGCGGACGATCACCGCCGGGGATTCCCGGGCGACCCGGCGGTAGCGGCCCCACACCCCGACGCTGCAGATGACGTTGACCAGCCCGGTCTCGTCCTCGACGTTCATGAACGTGATCCCCGACGCCGTCGCCGGACGCTGCCGGTGCGTGACGATCCCGCCGATCTCGACCCGCCGCCCGGTCTCGGCCGTCGCGGTGTCCTGCACGCTGAGCACCCGGCGAGCGGCGAGCCGGTCGCGCACGTGCCGGACGGGGTGGTCGTCGGTCGTCATGCCCGTCGACCACATGTCGGCGATCAGGACGTCGCCGCTCGTCATCTGCCCGAACAGCGGCGGTTGGACGACGACCTGCGTGTCCGGCAGCTGGTCGGCGCGCTCCGCAGCGGCCTGCGCCGCCGACCACATCGCCCCGCGGCGGTCGATGTCGAACGGGGCGAAGGCGTCGGCGGCGGCGAGCGCCTCGAGCTGCGCCGTCGTCAGCCCCACCCGGCGGGCCAGGTCGGACATGTCGACGAAGGGACCGTTCGCGTCACGCTCGGCGACGATCTTCTCGGCGCTCTTCCGGCTGAGCGAGGCGACCTCGGCGAGTCCGAGCCGGACCGCGAACGCGCCGTCGCGGCGGTGCCGTGCGGTGTCGTCGGGCAGTGCCTTGTCGAAGGGCAGCACCGGCGGCTGCTCGGTGTGCAGGCAGGCGTCGTCACCGCACGGGGGCACCACCTGGTCGTCGCCGAGCGGTTCGAGCGTGGCGTCGACACCCGAGCGGAGGATGTCCGGTCGGAGCACCTGGACGCCGTGCCGACGGGCGTCGGCGACCAGGGTCTGCGGTGAGTAGAACCCCATCGGCTGCGCCCGGAGCAGCGCGGCCAGGAACGCCCCCGGGTAGTGCAGGCGCATCCAGGCGCTCGCGTAGACGATCAGGGCGAAGCTGATCGAGTGGCTCTCCGCGAAGCCGAAGTTCGCGAACGCCTGGATCTTCGCGTAGATCGCGTCGGCGTCCTCGCCGTGGATGCCGTTGTCCGACATGCCCGCGTAGAGCTTGTCGCGCAGCCGGTCGATCTTCTCGTGGCCGCGCTTCGACCCCATCGCGCGCCGCAGCAGGTCGGCGTCGTCGCCCGAGCAGTTGCCGACCGCGATCGCCATCTGCATGAGCTGCTCCTGGAACAGCGGCACCCCGAGGGTGCGTTCGAGCACCGGTTCGAGCGACGGGTGGATGTACGTGATCGGTTCCTCGCCGGTCCGACGCCGGATGTAGGGGTGCACGGCACCGCCCTGGATCGGGCCGGGGCGGACGAGGGCGACCTCGATCACCAGGTCGTAGAACCGCCGTGGGAGCAGCCGGGGCAGGGTGCCCATCTGCGCGCGGGACTCCACCTGGAACACCCCGATGGTGTCGGCTCGGCAGAGCTGGTCGTAGACGCCCTGTTCCTCCTTCGGCATGGAGTGCATCTCCCAGCGTTCCCCGCAGTGCTCCGCCGCCAGGTCGAACGAGTACTGCAGCGCCGCGAGCATGCCGAGGCCGAGCATGTCGAACTTCACGAGCCCCATGAAGGCGCAGTCGTCCTTGTCCCACTGCAGCACCGTGCGGCCGTCCATCCGCGCATGCTCGATCGGCACGACCTCGCCCACCGGCCGGTCGGTGAGCACCATGCCGCCCGAGTGGATGCCGAGGTGGCGCGGGAAGCCCAGGACGTCGCTCGCCAGCCCGACGACCGCCTGCGGGATGTCGTGGTCCTGGCTCTCGGTCACCGAGCCCCACCGTTCGACCTGCTTCGACCAGGCGTCCTGCTGCCCCGGGCTGTGGCCGAGGGCCTTCGCCATGTCGCGGACGGCACCCTTCGGGCGGTACGTGATGACGTTCGCGACCTGGGCGGCGTTGTACCGGCCGTACTTCTCGTAGACGTACTGGATCACCTCTTCGCGGCGGTCCGAGTCGAAGTCGACGTCGATGTCGGGTTCTTCGTCGCGCATCGCCGACAGGAACCGCTCGAACGGCAGGCCGTAGCGGATCGAGTCCACCGCGGTGATCTCGAGCAGGTAGCAGACCGCGGAGTTCGCGGCGGAGCCCCGCCCTTGGCAGAGGATCCCCCGGCCGCGGGCGTACTGCACCATGTCGCGCACGATCAGGAAGTAGCCGGGGAAGTTCTTGTCCTCGATCACCGCGAGCTCGCGTTCGATGCGCTCGCGCTTCTGCGGGTCCACGCCGTCGGCGCTGCCGGGGTAGAGCCGACGTGCACCCGTCCAGGTGAGCTCCCGCAACCAGGACATCGCGGTGTGGCCGTCCGGCACGTCGAGGTCGGGCAGCCCGGGCTTGACCGTGCGCAGCCGGAACCCGAGTTCGTCGGCCAGCGTGACGGTGTTCCCGATCGCCCCCGGGTACCGCCCGAACCGCCGGGTCATCTCGGCGCCGGAGCGCAGGTGCGCGGTGTCGGCGGCCGGCAGCCACCCGTCGATCTCGTCGAGGCTGCGCCGGGCCCGGACCGCGGCCAGCGCCGTCGCCACCGGGAACCGGTCCGGGGTGGCGTAGTGGACGTTGCCGGTCGCGACCAGGGGCAGCGTGTACCGCTCGGCGAGGGTCGCGAGCACGTCGTTCCGCGCACTGTCGAGCGGGTCGCCGTGGTCGAGGAGCTCCACCACGACGTTGCTGCGCCCGAAACGGTCGAGCAGCACGCGCAGCGCGGTCTCCGCCGCGGACTCCCCGCCCTGCTCGAGCGCCTGCCGGACGGTGCCCTTCCGGCACCCGGTGAGCACCCGCCAGTGTCCGTCGGCCCGCCCCGCGAGCTCGTCGAGGTCGTAGCGCGGGCTGCCCTTCTCGGACCCGGCCGCGAGGTGCGCACTCGTCACCGCGCCCGCGAGCCGGTGGTAGCCGTCCTGCCCGTCGGCGAGCAGGAGCAGGTGGGAGCCCTCGGGATCGGGGACGCCGTTCTGCGGTTCGGTCAGGCCCAGCGAGAGCTCGGTGCCGTAGACGGTGCCGACCTGCGGGTACGCCTCGGCGACCTCGGCCATCCGGGCGGCACCGTAGAAGCCGTCGTGGTCGGTGAGGGCGAGGGCGTGCAGGCGCAGCCGTGCGGCTTCCTCGAACAGCTGCTCGGGCTGGCTGGCGCCGTCGAGGAAGCTGAAGGCCGAGTGCGCGTGCAGCTCGGCGTACGGCACGACCGGAGGGCCGTCGTCCGCAACCGCCGGCTGGTCCGTGGGGACGTACGGCTCGCGCTTCCGCGACCACGCCGGGCTGTCCCCGCCGTCGCCGGCCTTCGCCGTCCCCGGACTGCGCTTGTCCGACAGGGCGCGTTCGAACTGCGACCACGGTACGGGTGGGTTGCTGTAGCCCATCAGGTCCTGCTCCTGGATCGGTTCACGTGGCGATCGCCTCCGCCCACCACCGGTGGTCGGCCAGCACCAGGTACCAGGCACGGCCCTCGGCGTCGACGAGCTGCAGTCGGTGCAGTCGTCGACCGCCGGACTCCCACCACCGCACGACGAGCGGCCAGGGGCCCGCCCAGGCCGTGACGGGTGCGAACCCGCCGCCCCGGTCCCCCTCGGCGCGGAAGCGTTCGGGTGCGCCGGACAGCACGCCGCGGTCGTCGACGTCGACGCTCGCGCCGTCGCCGGAGACCACGTCGACCGGCCGGGGACGCTCGAGCACCGTGGCGGGCGGCGGGCCGGGCAGTTTGCCGGGCCACGGTCGGTCGCGCACGGTGGCCAGGGCACGCTCGCCGCCGGGTGGGGCGTCACCCCACGGCACGAGCACCACCCGCTCGGACAGGGTCCGGCCACCACCGACCCGCGGGCTCACCACCCCGTCGTGCCCGACCATGCCCTGGATACGGGCCAGCCCGTGGTGCACGCGCTCGTCCGGTCCGGAGCCCCAGAGTCCGCGTTCGTGGTTCGCCATGTCGTCGACGGCGACCGGCTCGAGCACGACCGAGGTGACGGGGGCCTCGAGCCCGGTCGGGTCGACCCCGCCGGCGAGCTGCCACCGCACCCGGTCGACGACGTCGGCGGCGTCGAACCACCGGGGGTGCGCCCACGTGCGTTCGAGCAGGATGTCCCGCTCGTCGACGATCCCCACCCGGATGGTCGTCGCGACGAGCCCCGCGGCGCGGAGGCGTGCGGCGAAGTCGTCGGCGGAGCGCCGGAACGCGAACGCGATCTGGTCGGCACGGTCGAGCGGGGGTTCGAAGGCCGCCTCGATCCGGAGCTCGGGCGGGATCGCGCGCGCCGAGATCTCCCGTGGGTCGCGTCCGCCGGCCAGCCGGTGCAGGAACGCCCCGGCGACCCCGAACCGGTCGCGGACCTGCTCGTCACTGAGCGACGCGAACGCGCCCAGCGTGGTGATGCCGAGCCGGTCGAGCACCGTCGCGAGCTCGGGGTCGCCGAGCACACCGAGGGGCAGGGCCGCCAGGAAGTCCGACGAGCCGGAGACCGGCACGATCCGCACCCGTTCGCCGGGACGCACCGGTCGGGCCCGTGCCGCCTGCTCCGCCGCGAACGGGGTGTCCGCCACACCGGCCCGCACCGCCGGGGCACCGTGGTCGGCCGCGATCCCCGCCAGGGTCGCCGCGGCCGCCCGCTCGCCGCCGTAGTACCGCGCCGGTCCCCGGGCACGCAGGGCGAGGGTGCCGGGCCGCAGTACCTCGACCCCGGGGACGGCGGCCTCGACCGCGCGGATGACGGGTTCGAACGCGCGGTGGTCGAGGGCGTCGTCGTAGGGGTGCACGACGAGCTCCGGACAGCGCGCCTGTGCCTCGCGCACCCGGAGGCCCCGGACGACGCCGTGCTGCCGTGCGGACGCGGAGCTCGCGAACACCAGACCCTTCGCGACCACGGCGAAGGGTTGCTCTGGCGGTGCCCCGGCCGCGCGGGCCGCCGCGATCACCGGCCAGTCCGGGCACCAGAGCACGATGGTGCGGGTCGGCGGTGGCTCGGGCAGTGCCCCGCCGCGGGCGATCGCGTCGGCACGGACACGCCCCGGCGCGATCACGACGCCACCGCCACGCCCAGCAGCACCCCGGCGATCACGACGCCACCGCCACGGGCCGCACCCGGGTGTCGCCGGACCCCACCGACGGCACGGGGGTCGCCGTCCGGACCGTGCCGTCGGCCGCGGGCAGGAGCAGTTCGGCGCTGGTGGGGCGCACCGCACCCGCACGACCGGTCGCCGTCACGGTGGCGCGACGCTCGGTCAGGTGCCCGTGGCCCTGACCGATGCCGCTCCACACCGACGACGTGATCCGCAGCGTGACGTCCGCGCCCGGCCAGGACCCGAGCGCGACGAGGGCCCCGCCGCGTTGCCGGAGCCGGGCCGACAGGCGGGCGACGTCGCCCGGTACCACCCGGCCGAGCGGTCGGGTGAGGACGATCTGGGCGACGTCCGCCATCGCCGCGGTCACCGCGAGCCACTGGTCACCCGGATCGGGGACGAGCACGAGCCGCTCGAGGTCGATCCCCGCGGCGGCCGCGGCCTCGATCCCGAAGGACGGCACCCCGACGACCGCGCACCACGCACCGGACGCCGAGGCCGCCTGCAGCATGGTGATCGCGAGCAGCACCGACTCGGGGACGGCGTAGGTGCCGCCGACCCGGATCGCACCGCCGGGCAGCAGGGGTTCGAGAGCGGAGGCGGTCGGGAGCCCAGCGGTGTCGACACGGGTGGACTCCATGTCGGTGACCCGGGACCGCAGGGACGTGATGCGGTCGAGCGCCGCCCGGGCGTCACCGAGGTGGTCCGCAGCGCCCGCGCCGCCCCCACGCGCAGCACCTGCGCCCGCGCGCGCAGCACCCGAACCCCCGCGCGCAGCACCGCCCCGCCCGACCCGGTCCGGGCCGGGCGACCGGAGTGCCGCCGCTGTCTGCATGCCCTCATATTCGAACATGTGTTCGATGATGTCAATCGCGTCCGACATCCGTGGACAATCGGGTCGAACGCGTGTTCGGTCAGCTCACCACGTCGCCACCGCTCCGACCGCGCCGAGCACCGACCGCGTCTTCGTCTCGACCTCGTCCGCCTCGTCCGCCGCCACCGACGACCACGTCACCGCTCCCCCGGCCCCGAGCGTCCGCGACCGGACCTCGACCGGACCCACCCCGCCGCCCGGGGCGTCCACCACCGTCACCAGTGTCCGGATGACCACCGACAGGTCGACCGCCCCGCTCGCCGAGAAGTACCCGATCGTCCCCGAGTACACTCCGCGCGGCGCGCCCTCGAGCCGGTCGGCGATCGCCATCGCGCTGATCTTCGGCGCGCCGGTCATCGACCCCGGTGGGAACGCCGCCCGCACCACGTCCGCCGGCGCCGTCCCCGACGGCAGCACGGCACCGATCGTCGACACCATCTGGTGCACGCTCGCGTAGGTCTCGACCGCGCACAGCCGTTCGACGTGCACCGACCCGGGGATCGCCGTCCGCAGCAGGTCGTTCCGCAGCAGGTCCACGATCATCACGTTCTCGGCACGGTCCTTGGCGCTCGCCGCGAGTTCGTCCCGAACGGCCGCGTCGGCGGCAGCGTCGGCGAGTCGTCGCCGCGTGCCCTTGATCGGTTCCGCCAGCACGGTGCGGTCCGCGGCGATCCGCAGGAACCGCTCCGGCGACCGGCTCGCCACGCGCAGCGGGCCGAGCCGCAGGTACGCACCGAACGGGACGGGGTCCGACGCCCGCATCCGGATGTAGTCGTACAGGTGCGGGTCGTACAGATGCGGGTCGGACAGGTGCGGGTCGGACAGGTGCGGGTCGGACAGGTGCGGGTCCGTGCCGGGGCCGACCCGGGCCTCCCGGCCCCTGCCCGGCACGGAGAAGGAGGTGGTGAGACAGACCTGGAACGCGTTGCCCTCGCGGATCTCGGCGCGGCACGCGTCGACGGCGCGTTCGTGGTCGGCTCGCGACGTGCGTCCGACCGCTGACGACACCCCGGCCGGGAGGCCCGTGGCCGCGTCCGCCACGTCGGCCGGCGACGGCGACCCGGTCACCGTCTCGAGCCACGCCCGGTTCTGCGCGCTGGCCGCCGGTTCCGCGTCGGCGACGAGCGTCAGCGCCCAGGCATCGCCGGTGTGGTCGACGACCACGGCACGGTCCACGAACCGCAGGTCGGCGTCGGCGTGGCCGTCGGCGGTGCGGTCCGGGCCGCCGGACTCGCGACCGAGCTCGTACCCGAGGAACCCGACCCAGCCGAGTGCGAAGCCGCAGCCGGCGATCGGCTCGGGCAGCTGCGGCGTCCGCGCGAGGAGGTCGGCCAGCACGGTGAAGGCCGGACGGTCGTCGGAGGACGACGAGCCGAACCAGCCGGCAGCGGGCGCGGCGACCTCGACGGACGCCTGCCGGTCCTGGTGGCGGAACCGGGCCCCGAACGGCCCATCCGCCCACGTGAGCACCGACCATCGCGCCCGTGGTCGAGCGGCCTCCGGTGCGCCGTCCGGCAGCGCGGAGTCGAGCCACACGAGGTCGCCGTCGGCCGCGGCGGCCAGTGCGCCGAGGTCGGGGACCGGATCGAGCTGGCGGACCTCGATGCGGGCGCCGGCCGACGGACCGGTCAGATCGCGGAGATCGTCCATGCGGCGGCGTGGGACGCACCGGGGGCGAGCACCACGAGACCGCGGTCGACACCGTCGTTGAAGGCGTCCGGGGCGCACGTCATCGGCTCGACCGCCAGGCCGGCGCGGTGGTACTCGGGGACCACGTGGTCGGCCGTGTGCACCTGCACCCACGGGCACACCGGACCGAAGGTCGCGCGGACACCCCGGCCGTCCGCTGCGGTCAGGGCGATGGTCGCGACCCCGTCGGCGTCGCGGTCGAAGCCGGTGAAGGCGTGGTCGATGAACCGGTCGCCGATGCGTGTGGCGGTGCGCAGGTCGAACTCGTCGTGCACGGGGACCAGGTCGGTCGGGATCAGCCGGTCCGGCGTGACCTCGAGCACCTCGGCCGCGGGCAGGGTGAGGGTCCAGTCGTCGACCGTGCCGGCGCCGGCAACCAGGTACGGGTGCGGGCCGGTCCCCCACGGGGCGTCGTCCGCGCCGGAGTTCGTGCCGGTGATCGTCGTGTGCAGCCCGGCGTCGTCCAGCCGGTACTCGACCAGGACCTCGACGCGGTACGGGTAGCCCGCCTGGGCCTGCACGGTGGTGGCGAGCACCACGCGGTCGGACTCCTGCGCCTCGACCCGGAAGTCGGTCCAGGCGACCAGCCCGTGCAGGGCGTGGTGCCGTGCCGGTTCGGTGAGCGCGAGCTCGTGGTCGACACCGCCGAACGAGTACTCGCCGTCGACGACGCGGTTCGGCCACGGAGCGAGGACGGCACCGCGGAACGCCGGCCGGACCTCGTCGGCGGCGAACGGCACGATCAGGTCGCGACCTTCGTGCCGCAGGGTCCGCAGCGTCGCACCGACCGTGGCGATGTCGGCCGTGTACCCGGCGGCGGAGATCGTCAGCGGGGTTCCGGACAGCGGCGCATCGTTGCTCATGCGCTCAGCGTATCGGGCACGTGCGGCCACCCGCACCACGAAGAAACCCCCGCCGTTCCGGGGAACGACGGGGGTTGTTGGTGGATCTGAGGGGACTCGAACCCCTGACCCCCTGCATGCCATGCAGGTGCGCTACCAGCTGCGCCACAGACCCAGATTGTGTTGCTTCCGTGCCGACCAGTTCCCCGGAGGCACCATAGAAGCGTACACCATGCGAACGCCGGGCAACGAAATCGAAGCCGTCACCCGGGCGCGTCGCTGATCAGGCGGTGTGGTCCACCGGGAGCGCGAGCGGGATGGTCGGGCAGTCTGCCCAGAGCCGCTCGAGCGAGTAGTACTGACGGTCCTCGTCGTGGAAGACGTGGACCACGATGTCGCCGACGTCGATGAGGACCCAGCGGCCCTCGCTCCGGCCCTCGCGGCGGAGGGTCTTGGCGCCGAGCTCGAGGAGGCGCTCCTCGACCGCATCGGCGATGGACTGCACGTTGCGCTCGTTCCGACCGGTTGCGAGCAGGAACACGTCCGTGAGCTGCAACGGCCCGGTCACATCGAGCGCGACGAGGTCCTCGGCCTGCTTGGCGTCCGCCGCGAGAGCGGCGGCCTGCACGAGTTCCAGTGCGCGAGTGGAGGCGGTCACGGATTCCTTCCGGTCGTCGACCCGGCAGGGAGCCGGATCGCTTGATGGGTCACGATCATAAGCCACCCCGCCGACGCACGGCCAGGCCGCGGCCGACGCAGGTGTCGGGATCGGTGGTTCGGGTCGGGGCGTCAGCCGCCGAAGGTGTGGGTCGTGACGAGCGCGACGATGATGACCGCGGCAGCAGCGACACCGACGGCGCCGACCGTGACACCGAGGATGAGCGGCGTGCGCGACTCCTTCGGCTTCGCGGCGGCGAGGACGACCTGGCGGGTCGAGGTGTGGCTGGACACCGCGCGGCTGGCGCGCACCGGGCTGGCGTCGGTCTCGGGCTGCTCGTCGTGCTGCTCGAGCAGGCGGTCGACCTCGGCACCGTCGATCGGTCGGTGCGACCCCGTGGAGGACAGCGACGCGGGCAGGTCGATGGACCCGGTGAGGATCACCTCGCCCGTCGCGTTCAGTGCTCCGGTCGGGTCGGCCAGGGCCGAGTTCGGCAGGATGATCGCGTTGGTGTCGGTGACCGCGATCCGGCGGGTGCCGGTCGAGTCGTCGTGCACCTCGGCGTCGTTCGAGCCGTGCGCCTGCTGCGACCAGTGCCCGACGGGCGGCTCGAAGGCCGTCGTCATCGGCTTCGGCTCGGCCGGCCGCTGGAAGGACGCGGGGACCTTCGGAGGGTCGGTCCGTGCGGGCTCCGGGATCGGGACCTCGTTGGTGTCGTCGTCCTCGGGGTCGAGGGACAGCGGGAACACCGCCGGGGTCGACGGTGCGCCGTCCGGGATCCCCGGGAGCGGCGTGGCCGAGGGGTGCTCGGGCGCGGCGACGTCGACCGGTGCGACGGTGTCAGCCGGCGTCTCGTCGGTGCCCGTCTGGTCGGCTCCCGTCTCGTCGGTGCCCGTCTGGTCGGCGCCCGTCTCGTCGGTGCCCGTCTGGTCGCTGGACGTCCCTGCGGGAGCCTCGTCCGCGGCCCCGGCTTCGGGCTGTGCTTCGGAAGCGTCGTCGGCGGGCGGCGACCAGGTCGACCGGTGGCGCCGGGGCTCCTCGGCGTGCGCAGCGGCTTCGTCGAGCGGCTCGAGGGCGTCGGGCGACCCGTCGGCCTCGGTGGCCTGGGCGACCGCTGCCTCGTCGAGCACCGTGGGGGTCTCGGAACCGGACGGCTCGTCCGCGGCGCGCGGCGCCGAAGTCGGTTCGATGGTGTCGACCGAGCCGAGGACGTCCTCGACGGTGCGGTCGGAGGACTGCGGCGTGGGGTTCTGCAGCGGGACCGGCAGGACCGCCTGGTTCTCGGCGGCGCGCTGCTGGCGGATCTGGCGGCGGGTCAGACCACCGCTGCCGGGCACGATCTCGGTCGCCGAGGCGGGCGGGAACGGCGACACCCCGGCTGCAGGGACGGAGGTCACCGGCACGGAGGGCGCCGAGGCCGGCGTGCCCGTCGGTGCCGGCGTGCCCGTCGGTGCCGACGTGCCGGTCGCGGCGGACGCCGGAGCGGAGGACTGGGCCGGACCGCCGGGAGCGGGTGCCACGTGCGAACCGGGCCGAGGACGGGGTTCCGTCGACTCGGCGGGTGCGGCGACGGTCGGCGGCGGCGTCGCGGGCTGCGAACCGGCTGCTGCGGCACGCTCCCGCTCGCGCGCCTGGCGCCGCGACAGGGGCTGCTGCGCGTCGGACGAACTCATGCAACGCTCCGATACAGGTGGTGCTTGGAGATGTACTGGACGACCCCGTCGGGGACCAGGTACCAGACGGGGGAACCACGTCTCACCCGGTCGCGGCAGTCGGTCGACGAGATGGCCAGTGCGGGGACTTCGAGCAAGCTTACGTCTCGCTCGGGGAGTCCGCTGATGCTCAGGTCGTGTCCCGGACGCGTCACGGCGACGAAGTGCGCGAGGTCCCACAGACCATCATGGTCTTTCCAGTCGACAATCTGCTGAACGGCGTCTGCGCCCGAGATGAAGACGAGCTGCGCGTCGGGCCGCTGTTCGTGCAGGTCACGGAGCGTGTCGACCGTGTACGTCGGGCCGGGGCGGTCGATGTCGACGCGGCTCACCGTGAACATCGGGTTCGACGCGGTCGCGATGACCGTCATCAGGTAGCGGTGCTCGGCATCCGTGACGCCGGACTTCATGTACGGCTGACCGGTGGGGACGAACACGACCTCGTCCAGGTCGAACGCCCGAGCGACCTCGGACGCCGCGACGAGGTGACCGTGGTGGATGGGGTCGAACGTGCCGCCCATCACCCCGATGCGCGGTCGTCCGGTGCTCTCGAGCATCGCGTGCAGATCAGCTCTTGGTGTGACCGAACTCGTCGACACCCGTCTCGTGGTGGCGGGTGGCCTCGAACTTCTGCGAGTGGCGGTAGGCCACGTCGCGGAAGCTCCAGGTGACGAAGCCCAGGAAGATGAAGAACAGCGCACCGACGAGCGGGAACACGAACGCCGGGGCGCCGGAGGCGTGCTCCGCAGCTTCTGCGAGGAAGGTCATCGTTCGGTGCTCCGTTCGGTCGGGGAAAGACGCCGTTCAGTCTAGCCGCGGATCTGGCCGTTCCCGCGCACGATCCACTTGGTGCTCGTGAGCTCGGGCAACCCCATCGGACCACGCGCGTGCAGCTTCTGCGTCGAGATGCCCACCTCGGCGCCGAAGCCGAACTCCCCGCCGTCGGTGAAGCGCGTCGACGCGTTCACCATCACGACCGCCGAGTCCACCGTCGCCAGGAACCGCTCGGCCGTGTCGACGTCGTTCGTGACGATCGACTCGGTGTGGTGGGTGGACCAGCGCGCGATGTGCGCCATCGCGGCGTCGACGTCCGGCACGACGCGGATCGACAGGTCGAGGTCCATCGACTCGGTCGCCCAGTCCTCGTCGGTGGCGCGCAGCACGCCCGGCACGATCGCCCGCGTGGCGTCGTCGCCGCGCAGCGTGACACCGGAGGCACGGAGCCGGTCCGCGAGCACGGGCAGCAGCCGCTCGGCCGCCTGCTCGTGCACCAGGAGGGTCTCGAGGGCGTTGCAGACGCTCGGCCGCTGCACCTTGCTGTTGAGGACGATGTCGACGGCGCGCTGCTCGGGGGCCGATGCGTCGAGGAACACGTGCACCACGCCGGCACCGGTCTCGATCACGGGGACCTGCGACTCGGTGACGACGGTCTGGATGAGCGAGGCGCTGCCGCGCGGGATGAGCACGTCGACCAGGCCGCGGGCGCGCATGAGCTCGGTGGCTCCGGCACGGCCGAACTCGTCGATGGTCTGCACGAGCTCGCGCGGCAGGCCGACCGACTCGACGGCGTCCTGGATGCGGGCCACGAGCACGGCGTTCGTCCGCTGGGCCGCCGAACCCCCGCGGAGCACGACCGCGTTGCCGGACTTCAGCGCGAGCGAAGCGATGTCGACCGTGACGTTCGGTCGTGCCTCGTAGATGGCACCGACGACCCCGAACGGCACCCGCACCTGGGTGAGCTGCAGGCCGTTCGGCAGCAGCGAGCCCCGCAGGTGCTCCCCCACCGGGTCCTGCAGGCCGACGACGTCCTCGACGGCCGTGGCCAGCGCCTCGATGCGTGCGGGGTCGAGCCGGAGTCGGTCGACGAGACCGGAGGACAGGCCGCTCTCCTCGCCCGCGACCAGGTCACCGTGGTTCGCGGCGACGATCTCGTCGGTGGCGGCGCGGACCCCGGCGGCGATCGCCACCAGGGCGGCGTCCTTGACCGCCGTCGTCGCGGTCGCCAGGGCCGACGAGGCGGTGCGGGCCGCCACGAGCGTGTCGGTCAGGGTCGGGGCGGGCGCGATCGACGACATGGACCGATTCTAGGTCCGCTCGTCGGCCCGTGACGGGCCTGACGCCGTCTCGCCGGCCGACCGGTCATGACACGTTGCACGACGACCGCCGAGCGGTCGCACCGCGTCGCCTCGCGCCGACCCCGTCGACCGGTCCCGACCGTTCGACGCAGTCCGTCGGTGCGTCGTGACCGCCTGGAGGCCCGGCACCGGTCCCCGGGACCCGCGCCGGGCCTCCAGGCGGTCGCGTTCACCACGCCGACCGGTCACGACACGTCGTCCTGCGCCGAGCGAGCGGTCGCAGACCGTCGCTCCGCGACGCCTGCGCCGACGGTCCCTGACCAGTCGGCGCCGTCCCGACCGCGAGTCGTGACCGCTCCGGGCGCGATCCGACCCGTGTCAGGGACGCGGCGCGGCGTGGAACCAGGTGCCGACGTGCTCGCCCGACAGGGCGCGGTCGACGAGGGCCGTGGCGGTCACCAGGACCGACGTGCCCGCCTCGGCCGCGAGCCGTGCAGCCGCGACCTTGGTGCCTGCTCCCCCGGTCCCCACGCCGGACTTGCCGACGGAGCCGAAGGTGACGCCGGCGAGCTCGTCGCCGAACGGTACCTCGTCGATGCGCTCGGCGCCGGGCTGCTCCGGCGGCTTCGTGTACAGGGCCTCGACGTCGGACAGCAGCACCAGGGCGTCGGCACCGAGCAACCGAGCCACCAGGGCGGCGAGCCGGTCGTTGTCGCCGAAGCGGATCTCGTGCGTGGCGACCGTGTCGTTCTCGTTCACGATCGGCAGCACCCGCAGGGCGAGCAGCCGGTCGATGGCGCGCTGCGCGTTGACCCGGTGCGTGGGGTTCTGCAGGTCGCCGGCGGTCAGCAGGATCTGCGCCGCGACGACCCGGTGCCGGTCGAGTTCCTTCTGGTACCGGAACATCAGGACGTTCTGGCCGGTGGCCGCGGCGGCCTGCTGCGTGGCGAGGTCGTCGGGACGGCCCTCGAGCCCGAGGAACGGGAAGCCGGTCGCGATCGCACCGGACGACACGAGCACGACCTCGGTGCCACGGCCGTAGGCGCTGGCCAGGGCGTCCACCAGCGGACCGATCTGGCCGGCGGCGTCACCGCTGACCGAGGACGAGCCGACCTTGACCACGATCCGCCGCGCACGCGGGATGTCCTCTCGCCGAGTGACGGGTCCGAGGTCGGTGCGGGCGGTCGTGTCGGTCATGCCGCGGTCAGTCCTTCTGGTCGCTGGTCTCGAAGTCGCCGGTCTCGACGCCGGTCTCGACTCCGGCCTCGGGGTCGCCGGTCTCGAGGTCGTCGCTGGTGACGACCTCGTCGTTCACCCAGAGGCCGGACACACGCTCCTGCTCGAGCTCCGCACGGGCGGCCGCCTTGGCGTCCATCCGCTCGAAGTACTCCTCGCGACGCTCGTTGCGGGTCGGACGCGAGGTCGCACCGATGCGGGCGTCGGTCCCGCGTGCGCTCGTGATGAGCTCCGCGGTGGACGTGAGCGTCGGCTCCCAGTCGAAGACCATGCCGCCGTCGCCACCGATCACGACGGTCGAACCGGCGACCGCGCCGGCCTTGAACAGGCCGTCCTCGACACCGAGCTTCGCGAGACGATCAGCCAGGAAGCCGATCGCCTCTTCGTTGGTGAAGTCGGTCTGCTGGATCCAGCGCTCCGGCTTCGCGCCGCGGACGCGGAAGAAGCGGTGCTCCTCACCGCCCTCGGCACGGACCGTGAAGCCCTGGTCGTTGACGGCACGGGGGCGGATGACGATGCGCTCGACGACGGGCTCGGCCGCGCGCTTGGCACGACCCTGCTCGACGACCTCGGCCAACGCGAAGGTCAGCTCACGCAGACCCTTGTGCGACGCCGTGGAGATCGGGAACACGCGGTAGCCACGGCCCTCGAGCTCGGCGGTGACGAACTCGGCGAGCTCGGCGGCGTCCGGCACGTCGATCTTGTTGAGCGCGATGAGCTGCGGACGCTCGAGCAGCGGCACCTGGCCCTCCGGGACCGGGTAACGCTCGAGCTCGCCGAGGATGACGTCGAGGTCGCTGATCGGGTCGCGGCCCGGGTCCATCGTCGCGCAGTCGATGACGTGCAGCAGGGCTTCGCAGCGCTCGACGTGCCGCAGGAACTCGAGGCCGAGGCCCTTGCCCTCCGACGCGCCCTCGATCAGCCCGGGGACGTCCGCGACCGTGAAGCGGCTCTCGCCCGACTCGACGACGCCGAGGTTCGGGGTGAGCGTGGTGAAGGGGTAGTCGGCGATCTTCGGCTTCGCGGCCGAGATCGCGGCGATGAGCGAGGACTTGCCGGCGCTCGGGAACCCGACGAGGGCGACGTCGGCGATGGTCTTCAGCTCGAGGCTGATGTCACCCGCCCAGCCCTCGGTGCCGAGGAGCGCGAAGCCGGGGGCCTTGCGCTTGGTGGTGGAGAGCGCCGCGTTGCCGAGGCCGCCCTGGCCACCGGGGGCCACGACGACGCGCATGCCGGGCTCGGTCAGGTCGGCGATGACCTCGCCGGCCTCGTCGTACACGACGGTGCCGATCGGGAGCGGGAGCTCCTGGACCTCGCCGCTGACGCCGCTGCGGTGGTCGCCCATGCCCGGCTGACCGTTCTTGGACGAACGGTGCGGAGAGCGGTGGTAGCCGAGCAACGTGGTGACCTGCGGGTCGGCCACGAGCACGATGTCGCCGCCGTCACCGCCGTTGCCACCGTCGGGCCCGGCGAGGGGCTTGAACTTCTCACGGCGGACCGAGACGCAACCGTTGCCGCCCTTCCCCGCGCTGAGGTGCAGGGTCACGCGGTCGACGAAGGTCGCCATGGTTCCACTCCTGGAAGATCGTTGCGCCGACGAGATCCGTCAGCGCGTTGTGCCGACGTGATCCGTCAGCGCGTTGTGCCGACGTGATCCGTCGGCGGGAAAAGCGAAGGAGGGGCGGGCACTCGGCCCGCCCCTCCCGCTGAAGCTGATCGTCGCGACTACGCGTTGACGATGTTGATGACCTTGCGGCCACCCTTGGTGCCGAACTCGACCGAACCGGCCGAGAGGGCGAACAGCGTGTCGTCGCCACCGCGGCCGACGTTGGCGCCCGGGTGGAAGTGGGTGCCACGCTGGCGGATGATGATCTCACCGGCGTTGACGACCTCGCCACCGAAGCGCTTCACGCCGAGGCGCTGAGCGTTCGAGTCACGACCGTTGCGAGTGGAACTCGCACCCTTCTTGTGTGCCATGAGCTGACTCCCTTACGCGATCTTGGTGATCTTGACGCGGGTCAGTTCAGCGCGGAAACCCTGGCGCTTCTTGTACCCGGTCTTGTTCTTGAACTTCTGGATGATGACCTTCGGACCGCGCAGGTCGTCGAGCACCTCGGCGGTGACGGTCACGTTGACGAGCTCGGAAGCCGCCGACGTGATCTTGTCACCGTCCACGAGGAGCACGGGGGCGAGGTCGATGTTGCCCTTGTCGTCCGCCTTGACACGGTCGACGGTCAGGATGGTGCCGACCTCGACCTTTTCCTGACGGCCGCCGGCGCGCACTACTGCGTAAACCACGTGGAAATCCTTACGTAACTCTGCTTGAGGGAAGTCTCGGGTGCCCACTTCTGCACGAGCGGCTCCCGGAAGGCCGGGCCCGATCGGCGACGCAGGCAGAACGGCCCGCTGACACCAGGGATCGAGAATACTCGATCCCCATGGGTCCGGTCAAACGGCGACACACGTACGATTGCACGGTGACCGTGTTGATCGACCCACCGACGTGGCCCGCTCACGACACTCTGTGGTCGCACCTCGTCAGTGATGAATCCTACGCGGAACTCCACGCGTTCGCTGCACGCGCCGGTGTGCCGCGTCGTGCGTTCGACCACGACCACTACGACGTGCCGCTCGCGAAGTACGACGAACTGGTCGCCGCGGGGGCCTCTGCGGTGTCCGGCAGGGAGCTCGTGCTGCGGCTCATCCGCAGCGGCCTGCGCGTGGCGCAGCGCGACAAGCGCGCCCACTGACGCGCCGCGCGCGTGCGTCCGGCTCGCACGGTGCGAGGTTCCCGACTCGGTGCGGGGCACGCCGGCTCGCACGGTGCCTGCAACCGCGCACGGTGCGGACGGGAGGCCCGGCGCACCCCGCCACGCCCGTCCTGTCGCACGGTGCGCGGCCGCGTCTCGGGCACGTGCGCACCGTGCGAGGTTGCCCACAGCGTGCGAGGTCGGCAGCACGGTGCGTCGCCAGAGGCTCGCACCGTGCCGCGGCCGCTGCACCGCCCGGTGAACCCCGCACGGTGCGGCGACAGGCGGACGCCGCACCGCGCATGACCTCGCCGGGCCGCCGTCGCGCCTCGGGCACGTGCGCACCGTGCGAGGTTGCCCACATGGTGCGAGGTACGAAGGCCGCACCATGTGGTCAACCTCGCACCGTGCAGCGCCCACACGACCGCCCACACGACCGCACGAGCGACGAAGCGAGGTCAGCGGGGCGCTGGACCGCCCCAGGGGGCTGCCGGCGGCTGCTGCTGGTCCGGACGGGGCTGTGCGCCGTACTGGCCGCCGTACTGCCCGTGGGGGTCCGGCTGGACCAGACCCTGTCCGTACGGGCCCTGCTGCGGCTGCTGCGGCCCCGGCTGCACGGTCGCGGGCGGGACGGCGTCGGCGGGCCGTACCGTCCCCGGCAGGCCGGACGTCGGCGCGGGGCCACGGTTCCGTCGCGGGCGCCCGAGCCACAGCCACGCCGCGGTCGCACTCGCCAGGAGCATCACCGTGAACGGCACGCCGTTGCGGAGCGGGTTCGTGACGACGTCGATCACGAGTCGGGAACCTCCCGAGGTGATCGCCCCGAACGCGCCCGTGAAGACACCGACGAGCGCGAGGGCGATCGTCCCGGCAGCCCCGGCGAGCACGGCGCGGAGCAGCACGGTCGGCAGCGGGCTGCGGCGGGCGATCGGGGTCAGGAACGCCAGCGCCAGGAACGCCCCCGCGTAGAACGGGAACGGCGCCAGGAACACCGAGGCGATGAAGCTGCCGACCAGGCTGGCACCCGCGCCGTAGTGCGCGAACGGGCTGACGACGAGGGACGTCCCGATGAGCCCGACGATGCCGGACACGAACTCGACCAGCACGAGGGACACCACGGCGATGAGCGCCCCGGCGGTGTTGTTCACCGAGGCGCCGGGCGCGAAGGCCCGACGCGGATCGGCCGGCGCACGGGGCGGTCGCGGCGGGGCGTAGGGCACCCCGGCAGTGGGCTGGACGCCGTGCGGCGGCTGCCCAACAGGCTGCCCGCCAGGTTGCCCACCGTACGGCGGCTGCCCACCAGGCTGCCCACCGTACGGCGGCGCGGAACCGCCGGCTCCCCCGGGTCCGGGCGGTGCGGGCTGCTGCCAGCCCGCACCGTAGTACCCACGATCCTGCTGCGGGTCACCGGGGTTCGTCACGCTCAGTTCCCCAGGATGACGGAGCCGTCGGTGTCCTCGCCGGACGCACCCTCGGTCGTGGCCGGCGCACTGATGCTCGGCGACGACACCCGGCGGGACCGCGAACGGCCCTGACCCGGCTGCTTCGGCTCGGGCAGCGCCTGGAGCACGGAGTCCAACAGCGACTCGGCGTCCGGGGCGACCTGACGCGGCTCGCGCTTCGGGGCGGCGTTGAGCGGGATGTCCAGGATCGCGACCGTGTTGTCGGTCGGAGTCACCGTCGCGCTGGAGCTGACCCGACGGCGGGCCGGGGCCTTGGCCTTCGGCTCGACGGCAGGAGCAGCAGCCTCGGCGACCGCCTGCTTCGGCGCAGCCTGCTTCGGCTGGTCGCGCTTCGGCTCGGCCTGCTTCGTCTCGACAGCGGCCTCCGCCTCGACTGCGACGGGCGCCGACTCAGCGACCTCGGTGGCCTCGGTCGCGGCAGCGTTCGACTGCTCACCGCTCCGTCCACCACGGCCGCCACGGCGCCGACGCTTCGACCCGGTGGGCTGTTCGCCCGCTCCGGAGTCCTCGGACGCGGACGTCGCTGCGGGGACGTCGGCCGAGGTCGGTGCCTCCGCCGAGGTCGGCGATGCCGGCGAGTCCTCGTGCGGGATCGTCGAGGCGGCGATCCGCGACAGCGCGCTCTTCACGTCGTCGGTGATCTGGTGCGCCTGGCTCGACTGCCCGTTCGACGAACCGGAACCCGAGCCACCGCCGGAGTTGCCCCCGCCGTTGCCGTGCCCGTTGCCACCGTTGCCGTTGCTGCCGCTGCCGTTGCCGCCGGCACCGCTGCGTCCCTTGCGACGCCCCTTGCTCGGGCCCGGGTCGGCGTTGTTGTCGTTGACCTTCGCGTTGACCTCGTCGAGCGACTCGCGCAGGCCGACGCCGATCTTCTTGCGGGTCATCTGCACGAGGCCGAGCGAGGTGACCTCGGCGACCTGGTGCTTCGTGCGGTCGCGGCTCAGGCACTCGATCAGGCGGCGGAGCACGAGGTCGCGGTTCTCCTCGAGCACCATGTCGATGAAGTCGACGACGATGATGCCGCCGATGTCGCGCAGGCGGAGCTGGCGGACGAGTTCCTCGGCGGCCTCGAGGTTGTTCTTCGTGACCGTCTCCTCGAGGTTGCCCCCGGAGCCGACGAACTTGCCCGTGTTGACGTCGACGACCGTCATGGCCTCGGTACGGTCGATGACGAGCGAACCACCGGAGGGCAGCCAGACCTTGCGGTCGAGCGCCTTGTCGATCTGCTCGTTCAGGCGGTACTCCTCGAAGGAGTCCGGGCCCTCGTAGCGGACGACGCGGTCCTTCAGGTCGGGCGCGACGGCCGACAGGTACTCGTCGATGGTGCCGCCGGCGGCCTCGCCGTCGATGATGAGCTTCGTGAAGTCCTCGTTGAAGACGTCACGCACGATCTTGACGAGCAGGTCCGGCTCCGAGTGCAGCATCACCGGGGCCTGGCCACCGGCGACCTTCTTCTGGATGGCCTCCCACTGGCTGGTCAGGCGCTGCACGTCGCGGGTGAGCTGCTCTTCCGTCGCACCTTCGGCAGCGGTGCGCACGATGACGCCCGCGTGCTCCGGCAGGACCTCCTTGAGGATCTTCTTCAGGCGCGCACGCTCGGTGTCGGGCAGCTTGCGCGAGATCCCGTTCATCGAGCCGTTCGGCACGTAGACCAGGTAGCGACCGGGCAGCGAGACCTGGCTGGTCAGGCGGGCGCCCTTGTGGCCGACGGGGTCCTTCGTGACCTGGACCAGGACCTTGTCGCCCGGCTTGAGCGCGGCCTCGATGCGACGGCCGTGGCTGGTGTCGACCGAGTTCCAGTCGACCTCGCCGGCGTACAGCACGGCGTTGCGGCCGCGGCCGATGTCGACGAAGGCGGCCTCCATCGAGGGCAGGACGTTCTGCACCTTGCCGAGGTAGACGTTGCCGATCAGCGACACGTTCTCGGACTTGGTGATGTAGTGCTCGGCGAGGATGCCGTCCTCGAGCACGCCGATCTCGATGGTCGACGAGCTGGAGCGCACGATCATCTGGCGGTCGACGCTCTCGCGGCGGGCGAGGAACTCGTCCTCGCTCACGACCTGGCGGCGGCGTCCGGCGTCACGGCCGTCGCGGCGACGCTGCTTCTTCGCCTCGAGCCGGGTCGAGCCCTTGATGCGCTGCGGCTCGGTGATGAGCTCGGGCTCGCGGCGGCGGGGCTCCTGGTGGTCGCGCGGCTCGCGGGGCGCACGGGCCTCGCGGTCGGCGCTGCTCCCCCGACGACGCGAGCGCCGGCGGGATCCGCCCTGCTCCTCACGCTCGTCGGTGTCGTACCGGTCATCGCGGTCGAACCGGTCCTCGCGCTCGGATCGCTCGGAGCGGTCGGAGCGGTCGGAGCGCTCGTAGCGGTCGTCTCGGTCGTCCTCGTCGCGCTCGTACCGCGCGGCACGACGCGGCAGCTCCGGCAGGACGGGGGCGTGGAAGATCAGGCTGAGCGTGCTCGTCGCCTTCGGGACGAACGGCTCGGCGGGGGCGGCGGGTTCGCTCGCCCCGGCCGTCGGCTCGGTCTCGGTCGGACGGGAGGCACCACTCGGCTCCGCCACGTCGGCTGCGGGCTCGGTCGGCTCGGCCGTGACCACCGGCAGGTCGCCGGTCAGCGTGCTCACGTCGTCCGGCTCGGCGCTCTGCGCGGAGACGGCTTCGACCGCGACGGACACGGCTTCTGCCGGTGCCCCGTCCGCCGGTGCCCCGTCCGTCAGCGCGAGGGGCTCGTCGACGGCCGGCACCTGCACGGCGTCGGCCGCGACCTGCTGGCCGGATGACCGGGCGCGGCGTCCGCCGAACAGGCGGGTCCGACGCTTCGGGGCGTTCTCGTCGTTGGTCGTGTTGTCGTTGTTCTGCTCCACCATGGACTGGCGCACTCCTCGGCCCCACTCGCACCCTTGTCAGGCGGCGGGAATTCTTTGGTTGTGGCGGTGGCGTCGACGCCCCGCGCTCGCTGTCTTCGTGATCGGTCTGCGTCAACTTCTCGTTGCGTCCGCTGCCGTTCCGGTCCGGGCACCCGGCCCGGGTCGGCTCGGCGTCGGAGTGACGCTGTCCCGACCACGGTGCGCTCTCACCGCACCTGATCGTCCGGACACTGCCCCGTGGGGCACTGCCCGGAAAGCTCTCTTCGGTCTGCGGTTGCCCGCACGACCTCCGGCCAGTATCGCACGCCGCTCCCGGAAAGGACCGGAAGCCGCATGCGATGATGACGGCGTGAGCACGTCAGCGCCTGCCCCCCGTCGTCCGATCGCGATGGCCGTCTTCCTCTTGATCACCGGGTTCGTCGGCCTGTACGGGTCCTTCTCCCTGGTGCTCGACGAGTTCAAGAAGTACGCCGACCCCGACACGGTGCTCTCGTGCGACGTGAACCCGTTCATCAGCTGCTCGGACGTGATGGCGAGCTGGCAGGGCCACCTGTTCGGGTTCCCGAACCCACTGCTCGGCGTGATGGGCTTCGTGGCGCCGATCGCCGTCGCGGTGATGATGCTCGCGGGCTTCCGCAACGGTTCGCGGTGGTTCTGGATCGCGTTCAACGCCGGCGTGTTCCTGGCGTGGGTCTTCGTGACGTGGCTCTTCACCCAGACCGTCTGGTTCATCGGCGCGCTGTGCCCGTGGTGCATGCTCGTGTGGTCGATGACGATCCCGATGTTCTGGGTGTTCACGATCTGGAACGCCGCGCAGGGCCGCTTCGGCGCCCGCATCCAGCGGGTCGGCCGGGCACTGCTCCCGTTCTGCTGGGCGTTCCCGCTGGCGAACTACCTGTTCATCGTCGTGACGATCATCATCAAGTTCCCGACCATCCTGACGGTCTTCTGATCTGCTGCTGGGCGTTCTCGATGCGGCACCGATGACACATCGATGACGCGTCACCGAATTCCTGGGGGCTTCCCAGGCAGGACGCCCGATCGACCTCCGGGCAGCACCTACGCTCGATCTCGATGAGCGAGAACGAGAGCAAGAAGGTCCGTCGCGACGCCGCCCGAGAGCGCGCTCGCGAAGCCCGGGAGCAGGAGCAGGCCCGACGTCGCCGCAACAAGACGCTCGGGATCAGCGGCATCATCGTCGGCAGCCTGGCGGTCGTCGCCGTGGTCGTCCTGGTGATCGCGAACTCGGTGCAACCCGCGGGGCCCGGGCCGCGGAACATGGCGAGCGACGGCATCCTGTTCACCGGCCAGAGCGGCGAGATCGTGCCCGTCGAGACCAAGGCGACACCCGACGGTGGGACCCCGACGGCGACGGAGCAGGACGACTCGGTGGCGAACATCACAGTGTACTCGGACTACATGTGCCCGTACTGCAACCAGTTCGAGACGGCGCAGATGGACCAGATCGAGCAGTGGGTGAAGGCCGGCTCCGCGACGCTCGAACTGCACCCGTTCAACCTGCTCGACCGGGTGTCGCTCGGGTCGAAGTACTCCACGCGCTCAGCCGCCGCGGCCGCCTGTGTCGCGGACTACGACCCCGACGCGTTCCTGTCGTACAACACGTCGCTCTACGAGAACCAGCCGTCCGAGAGCACCAAGGGCCTGACGAACGACGAACTCGCGTCCCTGGCGAAGGACGCCGGCGCGACGAACAGCAAGGTCGCCTCGTGCATCACCGGGCAGCACTTCGCCGGGTGGGTCGCCGACGCCACGAACCGGGTGATGAACGACCCGATCCCGAACTCGTCACTCGACAAGGTGACGAGCACCCCGACGATCATCGTGAACGGCAAGCAGTTCACCGGTTCCCTGACCGACACCGACGCCTTCGCGTCCTTCGTCGAGCAGAACGGCGGCGCCGCGTAGGCACGAGGCAGCGCGACGACGAAGGCCCCCGCTTCCGGATGGAAGCGGGGGCCTTCGCTCGTGCGGGTGGTGCTACTTCGCCGCGGCGTCGATCGCGGTGATGACCGTGCTGAGGTCGTCGAGGCGCTTGCCGTTCACGACCACGGTCGGCGTGCCGAAGCCCTGCGTGCCCTGCAGTGCCTCGTCCGCGGTGACGAGCTTCGTGGACTTCGTCACCCAGCCCTTGAACTGCTCGGTCGACAGGCACTCGGAGACGTTCGACCCGGTCGCGCCGCCCGCCTTCACGAGCTTCGCGATCTCGGCGTTCGTCAGGCCCGAGGTGCCCTCGGTGGGCTGGTTGTCGAAGAACTGCGTCTGGACGTCCAGGAACTTGTCCGGCGCGTAGTTCGCGACGCACATCGCGGCGTTCGCGGCCCGGCTGGCGTAGCGCGAGCTCTGGTAGCTGCGGTCGAGGATGGACACCGGCTGGATGGCCAGCGTCGCGTCGCCCGACTTCACCTTGTCCAGGATCTGGTCGGCGTAGGCGCCCTCGAACTGCTTGCAGACCGGGCAGGCCCAGTCGACGTACTCGGTGACCGCGACCGCACCGTCGGTGTTCGACGTCGGGACCGCCGACGGGGTGCCCTTCGCGGTGACGGCCTTCGTGGTCACCGGGGTGACCTCGCCGCCCTCGCCGGTGAACTGGATCGCGCCGGTGGCCATGTTCTTCGGCCCGGCAGCGGACACGGCGGGTGCGTTGTTCACGTTCACCACGACGAGGGTGATGATCGCGGCGATCGCGATGATGCCCAGGCCGATGCCGCCCTGCAGGAACCACTTGTTGCGGCGCTTGCGACGCTTCTCGGCATCGGCGCGCTGGCGCGAGACCTCACGCGCGTGCTGGCGACGCTCGTTCTTGGTGGGTCGGTCGTTGTTCGTCACGAGTCGTTCCCCCGGCGTCTCAGGCGAACCAGAGCGCGAGCTCGCGCGCCGACGACTCGGTGCTGTCCGACCCGTGCACCAGGTTCTGCTGCACCTTGAGGCCCCAGTCGCGACCGAGGTCGCCACGGATGGTGCCGGGTGCGGCGCTGGTGGGGTCGGTGGTGCCGGCGAGCGACCGGAAGCCGGCGATCACGCCGTTGCCGGCGACGCGCACGGCGACGACCGGACCGGACTGCATGAACTCGACGAGCGGCTCGAAGAACGGCTTGCCCTGGTGCTCCTCGTAGTGCGCGTCCAACAGGTCGCGCGGCGCGGTGAGCATCTTCAGGTCGACGATCTCGTAGCCCTTCGACTCGATGCGGCGGAGGATCTCACCGGTGAGCTGGCGGGCGACGCCGTCGGGCTTGACGAGGACGAGGGTCTCTTCGAGGTCGGACACGCAGTACTCCTAGTGTGTTCGCGGGATCGGAGGGGTGGTCAGTCCTCGCCCATGGCGGCCCGGCGCGCGGCGTTCTGACGGTCGAGTTGACCGCCCTTGACGAAGCAGAAGACCCACAGCGCCAGGAACACCACGGCGACCGCGAACATGAACGGTTCGATGAACCCGGTGGCGAGGATGGCCGCCTGCAGCAGCCACCCGAACCCTACACCGGCGGGGTTGCCGGTCAGACGTGAGGCCAGCGCCAGCACGACCATCGCACCGATGCCGCCGCCGAACGCCAGGGCCGGCGGCAGGGTCCCCTTGCCGAACACGACGAGCATCGGGAAGAAGAACATGATCGCCTCGAGCACGAGCGCGATCGACAGCAGGCTCTCCTGCGCCCCGCGGTCGCGTCGCGGCTTCCGGGTGCGCGGTGCGCGCGTCGGACGGGAGGCCCTGGGTGCGTTCGTCACTTCGTCTCGCCTTCCCGGTGGACCAGGTCCATGACCGCACCCACCATCACGATGGAGCCCGCGACGAGCACGAGGGCGTCCTCGGCGTCCGCCTCGTCCGCCAGGTCGCGTGCCTGCTGCAGCGCGGCGGCGAGTGACGGCTCGACCACGACGCGATCCGCGCCGACCTCGTCCACGACGACCTTGGCGAAGGCGTCCGCGTCGAGGGCACGCTCCCCCGGGGGCTGCGTGACGACGAAGGTCTCGACGGTGCCCTTCAGCGCGCGGACGAACCCTCGGGCGTCCTTGTCGCCGAGGATCCCGACGACGCCGACGACGTGCTCGGACGGGAACGCCACGGGCAGGGCCTCGGCCAGGGCCTTGGCACCGTGCGGGTTGTGCGCCGCGTCGACCACGACGGTCGGGTCGGTGGCGATCGGCTGGAGGCGACCGGGGCTGGTGGCACCGGCGAGGCCCTCGGACAGGACGTCCTCGTCGAGCGCCTGGGTGCCCCGACCGAGGAACGACTCGACCGCGGCGATCGCCACGGCCGCGTTGTGCGCCTGGTGCCGACCGAACAACGGCAGGAACAGGTCGTCGTAGCGGCCGGCGATCCCCTGCACGGTGATGAGCTGTCCGCCCACCGCGGGCGTGACGTCCAGGACACTGAACCCGGTGCCCTCGACCGCGAGGGTCGACTCGGTGAGCTCCGCGGCACGCTCGAGTTCGACGAGTGCCTCGGGGACCTGCTCGCTCGACACCACGGCGGACGACGGCTTGATGATCCCGGACTTGGTCCGCGCGATCTCCGCCACGGTGCTGCCGAGCTGCTTCGCGTGGTCGATGGCGATCGGCGTGAACACCGCGACCTGGCTCTGCACGACGTTGGTGGAGTCCCACTCGCCGCCCATGCCGACCTCGATCACGGCGACGTCGACCGGCGCCTCGGCGAAGCACGCCAGGGCCAGGACGGTCAGTGCCTCGAAGAAGGTGAGCGGGAGCTCGCCCCTGGCGGTGAGCTCCTGGTCGGTCAGTTCGAGGACCGGGGCGATGTCGTCCCAGTTCTCGACGAGCCGGCTCGGCTCGATCGGCTGCCCGTCGATGACGATGCGCTCCCGGATCGACACCAGGTGCGGGCTCGTCATCAGGCCGGTGCGCAGACCGTGGGCGCGGACGATGCTCTCGGTCGTGCGCGCGGTGGACGTCTTGCCGTTCGTGCCGGTGATGTGGATCACCGGGTACGCCAGGTGCGGGTCGCCGAGCAGCTCGACGGCGCGACGGGTCGCGGTCAGGCGGTGCTCGGGCGACTGTTCACCGATCCGGGCGTACAGGGCGGCCTCGACGCGCTTGACCTCGTCGTCGTCACCGCCGTACGGCACGGCCTCGACCGGAGCGTCTCCGGACGGGCCCACCGGGATCCGGATGCCGTCCTCGTCGTGCTGGTCGTGCTGGTCGTGCTCGTCGTACTGGTCGTCGTCGCTCATGCGCGTGACACCTCCACGGTCACCTTCGCGCCGTCACCGACATCGGTGGTGGCGCCTGCCCCGAGGGGCACGATCTCGACGCTCGTCGCCAGGGTCTCCCCCGCGATGAGCTGCTGGTGGGTGCGCACCGACGCGTCGGCGGCCTCGTCGACCCCGAGGGTCAGGACGATGCGGTCGCTGACGTCCAGGTCGGCGTCGCGCCGGGCCTGCTGGACGGCACGGACGACGTCGCGGGCGAGCCCCTCGGCCTCGAGCTCGGGCGTGGTCACGGTGTCGAGCACCACGAAACCGCCCTCGTCGAGGAACGCCACGGCGACCGACGGGTCGGCGACGGTGAGGTCGAGCGTGTACTCGCCCTCGACCAGGTCGACACCGCCGACTGTCACGCCGGACTCGGTCGCGGTCCAGTCGCCCTTCTTCGCGGCCGGGATCACCTGCTGTACGGCCTTGCCGATGCGCGGGCCGGCGACGCGGGCGTTGACGGTGAGCTTCCGCTCGATGCCGTACTGCGCCAGTGACTCCTCGGCCTGGGCCTCGAGCACGACCCGCTTGACGTTCAGCTCGTCGCGCAGGATGTCGGCGAACGGTTCGACCGCCGCCGGGTCCGGCACCACGAGGGTGAGCGTGGCGAGCGGCAGCCGGACGCGCTTGCCGGTCGCCTTGCGGAGCGCGAGGCCCTTCGAGGCGACGTCGCGCACGCGGTCCATCGCCGCGACGAGGGCGTCGTCGGCGGGGAACTCGGCCGCGTCGGGGAAGTCCGTCAGGTGCACGCTCCGACCACCGGTCAGGCCCTTCCAGATCTCCTCGGTGACGAGCGGGGCGAGCGGGGCCGCGACGCGGGTCAGGGTCTCGAGCACCGTGT
This sequence comes from Curtobacterium sp. PhB190, assembly GCF_004365385.1. Classification (NCBI taxonomy): domain Bacteria; kingdom Bacillati; phylum Actinomycetota; class Actinomycetes; order Micrococcales; family Microbacteriaceae; genus Curtobacterium; species Curtobacterium sp. PhB190. The sequence continues at coordinate 317,945 of NZ_SODN01000004.1, read as the reverse complement.
ACAGGGTGTCGAAGGCCGCACGAGCGTCGTCCCCTGCCGCACCGTCGGCCCCGGTCCAGAACTTGTCGCGCGACCGGCGGACGTACCAGTTCGTCAGCACGTCGGCGAAGTCGCGGACGGCCTGGGCCGCGAGCGGGGTGTCGAGCGCGTCGAGGTGCTGCTGCACGTCGGACACGAGCACCCGGGTCTTCGCGAGCAGGTACCGGTCGAGGACGTCGGTGCTGTCCGTTCGACGGGTGGCCTGGTACCCCGACTCCCCCGAGGCGTTCGCGTACAGGGTGAAGAAGTAGTAGGTCGACCACAGCGGGAGCATGAACTCGCGGACGCCCTGGCGGATGCCCTCCTCGGTGACGACGAGGTTGCCACCGCGGATCACCGACGACGACATCAGGAACCAGCGCATGGCGTCGGCGCCGTCGCGGTCGAAGACCTCGGAGACGTCCGGGTAGTTCCGGAGCGACTTCGACATCTTCTGGCCGTCCGAGCCGAGGACGATGCCGTGGCTGATGACGTTCTTGAAGGCCGGTCGGTCGAACAGCGCGGTGGACAGCACGTGCATGACGTAGAACCAGCCGCGGGTCTGCCCGATGTACTCGACGATGAAGTCGGCCGGGTTGTGCGACTCGAACCACTCCCGGTTCTCGAACGGGTAGTGCACCTGGGCGTACGGCATCGACCCGGAGTCGAACCAGACGTCGAACACGTCGGTGATCCGGCGCATCGTCGAGTTCCCCGTGGGGTCGTCGGGGTTCGGGCGGGTCAGGTCGTCGATGAACGGGCGGTGCAGGTCGACCTCGCCGTCGGCGTTCAGCGGCAGGCGGCCGAAGTCGCGCTCGATGTCCTCGAGCGAGCCGTACACGTCGGTGCGCGGGTACTCGGGGTCGTCGGACTGCCACACCGGGATCGGCGTGCCGAAGTAGCGGTTGCGCGACACCGACCAGTCGATGGCGTTGCCGACCCACTTGCCGAACTGGCCGTCCTTGACGTTCTCCGGCACCCAGTTGATGTCCTGGTTGAGCTCGCCCATGCGGTCGCGGAAGTCGGTGACCCGCACGAACCACGACGACACGGCCTTGTAGATGAGGGGCTTCCGGCACCGCCAGCAGTGCGGGTAGCTGTGCTCGTAGGACGCCTGGCGGAACAGACGACCGGCGTCGCGGACGGACTTGGTCAGCGGCTTGTTCGCGTCGGACCAGAGCATGCCGGCGACCTCGCCGAACTGCGAGGTGAAGACACCGCCCTCGTCGAGGGAGAGCACCACGGGGATGCCGGCGGCAGCACAGACCACCTGGTCGTCGGCACCGTAGGCCGGGGCCTGGTGCACGATGCCGGTGCCCTCGCCGGTCTCGACGTAGTCGGCGACCAGGATGCGCCAGGCGTGCTCCATGCCCTCGGCATCGGCGAGGAAGTCGAACAGGCGCTCGTACTCGACGCCGTCGAGCTCCGCACCCGCCAGGGTGCGGACGACCGCGGCAGCGGCGTCCTCGGCCGTCTCGTAGCCGAGGTCCTTCGCGTAGGCGGCCACGGTGTCCGAAGCCAGCAGGTAGTGGACGGAACCGGCGTCGGCGCCGTCAGCCGCGCCTCCCGGCCCCGCAGGGAGCACCACGTACGAGACCGCAGGCCCGACGGCCAACGCGGCGTTCGTGGGCAGGGTCCAGGGGGTCGTCGTCCAGGCGAGCGCACGCACGCCGGCCAGCCCGAGCGACTCGGCGCGCGCACCCTGCAGCGGGAACGACACCGTGACGGACTGGTCCTGGCGCATCTTGTAGACGTCGTCGTCCATGCGCAGCTCGTGGTTCGACAGCGGCGTCTGGTCGTTCCAGCAGTACGGCAGGACCCGGAAGCCCTCGTACGCCAGGCCCTTGTCCCAGAGCTGCTTCCACGCCCACAGCACGCTCTCCATGAACGTCGTGTCGAGCGTCTTGTAGTCGTCCTCGAAGTCGACCCAGCGCGCCTGGCGGGTGACGTACTGCTGCCACTCGTCGGTGTACTGCAGCACGGACTTCTTGGCGGCGGCGTTGAACACGTCGACGCCCATCTCGTCGATCTCGTGCTTCTCGGTGATGCCGAGCTGGCGCATCGCCTCGAGCTCGGCGGGCAGCCCGTGGGTGTCCCAGCCGAAGCGGCGGTGCACCTGCTTGCCGCGCATGGTCTGGTAGCGCGGGAAGACGTCCTTGGCGTACCCGGTCAGCAGGTGACCGTAGTGCGGCAGGCCGTTCGCGAACGGCGGGCCGTCGTAGAAGGTCCACTCGTCGCAGCCCTGGCGCTGGTCGATGGACGCCTGGAACGTGTCGTCGCCCTTCCAGAAGGCGAGGATCCCCCGCTCGACGGCGGGGAAGGACGGCGAGGGGACGACGCCATCGGCATCGGCGTTCAACGGGTACGGCACCGGGACTCCTTGTGGGTTCGCTCGATCTCCACGAGGACGGAGCAGGCTCCGCGGTACCACCTCGCTTGCCACGCCGTGCTGTCCGCACGTCACGACCGCTCGTGTTCGGGTTCGGTGCGGCCCGGTCCGCCCGGTTCTACTGACGAGCCGCTCGCGCGGACCGCGTTCTTCCGGGAGCTCCCCGGTGATGGCCGGATCGACGCTCGTGTGACACGAGTTTAGCGGACGGGAGCATGCTGGAGGGATGCCCGACGACTCTGCCTCCGGCGAACGCCCGGAGTCCTCCCTCACCGTCATCATCGCCTTCGGCGCGAACCTGCTCGTCGCGATCGCGAAGACCATCGCGTCGCTCATCTCGGGTTCGGCCTCGATGGTGGCCGAGGCGGCGCACTCGTGGGCGGACACCGGCAACGAGATCTTCCTGCTCGTCGCCGAACGACGGGGCGCGCGGAAGCGCGACACCGCACACCCGCTCGGGTACGGACGCGAGACCTACATCTGGTCGATGTTCGCCGCGTTCGGGCTGTTCACCGCCGGCGCCATCGTGTCGATCTACCACGGCATCTCCGAGCTCGGCGAGACGGGTCCGGCCGAGGACGTCCTGCTCAACTACATCGTGCTCGCGCTGTCGTTCTGCCTCGAGGGCACGAGCTTCCTGCAGGCCTACCGCCAGGCGCACGGAGCGGCGACGAAGCGCAAGGTGCCGGTGCTGCGCCACGTGCTGCAGTCCTCGAACCCGACGCTGCGGGCCGTGTTCGCCGAGGACGCCGCTGCGCTCATCGGCCTCGTCGTCGCGTTCCTCGGGGTGTTCCTGCACCAGATCACCGGCCTGGCGATCTTCGACGCGATCGGCTCCATCGCGATCGGCCTGCTGCTCGGGGTCGTGGCGATCATCCTCATCGACCGCAACCGCCGCTTCCTGCTCGGCGAGAGCACGTCGCCCGAGCTCGAGAACGCCGTGCTCGTCGAGCTGCTCGGCCGCTCGCAGATCGAACGTGTCACCTACCTGCACCTGGAGTTCGTCGGTCCGTCGCGGGTGTACCTCGTCGCCGCCGTCGACCTGACGGGCAACGAGAACGAGGAGCACGTCGCGGTGCGGTTGCGCGACGTCGAGAAGTCGCTCGAGGACAGCCCGTACATCGAGGAAGCCGTGCTGACGCTGAGCTACCCGGGCGACGCCTCGCTGCGGCCGACGAGCGACGAGGTGCCCGAGGTGGTGCGCGACGGGACGGCCTCGGACGTGGCCGCCGGCGGCGCCGGGACGCTGCGCACCGACTGACGCGCGGGCGGCCGTCACCGGCGTCAGCGGGCGTCGAGGCCGGCGACCACCGGGGTCAGCGCCGCCGCGACGTACTCGACGAGCGGCCGGCGGGCCACCCCGTCGGCGACCCACACCCCGAACGCCGCAGCAGCCGCCCCGAGCACCGCGCCCGACACGGTCTGCGGCCAGAGCGACCCCGGCTGCTCCCCCGTGCGCCCGGCCACGAAGGCGGCGACGGCCCCGTGCTGCGCCATCACCCGGACGGCGACCCCGGCGACGAGCTCGGAGCCGATGCCCATCACCTCGGCCTGCGCGACCGCCCACGGCACCCGCTCGGGGTCGTGGGCCCGGGCCGCGGCGAGCAGGGCCTGCTCCACCGCGCGCACCGCACTGGGTTCGGTCGAGGCCGCCAGGTACCCGGGCAGCCCCGCGACCGCGGCGTCGAGCTCGAGCCACATCACGTCCGACTTCGCCGTGAAGTAGTTGAAGAACGTCGCGCGACTGACCCCCGCACGCACGGCGATCTGGTCGACCGTGGTGCGTGCGTACCCCTGCTCGAGGAACAGCTCGGCAGCGGCGTCCGCGAGGACCTCGGCGCTCGAGCGTCGGGGCCGGCCACCGCGGCGGATCGGTTCGTCCATGGGCCCCAGTAAACCGCTAGACTCGTCCAGCCATGATCTTGGACTCAGTACAGAAAACCGTCGCCGCCGTCGCGAGCGCCACCGCCGTCGTCCTCGTCCTCGCGGGGTGCAGCGGCGCCGGGACGAGCACCACGAGCAGCAAGCCGGTGAGCGGCGGGACCCTGACGTACGCCTCCGGCGACGCCGAGCCCACCTGCCTCGACCCGCACGTCGGCGGCAACTACCCGCAGGCGCTCCTGGCGACGCAGTACATCGAGGAGCTCGTCGGGCTCAAGGACGGCGAGCCGACGCCCGAGCTCGCGACGAAGTGGACCACGAGCGACGACGGCAAGACCCTCACCTTCACGCTGCGCGACGACGTCACCTTCACCGACGGCACCCCGTTCGACGCCGCCGCCGTCGTGGCGAACATCGAGCACGTGCAGGACCCGGCCACCGCGTCGAGCACCGGGTACCTCGCGCTGCAGTCCATCACGAAGGCGACGGCCACCGACGACCACACCGTGACGCTCTCGCTGAGCCGTCCGGACAGCGCGCTGCTCGAGTCCTTCTCGCAGCCGTGGGTCGGCATGGAGTCCCCGAAGGCACTCGAGCGCAAGCAGGCGACGAACTGCGAGTCGCCCGTCGGCACCGGCCCGTTCGAGGTCACCGGGTGGAAGCACGGCGACCGCGTCACCCTGACGAAGAACACCGACCACTGGGGGAAGACGATGCCGCGCCTGTCCGGCATCACGTGGCGGTTCCTGCCCGACTCGACGTCGCGCTACGCGGCGCTGCAGTCCGGCCAGGTCGACGTCATCGACAACGCGCAGCCCGACCAGCTCAAGGCAGCGTCGGCGAAGGGCGCCATCCGCGACCTCGACGCCCCGCGCCCCGGTGCCTCGAACCGCCTCGAGCTGAACTCCGGCCACGGCGTGTTCCGTGACGAGGCCGTGCGGCAGGCGTTCATCGCGGGTGCCGAGATCGACCCCGGCCTGCAGTCGCTGTTCCTCGGCACCGCGAAGCGCTCGTACTCCGTGCTCTCGAGTGCCGAACCGCTGGCGTACTCGGAGAAGAGCCGGTTCGACTACTCCCCGACGAAGGCGAAGCAGCTGCTCGACGACGCCGGCTGGAAGGTCGGGTCGGACGGCATCCGCGTCAAGGACGGCCAGCAGCTCACCGTGACGTTCCCGGTGTCGACGAACCAGTCGGTGCCGGCCGAGCGCAGCCTGTTCCAGCAGATCCAGGCGTCCGAGAAGGCCGTCGGGTTCAAGGTCGTGCTCGACGAACTCGACCTGTCCAGCTGGTACGCGGCCCTCGCGGCGAACGAGTACGACGTGGTCAGCGCCCCGTACACGAAGGTCGGCCCCGACGTCCTGCGCATCCTGTACGACAGCGCGAGCATCGAGCCGGCGCCGTCCGGGTACTTCGCGAACCTCGCGCAGCTCGACGACCCCGCACTCGACACCCTGCTCGAGCAGGCGGCCCGCACCTCGGACGCCGACGAGCGCGCCGACCTGTACGAGCAGGCGCAGAAGACGATCCTGGCGAGCGACACCGTGCTGCCCCTCTACGACCAGCAGAACCACTTCCTGGTGCGCTCGGCCGTGCACGGCATCCAGACGACCTCGGTGTCCACGCCCTGGTTCGGCACGGCCTGGATCGACCGCTGACGCGGATGCCCTGGGTGTGGTGGGCCGTCCGACGGCTCGCGGGCGGGATCGGCGTCCTCTTCGCCGTCGCGACGATCGTGTTCGTCGCGATCCGGCTCATCCCCGGCGACCCCGCACTCGCGATCCTCGGTGGTCCGGGCTCGCAGGCCTCCGCCGACGCCGTCGCCCAGGTCCGGCACGAGTACGGCCTCGACCAGCCGGTGCTCGTGCAGTACGCGGTGTTCCTCGGACGCCTCGCCACCCTGCAGCTCGGTGACTCGTACGCCTTCCGCACCCCGGTCGCGACGCTGCTCGGCCAGCAGCTGCCCGTCACGCTCACCCTGGCGGTGGCCGGCCTCGTCGTCGCCTGGGTCCTGGCGATCGTCGCGGCCTGGTGGTCGACGCAGCGCGGTCGGTTCGCAGCCGGGCTGACGAGCGCGCTGAGCGTCACCGCGAGCGTGATGCCGCACTTCTGGCTCGGCAGCGTGCTCATCGTGGTGTTCGCGAGCGCCCTCGGTTGGGTGCCCGCGGTCAGCGACGGAACCGTGCGCGGCTGGGTGCTCCCGGTGCTGACGGTGGCCGTCCCGGTCGCCGGGTACCTGGCCGAGACCGTGCGCGACGGGGTCGTCGACGCGCAACGGTCCGCCTTCGCCCTCGCCGCACGGGGCCGTGGAGAGACCCGCCTCGGGCTCTTCGCCCGGCACCTGCTCCGCCACGCGGCGTTGCCCGGGATCGCCCTGTCCGCCTGGGCCTTCGGGTCCCTCGTGTCCGGCGCCGTCGTCGTCGAGTCCGTGTTCGCGCTGCCCGGCATCGGTCGCGCCCTGGTGACCGCGGTGACGCAGCGGGACATGCCGCTCGTCGCCGGTATTGCGCTGGTGTCCGCCGCCGCCTACGTCGTGGTGCTCGCGGTCGCGGACCTCGTCGAGCGCGTCGTCGACCCGCGCACCGGAACCCCACGCACAGGACGCGCGCGTGCTCTACGCGCCGCCCGACGCCGTGGACCCGGCCCCGAGGCGGCGGCGCGGTGAGCGGCATCGCCGAGCCGAGCCTCCTGGCCGGTGAACCGGTCGACGGACGACCGGCAGCAGCACGTCGCCGGCGACGGGGCCTCGGCGTCCCCGGCGCCGTCGCGGGTGCCGTGGTCCTGCTCGCCGTCGTGGCGGCCGCGTGGCCGGCGCTGCTCGGCGGCGCGGACCCGCTCGCCGTGCACCCGTCGGAGGCGCTGCTCGCACCGAGCGGCGCCCACCCGTTCGGCACCGACGAATCCGGACGCGACGTCCTGTCGCGGGTCGTCGCCGGCACGCGGGCCTCGCTCGTGGTCGGTGTCGCCGCGACCCTGATCGGCGGCGGGACCGGCGTCGTGCTCGGGGTCGTCGCCGGACTGGGCGCCGGCGCCGGGCGCATCGGCCGACTGCTCGACGCCGTGATCGGACGCGTCACCGAGGTCGCGTTCGCCCTGCCGCTGCTGCTCGTCGCCCTGGTGGTCATCGCCGTCACCGGCCCGGGCCCGGTGCCCGCCATTCTCGCCGTCGGCTTCGCCACCGCCCCCGGCTACGCCCGCATCGTCCGTGGCCTGGTCCGCGCGGCCCGGTCGTCGCAGGTCGTCGAGACCGCCGTGCTGCTCGGCCGCTCCCCCGTCCGCGTCGTGGTCCGGCACGTCCTGCCCACCGCACTCTGGCCCGTCGTCGCGGTCGCCACGCTCGGTGTCGGCCAGGCGATCGTCTGGGCCTCGGCGCTGAGCTACCTCGGCGTCGGCACACCACCCCCGGCTCCGGAGTGGGGCGCGATGCTCGCCGACGGCCGGACCTACCTGCAGACCGCACCGTGGATGAGCACCTTCCCCGGGCTCGCCATCGTGGTGCTCGCGACCGCCGTCACCGTGCTCGGTCGCGCGATCCGCCGAACAGGAGTCGTCCGATGACCACCGTCCTCGAGGTCCAGGCGCTGCACGTCGCCATCGCGGGCACACCGATCGTGCACGACGTCGCGCTGCGGGTCGACGCCGGTGAGTGCGTCGCCCTGGTCGGCGCCTCCGGCTCCGGCAAGACCGTCACCGCCCGCGCCGCACTCGGTCTGTCCGCACCCGGCTCCGCCGTCCGCGCCGACGCCTTCACCGTCGCCGGCCTCGACGTCCGCGCGTTCTCCGATCGTCGGTGGCGCCAGGTGCGCGGGTCGCGGGTCGGCTACGTCGGCCAGGAGGCCCTGGGCGCGTTGGACCCGCTGCGTCCCGTCGGACGAGAGGTCGCCGACAGCCTCCGCCTGCACACCGAGATGGGTGCGGCCGAGCGCGTGGACGCCGTGCGCGATGCCCTGCGAGCGGTGGGCCTCGACCCGGACATCGCGACCGACGGCCGACTCGCCGGCACGCTGTCGGGCGGGATGCGGCAGCGGGCCCTCATCGCCGCGGCCACCATCGGGGCGCCAGCGCTCGTGGTCGCCGACGAGCCCACGACCGCACTGGACGCCGGGGTCGCGGTCACCGTGATGGAGCAGTTGCGGGCGGCGCAGCGGCGCGGGGCGGGGCTGCTCGTCATCACGCACGACCTCGGGCTCGTCGCGGGGTGGGCCGACCGGGTGGCCGTCATGCACGAGGGCCGGATCGTCGAGCAGGGCCCGGTCGCCTCGGTGTTGCAGGATCCGCAGCACGCCGCGACGCAGGCCCTGGTGCGCGCGGCCACTGGCGCTCGGTGCGAGGTTGATCACTCCGTGCGAGCTTCCGACGACGCACGGAGTGATCAACCTCGCACGGGGCACGGCGGGAGGGCTGGCGGAAGGGCTGGCGTCCTCGTCGCCGCGGGGCTCGCGCGCGACTACGAGGGCGTCCGCGCCGTCGACGACGTGTCGTTCGGGCTCGGCCGCGGGCGGGTGCTCGGGGTGATCGGCGCCTCGGGGTCGGGCAAGACCACCCTGGCGCGGATGCTCCTCGGGCTCGAGACGCCCGACGCCGGCACGGTCTCGCTCGACGGAGCCCCCTGGGTACCGCTCCCCGAACACGACCGACGACCCCGCCGCCACCGGGTCGCGGCCGTCGTGCAGGACCCCGGCGCCACGTTCGACGAGCGGTGGTCGGTCGAGCGGGTCCTCGCCGACGCGTTCTCGCGGGGCGACGACCGCCGCGCCCGTGGTTCCCTCGCCGCCCGGGTGGACGCGGCCCTGCGGCAGGTCGACCTGGACCCGGCGCTCCGGACGCGGTCGCCGCTGACCCTGTCCGGTGGGCAACGGCAGCGACTCGCGATCGCCCGGGCGTTGGCCACCGACCCCGAGGTGATCATCCTCGACGAGCCGGTCACCGCCCTCGACGCCACCGTGCAGGACGCCGTGCTGACCCTGCTCGAGCGGCTCCGCGACGACACCGGCGTGGCGATGGTGTTCGTGTCGCACGACCTGCGGGCCGTGCGCCGGATGGCCGACGACGTGCTCGTCGTGCACCGGGGCGCGGTCGTCGAGCACGGCCCCGCCGCGACGGTGTTCGCGCGCCCCGCGCACCCCGTGACCGCGCACCTGCTGCAGGCCGCCGAGCGGCTGGCGGCGGGCCCCGCAGCCGACTTCACGGACTGAGCGACAGTTCGCGCGGTGCCGCGTCCGCGAACTGTCGCTGCGCGCGTGACGTCCCCCACGGCTCTGAACGCGACTGGAGGGTGTGACCGGGGTCAGGAGTCCGCGGACTCCTTCTTCGCCGCGTCGCCCGAGATGATCGGGATCTCACTGGTCGCGAACTCCTTCGCCCAGTCCGACTGCGCGAACTCCGACGTCGGGTCGTTGTAGTCGTCGATCACGCCGGCGACCTCGTCCTCGGAACCGACCGTCGGGCCGGACCCCATGAGCGGAGTGGACGCGGTCTCCTTGGTGAAGTACACCGCGACGAGCCCGATGACCGCTGCGAGCATCAGGTAGAACGCGGGGATGTCCTCGGCCCAGCCGTAGCCGGCGTCCTTCGCGGCGTTGATGAGCGCCGACGTCGCGAGCGGGGTCGTGCCACCGAACAGCGACACCGAGACGTTGAACGCGATCGCCAGGGCGCCGTAGCGGATGATCGTCGGGAACAGCGCGGGCAGCGTCGACGGCATGGTCGAGGTGAACGTGACGAGCACGACACCGAGGATGAGCAGGCCGGAGAACACCCCGACGCCCGTGCCGGTCTGGACGAGCTTGAGGGCCGGCCAGGACAGCAGGATGAAGCCGATGCAGCCGGCGGCGAGCACCGGGCGACGACCGAACTTGTCGGACAGCCGGCCACCGAACGTGATGACGACCATCATGAGCAGCATCACGACGACGATCAGGATGAGGCCGAACGTGGCGTTCTGGCCGAGGTTCTGCTCGAGGTAGGTCGGCATGTACGACAGCAGCATGTAGTCGGTCACGTTGAAGACCAGGACCAGGCCGATGCAGATGATGAGGGCGCGCCAGTTCTCGGCGAAGAGCTTGAGGAACGGGGTCTTCTGCCCCTCGCGCTCGGCGGCCTGCTCCTGCTGCTTCTGGAAGGCCGGGGTCTCCTCGAGCTTGAGGCGCAGGTACAGCCCGATCAGGCCGAGCGGGCCCGCGATGATGAACGGGATGCGCCAGCCCCAGCTGAGCAGGGCGTCCTCGGACAGGCCGAACTGCAGGCCGGTGACGATCGACGCGCCGAGCACGTAGCCGGCCAGGGTGCCGAACTCGAGCCACGAGCCCATGAACCCACGGCGCTTGTCGGGCGAGTACTCGGCGATGAAGGTCGCGGCGCCGCCGTACTCACCGCCGGTCGAGAAGCCCTGCACGAAGCGGGCCACGAGCAGCAGGACCGGGGCCCAGAAGCCGATCGAGTCGTACGACGGGATCAGGCCGATCATCAGCGTGCCGGCGGCCATCAGGATCATCGTCAGCGCGAGGACCTTCTGCCGGCCGATCCGGTCGCCGATCGGACCGAAGACGGCGCCACCGATCGGTCGGACGATGAACGCCGCGGCGAAGAACCCGAAGGTCGCGACGATGTTCGCGGCCGGGTCGCCCTGCGGCAGGAAGACCTGCGAGATCGTGACGGTCAGGTACGCGAAGATGCCGAAGTCGAACCACTCCATCGCGTTGCCGAGAGCGGCGGCCGCCACGGCGCGCTTGAGCAGCGACTCCTCGACGACGGTGACGTCGTCCTTCGTCAGCTTGCGCCGAGCGCGCTTCGCAGCGCCCTTCGAGCGCAGCGGTCGGTCGCCGTGCGGCAACGGCCGATCGCCGTGCGGGTGGGGTGCGTCGTTCGGTGCCAAGTCGTTCCTCCGGTGTGCGGTGCGTCCTTCGGGCGTCCGGCGGACGGCAACGGTGCAGTACCTGCGAACCCGCGCTCGCCGGACAAACTCCGACAGACTACCAGGTCTCCGGCGTGTCCGACAGGTCGGTGTGGTAATTACCGCTCCGACGCGTCACCGATCGGAGCGGAGGAACACCGGGGCCGCCCGGACCCGCACCGACGCCGCACCGCGGACCACGGTCAGCCGGCTCGTCGCCCCGGTCGCCGAGACCAGCGAGGAGCCGCCCGGCACGCCGACCGACGTCGTGCGGACTCCCGACGTCGACCAGACGACGCGGACCACGTCCCCGCCCGAGCCGTACCTGACGATCCAGACCCCGCCCGTGCCGGCCCGTTCGACCGCCACGAACCGGCGATCACCGACGGTGCGCACGAGGACCGCGTAGGCCGCGGCAGCCCGCCGCGCCGTGTACCCACCACTGGCGGAGCCGTACAGGCCGTACCCGGTCGGTGTCGACCCCGCGTCGTTCAGGGTGAACGGCACGACGAGCGTGACACCGAGGTGCGCGGCGAGCGCTCCCCAGCGCACCAGCCAGGCGGACTGCACTGCGGGGGTGACGGTACCCGCCTGCCCCGGCGGACCGGCCTGCCAGCCGCCTTCGGTCCACCAGACCGGGACGGAGCGGTGTTGCGCCGTGAGGGCCGTCCGGAGCTCCCGCATCGCGGGCCCCAGAGTCGTCTCCGGCGGTCGTGTCCCGGTGTACGCGTGGACCGACACCGCGTCGACCGTCGCCGGACCACCTGCGGCGAGCCACTGCCGGAGCCACGGGTGCAGGCCGTCCGCCCCGAGCAGGCTCATGGCGGGACCCGCCACCACGGAGCCCGGCGCCGCGGCGTGGACGGCCGCGGACGCCGCCCGGGTCAGTGCGACGTAGCGTGCAGCGCTGCTGGCCTCCGGCGCGACGGTGTTCGGCCACTCGTTCCAGATCTCGTACCCCGCCACGTCCGGGCCGAACGTCGCGGCGACGAACCCCGCGTACCGCGCGAACGCGGCGATGCCGGCGGCTGTGGTCGGACCACCACCGCCGTCGTGGTGGGGATTGCCGTAGTCGAGGACGATGAGCGGTCGGATCCCCGCCGCGCGGAGACGGTCGACGGACTTCCGGTACGACGCGGGCATGACGAGTTCGTCCCGGGCCTTCTCGACGCCCGTCCACCACAGGTCGACCCGAGCGGTCCCCACGCCGAGCCCCGCCGCGAGGGCCACCTTCGCGCCGTCCGCCGTGGTGTCGATGCCGGAACCGATCCCGAACCGAGCCGAACCGGTCGCGGCCGCGGCCGGCACCGGCGGGGACATCGGCAGGAGCAGCGCGGCCACACCGACGAAGGCGGTCGCGACTTTCTCGAAGGTATTCACGGATTGCACCCTACGAGCATTTCCGATCAATGCAAACAATTGCATTCGTGCGGCATTTGCGTATTTCCGCCGAAAGAATTCCCCATCCAGCATTCCCGCGGTCGACTCCGGGTCTCCGGCACCGGGTAACCTTGGGACACCACGCACCAGGCGTGGACACTCAGGCACCTCATCACGGACTCGGTGCCGCACACACGCACGGAAGGCGCAGCCATGACCAAGCCCATGCCCGAGAAGCCCAGCGTCGACGGACTCGAGCACGTCTGGGGGCCGGTCTGGGAGCAGGACGGCACCTACCGCTTCGACCGTGACGCCGCTGGCCACCGCGACGCCGTCTACTCGATCGACACCCCGCCGCCGACCGCCTCCGGGTCGCTGCACATCGGGCACGTCTTCTCGTACACGCACACCGACCTCAAGGCGCGGTTCGAGCGCATGCGGGGCAAGCACGTCTTCTACCCGATGGGCTGGGACGACAACGGCCTGCCGACCGAGCGCCGCGTGCAGAACTACTACGGCGTCCGCTGCGACCCGACGCTCCCCTACGACCCCGACTTCACGCCGCCGTTCGAGGGCGGCGACGGCAAGTCGTCGAAGGCCGCCGACCAGCTGCCGATCTCGCGCCGCAACTTCATCGCGCTGTGCGACCAGCTCACGGTGCAGGACGAGCAGCAGTTCGAGGAGCTCTTCCGCACCCTCGGCCTGTCGGTGGACTGGACGCAGTCGTACCGCACCATCGACGACACCTCGCGGGCGAGCGCGCAGCGTGCCTTCCTCCGCAACCTCGCGCGCGGCGAGGCCTACCAGGCCGACGCCCCGACCCTGTGGGACGTCACGTTCCGCACCGCGGTCGCGCAGGCCGAGCTCGAGGACAAGGAGATGCCCGGCGCGTACCACGGCATCGCGTTCCACCGTGCGGACGGCGGCGACGACGTCGTGATCCAGACGACCCGTCCCGAGCTGCTGCCGGCGTGCGTCGCCCTCGTCGCACACCCCGACGACGAGCGGTTCCAGGACCTGTTCGGCACCACGGTCCGCTCGCCCCTGTTCGACGTCGAGGTCCCGGTGCTCGCGCACCACCTGGCGCAGAAGGACAAGGGCGCCGGCATCGCGATGGTCTGCACCTTCGGCGACACCACCGACGTGGTCTGGTGGCGCGAGCTGCAGCTGCCGAACCGCGCGATCCTCGGCTTCGACGGCCGTGTCCGTTCCGACGAGCCCGCGTGGATCGAGTCGGCGACCGGCAAGGCGCTCTACGCCGAGATGGCCGGCAAGACCGTGTTCTCGGCGAAGAAGGTCGTCGTGGACGCCCTGACCGAGTCCGGCGAGCTCGTCGGCGATGTCAAGACGATCAACCACCCGGTGAAGTTCTTCGAGAAGGGCGACAAGCCCCTCGAGATCGTCTCGACCCGCCAGTGGTACATCGTCAACGGCGCCCGCGACGAAGCCCTGAAGACGACGCTCCGCGCCCGCGGCGAGGAGATCGCGTTCCACCCGGACTTCATGCGCGTCCGCTACGACAACTGGGTCGGTGGCCTGTCCGGCGACTGGCTCATCTCGCGCCAGCGCTTCTTCGGCGTGCCGATCCCGGTCTGGTACCCGCTCGACGCCGATGGCAACCCGGTGTTCGACCAGCCGATCGTCCCGACCGAGGCGCAGCTGCCCGTCGACCCGTCGTCGGACCCGGCACCCGGCTACTCCGAGGACCAGCGCGGCGTCGCCGGCGGGTTCCAGGGCGAGCTCGACGTCATGGACACCTGGGCCACCTCGTCGCTCACCCCGCAGCTCGCGGGCAAGTGGGAGACCGACCCGGCGCTGTACGACCTGGTGTACCCGTACGACGTCCGCCCGCAGGCACAGGACATCATCCGCACGTGGCTCTTCACGACGGTGCTCCGCAGCCAGCTCGAAGCGGACACCGTGCCGTGGAAGCACGCGAGCATCTCCGGCTTCATCGTCGACCCCGACCGCAAGAAGATGTCGAAGTCGAAGGGCAACGTCGTCACGCCGCTGTCGATCCTCGAGCAGCACGGCGCCGACGCGGTCCGCTACTGGGCGGCCTCGTCCAAGCTCGGCACCGATGCGGCCTTCGACCCGCAGAACCCGAAGCAGATCAAGGTCGGCCGTCGTCTGGCGATCAAGGTCCTGAACGCCGCGAAGTTCGTCTACGGCTTCCCGCTGCCCGAGGGCGCCACGAGCGTGACCGAGGCACTCGACGTCGACATGCTCGCCGAGCTCGGTGCGGTCGTCGAGCAGGCCACCGCCGCGTTCGACGGCTTCGACCACGCCCGCGCGCTCGAGATCACGGAGCGGTTCTTCTGGACCTTCTGCGACGACTACCTCGAGCTCGTGAAGGAACGTGCCTACGGCACGGCGGCCGACGCGACGCACGAGACCCAGGCGAGCGCGGTCCTGGCGCTGCGCGGCGCGATCGACGTGCTGCTCCGACTGCTGGCACCGTTCCTCCCGTACGCGACGGAAGAGGTGTGGGCCTGGACCCACGAGACCAGCGTGCACCGGGCCTCCTGGCCGACCGCTGCTGACCTGCCCACCGACGCGGCCCCCACCGGGCTGCTCGCGGCCGTCGGACAGGCGCTCATCGGGATCCGCGGCGCGAAGACGTCGGCGAAGGCGTCCCAGAAGACGCCCGTCACGCGTGCCGTCGTCGCCGCGCCGGCCGAGACGCGGGCGCTCATCGAGCGCGCGGCGGTCGACCTGGCGGCCGTCGGCCGCATCGAGAACCTGTCGTTCGTCGACGGCGACGAGCTCGCCGTCACCGAGATCGAGCTGGCGGAACAGCAGGCGTAACGTCGGTCGTCCGGGCCGGGTCGCGTCGGCGACCCGGCCCGTCCACCACCGGACAGGAGGCACGGATGCAGTTGGGCACACGATGGAGCGTGGGTGGGGAGCCGCCTGCGCGACTGCCCGAGGCGATGGTCGTCGCCGTGCGCGGGGTCGAGGACGAACTGGCGGCCGAGTCGGTCGACACGGGGACCTGGGGCTGGACCCTGACGTTCCTCGAGGGCAAGCCGATCGTCGAGCTCGACGACGGCACCTCGATCCACCTCGACGATGCAGGGCACGCCCAGGTCACGAACCCCGACGACGCCGCGGAAGAGGACTGACGCAGGGCGCGTTCGCTCGGTGAGCAGAAATGGTCGGGTCCCCGGTGGGAACCCGACCATTTCTGCTCACGATGCGAGCGGCTACTCGGCGAGCCAGGTGAGCAGGACCTCGTTCACCTCGGCGGTGTGCGTGGTGAGCAGGCCGTGCGGGGCGCCCTCGATCTCGACGTACTTCGCGGCCGGCAGCGCCTTGGTGAAGCGTCGACCGGTGGCGTCGATCGGCAAGATGTTGTCCGCCGTGCCGTGCACGATGAGCGCCGGGACGGTCACCTTCGGGATGTCCTGACGGAAGTCGGTCGGCCAGGTCAGCGGTGCTGCGGCGGACGCGATCGCACCCGAGCCGGCGGCGACGTTCCAGGCGTTGCGGACGGCCTCTTCCGAGATGCGCGAGCCGAGGTTCTCCGACAGGTTGAAGAAGTCCTGGTAGAAGTTCGTGAAGTACGCGTACCGGTCCTTCTTGACGTCGGCGGCGATCCCCTCGAAGAACGACATCGGGCCGGCGCCGTCGGGGTTGTCGTCGGTGATGGCCAGGAAGGGCTCGAGCGAGGCGAGGAACGCGACCTTCGCGATGCGGTCCTGTCCGTGGCGGCCGATGTAGCGGGCGATCTCGCCGGTGCCCATCGAGAAGCCGACCAGGATCACGTCGCGCAGGTCGAGGGTCTCGAGAACGGTGTGCAGGTCGTCGGCGAAGGTGTCGTAGTCGTAGCCGGTGCTCGGCTGCGAGGACTGCCCGAAGCCGCGGCGGTCGTACGTGATCACGCGGTAGCCGGCCTCGAGCAGGGCCGGGGTCTGGCCCTCCCACGAGTTGCCGTCGAGGGGGAAGCCGTGGATCAGCACGATCGGCTGACCGGTTCCCTTGTCCTCGTAGTGGAGTTCGATGTCGACGCTGTTCTCGGTTCCGACGGTGATGGCACCCATGATCGTTTCCTTCCCTGAGCCTCGCGGAGAACGTCCGTTCTCCGTCGATGTGCCTTACACTAGAGAACGATCGTTCCCGGCGCAACTCGGGAACGGTGAACACGCAGCGAACGGGGTACGTCATGGCAACCAGCACCATCAGCACGGTCGACGCCGACGTCCGCGCACACATCGTGGACGTCGCCGACCAGCTGTTCTACGCGCGCGGCATCCAGTCCGTCGGCATGGACGAGATCCGCACGGGCGCAGGCGTCTCGCTGAAGAAGCTCTACGCGGCCTTCCCGGGCAAGGAGCAGCTCATCGCGGCCGTCCTGTCCGGGCGCCACGACATCTGGGAGCGCGGCGTGCACGGTGCGGTCGAGGCGGCCACGACCCCGCGCGACAAGCTGCTCGCCGTGTACGACTTCCTCGAGTCGTGGTTCGGCGACGACACGTTCCGCGGCTGCGGGTTCATCAACGCCTTCGGCGAGCTCGGCGCGACCTCGCCCGCGGTCGCCGAGATCGCCCGCGCCCACAAGGACTCGTTCCAGCGATTCGTGCAGGAGCTCACCGCCGAGGTCGTCACCGATCCGGACCGTGCCGAGGAACTCGCCGCACAGCTCGCCCTGCTCGCCGAGGGCGCGCAGACCACTGCTGCCATCGCCGGCACCACGGAGCCCGCGGCGCATGCCCGCCGTGCCGCGTCGACGCTGATCGACGCCGCGACGGGGCCGTCCCGCTGACCTGGTCGTTCCGGGCGTACCTGGTCGTTCCGGGCGTACCTGGTCGTTCCGGGCGTACCTGGTCGGTTCTTTCGACCAGGTACGCCCGATTCCGCTTTCCAAGCCGGTCGCGATGGGAAGGAACGCACCCACAAGGCGGACGGGAGGCGCGGGGCGGGGCCGCCACGGGCCTCCCGTCCGCCCCGTCGCGGCGCGACGTCCGTAGGGTGGTTGCCATGGCAACCCCGTTCGACGTCCCGAGCACCCTCCCCTACGCCCTGCCGCCCTTCGGCGACGTGCGACTCGAGCACTACCGACCGGCCTTCGAGGCCGGCATGGCCGAGCAGCGCGCCGAGGTCGAGGCCATCGCCACCGATCCGCACGCACCGACGGTCGAGAACACCCTCATCGCCCTCGAGCGCTCCGGGCAGCTGCTGACCCGTGTCAGCCACGTGTTCTTCACGCTGTCGTCGGCGGACTCGACGCCGGAGCTGCACGACCTCGAGGCCGAGGTCTCGCCGTTGCTCGCCGCCCACCGCGACGCGATCACGCTGGACTCCCGGCTCTACGCCCGCGTGCAGTCCGTGCTCGACGGCGCCGCAGCCGCCGGGCTGGAGGGCGAAGCGCTCCGCCTGGTCGAGCGCACCCACGCCGAGATGACCCTGGCGGGCGCCGGGCTCGACGACGCCGGCAAGGAGCGCCTGACCGCGATCAACCAGGAGCTGTCCACGCTCACCACCACCTTCGAGCGCAACCTGCTCGAGGACACCAACGACTCCGCCGTGCACGTCACCGACGAAGCCGAGCTCGAGGGGCTCGACGGGGGTGCGAAGTCCGCCGCTGCCGGGTCCGCTGCGGACCGCGGCCTCGAGGGCTGGCTCATCACCCTGCCGCTCTACACCGGCCACCCGTGGCTGCCGTCGCTCGCGAACCGCGACCTGCGCGAGCGCATCATGCACGCCTCGCTCGCTCGCGGCCGCCGCGGCAACCAGTACGACAACCGCGAGGTCCTGCTGCGCATCGTGCGGCTCCGTGCCGAGCGCGCCGAACTGCTCGGGTTCCCGAACCACGCCGCCGTCGTCACCGCCGACGAGACGGCGAAGACCCCCGAAGCTGTCGACGGCCTGCTGTCGTCGCTCGTCGGCGCTGCGGCACGGAACGCCGACGACGAGCGGGCCGTCCGGTCCCGCACGGTCGGGTTCGACATCGAGTCGTGGGACTGGGCGTACGCCACCGAGATCCTGCGCGGCGAGCAGTTCGCCGCGGACAGCTCCGCGCTCCGACCGTACTTCGAGGCCGACCGGGTTCTGCGCGACGGTGTCTTCCACGCCGCGGGTGCCCTCTACGGCCTGACCTTCACCGAGCGCCCGGACCTGCACGGCTACAACGACGAGGTCCGTGTCTTCGAGGTCACCGGCGAGGACGACGAACCGGTCGGGCTCTACCTGCTCGACCTGTACACGCGCGACGGCAAGCGCGGCGGCGCGTGGATGAACCCCGTGGTCGAGCAGTCCGAGCTGCTCGGCACGCTGCCCGTCGTGGTGAACAACCTCAACGTCGCGAAGCCGGCGCCCGGGTCGCCGACGCTGCTCATCCAGGACGAGGTCGAGACGCTCTTCCACGAGTTCGGCCACGCGCTGCACGGCCTGATCGCCCGCACCACCTACCCCCGGTTCTCGGGCACCAACGTCGAGCGCGACTTCGTCGAGTTCCCGAGCCAGGTGAACGAGATGTGGGTGTCGTGGCCGTCGGTCCTGGCGAACTACGCCAAGCACCACGAGACCGGTGCCCCACTGCCGCCCGAGCTCGTCCTGGGCCTGAGCGAGTCTGAGGGCTTCAACGAGGGCTTCGGCACGACCGAGTACCTGGCCGCGGCGCTCCTCGACCAGGCGTGGCACCGGCTGTCCTCCGCTGACGCCGCTGCGGTCACGTCCGTCGAGGACTTCGAGCGGAACGCCCTCGCCGCCGCCGGGATCGCCGCCGAGGCCGTGCCGCCGCGCTACTCGTCGACGTACTTCGCGCACACGTTCTCGGGCGGGTACGACGCCGGGTACTACGGCTACATCTGGTCCGAGGTGCTCGACGCCGACACGGTCGAGTGGTTCCGTGACAACGGCGGGCTGGACCGCGCGGCCGGCCGTCGGTTCGCATCACGGCTGCTGGGTGTCGGCGGCGCGAAGGACCCGCTCGAGGCGTACCGCGACTTCCGCGGGCGCGACGCCGAGGTCGGGCCGCTGCTGCGTCGCCGCGGCCTCGAGTAGGGCGCTGCGGGACCGGGCGCTTCCGGGCGTACCGCGTCGAATCGGGCGTACCTGATCGGAACTTCCGACCAGGTACGCCCGATCTCACTTTCCATCGCAGCCGTCATGGGAAGAACCAGGCGTCGACCCGCGGGCCGTGCCGACCGCCCCACCACGACGAAGCCCCGCACCGATCCGGTGCGGGGCTTCGGAGCGAGCGGAGCGCTACGCCGACTTCTCGACGCGCTTCGCCCGAGGCCGGGGTACGATGGTCGGCGCCGCGTTCTCGAGCACGGACTCGCGGGTGATCACCACGCGCGCCACGTCGTCGTCGGACGGGACGTCGAACATCACCGGGCCGAGCACCTCTTCGAGGATGGCGCGCAGGCCACGGGCACCGGTCTGGCGGAGCACGGCCAGGTCGGCGATCGCCTCGAGCGCACCCTGGTCGAACTCGAGCTCGACGCCGTCGATCTGGAACATCCGCTGGTACTGCTTGATCAGGGCGTTCTTCGGCTCGGTCAGGATCTGCATGAGCGCTGCCTGGTCGAGCTGCGACACCGTGGTGACGACGGGCAGACGACCGATGAACTCGGGGATCAGGCCGAACTTGTGCAGGTCTTCCGGCAGGACCTCGGAGTACAGGTCCTGGTGGTCGGTCGCACTGTGCAGCGGTGCCCCGAAGCCGATCCCCCGCTTGCCGACGCGCGAGGACACGATGTCCTCGAGCCCGGCGAACGCACCGGCCACGATGAACAGGACGTTCGTCGTGTCGATCTGGATGAACTCCTGGTGCGGGTGCTTGCGACCACCCTGCGGCGGGACCGACGCGACGGTGCCCTCGAGGATCTTGAGCAGCGCCTGCTGCACGCCTTCGCCGGAGACGTCGCGCGTGATCGACGGGTTCTCGGCCTTACGGGCGATCTTGTCGACCTCGTCGATGTAGATGATGCCGGTCTCGGCGCGCTTGACGTCGTAGTCGGCGGCCTGGATCAGCTTGAGCAGGATGTTCTCGACGTCTTCACCGACGTAGCCGGCCTCGGTCAGGGCGGTGGCGTCGGCGACGGCGAACGGCACGTTGAGGCGCTTCGCCAGGGTCTGCGCCAGGTAGGTCTTGCCACAGCCGGTCGGGCCGATGAGCAGGATGTTCGACTTCGCGATCTCGATGTCGTCGCGGTCTTCGGCAGCGGTGATCTGCCCCTGCGCACGGATGCGCTTGTAGTGGTTGTAGACGGCCACTGCGAGGGCGCGCTTCGCCGGGTCCTGCCCGATGACGTACTCCTGCAGGAAGTCGAAGATCTCGCGCGGCTTCGGCAGTTCGAAGTCACCGCTCGAGGTGTCCTCGCCGGCTTCCGCCAGACGCTCCTCGATGATCTCGTTGCACAGCTCGACGCACTCGTCGCAGATGTAGACACCCGGACCGGCGATCAACTGCTGGACCTGCTTCTGACTCTTGCCGCAGAAGGAGCACTTGAGGAGGTCCCCGCTCTCTCCGATGCGTGCCATTGCCGTGCCTCCCTGGTTGGACGTGCCGGCCCGCGCACTCGCACCGGCCGCTGGTGCACCGCTGCTGGTGGGCACCTCGTCGTGGACACGAGCCTAACCGCAACCGGTGACACCGACCGTGCGGCGCCGCGGGATTTCGCGCGCGCGTTCGCCCAGGGCGTTCGGGCCTGCTACCGTGATCCAGTCTTCTCTACAAGTTGTAGAAACACCGTCCCGACCATCGAAGGATCCCCATGCAGAAGCGTCTCGCCGCCGGCGGCGCCGTCACCCTCGGCGCCGTGGCCGTCATCGTCCTCGGCACCGCCGGCGCAGCCAGCGCGCACGTGTCCGCGACGGCCACCTCGACCGCCGCGAACTCGTACACCACGGCGACCTTCTCGGTCCCGCACGGCTGCGACGGCTCCCCCACCACGAAGATCGAGTTCCAGGTGCCGGAGTCCGTCATCGAGGTCACCCCCACCGTGAACCCGAACTGGAAGATCACGACGGCGACCGAGCCGTACACGAGCCCCTCCGCCGCGGCCGACGGTGAGCACGCCGAGGACGCCGCCGAACGTGTCACGAGCATCACCTACACCGCCAAGACCCCACTCCCCGCCGACGAGCGCGACACCTTCGCCCTCTCCTTCTCACTGCCGGACGGCAAGGCCGGCGACCTCGTCGAGTTCCCCGCGATCCAGACCTGCGAGAAGGGCTCGGTCGAGTGGAACCAGGAGCAGCAGGCCGGCGAGGCCGAGCCCGAGCACCCGGCCCCCTCGATCACGCTGACCGCGGCCGAGGCCACGGACGACGACGGTGACCCGGTCGCCACCACCCCGACCGCCGAGGCCGCAGCCGGCTCGACGACCCCCGCGGACCCCGACCTGGTCGGCCGCTTCCTCGGCCTGGGCGGTCTGGTGCTCGGCGCCGTCGCCCTGGTCGTCGCCGTCGCCGGCACGCGTCGTCGGAGCTCCGCCAAGTGACACAGCGCGGCTCGCGTCGGACTCGGCTGCGGTCCTCTGCCTGGAGGCTCGTGGCCGGGTCCGCCGCGGCCGTCGCGATCGCGGGCGGTGCGGTCCTCGGGCTCGCGGGTCCCGCCAGCGCGCACAACTACCTGATCGCATCCACCCCGGAGGTCGGCGGCACGCTCACGAGCCTGCCGAAGGCGTTCGAGATCACCACGAACGACAAGCTGCTCGACATCGGCGACTCCGGTTCGGGCTTCGCCTTCCGGGTCGTGGGTCCGGACGGGAAGTACTACGAGGACGGCTGCGTCGACATCGACGGCCCCTCGATGACCACGCCAGCCGCGCTCGGCGACTCGGGGAAGTACACCGTCGAGTGGCAGATCGTCTCCGCCGACGGCCACACCGTCTCCGACGAGTACGCCTTCACGTGGAAGGCCCCGTCCGGCTTCTCCGCAGCCTCGGGATCGGCCACGCCGCCGACCTGCGCCACCGCGGGAGACGACTCCACCGAGGCCGCCACCACCGGCACCGCCTCGGGTGACACCGACTCCGCCGCGACCGACGCGCTCTGGATCGGCGCCGGAGGCGTCGTCCTCGTCGCCGCGGTGGTCGCGGTCCTGCTGCTCCTGCGGCGCCGCCCCGCGCCCGAGACGGACGACACCGAAGACTGACACCGCCGCACGACGAAGGCCCCACACCGATCGGTGCGGGGCCTTCGTCGTTCCTGCTGGTGCTACTTGACGAGCGCCGGCAGGTTCTTGCGGCTGGTGAGGACCTGGTCGATCAGGCCGTACTCCACGGCTTCCTGCGCGGACATGATCTTGTCGCGCTCGATGTCGTGGTTGATCTCCGCCGGCGTCTTGTTGGAGTGCTTCGACAGCGTCTCCTCGAGCCAGGTGCGCATGCGGAGGATCTCCGCCGCCTGGATCTCGATGTCCGACGCCTGACCGCCACCCTGCTGGACAGCGGGCTGGTGGATGAGCACGCGGGCGTTCGGCAGAGCCAGACGCTTGCCCGGCGTGCCACCGGCGAGGAGCACCGACGCGGCCGAGGCAGCCTGACCGAGGCAGACCGTCTGGATCTGCGGACGGATGTACTGCATCGTGTCGTAGATCGCCGTCATCGCGGTGAACGAGCCACCGGGCGAGTTGATGTACATGACGATGTCGCGGTCGGGGTCCATCGACTCGAGCACGAGCAGCTGGGCCATGACGTCGTCAGCCGACGCGTCGTCGACCTGGACACCGAGGAACACGATGCGGTCCTCGAAGAGCTTCGCGTACGGGTCCTGGCGCTTGTAGCCGTAGGCCGTGCGCTCCTCGAAGCTCGGCAGGATGTACCGATCGGAGGGAGCCGGGACGTTCTGCGCGCCACCGAGCATTGGGAGATGCATTCTCGTTTCCTTTTCTTCGGTGGGGGTCAGGACTGGGCGTCGGGGTCGGCAGCCGCGGTCGGCGTCGCGCCGTCACCGACGGTGCCACCACCGCCGACGACCTCGGCCGACGAGGCACGCAGGTGGTCGACGAAGCCGTACTCGAGGGCTTCCTGCGCGCTGAACCAGTTGTCGCGGTCGTTGTCCTTGAGGACCTGCTCGATCGACTTGCCGGTCTGCTCGGCCGTGAGCTCCGCCATGCGCTGCTTCATGTCGAGGATGACCTTGGCCTGCGTCTGGATGTCGGCAGCGGTGCCGCCGAACCCGCCGGACGGCTGGTGCAGCAGGACGCGGGCGTTCGGCGTGATGTAGCGCTTGCCCGGCGTGCCGGAGGACAGCAGGAACTGTCCCATCGACGCGGCCAGGCCGATGCCCACGGTGACGATGTCGTTCGGGACGAACTGCATCGTGTCGTAGATCGCCATGCCGGCGGTGATCGAACCACCGGGCGAGTTGATGTAGAGGTAGATGTCCTTCTCAGGGTCCTCGGCGGCGAGCAGCAGCAGCTTGGCTGCGATCTCGTTCGAGTTGTCGTCGCGGACCTCGGAGCCGAGCCACACGATCCGGTCTCTCAGAAGGCGGTCAAAAACACTGGGGTTCAGTGTTGCTTCGGCCATGGAAAAGCTCCCGTTCAGTTGTCGCTTGTTGTCGAACTTATCGGTTGCAACGCACCACTTCGCGTGTGTTCGCCGACAGCAATGCGGTGGTGCGGAAAACACGAGACGGGAGGCACGGTGCCAGCTGGCACCGTGCCTCCCGTCTGTATCGCTGGTGGCGTCGAGTTCGTTACTCGGCGTCCTCAGCAGGGGCCTGCGCGACGCCCGCCGTGAAGGCGGACAGGTCGACTGCGTCGCCGTTGGTGTCCTTGACGGTCACCTTCGACAGGACGGTCGCGACCGCCTTCGAGCGGGCGACCTCGCCGACCATGCCCGGGATCTGGCCGTTCTGGTCGATGACCTTGATGAACTCGGCCGGCTCCATGCCGTACTGCGCAGCAGCCTGGATGAGGTACTGGGTCAGTTCCTCCTGGGAGACCTGGATCTCCTCCTTCTCGGCGATGGAGTCGAGGAGGATCTGCGAACGGAAGGCCTTCTCGCTGGACTCGGAGACCTCCTTGCGGTGCTCGTCGTCCTCGAGGCGGTTCTCCTGCTCGAGGTGACGGTGCACCTCGTCCTCGATGAGCTGCTCCGAGATCGGGATGTTCACGTCCTCGATGAGCTTCTCGACGAGCTTGTCGCGAGCCGCGGCGCCCTGACCGAAGGTCTTGGACTTCGCGATCTGCTCCTTCAGGTCCGCCTTGAGCTCGTCGATCGTGTCGAACTGGCTGGCGATCTGGGCGAACTCGTCGTCGGCCTCGGGGAGCTCGCGCTCCTTGACGGCTGTGACGGTGACGGCGATCTGGGCGGTCTCGCCCTCGCGGTCGCCACCGACGAGCTTCGACTCGAAGTTCGTCGACTCGCCGGCGGTCAGGGACTCGAGCGCCTCGTCGATGCCCTCGAGCAGGTCGCCGGAGCCGATCTCGTAGGAGACGCCGGTGGCCGAGTCGACCTCGTCGTCGCCGATGCTGGCGGTCAGGTCGATCTGCGCGAAGTCGCCGGTCTTCGCCGGACGGTCGACGGTCACGAGCGTGCCGAAGCGGGTGCGCAGGTTCTGCAGCTCCTCTTCGATCTCGTCGTCCGACACCTCGACGGCGTCGACGGTGAGCTCGTACGCGGAGTAGTCCGGCAGGTCGAACTCGGGGCGGACGTCGACCTCGAAGGTGAGGACGAGGTCGCCCGCGAAGTCGGCGAGGTTCGGCAGCTCGGCGACGTCGGCCTCGGCACGGCCGAGGATGCGCAGCTCCTGCTCTTCGACCGCCTGGCGGTAGAAGTTGTCGATGGCGTCACCGACGGCGTGGTTCAGGACCTCGCCACGGCCGACGCGCTGGTCGACGATCGCCGGCGGGACCTTGCCCTTGCGGAAGCCGGGGATGTTGATCTGCTCGGCGATGTGCTTGTACGCGTGGTCGATGCTCGGCTTGAGATCTTCCGGCGTCACGTTCACGGTGAGCTTGACGCGGGTGTCGCTCACCTTGTCGACGGTGCTGGTGGCCACGGGATGTTCTCCTGTTGGTTGACGTTCGTGTGGTCGATGGTTCTCGAGGACCTGGTCGGGGCGACAGGAGTTGAACCTGCGACCTCCCGCTCCCAAAGCGGGCGCTCTACCAAGCTGAGCTACGCCCCGTTTGACTGGGCCAGGGTGTCCGCGCGCGCCGAAGGGCGCATGCGACGCCGATGAGTCTAGCGGTCCCCCGGTGCGCGGTTCCCGGGAGGGACGTCACTCGTCCGCTGCGGCGCGTCGCAGGCCGTTGCGCCACCGCACGCCGACCACCACCTGGACCCCGAGCGCCGCGACAGCGAGCACGATGCCGACGACGATCCGCCACACGTGCAGCAGGGCGTGCGCGGGCTGCGACTGCGGATCGCCGAACAGCTCCGGGCGCATCGAGAACACGATCGCGGCGAGGACCACCAGCGCGTACGAGACCACGCGCGACCAGCGGATCGTGCGCTCGGCGCCGGCGTCCGGCTTGGGGATGACGCGCCCTGGCATGTCGTGCTCGTTCGTCCGGTACTCGTTCGTCCGCTACGATGGTCGGGCTGCGCCTGGTGCGCACGCGCGGGGATGTAGCTCAATGGTAGAGCCCCAGTCTTCCAAACTGGCCACGCGGGTTCGATTCCCGTCATCCCCTCCACAACATCCCGCTTCTGATCAGCGGTTTCTGCACCTGGACGGTCCCGGCCTGGGATCGAGCCAGACCGCCGTGCCCACCGCGTGCCCAGAGTTGTTTCTGGAAACGATGGTCTGAGCCGCTCGCTCCCTCGTAGCAACCCCCATGGGACGAGACAACATGAGCAGTGGCATCGAGGAGCCGAGGCAACTGCCTTCGGGCAAGTGGCAAGCACGCTTCACTACAGACCAGGGAGAGCGACGCTCCCTCGGGACCTTCCGCACCAAGGCCGAGGCCTACCAAGCGGTCATCCCAGTCACGGCCGACATCGGGCGAGGGACCTGGCACGACCCCAAGAAGGGCCACGTCCTGTTCCGGGACTACGCCGAGGAGGTCCACCAGCAGCGGAAGGCGACCCTCACCCCGGCCACCTGGAAGAACCAGTCGAGCCTGCTCCGGAGGCATCTGCTCCCGGCGTTCGGGCACCGGAACCTGGGCGACATCACCCGGGCGCAGGTGCGCACCTGGTGGGCAGCCAAGGCGGACATGCCGGTCACCCGCCGCAACGCCTTCTTCCTGCTCCGGGTGATCCTCAACACGGCAATGGAGGACGAGCTGATCCTGGCCACCCCAGCCGTCATCAAGAACGCGGGAGCCGACGTGGCGAAGCGTCGGCCGACGTTCACGGTCGCCGACTTCAAGGCCGTGCTCGGGCACTTGCCCCTGGACCTCGGGGCGGCGTGCTGGACGCTGTTCGGCGCGCACCTCCGGCTCGGCGAACTCTGTGGACTCCATCGAGGCGACTACTCCCCCAGCGCCGGGACGCTCCTCGTCGAGCGGCAGATCGCCGCGGGTGATGGGAAGGTCCGCGAGCGCAAGACGAAGACGGGGCAGGTCAAGACCGTGGCGCTGCCCACCGCCGCTGTCGCGGCCCTGGAGGCCTACATCGGCGAGCACCCCGCCCGGCCTGGGGACCCGATGTTCTACGGCCCACGCGGGCGGCTCACGGCGAACTGGCTCCGCAAGGCGTGGGAGGAAGCACGGGACGCTGCTGGCCTCCCCGAGTTCCATCTCCACGATGTCCGGCACGTCAGCCTCACCACGCTGGCGCAGAAGGGCGCGACGCTGAAGGAGATCCAACGCCGGGGCGGACACGCCTCCGTGACCGCTGCCCTGCGGTACCAGCACGCCACAGATGAGCGGGACCGGCAGAACGCGAACGCGCTGAGCGAGGCCCTGGGCTGATGCGCCGACAGACCTTCACCAAGGGACAGACCGTCGGCGCAGGCTTCACCGTCGTGGACCCCACCCGGCTCCCAATGAAGACCAACACGTACGGCGGGATCATCTGGGGCATCCGAGTGCGCTGCCCGCTCTGTGGCGACGAGTTCGACTCGACCATCTCGAAACTCCGGACGCGGCTGGCATGCACGCTCCAGTGCGCGGCCCGCAACGGCCTGATGGGAGCGCAGGGCGGCAGGCAGGACGCGCTGAGGGCAACCGCCGAGGAGGACGCTGAGCGCCGCCTCGACCCAGCCCGAAGGAAGATGCGCCCCGACCACGCTGCATACCTTCAGGAGGCCCTCAGGGCCTTCGCGCAGGACTTCCGGTACGCCGAGGCGATGGCCCACGACGCCGTGATGATCGCGGAGGCCAAGGCCGCAGGGAGGGGCAATTTCGTCTGGCGACGATGAGGCCTCAGCCGAAGTCTGATCGGGATCTGCCGATGGTTCCAGTGAGAGCAACTGACCGTGCTCTCTCACTCACTGCGACAGAGGAGCCTCTGGTGTCACTTAATGTGTCCTTCCCCCCGGTACTGGGAGATCTCGATCCCTCACTCCAGCAACTGCTGGATGAGACCTCTATGGAGAGCATGTCCTCTCCTGCTCACACTGAATCGCGACCGCGCAAGCAGTTCGTGATGGACCCGAGCGAGCAGGCCAGCCGTGAGCGCCGGGGGCGCGTCGGGCTGACTCGCTCCGAAGGTCTCCGACGCAAGCACTTCCGATCGGCCGATGACCTCACGTGGCCGGTCCCGTGGAACGGGCAGCCCTGGGAGCAGGTCCTCGACGGACGGTTCCTCCCGGTCGCCCGAGCACCCAAGTCCTACTCGTCCGAGATCCTCGGGTTCCTCAACGGTCTCGCGTTCCGAGCCATGCGGGAGCACGGGGTGGCCCCGACCGAGCCGACCACGCTCCGGGACATCCGATCATCGGCTCCTCAGATCGAGACCATCAGCGAGATCATCTGGGCTGCTGCACGGAAGGCCGGTGAGGCCTATCTCACAGATGAGATGACACCCAAGCGCGGGACCTCAAGGCAGCGAGGCCTCTCGTGGCCGACGGCTACTGGGTACGTGACGTACGCGTGGCTGGAGCAGGCCTGCGACGCCGCCGCCGAGTGGGCCTGGCTGCACTACGAGGCCGACTACATGTCCAAGCGCTCGGCAGCGGGGCGCAAGGGCGGGCAGATCTCGAAACGAGGCCCGAAGTACACCTGGGACCTGGTGGAGCCGTACCAGCACCTGACGTGGACGCAGCAGGCGATGAAGACGGGACTGGACCGGAGCACGATCGCGAGGATCCACCGCCGCCACAGGGCAGAAACCGGTGTCAACTAAGCAGGATGTACTACCGCTTGTACCAGGTGCGTCGTAGGCTGATCTCGCTCCCGTCGCAGGGAACATGTTCGGCACCCGGGGATCTCCGCCAACAGGTGCCGTCGGTCACTGGGCCGGACTTCCGCAAGGGGGTCCGGCCCTCCACATTCCCGGGGCGGCTCGTACTCCTACCCCCGCAGCGCTCGAGCCGCCTCGACCACACTGGTACAAGGTCTAGTACAACGGTCGATAGTCCCAAGTGGACGCCCCCGGCTCGCTTCTCGTCCTCGTCTCGCCGGGGGCGTTCCTGCATCCGTTCGCGAACGGTCGATAGTCCACATCAGAGGGAAGGACGAACCCCATGAGCAATCACTCGTATCCGAAAACGAGCAGGCCGACCTGGGACGAGGTGCTCGCCGAGAGCGCCCGCCTGATCGACGACTTCATCACGCAGCGCCAGCAGTGGCCGCTGACCCAGAAGGGACAGAACCGATGAGCGACATCGACATCGACGTCGAGTGCGACGTCTCCAAGGTACTCAACGACCCGGAGGTCCAGGACATGCTCCGGCCCCTCGCTGAGGCGTGGCACAGCCGCAACCCGATCGAGGAGGGCTAACCGTGGCCATCCTCAGCAAGGCCTACGAGGTTCTCGTCGAGGAACGACTGGGCTACATCCCCGAGGCCCTCAGCGCCATCGTCAGCCCCCTGTCCGCAGCCCAGCGGGACCGGTTCACCCTGGCATGGGTCAACGCCTCAGATGAACAGCGGGAGCAGCCCGCTGACCAGTGGGTCCTCCTCGTCGAGGACCGTGACGCCTTCGAGAAGTTCCGCATCGGGATCAACCAAGCCGTAGCCGTGCCGTGAGCCAGCACCACCGCACCTCCTCCTGGGCGAAGGTCACTCGTATCCAGAAACCCAGGATCCAGGCCACCCTGCCTGCACCCTGCATCGAGCCGGGCTGCCACCACCTGATCGACCCCGATGACCCATGGGATCTCGGACACATCATCAGCGTGGACCAGGCCCTCGCCATGGGCTGGACAGCCCAGATGATCGACGACCCCAGCAACCTCGGTCCTGCCTGCCGCCGAGGCAACCGGAGCAACGGGGGCAAGGCAGGGCGGGCCAAGCAGGTAGCCGCCAGCAAGCAGAGACGGAGACTCCCATCATGGTGACACGCAAGATCCTCACCACCCTCGCCATCATCGTCGGCGCAGCCGTGCTCGCCGCCATCGTGGTCGTCACCATCGCCACGCATGCAGGTCAGCCAGCAGAGGAGACCAGCAGCACGGTCGAGCAGTGCGTCGCCGTACTCCAGCAGCAGTACCCGGACGAGGAACTCGCCGACCTGTGGTCCGCCTGCGAGGAGACGAGCAAGTGACGACCGCCGAGTCTTTGACAGAGCCACCGCTACCCCCTGCCTTGGCAGCAGAGGTTTTCTATCCAGAACACTGGAACATCACCCGCGACTCTGGCATCCCCCCGCTCCATCAGTCAGAACTCAGTGAGGATCAGACGCTTCGGGAGGAGTTCCTGGAGGGCACCCGGCTCCTGGGGGTGACGGGTGGACGCAAGGAGGTCAAGCCGCAGCAACTCAGGCTGGCCGACGTCTGCAACGCCGGTCACAGCACAATCGGGGTGCTTCTGCCGCGCCGCTCGACCAAGACCACGACGCTCCTCGCGCTCGCCCTCGGCCGGTGCGTTTCCCGGGAGGACTACCTCGTCGGCTACACCACGTGCACGACCGGCCAGAAGGCTCGGGACCGTTTCCGGAAGGACATCGTGCCGGTCCTGGAGCGCCTGTTCCCTGACCCCGCCAGCCGGGCCTTCAAGATCCGGAAGGCGGGCGGCTCCGAGCGCATCGAGTTCGACAACGGGAGCATCTTCCAGGTCCTCCCACCGCAGGGTGAGTCCTTCCGCTCCGACGCGTTCGACTTGATCATCTTCGACGAGGCCGGTGAGGCGTCTCCCGAGATGACGGAGGACCTGCTCGCTGGGGCACTGCCGACCTTCGACACCCGCCCGGACGCCCAATTGCTCGTGGCAGGGACCGCAGCCAAGTTCCGCGAGGGCAATCTCTTGTGGGACACCCTCGCCGACGGCCGGGCGGGCAACAACAGCACCGGGATCCTGGAGTACGCGGCCGCGGACACCACGGACATGGCCGACCTCGACGACTGGGACAAAGTGGAGGCCCTCGTGGCAGCCGCTCACCCAGGCGTGGGCGTGCTCACCACCATGGATGTCGTGAAGCAGCGCTGGGGCAAGTTGTCGCGCCGCCAGTTCGCCGAGGAGTACCTCTCGATCTTCGGCACTGCCGGAGCCGTCCAGTCCTTCCTCAACGTCGAGGAGTGGATGGCGCACGGCGACTCCGGCGCGCTCCCTCCGATGCCTACCGATCGCACCGTCGGCCTCGCCGTCACGGTCCACCCAGACCAGTCCTGCGCAGCCATCACCGCGGCATGGAGGGATGACCAGGGCCGGGCCTGCCTGCTCGTCGTGGACTACCGCTCGGGATCCAAGTGGCTCGCCAAGCGGGCGAAGGAACTGGCAGGCAAGATGCGCACGCCAGTCATCCACGACAGCACCGGGACCGTGGTCGTCGAGGTCGAGGTCATGCAGCGCATGAAGCCGCGCCCGCGCATGGCCCCGCAGACATGGCTGGACGTGTCCACCTCGGCCGCACTGCTGGCCAAGGAGATCGATGACGGCAACGTCCTGCACTGGAACCAGGACGAACTGACCACGGCGATTCAACTAGTCACCAAGCGCGGGACGCCGACGTCCAACCGCTGGGCCTTCGGTCGCCGGGAGCCGGGTCACTCGATCATCACGGCGGAGGGCGCATCGATGGCGCTCCGGTACGCCGACGCCAACCCGAAGCGGGCCAGAGTGCGCCCGAAGATTGCTTCCTGAAACACGCCACTTGTACTAGTACATTGCTACATCGATTGGTACAATCTAGGTGTGGGATTCCTGGACTGGCTCGGCCTCAGCACGCGACAGTCTGACGCGTTCGCTGCCGCCCGGGCCACCAGCATCGGGGTGCTGTCGCAGTACGCCGACTCCTCCTCGATCAAGCCCCTCGTGATCTCCGAGAGTCTCGGGATCGAGATCGACTCAGTGCCGATGGACCGCGGGATCGCCATGAGCATCCCGTCCGTGTCCAAGGGCCAGCACCTGCTGACCTCGATGATCGCCCGTTTCCCGCTCCGAGCACTCGACGAGAACGGCGCGATTCCGGATCAGCCCACGTGGCTGTACCGGACCAACGGCGACGTCTCGCCGTACGCGCGCATGGTCGCCACCATCGACGACCTCATCTTCCATGGCCGCAGCCTCTGGCTGACCAGCCGCGGGGCTGCCGGTCAGATCCTGGAAGCCGAGTGGGTGCCCATCCACCTCTGGCGACTCCAGGACGGCCAGTTCTACATCGAGGGCCGCAAGGAGCCGCTGGATCGCACGGAGATGATCCTCCACACGGTCCCGCTCTGGGACGGCCTGCTCTCGGTCGCGGCATCCAACCTCCGGGGCGCTCGGGACGTGGAGCGTGCGTGGCAGGGCCGCGCTCGCAACCCGATCCCGGTGATGGTCCTCAAGGAGACGCAGGACAACGACCTGGAGCAAGACGAGATCGACGAGTACGTCGAGGCCTGGTCCACCGCCCGGAAGTCCGAGAACGGCGCTGTGGGGTACCTGCCGCGGTCGCTGGAGATGGAAGTCCACGGCGAGGTGAGCGCCGACCTCATGGAGGAGGGGCGCAACGCCGTCAAGTCCGACGTCGGGAACTTCCTCAACATCCCGACCTCGCTCCTCGACGGCACCGTGTCGCAAGCGTCCCTGACGTACACGACCAAGGAAGGCGATCGGAACCTGTTCTTCGATCTCAGCCTCCCGTTCTGGACCGACCCGATCGCGCAGCGCCTCAGCCAGGACGACTGCGTGCCCCGGGGCCAGCGCGTCCGCTTCGACATGTACGACCTGTACACCCCGACGCCCTCCGCCACGGGGCCTCTGGAGGAGGACTGACCATGACCGAGATCGTCATCGATGCCGGGACGCTCGTCGCGTCCGAGGAGGAGCGCACCGTCACTGGTCTCCTCGTGCCCTACGGCGAGGACTGCCGGTCCAACCTCGGCCGCTTCTCGGTCGAGCCGGGCGCGTTCAAGATCCCGGACCCCTCCGTGGTCGGCTTCAACGTCGAGCACGCCCGCGAAGACTCCGTGGGGCGCGCCACCGCGCTCCGCGACACCCCGGAAGGCGTGGTCGCCACGTTCTCCGTGGCCCCTGGCGAGGACGGCGACGCCGCTCTCGCTGACATCCGTTCGGGTCGCCGCAAGCACCTGTCCGCCGAGGTCGCGAACGTCGTGATCAAGGCAGGCAAGGCCGTCGGTGGCCGTCTCTTTGGAGGAGCCCTCGTGCAGACCCCCGCATTCCCCTCCGCGACGCTCCTCGCAGCCGCCGCGGACACCGAAGTCGAGCCGGTCCAGCCGGACGACCCCAAGGCCGAGACCGAGACCAAGACGGTCACGAACGCCGACGGCTCCCAGACCGTCACCGTGACGTCCACGCTCACCGAGACCGCCGCTGACGGGACCACCACGGTCACCAAGTCGGTCACCACCGAGACCATCGCCAAGCCGGAGGAGCAGCCCGCTCCCGAGGACCAGCCCAAGGAGGAGGCCATCGTGCCGACTGCAACCGCTCCGAGCACGCTCCAGGCCTCTGCTCCCAAGGTCGAGGAGACCGGCGCACGCTCGGTCTTCGACGCCATCCGCAACGCCCGCGTGGGCCGCGCCTCCACCGACCAGGAGACGCTGCTCGCCGCGCTCTCGGACATCAAGACCTCCGGCACCGGGGCACTCCCGGCCGACGGCGTGATCCAGCCCGCGTGGCTCGGCGAGATCTGGTCGGCACGTGCCTACGAGCGCAAGTTCTGGACCCTCGTCAAGAACGGCCCGCTGACCAACCAGGCCGAGAAGGGCTTCACCGTGGACCAGGGCACCGCCCTCGTCCAGAAGTACTCCGGCAACAAGGCGCAGGTCCCGTCGGGCACCGGCTCCACCTCGATCGTGGACAGCGTGTTCCAGCGCTGGGCCGTCGCCGTGGACATCGCTCGCGAGTTCTACGACATCCCGGGCAACCAGGAGGTCATCGAGGCCTTCGTCAAGGGGTTCTTCAACTCCTACGCCAAGGAGACCGACCGCTGGGCGCTGGAGCAGTTCCTCACCGCTGCCGGGACGCAGGTGGACGCGGACACGTTCCCCACGACCTACAACACCTCGATCGGCAAGGTCCTCCAGGTCCTCGACGTCATCAACGACAGCGACACCGACGCCACGTCGATCGTCGTGGCCCGCGACGTCTTCAAGGAACTCATGTACACGCCGAAGGACCTGATCCCGGAGTACATCTCGCTCTCCTTCGGGACCAAGGGTGAGGGCACCGGCGACGGCGTGACGATCCTCCGCGACAAGTTCGACGTCCTCGGCGAGGGCCAGGTCCTGGGTCTTGCCAGCGAGGCCGCGCACCTCAACGAACTCGCTGGGGGCAGCCCGCTCACGGTGGACGCGCTCGACATCGCCCGCGGCGGCATCGACAAGGGCGTCCACGGCTACACGCAGTTCATGGCCGAGTACCCGGACGGCATCGTCCTGGTCGGCGACAAGGCCTCGGCCTAGCCATCCAGGGGGGGGCCGGTCACTTCGGCCGGCCCCTTCACCCCGACCACTGAGAGGAGGCAGCCATGGCCGCGTTCATCGCAGGTGACCAGCCGGTTGCCGACTTCGACTTCGACGCCCCTGAGGTGGCCGACATCGAGGGTGCGTCCACTGTCGTGAGCGTCGCGGGCCAGACCCTGCCGACGGCCCACGACGGCGAGGCCCTCACCGGGACCTGGTTCGACCTCACGCTCCCGCTCGTCGGCGAGTACCCCGTCTACGCCGTCACCACCCTCGGGGGGCGTCAGCAGCGCACACTCCTGGACACGCTCG
Organism: Curtobacterium sp. PhB190; assembly: GCF_004365385.1. Taxonomy (NCBI): domain Bacteria; kingdom Bacillati; phylum Actinomycetota; class Actinomycetes; order Micrococcales; family Microbacteriaceae; genus Curtobacterium; species Curtobacterium sp. PhB190. Next base: position 283,215 of record NZ_SODN01000004.1, on the reverse strand, counting down.
TCGTGGTCCCGGCCTACGACGAGTGGTTCAACGTCGTCACGGCTCGGCGGGAGTGGGAGGGGGCGCCCACCGACGACGGCACGCTCCACCGGCTCCTCACCGTCGCCCGGGATCAGGTGCTGGCGTACGCGCCAGATGTTCGCCCACCGAACTCCATCCCGGAGCGCTACCGGTCCGGCCAGTTGATGCAGGCGCGGAACACCCACAACGCGTCCGTCACCAACGGCGAAGCGCAGGTGGACGCGGGCGGCTACGTCGTCAACGTCCGACCGCTCGACTGGGCGGTCAAGCAACTCCTTCGTCCGCAGCGAGCCAAGAAGGGGATCCGCTGATGGCCCGCCGCAAGGCCCCGAGTCGGTACCGCGGCTGGGTCATCGAGAACCTCAAGCCCCTCCTGCCGCGCACCTGGGATCTCTCGCCGTACTCGCGCCTTCCCGACGCCGTGGACAAGACCACCGTTGTCGTCTGGCTCCAGAACATCACCCGGCTCCCGGAAGCGCCCTTGGCGTCCCACGTGACCGAGTACACCGTCACGATCGTCAGCCCCAGGACCAGCCCCACCGAGGCGGACGCCGACCTGGACGACGACATCGCGGACCTCCTGCACGCGCTCGACAACGTGCGCAACGAGCAGGGGTCCCCGAACCTCCGATGGACCCGCGCCGAGCGCGCCGTCTACGCGGAGTCCTTCCTGGCCTTCGACATCACCGTCTCGGTCATCACCACTGCCACTCAGACCCAGGAGTAACTCATGGCTCAGATCACCGTCACCCCGTTCGTCCTCTCGGACGTTCTCCTCAAGGTGGCCTCCTCGAACTACGAGAAGGCCGTCAGCCAGGTCGAGTTCCAGCCCGCGGGCGGGATCACGAACTGGAAGGGCCTCACCCCGGAAGCGGTCTTCTCGTTCCCGCAGGGCGTCACCTGGTCCTGCGTCCTCGCGTACGCGCAGGATTGGGCCACGGACGACTCGCTCAGCCAGTACCTGTTCGAGCACCAGGGCGAGACGGTCTCGGTCGAGTTCTCGCCGGTCAAGGGCGGTCCGACCGTCTACGCCGACGTCATCATCGTCCCCGGCTCGATCGGCGGCACGGTGGACGCCGTGGGCGTCGGCACCGTCACCCTCGGCGTGCTCGGCAAGCCGTCCTTCACCGCTCCCTCGGCGGGCTGAGCAGTGGCGGGCAGTGGTCGCATCTCGGTCTTCGCCAGCCGGGATCTGCGGACGCTGCTCGCCGCCCTCAAGCAGGTCCCACGGGACGTCCAGAAGCAGGTCCGCCAGTTCACGAAACAGGACGCTCAGCCCATCTGGCAGTCCGAGATCCAAGGCAACGTGAAGACCCGCCTGGATCAGCGCGTCCTGGGATCCACCGCTCGAGTCCGGGTCTCCAACCAGAACGTGCAGTTGGAGTCGGCGCGCATCGGTCGCTCCCTCCAGGGCGGTGCCAAGCCGTCCGCAATCTCCGGAGGCGTCGAGTTCGGCGCGAACCGCGATGACCGCGTGACCTACACGACCACCAGCCGCCGCGGGAAGCGCTACCCCGTCACACGGCGCACCAAGCGGCAACTGCCCACCCGGAACACCAACGGGCGCGTGGTCTTCCCGGCCTCGCGCAAGTCGATCCCTCGCCTCGCGAGCCTCTGGTATCAGACCGCGTTCCGCACCCTGCTCGACACCTTCGACAAGAACTAGGAGTTCACGATGGCCGGAGGCTTCTCCATCGGCGTAGCCGCAGACACCCGCGCGTTCGAGGCTGGGGTCAAGGCCGGGATCATCGACCCCATCGAGGACGCCCAGGACGCGCTGGAGGACCTCGGTAAGTCCGGCGACAAGGCAGCCGACGGCCTCTCGGACGGACTCCAGGAGTCGGAGAAGTCCCTCGGCAAGTTGGGCCGCGAGGCCAAGGACGCCGGGAACGACATCGAGCGCGGGATGAAGGACGCCGAGCGCGCCACTGACCGACTTGGGGACGCAGGCAAGGAGGCCGGGAACGATCTGGAGAAGGGCCTCAAGCATGCTCAGCGCCAGACGAACCTGACCGCCGACGACTACAAGGCCATGACCGCCAAGGTCGAGGCCGAGACCCGGAAGTTGAAGCAGCAGGGCAAGGACTCCTTCACCCCTGCCGCTGAGTCCTCCGCCGCGTTCAAGGACGAGGCAGTCTCCAACCTGTCCGAGGTCGCCTCGTCCTTCGATGGCTCCGCTACGAGCATCGTGGACCTGTTCCAGGGCACCTTGGGTGGCATCATCACCGAACTCGGTCCCCTGGGCCTGGCAGCCGGTACCGCCGCCGCGGTCGGGATCGGTCTCATCGGGACGGCCTTCTCCCAGTCGGGTGAGGACAGCGACGCCTTCAAGGAGCGCGTCAAGAGCATGACCGACGAACTCGTCTCCGAGTTCTCGGACTCCGGCGATGCCGTCTCCGCGCTGGATAAGAAACTCCGCGAGTGGGCGTCCGACACGGAGAAGTACGGGACCAGCCTCGTCCAGTTGCAGAAGGATGCGAAGTCGGTTGACCGGTCCTTCAAGGACTGGGCCTCGACGATCGCCGGGGGCACGACCAAGGAACTCAAGGGCCTCCAGAAGCAGGTCAAGGACACCGCGCAGGAGCAGCGCCGCCTGGCTGCCTCAGTGGACACCACGGCTGGGGCTGACCGCTCCGCATCCCGGGAGGCCAGCAAGAAGGCCGACGCCCTCACCAAGGACGTGCTGCCCGCGATCCAGCAGCAGATCGAGGCTAACCAGAACGCCAAGGACGCCGAGGAGGCGCTGGCCGCTGCCAACGGGAAGTCCGTCAAGGAGTACCGCCGCTACGTCGAGGCGCAGACCGCAGCCAAGGAAGCCAACGACTCCTTCGCCGACTCGATGCAGTCCCTGGCCGAGCAGAGCGCCGAGAGCACCTCGGACATCCTCGACAACTCCGCTCTGAGTGCTGAGAAGTACATCCGGGACACCCAGAAGCGGCAGGCCGCGGACGCCGAGTACTACGCGAACCTCTCGACCGTCGGCAAGGAGGTCCCGGCTGACGTCCTCAACTACCTCAAGGAGCAGGGCGACGCGTTCAGCCAGGAACTGGCCACCTACCTCGCCGCGACGCCGGAGCAGCAGGCTCAGATCCTGGAGACCTGGAAGACCGCCGCTGGTGCTGGGACTGACATCGACGGCCCCACGGTCAAGGCCAAGGGCGACACGTCCGACGTTGACAAGAAGACCGCGGAGAAGGGCAAGGAGACCAAGGCCGGTCCCACCTCGAAACTCAAGGCCGACGCGAAGGACGTGGACAAGACCACGGCGGCGAAGGGCCGGGAGAAGAAGGACGGTCCCACGCTCAAGTTCAGGGACGACACGTCCGAGATCGACAAGGCCATCGCCAGGTACCGAGACAAGAAGGTCACCGGCCCCACGGTCAAGTTCCTCGCCGACACCTCCGCGGTTGACGCCGCCGCCGCGAGGATCCGGAACAACCCGATCACTCAGACCGTCAACCAGCGCATCGGAAAGCGGGTGGCCTAGCCATGACCACGACGATCACCATCCCGGCTCTCCAGACCCCGGTGACGCACGCTTGGACTGGGGCTGCCAACAGCAGCGTGTCCACTGAGTCAGTGGGCGGAGTGGTGCAGCGCCGAAACCTCATGCTGAACCCCGGCTTTGAGGCCGGAACGATCGCGTACTGGACCAGCGCTTCGAACGCCCCGTTCACGGTCGGGACTGCGCTTCCCCACAGTGGCCTCTACAGTGCCAAGTACACAGCGAGCGGCGACGGGCTGATGCTCGCAGGCCAGTCCGGCCGTGCTGTCTCGGCAGAGACCGCCTACATCGCTTCGGCCTGGGTGAACCTCCCCAATGACCTCGCAGCGCCGTTCTCGTTCCGGGTCACGTTCAAGAACAGCGCAGGAGCCTCGCTGGGAACGATGATCTCCTCGACCATGATGCAGTGGGCCACGGGTGGCTGGTCGCAGATCTCGATGGACTTCACGACGCCTGTCGGTACCGCCACGGTGGACATCTACTTCATGTACTCGACTGCTGCGAAGGCCGGGGACACGTTCTACATCGACGACGCCATGCTGGAAACCCCGAGCACCTACACGGGGAACTATTTCGATGGCAGCACGCCGACCTCCTACCTCGGGTTCTCGACCAGCCCGCTCCTCGTAGACGGCTGGACCGAGAGCGCCGAGAGCCGGAACATCATCAACCCTGTCCTGGGCGGGGGTGTGGACGTCACCCCGCAGGCTGCGAGCAAGCGCTCCGGCTCGTTTGTGCTCGTCTACCAAGACGAGGCCGACGCCGTGGCGGCGTTCGACATGCACCGGATGGCCACCACCTTCGTCCTGACGGACACGGACCGTCCCAGCGTCGGTATGACGTACGTGCTCTCCGGGACTGTGGAGCGAACCCTCGACGACGAGTCCCGTGACTTCTGGCTCGTAACCGTGAACTACCAGGAGATCTGACCATGGCGCTCCTGGATGACGTGACGTGCGCCCTGACTGTTGGCTCCGTCGCCCTAGACATCGTGGACCGACAGTTCACCCTGTCGCTCGACGAGGGCAACCGGCCCTTCTACCAGGCCACGGCAACCATCAATCGTCCCTCCGATTCCGCGTACGCCGCTCTCGATCCCACACGCCGCAGCGTCGTGACAGCGAAGATCTCCACGGGCGGGGTGCAGTACCTGTCCTCTGGCTTCCTCGTGCACACCCGCACAGCCGACCCGAGCACGAACACCGTGACGTTGCAGTTGGTCAGCGTGGAGTTCGACCTCCTGACCTACAGCCCCCGCACGGACACCGTGTGGCGCAACCTCACCAGCGTCCGGACGCTCTGCCAAGAAGCGCTGTCGCTGACGGCTGGTGTTGTGTCCACGTCGGTCGCGTTCGTTGGAGGTGCGACCGACAAGTCCTTCCTGACCTACACCGCCGCCAAGAACCTGTTCCCGAACCCGAACGTGACGACCAACACGGGCTTCACGGCGTACTCCTCTGCTGGCTCCTCCACGACATACGTGTCCGCGCAGTTGGTCCAGTCCACCGGGACGCAGGCCCCGTACGGGAACGCAGCACGCACGACAGCGAAGGCCACGTTGACCTCCATCGACGTGCGCTACCCGCAGAACGCGCCCAACCCCATCTCTGGCTCTGCCGGTCAGCAGTACTCCGCATCGGTGTCGGTTCGCGCCTCCGCTGGCCTCACGAACGGCACGCTCTACATCCAGTTCTGCGACTCCGCAGGGGCCGTGCTTCAGACGTACTCCAAGAGCACGACGGAGATGACCTCCAACTTCGTCAGCAGCGTCCGCATGAGCGTGACCGCCGTCGCTCCCGAGGGCACGTCCACCATCGGGCTGGTCCTCCGCGCCACGGGGTCAGTCGTGAACGGCTCCGTGCTGGACGGTGCGCAGTGGATGGTGTTGGAGGGCAACGGCCTTGACCCGAACGCGCCCAGCGGCACCCTCCACCCGTTCTTCTCCGGAGCGACCGCTGACAGTGCCGACTACCACTACTCCTGGGACGGGGACGCTGACGTGTCCCCGAGCAACCGCACGCCCCTCGTGGACCGTTCCCCGGACTCGCTGGTCTGGACTCCGGGTGCGAGCGCGGACGACTTCCTGGAGCCGATCCTGGACGCGGTGGGCCTTCGCCTCTTCTACCGAGAAGACGGGCAGTGGTGCTTGGCCGACAACGGCTACAGCCTCCCGGGCCAGTTGACCGTGCAGGACGGATCGAACCTCTATGAGGGAACCGAGACCGTCAGCATCGGTGAGGACAGCGTGGACGGCTACCCCATGAACGCGGACGCCGTACTCCTCAACTACGTCTGGACCGACTCCATCACGGGCCAGGAGAAGAAGGCTTTCGACTTCGCGATCACGCCCAACTACAAGCGTCCCTACCGCGAGGAGATCGAACGGCCCTTCCCTGGACCGGGGCAGGCGAAGCACCTACTCGCACGACTCCAGGCACGGAAGTACGCGCTGGACGTGATCGCACGGCCGGACTTCTCCGCGCGCCCTGGGATGACCGCTCTCATCTCACTCCCGGGGAGCGCCGCCCAGACGGGCTACGTGGAAGCGCTGGACTTCGACCTCTCGTCCGCACAGATGAGTGTCACGACGAAGGGCCTCGTGACTGCGCTGAACAACTCCTACGGCAAGGCCCCTGCCGACCAGACCTACGCGGACGTGGCCTCCACGGTCACCTACGCGACGTACACGAACTAGAGGAGACATCATGGCCATCGGCGATGCAGCAGGCGCGAAGGGTCTGAAGGTGTACTCCGCCTCGGACCTCGTGACGCTTGGCTATCAGCAGAACAACCAGCGGGGCGACGAGATTGCGGCCGTCATGGCGCGCGCCGACAAACTGGAAACCCAGTCCATCGGGGTCCCGAAGTTCGGCGTTCGGAAGTCCACCAACGGCACCAGCCTGCCCAGTGACGTCTGGAAGTTGATGGCCGCAGAGGCGTGGGCGGCTCCTCACAAGAACATCGGCGGCTTCACGTGGTCGGGCGGCGTCCTCCGCGTGCCCCGTGCCGGGTTCTACTTCGTTCAGGCGCACATGAAGCCGTACGCAGACGACTACTACGCCATCGCGATCGAGGTCACGAAGAACACGACCGCTGCCGGGACTGCCAACTCCATCGCTACATCGGAGGTCTACCCCGGTGCTCGAGCCTCCAACACGTCCAACATGGTCGCCCCGAGCGTCACGGCATCGGAACCCCTCGTGCCGCTCAACGCTGGCGACCTCCTCCGGGTTCTCTGCTACGAACGCAACTACGGAGCGAACACGACGCAACTCAACGACCGCGGCACAGACCTGTCCATGTCGGTCATCTGGCAGGACTCGCTGTGACCGAGGAGGAGGCGAGCGCCCTCGCCACCTCCCTTGGGCTGGTGCTCCAACGGCAGAAGGACGTCTACAGGATCAAGGACGCCGAGGACGGCTCCATCGTCGGGTACGTGGACGACGCCCCCGGTGGGTGGGGTCTGTCGCTGGAGGACGTGGAGATCCTCTTGTCGGCCCTCCTCCCGACTACTTCTTGAACTCCTTCTGAGCGTCATTGATGAAGGTCCCAACGAGTTCCCCAGGCTGGTGCATCCACGTCGGGTGCTTGAGGTCCTTGCGCATCTGCTTGAACAGTTCCTCGAAAGCGAGAACCATCCTTCGCGTGTCCTCCGGACTCTCGCTTGCGACCTGTCGGAAGTTGTTCCAGGCGAGGATCACCCCACGGGATCCGAATGTGATGAGGGGTGCTGGGATCCCGGCGAAGATCTTGACCATTGCCGTGGTGTCAGCGGTCTTCGACTTGCCGAGATTCATCATCCCGATCAGGTTCTTGATCGTCTCCTCGTAGAACTCGGTCTTCTGTTCCCGTACGGCTTCGTGACGGACCCGACGGCCTTGCAGGTACATCGACGTACCGAACGTGATCACGGGCACCGAGACAGCCGCGAAGATCGTTCCGGTGATTGATCGCGTGTCCTTCGGGAGTCCCTCGAACCAGTGGAACGCTCCGAGGAGGAGCCAGCCAACTCCCCACAGAGCGAGCGCACCCACTGCCAACACGACGATCCCGAGGATGAAGTTCTTCACTGTCTGACCCATGACGCCCCCTACCGATTCCTAGGCGATCTTGGACGCCGGGATGAAGTGGCCCGAGACGCCGCCCTCGCAGCGCCAGTCGAGTGACGTGGCGCTGCTGCGCGACAGCCGGGGGTCGGCCCGCTCAACGAGGTGGATCGGGAGGCCATGGGTCGGGCAGGTCTTCTGCTCATTGCTCATGTATTGATCGTCCGCCAAGCCACCGACATCTGGTGAGCGTGCTCAATTCGTGCCCAAACGTGCCCAAACGTGCCCAGAAACAGGTACCGTGAGAGCAGGCCTCGACCGACTCGTTTTCAGAAATAAGCCGGTCAGAGGCGGAATGGCGCGGAGGCGCTGAGTGCCCAGATTGGACTTCCAAACTGGCCACGCGGGTTCGATTCCCGTCATCCCCTCTCTCGTTCCTCCCTCTGTCTACGGTTGCCGCACGGTGCAGTGTTCTCCGGCCCGTGCACGGTTGCTTGCTCAGTGCGAGGTTGTTCCGGCGCACCGAGCGATCAACGTCGCACGGGGCGAACACGCGCGCACCGTGCGTCGTCAGGGACTGCCGAGTTCGAGCGTGATCTGCGGGGCGTCGCCGAGTTCCACCCGGGCACGCTTGCGCTCCGCCGCACGCAACGGCACGAGGTACCCGCCGTCCTTCGGGAACAACGAGGTGGTCCAGGTCACGGCGCCGATCGTCACCCGGGCAGGGATCACACCCCAGCCGTAGGTGAGCATCGGCGCGAGGTCGGCGATGACCTCGGCGGCGTCCGGCGGCACGACGGCGAAGAAGAACGGTGACGGGCCGCGCCACTCGATCACCTCACCGCGGAACTCGAGCTCCATGTCGCGATCGTACGGCCGCGTCGTCGAGCGCGCCGGACCGGGTTCCGATCTCGGTCCGTGACGGTTCCGGTTCACGATCACCGGGATCTGCGAACCGGAACCGTCAAGCGCGAGGAGGAACTGGTGCCTCCTCGGAGCCAGCGGGACGTGGACGACGGACGCGCCCCGTGTTTCCAGGCCGGAACCGGGGAGCACGGGGCGCGAGCCGCCGTCAGGACGGAAGGGTCAGCGGTACGACGCGGCCTGACCGTAGAGCTTCTGCGTCAGGGCGGAGACGTAGGCGGACTTGTCACCTCCCGGCAGGTTGTACGTCATGAAGACGCCGTACCCGTCCGCCTTCGTGCGCTGCGCGAGCGACACCGCCGTCGACTGCGAGGTGTTCTGGATGTCCACCGCGGCAGCGGACAACCTGGACTTGTCGAGTCCCGGGATCGACGGCGCCGAGTACGTGCCGTAGTAGGGGTTCCAGGCGTAGTCGAGCTTCGAGCCGACGGTGCTGCTCGACGACGACAGCGAGGACGAGGCCGGGCCGATGTCGTAGAACGAGATGAGCTTGCCGGGCATCTGGGCACGCAGCGCGGTGATGAGCCAGCCGATCGACTGCTGGTTCGGCTGCGGGGTGCCGTTCGCGCCGTAGTCGGAGTACTCGTCGTCGAGGTCGACGCCGTCGAGTCCGTACTTCGACACGGTGGCGGCGATCTGGGACGCGAAGTCCGACGCCGCGGCCTGGGTCGGGAAGTTGGCGATGCCCGCACCCTGGTGGTTGCCGAGGACCGACAGCGACACCTTGATGCCCTTCGCCTGCAGCGGCTTGATCTGCGTGGCAGCGTTGTCGAGGGTCGCCTGCACCTTGTCGTTGTTGACCAGAACTGCCTTGGAGCCGTTCCAGTTGATGTTCGCCGCGAAGATGATCGCGACGTCGAAGGCGTTCGCACCGCCGGACAGCGTGTAGCGGCCGACGTTCGCGAGCTGGTCGTTGTTGACCTCGACGTAGGCGATGCTCGTCGGCCCCGACTTCGTCGCGGCGGCAGTGCCGGCGGCGGCTGCAGCAGCGGTCGGTGCTGCGGTCGCGGCTGACGGCACCAGTGGCGCCGCCACCATCGCGGCGATTGCCGCCACGATCCCGAACTTCATGGACTTCTTCATGACACTCCCCTTCGAGTGGTGAACCGGCCGGCGGTCGCCGACCGGGGTCTCAGACGCGCGGGAACCGGAAGGTCCGCACCTCGTACGCGTCGACGGCGAACGACGACGCATCCGTGTCGGTCAACGGCTCTTCGAGCAGGGTGACCTCGGCAGACGGTCCGAAGGGCCCGTCGACCGCGATCCCCCCGGTCCCCCGCCGCCCCACCGGCTCGTACACCCGCACGACCAGGTCGCCGGAGCGGTCGTCGGCGAGCTTGACGCTCGACAGCACGACCCCGCCGGACACCCGCACGAGCGGCGCGAACCCGTGCGTCCCGGTGACGGTCCGCGCGCCGGCGTTCATCCGGACGCCGGCCGCGGTGGCTCCGAGCTGGTCCGTCCCGATGACGATGCCGTACCGGTGCGTCTGCACGCCCTGGTCCGTCTCGGGGTCGGGGAACCGCGGTGCGCGCAGCAGCGACAGCCGCACGGTGGTGGTGACGTGCCCGTCAACGGCGTCGCGGGTGGTGTCGAACCCGTGGATCGAGTCGTTCACGAGCGCGACGCCGAAGCCCGGTTCGGACACCAGCACGTAGCGGTGCGTCGACGTCTCGAACTTCGCGGCCTCCCACGAGGTGTTCGTGTGCGTCACCCGCTTCTGCGCCCCGAACTGCGTCTCGGCGACGGTGTGCTCGGCGCGGACGTCGAGCGGGAACGCGACCTTGAGGAACTTCTCGGTCTCGTGCCAGTCGGTCGTCTGGTCGAACTCGAGCGTGCGGGAGTCCGGTGCGAGGACGATCTCCTGCCGCACGGTCGAGTCACCGAAGGACCGCGACACGACGACCCGGGCGACACCGGCGTCGTCGACCGAGGCTGTCAACCCAGTGACCGCCACGAGGTCCTCGACGCGGTTCCGGTAGTACCGGTCGACGTCCCACGCGTCCCACATGTTCGGGAAGTCCTGGTGCAGCTGCAGCAGGTTCGCGGCCTGCCCGGCGGCGATCGCCTCGCGCCCGCTGGCCAGGTCGACGGCGCTCGTGACGAGTCCCTGGTCGGTGACCGTCACGCGCACCAGCTCGTTCGCCAGCACGTACCCGCCGTCCTGCTCCGTCAGCGTGACAGCGGTCGGTTCCGCCACGTCGGTCGCCAGGACCGCGCCCTGCGCGGGTGCGCCGGCCTGGAGGAACGGGGCCGGGTTCACGACGACGGCTGCCTGCCCGGTACCGGCGAGCGCCGAGAGCACCTGGCCGATGATCGCGGTCAGCGCCGCGGCCGTCTCGGCGTACTTCGCCTCGGCTTCGCGGTGCACCCAGGCGATCGAGGTGCCCGGCAGGATGTCGTGGAACTGCTGGAGCAGCACCTGCTGCCACAAGGCGTCGAGCTCGTCGTACGGGTAGGCGAAGTCGCTGCGTGCGGCGGCGGTCGTGGCCCAGAGCTCGGCCTCGATGAGGAGCTGTTCGCACCGGCGGTTGCCCTGCTTGGTGCCGTGCTGGCTGGTCAGGGTGGCGCGGTGCAGCTCGAGGTACAGCTCCCCCACCCACACCGGCGGGTCCGGCAGTTCGGCCTTCGCGCGGTCGAAGAACGTGTCGGGGTGCTCCCAGCGGACCTTCGCGCTGCCCTCGAGGTCGGCGAGCCGTGCGGCCGTCCCGGTCATCTCGCGGGTGGTGCCACCACCGCCGTCGCCCCAGCCCACCGGGGCGATCGACCCGGTGGCGAGCCGGTTCTCACGGAACTGGCGGGAGGCCTTCGCGACCTCGCTGCCGGACAGGCGCGAGTTGTAGGTGTCCATCGACGGGAAGTGCGAGAACACCCGTGAGCCGTCGATGCCCTCCCACAGGAACGTGTGGTGCGGGAACTTGTTGACCTGGTTCCACGAGATCTTCTGCGTGAAGAACCACTCGAAGCCCGCACGGCGCATGAGCTGCGGCAGCGCCGGCGAGTACCCGAAGCTGTCCGGCAGCCAGACGCCCTTGGGCCGTATGCCGAACTCGCGCTCGAAGAACCGCTGCCCCTGCGAGAACTGGCGGACGATGCTCTCGCCGGTCGGCATCACGGTGTCGGACTCGACCCACATGCCGCCGATCGGCAGGAACCGTCCGGCCTCGACGGCGGCCTGCACCCGGGCGTAGACCTCGGGGCGGTGTTCCTTGATCCAGGCGTACTGCTGCGCGCTCGACATGCCGTACAGGAAGTCGTCGGTCTGGTCGATGAGCTCGGTCATCGTCGACGTGGTGCGGGCGACCTTGCGGATCGTCTCGCGGACCGGCCAGAGCCAGGCGGAGTCGATGTGGGCGTGGCCGATCGCCGAGATCGTGTGCGCCGAGGATTCTGCGGGGGCGGCGAGCACCTCGGCGAGCGCCGCACGGGCGTCCCCGGCGGTCTCCGGGATGTGCTGCAGGTCGAGCGCGTCGAGGGCGTCGTCGAGAGCCTGCAGGATCCGCATCCGTCGCGGTCCCTCGGGCAGCTCGGCCTGCAGTTCGAGCAGGACGTCGATGTCGAGCGCGAGCTCGTGCACCTCGGACTCGAACACGGCGAGGTCCATCCGGCGCGAGGTGTACAGCCGCTTCGACGACGAGGTCTGGATGTCGCCCTCGTGCGTGACGAGGAAGGGGTGGTAGTCGAGCAGGACCGGGTTCGACGCCGCCTCGACGAAGAGCTCGATCGTCTCCCCGCCTTCGGCCCGTTCCGTCAGCAGCACCCACTGGTTGCGCGGGTTGATCGACTTCACCGGCGTGCCGTCGGCCAGGTACACGAGGCCCTCGCACTGGAACCCCGGCATGTTCTTGTCGAAGCCGAGGTCGATCACGGCCTCGACCCGGCGACCGGCCCACTCGGCCGGCACCGTCCCGGTGAGCCGGAACCACGTCGTCCCCCAGGCCGCACCCCAGGGCGTGCCGACCTCGTACGGTTCGAAGGTGAGCTGCAGGCCCTCGGTCGGCGGGACGGGCTCACCGGGCAGCTCGTGCCACGCGGTCTCCAACGGCACGGCGGTGGCGTGCACCGCCGGCGTGATGCGCTCGTCGAGGACCCGGCGGGCCCGTCCGGTGGTGAGGGGGATGTCGTCGTGCATGGGGCCTTCCAGGGTCGGGGCGTGGGCGCGGGTCAGCGCGTGGTCGCGGGTCAGCGCGTGGTCGCGGGGTGCGCGACGCGGATGGAGGTGGAGTCGAGCTCGGCGGGCACGTCGACGCAGCGGTCGATGCCACGGGCGGCGAGCATCCCGGTGTCGCCGAGCCGGGAACGCAGGACGACTTGCGGGCCGCGACCGTCCGGTTCCGCCGACGCGACCGCGAGCCAGGCGGCGGCGAACCGTCCGCCGGGGGCGCAGTCGGCACGCATCCCGTGTCGGTCCGAGCCGTCGGGCAGCACGTCGTCGAGCACGAGCGCCGTGGCCGGAGGCGCAGCAGCGGTGCCGGTGGCACCGGACCGTGCGACAGCGGCAAAGGCCTCGCCCGCGGGCTTGATCCGGCCGTCGTTGGTGAAGAGCCCGAGGTCGTACTCGAGCTCCGGGAAGTCGGCGAGCGACCTGGCGACGTCGTGCGAGCACCACCACGTGACACCGAGCACCTCCTGCGCCCCGAGCACGTGCCGGATGGTCTGCTCGGTGAACGAGGCAGCGTCGGCGGGATCGACGACGTTGGTGGGCGCCCCGACCTCTTGCAGCCAATTCGGCCGTGCGGGGTCGCGGTTCCACGCGGCGGCGAGCTGGAGCAGGTACTCCCCGTGCCGCACCGATCCCGGTCCGAGTGCGCCGTGCAGGGCCGCCGAGCCGTTGAACACCCACGAGTGCGTGACGGTGGCGTCACCGTGGTCCGCCGCGTGCTCCGGTCCGAACGGCTGCGCGTCGTCGTACCAGGCCGCGTCGTACTGCGCGACGGTGACCAGCGGCCGTGGACGCGACCCACTGCCGGACGGAGCCGACGCGGACGGGTCGACCCGGGCCTCCAGGCCGGACGAACCTGCCGAACCTGCCGAACCGGGCGGACCGGACGCGAGCCCGGACCGTGCCGCCGCGACCATCGCTGCCGCCCACGCGTGCCCCTGCTCCGCCGTGATGTCGTGCGGGGCGGGGTGCGGCGCGTGCGCGAACTGGTTCACCTCGTTGCCGATGGTGATGCCGAGCAGGTTCGGCTTGTCCGCGACCGCTGCGGCGAGCGCCCGGACGTACGCCGCGGTCGACGCGACGACGTCCGGGTCGGTGAACATGTTCCGACGGTGCCAGCTGTCCAGCCACGACGGCACGAAGTCGAAGCTCGACAGGTGCCCCTGCAGCGCGTCGACGTTGACGTCGAGTCCGAACGAGCCGGCGATGTCCACGACCGTCGCGACGTCCTGCAGTGCCGACGCCCGGATGAGGGTGCGGTTCGGCTGCACCACCGGCCAGAGCGGGAAGATCCGCACGTGGTCGGCGCCGAGCGAGGCGATCGCCTCGAGGTCCCTGGCGGTGTCCGACGGTGAGAAGTCGAGCCACGAGTGGAACCAGCCGACCGAGGGCGTGTAGTTGACCCCGAAGCGCATCAGCCCTTCACACCGCCCTCTTCGACGCCCTTGAAGAAGAACCGCTGCAGGACGGCGAAGATCACGGCGATCGGGATGAACGCGATCATGGTGCCGGCGGCGATCATGCGCTGGTCGGTCGCGAACGTGCCCTGCAGGTACTGCAACCCGACGGTCAGGGTGAGGTTCTCCGGCGACTGCAGCACGATGAGCGGCCACAGGAAGTCGTCCCACGCCCCGATGAACGAGAAGATCGCGATGACGGCGATGGTCCCCTGCACGGCGGGCAGCGAGATGTACCGCAGCCGCTGCATCGCGTTCGCACCGTCCATCACCGCGGCCTGGTCGATCTCCTCGGGGATCTGCCGGAACGCGTTGAACATGAGCAGTACGTTCAGCGCGGCGATCATGCCGGGCAGGGCGACGCCGACCAGGTTGTCGGCGAGGCCGAGGTCCTTGACGGTGACGAACTGCGAGATGATCGTCGCCTCGCCGGGCAGGACGAGGGTGGCGAGGAACAGTCCGAGTACGAGCTTGCGGTGCCGCCACTGCAGCCGCGCCAGGGCGAAGCCGGCGAGCGTCGCGAAGACGATGTTGCCGAACACGTCGATCGCGGCGACGAGCAGCGAGTTGCCGATGTAGCGCCACACCGGGATCGCGGCGGCCACCTTGAGGTAGTTCTCGATGGTCGGCTCGGTCGGGATGAACGACGGGTTCGCGGTGTAGATGTCCTCGCCGGCGCCCTTGAGCGAGGTGGACAGCTGCCACAGGAACGGGCCGATCGTGATGAAGAGCACCACGATGAGCAGGACGTAGCGCACGACCTTCTCGCGGGTGGACATGACACCCCAGACCGCGCGACGGCGCTTGCGTCCGCCTCGTCCGTCTCGTCCGTCTCGTCCGTTCGGCCGGGAGGCCCGTCCCGCGTCCGTCGCGCCGGTCACGTCCGGCGTCGGGCTGGCTGCACCGCGCGCCCCGCCCAGGGCGGGTTCGGTGGTCGTCGTGTTCGTCACTTGTCCGCCTTGCTGTTCATCCGCGCGAGGGCGAGCATCGGGATCAGCGTCACGACGAAGAGCAGGAGGCTCAGGGCGGACGCGTAGCCGAGGTTGCCGGTGAAGCCGCGGGCGTACTGCTGGATGAGCATGACGAGCGAGTTGTCCTGCCCGCCGGGTCCACCGGTGCCGTTGGTGAGGATGTAGAGCTCGCTGAACACCCGGAGCGCGGAGACGCACACCAGGATCCCGACGAGCGTCATGGTGCCCCGGACCCCCGGCATGGTGACCGACCAGAACCGGCGCACCGACCCGGCGCCGTCGAGGGCGGCCGCTTCGTGCAGGTCCTTGCCGACGTTCCCGAGAGCCGCGAGGAAGATGATCATGTAGTAGCCGAGGCCCTTCCAGACCGTCAGGCTGATCGCGCTGAGGAGCAGCAGCCACCGGTCGGTCAGGAACGGGACGCTGCCCTGCACGACGCCGAGCGCCTGCGCCATCTCGTTGATGACGCCGCGGTCGTCGAGGATCCAGGTCCAGATGAGCCCGACGACCACGGCCGACGCGATGACCGGCGTGTAGAACGCCGTGCGGAAGAACGCGATCCCCGGCAGCTTCTGCTGGACGAGCACCGCGATGAGCAGCGGCAGCACGGTCAGCAGGGGCAGGCAGATCGCCATGTAGATGACGCTGTTGAGCAGCGCCTCCCACACCTGCGGATCGGCGAGCAGGGTCTCGAAGTTCTCGAGCCCGACCCACTGGCTCACGCCCCCCAGCGGGCTCGCGTTCGTGAACGACAGCCGGACGGTGTTGATCGACGGCCAGAGGCTGAACGCGACGAGCCAGACGAGGGCCGGCAGGACGAGCAGCCAGGGCGTGAACCAGCGGTTGGCGCGCATCAGCCGTTGGCCAGCAGGCTGTTCATCTTGGTCTGAGCCGTCTGCAGCGCCTTCTCCGGCGCGACCTGGCCCTTCATGGCGAGGGCGATCTGCTGGTCGAGGAAGTCCGTCATCGCGGAGTTCGCCTCGACCGGGTTGAGGACCTTCGCGGTCTTCAGGGCCTCGTTCGCCAGGACACGGGCCTCGCCGTTGACGGTGCCGTCGTCCTTCGAGAAGTACGGGTCGGACTGCGAAGACGTGGTCGACGGGAAGATGTTGACCTTGTGCGCGAACGCCTCTTGGTTCTCCGCGTTCGTCATGAACTCCGCGAACGCCTCGGCGGTGGCGAGGTGCTTCGACTTGGCCGACACCGACAGGCCCTGCACGTACAGCGGCGGGGTGTCGAGCGCCGGGCTGACCGTCACCTTGCCCTTGAGTGACGGGTTGTTCTTCTCGAAGTCGGCGAGCGAGGTCGCGCCGCCCGTGGTCCAGGCGACCTTCTGCTGCGTGAACAGCGTCGAGTTGCCGAGGTAGTCGCTGTTCAGCACGTTCGAGGGCATGTAGCCGTCCTGGTACGCGTCCTTGTAGCGCTCGATCAGGTCGGCGGCCTTCGACGAGTCGGCGAAGGTGAACTTCGTGCCGTCCGCGTTGAGGACCTTCACGCCGGCCAGGGTGAAGTCGCCGAGGCCGGGCTTCCGGCTCATCAGGTAGTCGGCCGGGCAGTTCTCGTGCATGGTCTTCGCCTGCGTGAACAGCTCGTCGGTGGTCTTCGGCGGGTTCTTCGCGTCGAGGCCGCACTTCGCGAACATCGTCGCGTTCCAGTAGTCGACGTCGGTGTTGAGGTACCAGGGGTAGCCGAACGTGCCGTCGACGCCCTTGTACTTGTAGGAATCGAGCGCGCCGGCGACGTACGTGCTCGCGAGCTTCGTGTCGTCCTTCGCGACGTCCTGCAGGAACCCACGCTTCGCGAGCGGCAGGGCGATGTCCGGCGGCAGGTTGATGACGTCGGGCAGCGAGTTCGACGACGCCTGGCTGAGCACCTTGTCGGCGTAGCCGTCGCCCGGCTGGTCCTGCAGCTTGACCTTCGCGTCGGGGTGGGCCTTCTCGAAGTCGGCGATCACCCCGTTCAGGTAGCCCGTGTACGTCGGCGTGAGCGCCCACGTCTGCAGCGTGATCGACCCGCTGATCTCGCCGCTGCCGGTGTCGGCCGCGTTGCCGCCGCTCGAGCAGCCGGTCAGGACGAGTGCCGTGGCGGCAGCTCCTGCGAGCAGCGCTGCGGCGCGGCTCCTCGTCGCACGTGTGGTGGTCCTCATGGCGTCTGACTCCCTCGTCATCCTGCGTGGTCATCGTGCTGAACCGGTTCAGTTCCTGTCCCTGAACCCGCTTGTAGCAGTGACTATGAAGGACTAAAACGCTATAGTCAAGCCCGTGGCCACGAACCGTCGAACGACGATCTCCGACATCGCCGCACGTGCCGGCGTGTCCGTCAGCGCTGTGTCGTTCGCCCTCAACGACCGCCCCGGCGTGTCCGACGAGACCCGCGAACGCGTCCGGGCGATCGCTCGCGAACTCGACTGGCAACCGCACACCGCAGCACGCGCCCTGGGCGGCGCGAAGGCCGGCTCGATCGGCTTCGTGCTGAACCGGCCGGCCCGCACACTCGGCACCGAGTCGTTCTTCGGCGACCTGATCTCCGGCATCCAACTCGGGCTCGCCGGCACCCACGTCGGGATGAACCTGCTCGTGGCGCGCGACGCGGCCGAGGAACTCGAGACCTACCGGGCCTGGTGGCGCGGGCATCGGGTCGACGGCGTCGTCGTCATCGACCCGCGGCGCGACGACGACCGACTCACCCTGCTCGCCGAACTCGGCATGCCCACGGTCGTCGTCGGCTCCCATCCCTCACCCGAGGGCTCCGCACCGAGCGTGTGGATCGACGACGGCGACGCGACCGACACGGTCCTGCGGTACCTGCACGCGCTCGGGCACCGGCGCATCGCGCACGTCGCCGGGCGCCCCGAGTTCGAGCACACCGCCATGCGGATCGGCCGCGTCCGGGCCTTCGCGGCGACCGAGAGGCTCACGGACGCCGTGTCGATCCCGACCGACTACTCGGCCGAGGCCGGCGCGAGTGCGACCCGGACCCTGCTGTCCCGCAGCAGTCGACCGACGGCGATCGTGTACGACAACGACGTCCTGGCGGTCGCCGGACTCGGGGTCGCGAGCGAGATGGGCGTCGCGGTGCCGACCGACGTCTCGATCGTGTCCTTCGACGACTCGGCGATGATCCAGCTCGTCCGGCCGTCCATCACCTCGCTGACCCGCGACACCGTGGAGCTCGGGCAGCGCGCGGCGACACTCCTGCGAGCGCAGATCGACGCCACTGCACCGCTGGCGTCACGGCCCGGACCACCACTGACCTTGAGCGTGCGGGAATCGACGGCGCGCGCGCAGCCCTGACCGCTCCCCGACACGCCGAGCGGCACGTCGGCGTCCGTCCACGGCGCGCGGCGGACTTGACTCCCGTTCGAACACACGTTCGAATACCGTCGTGGGACGGCGTCGCGAGAACCGGTGGCAGCCCCCGGAGCACCCGGAGGTCGAACGTCCGCGCGCCTACTCGCTCTCAGAGGACGCCCGCGGGCCCGACGTCTGCCACGCCGTCACCCCCGTGCCGGTCTGGGCGTGGATCCAGTTCCCGACATTCCACGTCCGGGTGAAGGCCTTCGCGAAGAGCTGGACCCGCGATGCCGTCATGGTCGAGTGGGCCCAGTTCGGACAGCAGGCGGACGCGTGGGTGTGGCGGTCCGCCGTGAAGCACCGCACCCTGCGCGCCGACCAGGCGGAGCGCGCGATGCGGAGTCCGCAGAACGCAGCGCGTTGACTTCTGCTCGCACCCCGAGGATGGTTTGTCGAACACCGGTTCGGCAAGTAACTCACTGATCGAGGCATTCGTTCGAGTGTCGCTCCGGGACGAGGAGGCACCATGAAGAACACAGCGGTGCCGTCCTGGGTCGCCCACGTGCTCACCCCGCCCGAGGTCATCAGCGCCTACGTCGAGGCCCGGGTCAACGATCCGGCCCTGCTGTCGGGCGAGCACACGGAACCCACGTACGCCGACTTCCTCGGCGACGAGTAGACGGTCGTTCAGCGGCGTCGGCGGCGCGCGGACAGCGTGACGCCGACGCTCGCAGCGGTGACGCACACCAGCGCCACCGTCTCCAGCACGGACAGCCCCTCGCTGAGCACCACGAGACCGGCCAGCGCGGCGATCGCCGGGCCGAGACTCTGCAGCACGCCGAACACCCGCGTCGGCATCCGCCGCAGCGCCAGCATCTCGAGGGCGTAGGGCAGCACGCTCGACAGCACCGCGACCGCGCCGAAGACGAGCAGGAGCACGGGTTCGCGGGCCACGCCGTCGATCGCGGACGGGAGCCCGAACGGCAGCGACACGAGCATCGCGACCACCATCGACACCACCAGGCCGTCGACACCCGGGATCGCGGCGCCGACGTGCCGGTTCATCACGATGTAGCCCGCCCAGCACGCCGCCGCGAGCACGGCCCAGACCACGCCGCCGACCTCGGTCACGGCGCTCGGGCCGACCCCGAGCAGCACGACGCCGGCGAGCGCCAGGGCGGCCCAGAGCGCGTCCCGCCACCGCCGGGTGTGCACGAGGGACAGGGCGAGCGGACCGAGGAACTCGATCGTCACCGCGACCCCGATCGGGATGGTCGCGAAGGCCAGGTAGATGAAGACGTTCATACCGCCGAGCGCCAGCCCGAGGCCGACCGCGCCGAGCCACTGCGCGCGGGTCCAGTGCCCGACGCGGGGACGGACGACCAGCGCGAGCACCACTGCGCCGATCACGAGCCGGAGCGTCGCGGCCCCGACCGCGCCGACGTCGTCGAAGTGGGTCTTCGCGATCGCGGCACCGAGCTGGACGGACACCATCGCGGTGAGGGCGAGCAGCGGAGCCGGGATCCGGTCGGTGCCGCGGGCCTGGTTCATCCGCGGGACCGGCTCATCCGAGGTAGGCGAGCACGGCGAGGACGCGGCGGTGGTCCTCGCCGGTGTCCTCGAGCGCGAGCTTGCCGAAGATGCTCGACACGTGCTTCTCGACGGCGCCGGTGCCGATGACGAGGGCGCGGGCGATGGCCGCGTTCGTGCGCCCCTCGGCCATCAAGCCGAGCACGTCGCGTTCGCGCGGGGTGAGCGCGGCGAGTGGGTCGCGCCGCCGGCTCATCAGCTGCGTGACGACCTCGGGGTCGAGCACGGTGCCACCGGCCGCGATCCGACGAACGGCGTCGTCGATCTCCTCGAGCCGGGTGACGCGGTCCTTGAGCAGGTAGCCGATGCCCGTCGCACCGGCGGCGAGGACGTCTTCGGCGTAGGTGGCCTCGACGTACTGTGAGAGGAGCAGGACCCCGGTGCGCGGGGCGATCCGGCGGGTCTCGACGGCGGCGCGGACGCCTTCGTCGGTGAAGGTCGGCGGCATCCGGACGTCCATGACGACGACGTCGGGAGCGCCGTCGGGCAGCGTCGCGAGGAACGCACGGGCGTCGGCGTACTGGCCGATGACGTCGATGCCGGCTTCGTCGAGCACGCGGGCCAGGCCCTCGCGCAGCAGGACGGCGTCGTCGACGACGACGGCCCGGATGCGTGCTGCATCCGGGCCGTCTGTCATGCCGACCAGCCTAGTGGGAGCGCGGGCGCTCCCGTGGGGTCACGACCGCGGGTTCGCCGTCGTGGGGACGCCGTTCAGGGCACCGAGCGGGATCCGCGCCGTGGCCTCGGTCGGGCCGCCCTCGGGGCTCGCGACGACCAGGTCGCCGTCGAGCGCGCGCATCCGGCCGATCAGGCCCTCGATGCCGTGGCCCTGCTGGGGTCGTGCTCCGCCGCGGCCGTCGTCGGTCACGCTGACGGTCAGGTACCAGAGCCCGGAGGCGTCGACCACGAGGCCGAGGTACACCCCGGCGGTCGTGGCGCCGGCGTGCTTCATGGTGTTCGTCAGGAGCTCACTCACCGTGAAGTACACGTTGCGCTGGATCTCCGTCGCGAGCTCGAGGCCCTCGGGCAGGCGGACGTCGAGGCCGACCGGGATCGGGGTGCGGGCGACGAGCGCTTCGAGGGCCGCCACGAGCCCGCGGTCGAGCAGGATCGGCGGGGCGAACCCGCGGGACAGCGCACGCAGTTCGTCGAGGGCGTCCTGCGCGTGCTCGGAGGCCTCGCCGATCAGCTGCTTCGCCTTCTGCGGGTCCTTCTCGAACGCGCGTTCCGCTGCCGACAGGTCCATCCGGAGCCGCACCAGGCGCTGCTGGGGGCCGTCGTGCAGGTCGCGCTCGATCTGGCGCAGGGCCTGACCCTCGGCGGTCACGGCACCGGCACGGGAGGCCTGGAGTCCGGCGACGCGCTGCTCGAGCTGCTCGGCACGGAACCCGCCGAGCAGACCGAAGTCCACCCAGTAGTGCGCGATGACCGAGCCACGGGCCCAGAGCGGGAACAGCACGACCGAGGCGGCCATCGACAGCACCCCGAGGAACCCGAACCCGACGACGGAGGTCATGTCCCACCCGAAGTACTGCGCACTCAGTCCGTTCGCGAACGCGACCACCGCGAGCCCGACGGGCCAGAGGAACCCGGCGAGCAGCAGGACGCCGGCGCCCACGGTGAAGAGCGCGACGAGCGGGTAGACGACCGCTGCGTGCAGCAGGTAGAGCCAGTAGTGCGGGTTGGCGACCGCGGAACCGGTGCGCGTCCACCAGTTCTGCTGCCAGCGGGGCGTCCAGTCCACCGGGCGGATCGGACGCCGGTCTGCCCATCCGATGCGGAGCTTCTCGAACTGTCCGAGCCACCGCGCCACGAACAGCGCGATGAAGAACATCAGCAGCACGAACGGGTTGAACAGGTCGCGGAAGCCGCCGCCGAAGATCGCCGCGGGGAACGCGAAGTAGAGCGTGCAGAGCAGCACCCCGGTCAGGGCCATGTAGCCGAAGTCGCGCGGCAGGCGCTTCCACGACTCACGGTAGAACGCGCCGGCGGTCATGCCGGAGCCCGCGCTGCCGCCCCGGCCGCCACCCGGTGCCGATCCGTTCGGCGGGGTTGCTCCCCACGACGCCGGCGGCGTCTGCTGGTCGTGCTGTCGCGGGTACTGCGGCATCGGCTTGGTGGCTCCAGGTGGGACGGAGTCGCCCAGCGGGACGGTCTGGGCCTGGTCGGGCGAGGGCGTGACGTCGTCCAGCGGGACGGTTCGCGCCTGGTCGAGGCGGTCGGTGTCGGTCATGACTCCAGCCTCGCGATCACGGGGCCGTTCCCCCATCCTGCCCCCTCCCCACCCCGGGTGGGGTTATCCCCCCTCTCCACAGATCTCCCGAGGCCGATCGTCGCGGGACGGCCCGCAGGACATGCTCGTGGTGATGGGCGACGCACTCCGAGCACTGATCGACGCCGTCGGCCTCGAGGTCGGCCCCGGCGAGGAGATCCGATCCGACGACGACCGCTGGACGCTCGATCTCGATCCGGACGGTACGCACGCCTGGGTTGCGACCCGGCACCGGCCGGTCTGGCTCCACCGCGACGACACACTCGTGTTCATCGAGGCTGGTGGAGCCGCACTGGTCGAGCAGCACCCGACGACGTCGATCGGCTCCGACCCCGAGCGGCACGGTCCGCCTCGAACTGCTCCTTCGTACGACTTCCCGCACGAGGCCCTGTTCGCCGACACCGGCGTCGTCGTCGGATCGGCGAGGCTGGGGCCACTCGCTGCCGAGGTCCTCGCGCTCCCGCCGATCGCCACCACCCAGCCCGCGGGCTTCCCATCGGCCGACGTCGTGCTGGCGCTGCGTCACGTCGGTCACCTCGACGGCGGCCGGTGGCACGGCGTGCAGCAGGATGCGCTCGCGCGACTCGTGGTCACGACCGTGCTCCACGACAACCCACCGCCCTTGCTGCGCGACAACAGCCTGGCGAGGGTCCTCGACCGGCTCTTCGACCCTGTGGGCGGGCACTCGACCGCGGACCTGCTCGACGGCGTCGGCATGTCTCCGCGCACCCTCGAGCGTCGGTGCACCGAGACCACGGGCTGCACGCCGGCCCAGCTCGGGCGGTGGTTCCGGAGCCTCGGCGTCCGGAGTGCACTCACCCGGGGTGACCGTCCCGCCGAGGTCGCTGCACGCTTCGGCTTCAGCACCACCGCCTCCATGCGACGCGCGCTGCAGCGGGTCCGCGCACCGGAGACCGACCTCCCTCGGAGGTTCTGACGGTTCTGGTTCACGAATCCCGCGGTTCGCGAACCAGGACCGTCAGCCGCCCGGACAGAACATGCTTTCCCCGCCGCGCGGGCTGCGCGTAGTGTGCGGGCATGCAGAACATCACGGGGGTTCGGGTGGTCTCGGCCGCGGCGGTCGTCGCAGCGGTCGTGTTCGGGGCGCGCGGACTGGTCGGGACGATCTGGCTCGCGCCGTGGGACCTGCCGAACGGGCTGCTCCTCGTCGCCACGGCGCTCGCCGGGCTGGCAGGCGTGGTCGTGCTCGTCGCGGCGGTGCGGGCGAAGGACCGACGGGCGCTCGCGTTCGCGGTGTCGGTCCTGGCGTTCGCGCTCCTGTGGCCCGCGCCGGGTTGGGCTACCGCGGTGCTCGTCGTCGTCGCGCAGGGTGCACTCGTGGCGTTCGGCGTGCTGACCGTCCGGAACGAGGACGGCGTGCAGCGGGCCATCGGCTGGGTCGTCACCGTGGCGGCGTCGCTGTGGTTCGTCACCGCGCTGCTGTCGAACGCGGTGCTCCTCACGGCGCTGCCGCAGGAGGCACTCGGCATCGCTTTCTCCGTCCCGGGGCTGCTGCAGACCGTGGCCTACCTGGCGGCGACGGTGCTCGTCGCGGTCCCGCTCCTGCGTCCGGTGGGCCGGGGCGTGAACGCGCTCTGGGCCTCGGCCGAGGTGCGCTGACTCCGCAACGACGCCGAGACCGCAGGGCCGCTGAGCCGGCGAGCGCCCCTCAGCCGGCCCGTGCCGCCAGGCGCTCGGATCGGCGCACTGCCTGCTCGTCCGGGTCCGGCACCGGCGCGGCCTGGATGAGTCGACGCGTGTAGGGGTCCTGCGGCGACCGGAGGATGGCGTCGCGACTCCCCTGCTCGGCGACCTTCCCACCGTGCAGCACGACGACCCGGTCGCACAGCGTGTCGACCACGGCCAGGTCGTGGGTGACGAACAGGCACGCGAAGCCGAGACGTTCCTGCAGCTCGCGGAAGACGTCGAGCACCCGGGCCTGCACCGAGACGTCGAGGGCGCTCGTCGGCTCGTCGGCGATGAGCAGTGCGGGGTCGAGTGCGACGGCGCGGGCGATCGCGACGCGCTGCCGTTGTCCGCCGGAGAGCTCGTGCGGGAAGCGCTCGCGGTACCCGCCGTCCAGGCCGACGTCGGCGAGCAGCCGCTCCACACGTTCGTCGATCTGGGCCGACGGCAGGCGCAGGATCTGCCGGAGCGGCTCGGCGACGGTCTGTCCGACCGTGTAGCGCGGGTTGAGCGACCGGAGCGGGTTCTGGAAGACCACGCCGACGTGTCGCCGCATCTCCCGGCGCGCTGCTCGCCGGGCGACTGCCACGTCGGTGCCCTCGACGACGACCGAACCGGACGTGATCGGTGCGAGCCCCACGGCGGCGCGGCCGATGGTGGTCTTGCCGCTGCCGGACTCGCCCACGAGTCCGACGATCTCACCGCGACCGACCGTGAACGACACGTCGTCGACCGCGCGGAACCGCCCGCGCAGCGCACCGCCGTACTCGACCACGAGGTGCCGGACGTCGAGGACGACCGACGGGGCCTCCGTGACGGGGTCGACCCGCGCCTCCCGGCCGACCTCGGTGCCCATGCGTGGGACCGCAGCGAGCAGGTCGCGGGTGTAGTCGGCGGACGGTGCGGCGAAGACCGCGGCGACGGTGCCCGTCTCGACGACGCGACCGCGACGCATGACGACCACGCGGTCGGCGATGTCGGCGACGACGCCCATGTCGTGGGTGATGAGGAGGATCGCGGTGCCGGTGCGTTCGCGCAGCGCACGCAGGACGTCGAGCACCTCGGCCTGCACCGTGACGTCGAGTGCGGTCGTCGGCTCGTCGGCGATGAGCAGGTCGGGGTCGGCGGCGAGCGCCATCGCGATCATCACCCGCTGCGCCTGTCCGCCGGAGAGCTCGTGCGGGTACTGGCCGAGCCGGCGTTCGGGTTCCGGCACCTCGACGGCACGCAGGAGCTCGAGCGAACGGTGCCGGACGGCGGCGCGGTCGTGCGAGGCGTCGGCGCGGCGGACGGCCTCGGCCAGCTGGAACCCGACCGTGAACACCGGGTTGAGCGCGGCCGACGGGTCCTGGAAGATCATCGACACGCTGCGGCCGCGGACCCCGCGCAGGGTGCGTTCGTCGGTGCCGAGCACCTCGAGGTCGCCGAGCCGGATGCTGCCGGAGGAGCGCGCGCCGTCCGGCGCGATCCCCATCGCCGTCATCGCGGTCATGCTCTTGCCGGATCCGGACTCCCCGACGACGGCGACGACCTCGCCGCGGCCGACGGTGAACGAGGCGTCGTCGACCGCGCGGACCTCGGCGCCGTCGACGTCGAAGGTCACGGACAGGTGGTCGACGGTCAGGACGTCGGTCATGGGGTCTCCGAGCGGTCGGTGCGGTCGCGGGCGGCCTTGAACGCCTCCCAGTCCTCGAGCATCTTGTGGTGGTGGCCCTGCAACCACTGCATGTAGTCGCGGCCGTTGAGCAGGCGCTCGCGGACCTCGGCGTCGACGTCGCCCGCCCCGGTGCGGCCGGCGTGCTCGACCACCGCCAGGCCGTGTCCGATGATGTCGCGCTGCCGGTCGAGGTACTTCCGTTCCCCGGCGAGCCAGGAACCCCAGACGTCGGCCTCGGCGCGGAAGTAGTGGCTGCGCTCGCCGGCGACGATCTGCCGCTTCACGAACCCGGAGTCGACGAGCCGGCGCGTCGCCATCGAGACCGAACCCGAGCTGGCGCCGAGGGCGCGTTGGAGATCGGCGGAGGACGAGTGCGGCGCGCGGGTCATCATGAGGTAGCCGAGCACGCGGGCGTCGGTGAGCGCCATGCCAGCACCGTCGTTGAGCATGAGGGCGAACTCCTCGACGAACGCCTGACGCTCGGGTTCGAGCACGACGTCGTCGCGCCCGACACCGTCGTCGCTCACGGTGCCAGCCCTGCCGCGACCTCGGGCGACTCGGTCGGGATCGTCCACGGTTCCTCGGTCATGCCACCACCGGCGCGGATCGACCGGACGGTACGGTCGGCGTCGCGCGTGAAGGTGATGTCCTCGTCGATCGAGCCGAAGCGGTTGCCGTGCGTCATCCGGAGCGTGTCCGCGTCGACGACCTCGAGTCGGGTGGGGGTGTCGAGCGGTTCCGGTCCGGACGGGTCGACCTCGACGAGCCGGTCGCCGATCCGGGCGATGTCGCTGACGCCCCACGGGTTGGCGAAGCGGCCGGTGTAGGCGGTGGTGTCGACGTCGTCGGGCACGGGGGTGCCGGGCGCGGACGTGTCCGCCGCGGCGTCGAGCATCTGCACGATGGCGGTGGCGATGAGGGTGGCGGGACCGGCGGCGGCGCTCGTCAGCACGGACACGACGAGTCCGGATGCCGGGTCGAACAGCGACTGCGTGATGTGCCCGGGGAACCCGCCGGAGTGACCGCGGACCTCGCGGCCGCCGATGCGGTCGACGATGAACCCGGCGCCGTAGCCGCGGGCGGCCGGGTCGTCGGTGGCGCTCCAGGCCTTGCGCTGCGCGAGTCGCTTCGAGTGGTCGTCGAGCAGGCTGCCGGCCCCGATGACGTGCTGCGAGAAGTACTTGACCAGGTCGGAGGCGGTGCCGTGGAACCCGGTGGCGGCGGCCATGGCGTGGGTGTCCACGTGGTCGATGCGCTGCCGCTGCCGCGCGGTGTGGAACCCGGTGTAGCCGACCACGAAGTCGTCGGCGCGCGTGGGGTCCCAGTCGGGGCCGGTGTTCCGCAGGCCCAGGGGTTCGGTGATCGACTCGCGGACGAAGTCGTTGTAGGACTGCCCGGAGACCGCGGCGATGACGAGCCCGAGCAGCGAGTAGCCGAGGTTCGAGTAGTTGAACGACGATCCGGTGGGGACCTTCTGCCCGCGGTCGAGCACGAGTGCCAGCAGCTCCTGCTCGTCGGGGAACGGGCGCAGGAGCGACCAGTAGTCGCCGTCGTGGCCGTCGCGGATGACCCCGGCGCCCATCTCCATGAGCTCACGGATCGTGGCGTCGGCGAGCGGGGAGCCGCCGTCGACCAGCGCCGGGATGTACGTGCCGACGGTGTCGTCGAGCCGGAGCGAACCGCGCTCGGCGAGCTGGAGCAGTGCCGTCGCGGTGAAGGTCTTCGAGTGCGAGGCGATGCGGAACAGGTCGGTGGTGGTCAGGCGGCGCCCGGCCTCGACGTCGGCGTAGCCCCAGGCTTCGTCGAACAGCACCTCGCCGCCGAACCCGATGGCGACCTGCACGCCCGGCACCCGCAGCTGCCAGACCTTGTACGACACCCACTCGTGGATGTAGGGCAGGGTCTTCCGGTACGCGGAGAGGGTGTCGGTCACGGTGGTCCTTTCGAAGGGCGGTGGTTCGAGTCTGGCGCGTCGGTCGCGACGGTGCCCACCGCGACGCGGCGTGCACCGTGGAGGTCAGCGCCGACGCGGGTCGAGCGCGGCGCGCAGCGTGTCGCCGAGCGCGATGACGGAGAGCACCGTGACGGCGAGGAACGTCGCGGGTGCGATGAGCATGTGCGGGGCGCGGAGGAACTGCGACGTCGCGGCGGAGAGCTGCAGCCCCCACGAGATCGCCGGGCTCTCGAGCCCGATGCCGAGGTAGGTCAGCGACGACTCGGACACGATGACGCCGCCGACGGTGATGGTCGCGAGCACGAGCAGCGGCGAGATCGACGACGGCAGCACGTACCGGGTGGTGATCCGCCAGGTGGACAGCCCCATCGTGCGGGCGGCGAGCACGAACTCGGCGTTCCGCACGCTGCGGACGCTCGACCGCACGAGCCGGGCCATCGTCGGCCACCCGAACAGCGCGAGCACGAGCGACACCGTCAGCACGGACCGCTCCCCCACGCTGTTGAGCACCACGACGGCGCCGAGCAGGAACGGGAAGCCGAGGAACACGTCGGTCAGGCGGGCGAGCACGGCGTCGACCCAGCCGCCGACCATGCCGGCGATCGTCCCGACGACGACGGCGACCATGCCGGCGAGCACGGTGGTGAGCACCGCGACGGCGGTCGACGACCGGGTGCCGTACACGACGTTGGCGTACACGTCGCAGCCCTGCAGGTCGAAGCCGAACGGGTGTCCGCTGGTCGGCGAGGCGCCGCTCTGCCCGAGGTCGCACACCCGGGGGTCGCCGTGGCCGAACAGTCCGGCGAACAGCTGCGGGAACGACGCGATGAGCAGCACGACGACCAGGACCGAGGCGGGCACCCAGAAGCCCGGGGTACGGGCCGCGGCCAGCAGGGGTCGTCGTCGGCCGCCGACGACGGGTTCGACGGTGGCGCTGAGCGCTGAGGTGGTCATGCGGCTGCTCCGGTCCGGACGCGGGGGTCGAGGGCGGCGTGCAGCAGGTCGACGAGCACGCTCGTGACGAGGAACACCAGGATGAGCGCGGTCGAGATGCCGACGACGACGGCGCCCTCGTGCGACCGGATGCCCTGGAACAGCAGGTTCCCGACCCCGGGCAGGTTGAAGATGCCCTCGATGATCACGGTGCCGCCCATCAGGTACCCGAGGTCGGTCGCCAGGTAGGTGGCGGTGGGGATGAGCGAGTTCCGCATCACGTGCACGCCGACGATCCGACCGGGTGCGAGCCCCTTGGCCCGTGCGGTCCGGACGTAGTCGGCGTCGAGCGTCTCGATCATCGAGGTGCGGGTGAGCCGGGACACCGCGGCGAGCCCGAACAGCGCGATGACGAACGCCGGCAGGATGTACGCCGTCGGCCAGCCTGCGGTGACGCCGGCGACCGGGAACCAGTGCAGCCGCACCGAGAACACCAGCTGCAGGGCGACGCCGAGGACGAACACGGGGATCGCACCGACGACGATGGTGCCGACCAGCACCGTCTTGTCGAGGGCGGTCCCGCGCTTCAGGGCGGAGAGCACCCCGAGCCCGATGCCCAGGACGATCTCGAGGGCCCACGCGGTGAGCGCCAGGGTGATCGTGACGGGCCACCGCGAGGCCATCTGCTCGCCGACGGACTGCCCGTTGAAGTCGGTGCCGAAGTTGCCGCGGAACAGCCCGCCGACGTACTGCACGTACTGCAGCCAGAGCGGCTGGTCCAGGTGGTACTCGGCCCGGAGCGTGCGGACGACCGCGTCGCTGAGCGGCCGGTCGCCGCCGAGCGCCCGGATCGGGTCACCGGGCAGCGCGAACGTCATCGCGTAGATGAGGAACGTCACCCCGAGGAACACGATGGCCAGGCCGCCGAGCCGGCGACCGACGGCGAGCGTCGGACGCATCACGCGCCTCCCGACACGGCCGCCGACACCGGACGGGAGGCACGGGTCGGGTCCGCACTGTGCCTTCCGTCGTCGCCTTCGGCGACGTGGCTCGCGCAGGCGAGGATCGCCCCGTACTGCACCCCCACCAGTTTCCGCACCGGGATCGGGTCCGCCTCGGTGGCGGCGTCGGCCTGCCAGTGCGCGTAGCGCTCCGCCAGGCGGTCGCGCAGGCGCCGGAGCGGCGCGGACGCCGTACCGGCGGTGGTCTCCGCCTCGAACGCGCGCAGCAGCATGCCGCCGTAGCGCAGCCGGAAGCAGCGGACCAGGTCCTCGCAGCCGAAGCGCTCCGCGACGGTGGCCCGCCGGTCGGCCGGCTCCCGGTCGGCCCGGCGGCGGTCGGTGTCCGCCGTGCCGACGAGCATCGGCACGAAGGCCCGCGACGCCTCGAGGAACGGCGACTCGATCGACAGCATCGGAGACGCCTCGTCGAGCAGCTGCTGGAGTTCCTCGCCCGAGGCGCCGAGCTCGGCGGAGCAGCGCCGCAGCAGGTCGGCGTAGGACTCGTCGGTCGGGGTCTGGTCGTCGGCGTCCGGGTGGCTCCAGTACGGCAGTTCGGCCACCATGCACAGTGCTCCGTGCCGCATCGCCCACGCCGCACTCGACGCACCGTGGATGTGCTCGCCCGGGTCGACCCCGAGTCCTTCGAGGTAGTCGTACGCGGTCTCGATCCCGTCCATCGCGAACACCGCGGGGGCGAGTTCGCGCAGGAACGGTGACTCGGGCTCCCCGGTGTCGAGCGGCAGCCCGAGCGCGGCGGGGACCGCGTGCAGGGTGTCGACGACGTCGGGCAGGTCCTCGGACAGGTAGTAGTAGACCCCGCCCATCTCGCCGTTGTGCAGCGACACCAGCAGGTCCGGCTCGGTGTCGTCGATGAGCCGCATGAACGCGAGCGTCTCCGGCAGCACCTGGTCGAAGTACACCGACTTGTGGCTGTTCGGGAACGTCCACTCCACCTGGCTGTCCGGTGCCGGGCGGTAGAAGTGCCGCGAGTAGAACACCCGGTCGTGCGGGTCATGGAACCACGCCTCGTTGAGCCGCATGCCGTCCGGGTCGATCGTCGGGACGATGTGCCAGGTGACGTCGAGCGCACGGGCGTCGTCGTCGGTGAGCACCGTCTCGGCGAGGTGCAGGGCCGTCCACGAACCGATCGGTTCGTTCGGGTGCACGCCGCCGACCACGACGGCGGCGTGCGACCCGGTGCCGATCCGGTAGGAGTGCAGCGGTTCACCGAGCCGGCTGGTGCCGATCCGGGTGACCGTGACCTGGTCCGGGTGCGCCGCGGCGAGCGCGTCGAACCGGGCGTGCAGGTCGTCGACGAGCGGGAAGCCGTCGTGGTCGGGGACCTCGGCCGCCAGGCGGAGGATGGTGCGCTGGTCCATGTGGTGGTGCCCTACTTCACGGCGATCTGCGCGACGACCGGGCTGCCGGCGACCGCGGGGAGCTTCGTGACCTTGTCGCTCGTGACGTACGAGTACTTGTCGAAGAAGGTCGGGACGACGGGGAAGTCCTCGAGGACGGCCTCCTGCGTCTTCGTGTAGTACTCGTTCGCCTCGTCCTGCGAGCCGGCCGAGTCGGCCTTCGCGAGCAGCGCGTCGACGGTGTCGGACTGGTAGTACCCGGTGCAGGGCGAGCAGCCGCCGGCCAGGGTGAACAGGGCGCGGAGGGTGTTCTGCTGACTGATGTACAGCGCACCCCAGTGACCGAAGTGCGGGCCGGCGACCTTCTTGTCCGTCAGCTCGGAGTAGTACGAGGCCCAGTCGGTGGTGGCCTTCGCGACGGTGTCGACGCCCAGGTTCTGCCGGATCTGGTTGGCGTACGCCTCGTAGAGCGAGTCAAGGCCGCTGCCGCCGGGGTAGACGAGCGTGATCGTGCCGTCGAAGCCGCCGGACTTCGCCAGGAGCTTCTTGGCCGCCGCGGGGTCGAACTCGCACGCGTCGCCGCAGATGCCCTCTTCGGTGCCGGACATCGACGGGGGCGTGAGCGCGGTGGCGGGTTCGTACAGGCCGCCGTAGATTGCCGTGTTCACCTCGTCGCGGTCGATCGACATCGAGATCGCGCGACGGACGTCGGGGTCGGAGTACCGGTCGTCCCAGAGCGGGAAGCCGAGGTAGTCGATGCCCGGAGCGTCGAAGGAGTGCAGGCGGTCACCGAAGTCGGCCTTCGCGCTCGTCATCTTGTCGGTCGGCAGGAACAGCACGTCGGCGTTGCCCGCGAGGACGTCGGTGTAGGCGGTGTTCATGTCCGAGTAGCTCCGGAACGTGACGTCCTTCGTGACCGGCTTCGTGCCCTCGTAGTCCTTCCACGCGGTGACGGTGAACTCCTTGTCCGCCTTCCACGCCGACTGCATCTCGTAGGGGCCGTTCCCGATCGGCTTCTCGTCGTACGCCTTCAGGTCGTCGTAGGCGGCCTCGGGCATCGGGTAGAACGCCGTCTGGGCCTGGCTGAGCTGGAGCGGGAACTGGCTGTCGGCGTGGGTGAGCGTGACCGTGAAGGTGTCCTTGCCGGTGACCTGCAGCCCCGACATCTCCTTCGTCTTCGGGGTGCCCTTCGCCGGGTTGAGGTCGGTGTACCCGACGATCGCGGCGAGCTGCCCGCTGTTCTCCCACGCGTTGGGTCCGTAGGCGACGTGGTTCCAGGCCTTCACGTAGCTCTCCGGGGTGACGGCCTCGCCGTTCTGGAACGTCCAGCCGTCCCGGAGGGTGATGGTCCATGTGGTGGCGTCGTCGCTCTCGACGCTCTTCGCGGCGACGTCGTGGAGCTCGCCCTTCGCGTCGGTCTGCGTCAGCGGCGCGAACAGGCTCTGCACCTGGTCGAACGCGACGGTCTGTCGTCCGGGCGTCAGGTGGTCGGGCTCGCCGGTGGCGTACACCAGGCTCGATCCGCCGGCGGAGTCGGCCGTGCCGCTCGCCGAACAGCCGGTCACCACGAGCGCCAGTGTGGCTGCCGTGGCCAGGGCGGCGATGGTCCTGCGTCGCATGGGGGTCTCCTCGGGTCGTCGTTGATGAGTGAAGCTAGGCCCGTTCGAGCACCCGGCACAATGCTTCTTTCAATGAACTCTGAAACTTTTACCGTTCTGAAACACTCGCGAAACGACAGGTGTCGCGCTCGACCGGGGCCGTGTGCCACGCTCGGACCATGCGGCACACACCCCACTTCCTGATGACGGACGTCGACGAGGTCAAGCGCCTCGTCGCCGGCAACCCGTGGGCCACGATCGTGTCGCACACCGACGCCGGGATCGTCGCGTCGCACTACCCGTTCCTGCTCGAGACACCCGGGCCGGACGACGACCCCGACCAGGTCGTCCTCGTCTCGCACGTCGGCCGCCCCGACGAACTCGCGCACGAACTCGGCCGCCACGAGGTCCTGGTCGTGGTGCAGGGTCCGCACGGCTACATCTCCCCCGCCTGGTACCCGCCGGAGCAGTTCGTGCCGACCTGGAACCACGTCACCGCCCATCTGTGGGGCACGCCGGAGCTGCTGTCCGACGACGAGAACTTCCGGGTGCTCGGCGAGCTCGTCGACCACTTCGAGCGCGTCATGCCCGAGCCGGTGTCCCTCGAGATCGACGAGGAGACCGCGCGCCGGATGGCGAAGGGCACCGTCGGCATCCGCATCCGGGTCACCCGGTTCGACGCCCGTGCGAAGCTCTCCCAGAACAAGGCGCCGGAAGTCGTCGACCGCATCATCGCCGGCCTGCGCGGCGACGGCCCCTACGCGTCGCCGGCGCTCGCCGACGAGATGGAGCGAGCGCACGCTGCGCGCGCTGACGACCGGGAGGCTCGGTGATGGAGAACCTGCTCCGCACCGTCCGCAGGGTGGGCACCTCCGGGGCCCCCGCCGACGTCCGCATCACCGACGGCCTGGTCACCGAGATCGCGCCTGCCGGCACGCTCGACCCCGCCGGCCCCGACACCGAGGTCGTCGACGCCGCCGGCGCCTGGCTCGGCCCCGGCCTCCGCGACCACCACACGCACTTCGACCAGTGGGCCCTGGTGCGCCGCCGCGTCGACGTCTCCGGCTGCGACTCCGCGGAGTCGACCGCCGACCTCCTCGCCGCGGTCGCGCGGACCGGGGTGCCGGACCGCGTGCTGATCGGACACGGCTACCGCGACGGGTTGTGGCCGACCCCCGCACGACGCGAGCTGCTCGACCAGGCCGCACCGGGCCTCCCGACCGTCGTCATCAGCGGTGACCTGCACGCCGTCTGGTGCAACGCCCTCGCGCTCGCGCACTTCTCCGCACTCGTCGGCCGCTCGCTCGAGGCGGGTGACGACGGGATCCTGCGCGAGCAGGACGCCTTCGACGTGACCGGTGCGCTCTCGCAGGTGCCGGACGACCTGCTCGACGGGTACGTCGCCGACGCCGCGGAGGCCGCTGCCGCCCGCGGTGTGACGGGCATCGTCGACCTCGAGATGCGCTTCGGCCTCGACCGCTGGGCGCGCCGGATCCACGCTGGCACCGACGCCCTCCGGGTGTCGTCGGGCGTCTACCCAGCGGAACTCGACGCCGTGATCGACCGCGGACTCCGCACCGGCGACGTCGTCGACCGGACCCGCGGCCTGCTCACGATGGGGCCGTTCAAGGTCGTCACCGACGGCTCGCTCGGCACCCGGACCGCGGCCATGGCCGACGGCTCCGGCGTGCTGGCGTGGGAGTTCGACGACCTCGTCGCGATCACCCGCCGAGCCGTCGACGCCGGACTCGTCCCCGCGATCCACGCCATCGGCGACCGGGCGAACACCCTCGCGCTCGACGTCTTCGAAGCCGTCGGCGCCCGCGGCACCATCGAGCACGCGCAACTGCTCGTCGACACCGACGTCGACCGGTTCGCCAGGCTCGGGGTGGCCGCCTCGGTGCAGCCCGAGCACGCCATGGACGACCGCGACATCGCCGACCGGCACTGGGCGGGCCGCACCGACCGCGCCTTCGCGTTCGCGTCGCTCGCCCGAGCCGGAGCGCGCCTGCTGCTCGGTTCGGACGCCCCCGTCGCGCCGCTCGACCCGTGGATCTCGATGGCCGCGGCCGTGGGACGCGACCGGGACGGCCGCGACCCGTGGCACCCCGCCGAACGACTCTCGGCGCTCGCCGCGTGGCAGGGGTCCACGGACGGTCGGGTCAGCGTCGCGGTCGGCGACGTCGCGGACCTGGTGCTCGTCGAGTCGGACCCGCTGGCGGCGTCGTCGTCCTCGTTGCGGTCGATGCGGGTGCTCGCGACCGCGATCGCCGGACGGTTCACGTACTCAGAGCTCTGAAGCGCGCTACTTCTGGTCCTTCGGGCACCAGTAGAGCTTCCGACCGGCCATGTCGGCCACCCGGATCTCGGTGCCGCACACCCGGCAGGGCTCACCCTGGCGGTGGTAGACCCAGTGCCGGTCCTTGCGCGACCGCTGCGCCTTCTTGTACTCGGCGTCGGACAGGCCGTCCATCGTCATCATCAGGCCGTCGCGGACGCCGTCGCGCAGCAGCTTCGACCAGTCCGCCCACAGCGCCTTCGCCTGCTTGACGGTGATCTTCTTGCCGACCTTGTACGGGTCGATGCGCTGCCGGAACAGCAGTTCGGCCCGGTAGATGTTGCCGATGCCGCTCACCACGGACTGGTCCATGAGCAGCTGGCCGATGGCGACGTTCCGCTTCCGGACGTTGTCCACGAACGTCTTCTCGGCCTCGGGACCGTCGTCGTTCATCGGGTCGGGGCCGAGCTTGTCGAGGGCACGCTGCACCTCGGCCGGGGTCTCCACCACGCAGGCGGTCGGACCGCGCAGGTCGGCGACGGTGTCCTCGGTCAGGATCCGGACCCGCACCTGGCCGACGGGGTCCGGCGGGAAGGACTCGATCGGGTCCTCGACCTTCTCCTGCTCGGCCATCCGGTACCGCGCCAGTCGGGGTGCGCCGATCGACGTGAGGGACTCCTCGCCGTCGTCGTCGGCGGACAGCGCCGTGGCGGTCGACAGGTCGCCGGCGAAGTCCCACGCGCCGTAGAGCCCGAGGTGGACGCGCAGGAACAGGTCGCCCTCGAACTCGAGGAACATCTGCTTCGCCACCGCCCGGGCAGCGATCATCCGCTTGCCGTCGAGCTGCGCGGCCCCGGCGGCGAACCGCCCCTGCGGACTGGACACCTCGCAGCGCTTGCCGACGAAGTGCCGGGTGAACTGGTTGGCGATTCGGTGGACGGAGTGACCCTCGGGCATGGGACCTGTCTACTCGGCCGAGCCGTCGATCTGCTTGCCGGCGATGTGCCCCGTCTGCTCGTACTCGGCCAGCTGCGCGATGCGGCGTGCGTGACGCTCCTCGCCCGAGAACGGCTCGGCGATGAACAGGTCGACGAAGCGGATCGCTTCGTCCTCGGTGTGCTGGCGGGCACCGATCGAGATGACGTTGGCGTCGTTGTGCTGGCGTGCGAGGAGTGCGGTCGACTCGTTCCAGACGAGCGCTGCGCGGACACCCTCGACCTTGTTCGCGGCGATCTGCTCACCGTTGCCGGAGCCGCCGAACACGACGCCGAGCGCCTGGACGCCGGCCCGCTGGTCCTGCACCACGGCGTGCGCGGCGTTGATGCAGAACGAGGGGTAGTCGTCGAGCGCGTCGTACTCGGTCGGTCCGTGGTCCACGACCTCGTGCCCGGCTTCGGTCAGGTGCGTTGCGAGGGTCTGGTTGAACTCGAGGCCGGCGTGGTCCGTTCCGAGGTGGATGCGCATGGAACCGATCCTATTCCTGCGACTACTGCCCCCGGACCACCACGACGACGTACCGCGTGGGCCCCTCGCCCGGGTTCCGGTAGACCACGTCGGCGGGGTCACCGAGCTCGATCCGGTCCCCCGCGGCGAGCCGCGTCGGCTCGCCGCCGACGACGAGCTCGAGCACGCCGTCGACGACCCAGATGCAGTGCCGCAGGAACGCGTAGGCGGACGCCGGGTAGGCCACTTCGCGGCCGGCCGGGAGGCGCACCTCGGTGACGTCCGCGGGGAACGCCGCACTCGAGACCGGACGGCGGCGGTACCCGGTGTCGGGATCGGTCCAGGACTCCGCGGTCGCGCCGCGTTGGATGCCACGTGCGTCGTCGGGGTCGGTCGCCCTGGGCACCTCGTGCTCGAGGGCCTCGTCGAGGAGCTGCGAGATCGTCAGGCCGAAGGCGCCGGAGAGCCGGCCGAGGATCGTCGCGGTGGGGCTCGACACCCCGCGCTCGACGCGGTTGATCATCGCGCGGGAGACACCGGACTCCTCGGCGAGCTCGGTGAGGCTCCACTTGCGTTCGGTGCGCAGGCGTTGGAGGCGCTCGCCGAGGGCCCGTTCCGCGAGACCCGGCTCGTCGTCTACGATGTGAGACATGACGACAGCATATGCGACGAACGGGACGGATCCGGTCGTGGTGCGCGATTGCGGACCCGGCGACCTCGACGTCGTGCACGCCCTGCACGTCGACGCCGTGCTGCACTCCACCGCCATCTGGCAGGAGACCCCGCACCCCCGCGCCTACTTCGACGGCTGGCTGGCCGAGCGGCAGGGCGACGGGTACCCCGTGCTCGTCGCCGAGGTCGACGGCACTGTGGCCGGATACGCCACGTACTCGCAGTGGCGGCCGCACCACGGGTACCGGCTGACCGTCGAGCACAGCGTCTACGTGGTCGAGTCGTTCCGCGGTCGGGGCATCGCCTCGACCCTGATGCGATCGCTCGTCGAGCGGGCGACCGCCGAGGGCCGGCACGTCATGATGGCCGGGATCTGCAGCACGAACACCGGGTCGATCGCCCTGCACGAGAAGCTCGGGTTTAGCACGGTCGCGGTCGTGCCCGAGGTCGGGCGCAAGTTCGACCGCTGGCTGGACCTGACGCTCATGCGCCTGCCGCTCGCCTGACGCGAGCCGAGGGGCGGGGGCGAGCCGCGCCTCCCGTCAGTCGGTGGTGTCGAAGACCGGGCCGACGGTGCGCGAGCGCTTGAGCTCGAAGAAGCCGGGGTACTTCGCCACGGCGACGACGCCGTCCCACAGGTCGAGCGCTTCCTGGCCCTTGGGTGCCGGGGAGATGACCGGGCCGAAGAACGCGGTGCCGGCGACGGCGATGACGGGCGTGCCGACGTCCTGTCCGACGCGGTCGATGCCGTCCTGGTGGCTGACGCGCACGGCGGCGTCGACCTCGTCCGTCCAGGCGTACTCGAGC
Source organism: Curtobacterium sp. PhB190 (assembly GCF_004365385.1). Taxonomy (NCBI): domain Bacteria; kingdom Bacillati; phylum Actinomycetota; class Actinomycetes; order Micrococcales; family Microbacteriaceae; genus Curtobacterium; species Curtobacterium sp. PhB190. The sequence continues at coordinate 245,587 of NZ_SODN01000004.1, read as the reverse complement.
AGGTCGGCGTCGAGGCCGAGCTCCGCGAGCACGGCGGGGACCACCTGGTCGGGGTCCTGCTCCTGGCGGTGGTGGATGTGCTCACCGAGGGCGTCGTAGAGCGGCTTCACGATGTCCTGGCCGAGCCGGAGCCGCGCCGCCGTGACGATGCGCGGGTAGAGCTGCCCCTTGTGGATGCGCTCGCGGTACTCGTCGGGGATGTCCTGGTCCTCGTTCAGGACGAACAGGCTCATCACCTTCCACGTGACGTCGAGGTCGCGGTGCTCGGCGACCTCGCCCACCCAGCGGCTCGTCATCCAGGCCCAGGGGCAGTTCGGGTCGAACCAGAACTCCACGGTGGTGCGTTCGGTCGGGTGTTCCGTCGTGTGTTCCGTCGTCTTGTCCACAGTCGTCTCGCTCACGCTCCGAGCGTACGCGGCGTCGCTAGGCTGGGGATGACCGTCCCGCCGGTGCACGACGCCGTGCCGGGACTCCCCCTCGCGGACCACGATCGTCCGCGTCCTCAGCGAAGATGGAGCGTTGCGTGCCCGGAGAGAACCTCACCAGAACCGAAGCCCAGGAACGTGCCGGCATCGTCAGCGTGCAGACGTACGACGTCGAGCTCGACCTGACCCGCGGCGCCGAGACGTTCGGCAGCACCACCCGCGTGCGCTTCACCGCGACCGCCGGTGCGTCCACGTTCATCGACGCGATCACGAAGACCGTGCACTCCGTCACCCTGAACGGCACCGCGCTCGACGTCGCCGCGGTGAACGACGGCGTCCGCATCCAGCTCGACGACCTGCAGGAGCAGAACGAGCTCGTGGTCGTCAGCGACGCGCTGTACACGAACACCGGCGAGGGCCTGCACCGCTTCGTCGATCCCGTGGACGACGAGGTGTACCTGTACTCCCAGTTCGAGGTCCCCGACTCGCGCCGCATGTTCGCGGTGTTCGAGCAGCCCGACCTCAAGGCACAGTTCTCCTTCACCGTGACGGCGCCGTCACGGTGGCAGGTCGTGTCGAACTCCCCGACGCCCGAGCCCCACGTCGACGGTGAGAACGCGACCTGGGCCTTCCCGCCCACCGCGACCATCTCGAGCTACATCACGGCGCTCATCGCCGGCCCGTACGAGGTCGTCCGCGACGAACTCACGAGCAGCGACGGCCGCACCATCCCGCTCGGCGTCTTCGCGCGCAAGTCGCTGGCCGAGTACCTCGACCCCGAGTACGTGTTCGAGACCACGAAGAAGGGCTTCGCCTACTACGAGGAGAAGTTCGACGTCCCGTACCCGTTCGAGAAGTACGACCAGCTCTTCGTGCCGGAGTTCAACGCCGGCGCGATGGAGAACGCGGGCGCGGTCACGTTCACCGAGACCTACGTCTTCCGCTCGAAGGTGACCGACGCCATCAAGGAGCGCCGGGTCGTCACGATCCTGCACGAGCTCGCCCACATGTGGTTCGGCGACCTCGTCACCATGAAGTGGTGGAACGACCTGTGGCTGAACGAGTCGTTCGCCGAGTGGGCCTCCACGATCGCCACCGCCGAGGCCACCGAGTGGACCGAGGCCTGGACCACGTTCCAGGCGATGGAGAAGTCCTGGGCCTACCGCCAGGACCAGCTCCCCTCGACCCACCCGATCGTCGCGACGATCAACGACCTCGAGGACGTCCAGGTCAACTTCGACGGCATCACGTACGCCAAGGGCGGCTCCGTCCTGAAGCAGCTCGTGGCGTGGGTCGGCATCGACGCGTTCTTCGCCGGCGTCTCGGCCTACTTCAAGAAGCACCACCACTCGAACACCGAGCTGCGCGACCTGCTCGTCGAGCTCGAGGCCACCAGCGGCCGCGACCTGTCCGAGTGGTCGAAGCTCTGGCTCGAGACCGCGGGCGTCAACACGCTCCGCCCGGAGATCGAGGTCGACGCGTCCGGCGCGATCACCGCGTTCGCCGTCCTGCAGGAAGCGCCGGCCGACTACCCGACGCTCCGCCCGCACCGCCTGGCCATCGGCGTCTACTCCTTCGGGACGGACGACTCCGCGCCGTTCGGTGCCGACACCGCGTCGTCCGGCGGCAAGCTCGAGCGCGTGCACCGCGTCGAGATCGACGTCGACGGCGCACGCACCGAGGTCCCCGAGCTCGTCGGCGTGCAGCGCGGCGACCTCGTGCTCCTCAACGACGACGACCTGGCCTACGCCAAGATCCGTCTCGACGAGCAGTCCCGCACGACGGCGATCGAGCACCTCGCGGCCATCGCGAACCCGCTCGCGCGCTCCATCGTGTGGGGTGCGATGTGGGATGCCACGCGCGACGCCGAATCGCCCGCCAGCGACTACGTCCGGCTCGCGCTCGGCAACATCGCGACCGAATCCGAGTCGACGACCATCCGCACGACCCTGTCGCAGCTGCTCCTGACGACGCGCAACTACGTGGCGCCGTCGAAGGTCGACGCCACGGTCCGCACGGTGGGCGAGACGCTCTGGCAGCTCGCGGCCTCGGCCGAGGCCGGGTCGGACGCCCAGTTCCAGTTCGTGAAGTTCTTCGCACAGATCGCGTCGACGCCCGAGCACGTCGCCACCCTGCAGGGGCTGCGCGACGGTTCGGTCACACTGAACGGGCTCGAGATCGACACCGACCTGCGCTGGGAGCTGCTCGAGGGCCTCGTGCTCGCCGGTGCCGCCTCCGATGCCGAGGTCGACGCCGAACTCGCGGCCGACAAGACCGCGTCGGGTGAGCAGGCCGCGGCCCGCGCCCGTGCGACGATCCCGACCGCCGAGGGCAAGCTGGCCGCCTTCGCGTCGCTCGTCGACTCCTCCGAGCTGCCGAACGCGATCGTGCGCCAGACCACGGTCGGGTTCCAGCACGTGAACAGCCCTGTCGTGCTCGAAGGCCTCGTGCCGAAGTACTTCGAGGTGCTCACCCGCATGTGGGCCGAGCGCAGCTACCACATGGCCGACACCATCGTCTCGGGCCTCTACCCGGCGCCGCTCGCGTCGGCCGAGCTCCGCGACGCCGCCCACGCGTGGCTCGAGGCGCACCCGGAGACCCCGGCGCTGCGGCGGATCGTGTCCGAGAGCGTCGCGGGCACGGAGCGTGCGCTCCGGGTGCAGGCTGCCGACGCCTGAGCTCGAGTGACTGATCGGCGGGGTCTTGGCGTTCCTCATGGAACGCCGAGGCCCCGCCTTTAGCATCGACCGGATATGACCTTGGCTGCAGAGACCTCCGACGTCCCGAAGTGGGCATCCAACGCGTTCACCCAGTTCGTCGACGCCTGGCACATCCCGATCACGATCGTGATCACGATCATCGCGGCGATCATCCTGCGCGTGATCCTCCGCCGGATGATCAAGCAGATCGTCGACCGTGTCGTGAACGGCGTGAAGAAGCGTCAAGGCGCCGAGGACACGCAGGCACTCATCGCGTCGCCGGTCCAGACCGCGCGCGTGGTGCAGCGGACCCGCACCCTGGGCAGCGTGCTCGAGAACCTCGCGACGGTCATCGTCGTGGTGGTGGCCCTTGCGATCATCATCCCCGTGGCGATCCCGGACGCCGCCGTCGGCATCGTCGGTGGCGCGTCGCTCGTCGCCGCGGGCCTCGCCGTCGGCGCACAGTCGATCGTGAAGGACCTGCTGTCCGGCATCTTCATGATCCTCGAGGACCAGGCCGGCGTCGGCGACGTCGTCGACACCGGGCAGGCCACGGGCGTCGTCGAGAACGTCGGACTCCGTGTCATGCAGGTGCGCGACGTCAACGGGATCCTGTGGTTCGTGCCGAACGGGCAGATCCTGCGCGTCGGCAACCTGTCCCAGGGCTGGTCGCGCGTCCTCGTCGACATCACCGTCCCCTACGACACCGACATCGACGCCGTGCAGGACGCCCTGCTCGCGGCCGCCGTCACCATGTCGCAGGAGCCCCGCTGGCGCCAGCGCATCGTCGAGAAGCCCGAGATCTGGGGGCTGCAGTCGGTCTCCCCCGACGGCATGGTGTTCCGCCTCGTCGTGAAGACCCGCGCCTCCGAGCTCGACGTCGTCGGCCGCGAACTCCGCGCCCGCCTGAAGCACGCCGTCGACGAGCTCGGCATCACCCTGCCGGCGATGGCGATGATCATGCCCGAGGGCTGGGAGAACGCGACCTCGATCAACGGCCTGCGGTCCGTGCAGACGCGGCCCACCCCGGCACCGACCAAGCCGCGACGCACCAAGCGCAACGTGCTCGGGCAGCCCATCCGCACCGACGACCACCACGACGGTGGGAAGGACTCCCAGTGACCGATCCCACACCTCCGAGCAGTGGCCCCGGCGGGGCTGGTCTCGGCATGCCCGGCGTGCCGGGTGTTCCGGCGCAGCCCATCACGCTTCGGGTCGGCGAGCACGGCGCCTCGGCCACCGGCTCGCTCTTCGACCGCATCGGTGGCGCCCCGACCTTCGACCGGCTCGTGCGCCGCTTCTACGAGGGCGTGCAGCAGGACGACGTCATCTGGCCGATGTACCCGGCCGACGACCTCGAGGGCGCGATCTGGCGCCTGTCGGCTTTCCTGCAGCAGTACTGGGGCGGGCCGGGCACCTACAGCGAGGAGCGCGGACACCCCCGGCTCCGGATGCGGCACAACCCGTTCCGCATCACGTCCGAGGCCCGCGAGCGCTGGCTGCACCACATGCGCGAGGCCGTCGAGTCCCTGCAGCTCGCACCCCTCGACGAGGCCGAGCTCTGGGCGTACCTCGACCGCGCCGCGCACGCCATGACGAACACCTTCGACTGACGCCTGCTCTTCAGCCGCCCAGGTTCCGACTGCCGTCCAGGTTCCGACTGCCGCCCAGGTTCCGAAATCTGCACATCTCGGCGGCGCTTCGTCCCGTTCGTGGAACCTCGGCGAACGGCGTGCGGCGTGTTGTGGAACCTCGACGGCGCTGACGCCGTCGTCAAGGGCCGTTCGTCCGCCTTCAGCGCGCGTACGAGCCGGTGGCGAGGTCCTGGACCAGGGACGGGTGCGTCGGGTTCCAGCCGAAGGCGGAGCGGGCGTGGGCTCCGGACGCCTCCTGGTGCAGGAGCAGCGCGTCGGCGAAGGCCCCACCGAGTCGCTCGCGCGAAGCATCGACGCTCTCGGCCACGACCGGTGCGCCGTGCGCCCCCGCTTCGGCGAGCTCGCGCACCGTCGGGTTGTCCCCGGTCGCGGCGACGATGTACCCGTCCAGCTCGGCACGCTCCAGCGCGAGGACGTAGAGCTCGCCGAGGTCGTCGACGTGCACCGTGGTCCAGCGCTGCGAGCCGTCACCGACCAGCGTGACCGGCTGGGTGCCGTCGCTGACGAACATCGCGGGGATGCCGGCACCTCGCCCGTACACGATGCCCGGGGCGACGATCGTGGTCCGCACGTCACTCGCCCGCACGGCAGCCTCGTTCGCCGTGCGCCACGACGTCAGCTCGGGCGGATCGATCGGGGACTGCTCGGAGATGTCCGTCGAGTTGCCGAAGGTGAAGATGCCGCCGGTGTGCACGAACGGCTTCGGTGTGCCGGCGGACGCGCGCAGGACCGTCGCGGTGAAGTCCGGGTCGACGTCGGGCGCGGACGCCGTGTGGACGACGCCGTCGGTCTCGTGCAGCAGCCGTTCGACGGCCTCGGTGTCGGTGACGTCCCCGACGAGGGCGTGCCCACCGGCGTCACGCACGTGTTGCGCCTTCTCGTCGGAGCGGACGATGGCGGTCACCTCGTGCCCGTGGGCGACGAGGGCGCGGAGGACAGAGGAACCGATGTACCCGGACGCACCGGTGAGCAAGACGTGCATGCGGCCAGCCAACCACCTGGCCAGGACGTGACGTTCGCTACAGGTTCAGGGTCCAGGCGCGGCGTTTGACGAGCACGTGCCCACGCGACGTCGTCAGACGGCTCCACGGACCGGTCTCGAACAGGCGGACCGGGTCGTGCCCGAGGAAGCCGAGGCTCTCCCCCGCGAAGCCCGCACCAGCGGGCAGGTGCTCGATGCCCGGCACCGGACGGCCCCAGACCTCGGATCGCACCTTGCGGATGATCGCCTCACCCGCGTTGGTCGGGACGGCGTCGGCGACCTCGGCGATGCCGTCACGGGTGGCGCGGCGCAGCAGCTCCGGCGAGACGTCGGGCAGCGGCACCCATCCGCCACGGGGCGGGGAGATCGCCGCCCACGTCACGGTGTGGACCTCGTGCGGGAGCTCGACCTCGATCGGGGTGGCCCGCGTCGGGTCGGCGCCGTCGGCGTGCTCGGCGTCCTGTGCCTCGGCGAGGAGCCGGAGCCGCTCGAGCAGGGACTGCAGCGGCACCACGGCGTCGATCGTCGCGGGCTCGGTGAGCGAGAACGTGCGGAGGCCGAGCACCGTCGGCAGCTCGTCGAGGAGTCCGAGGGGGTACAGGATCGCCGTGTAGACCGCGAGGACACCGGAGTCGGCGATGAACCGGACCGAACCGTCCTCGATCCGAGCGGCACGTCCGAGGTACGTGCGGAGGTCCCCGAGGGAGGCGGCGTCGGGAAGCGTGAACGAGGTGCCCATGTCGAACCGATCCTACCGGCGCACCCTGTGTTCGTAGACTGCACCACGTGAACGGCGAACCCGACTTCCTGCGGACCCTCCGACTCGAGGACACCGGTGCGAGCACGGGTGAGACGATCCTCACCGGCGCGAACCACTGGTCCCCCGGCGGGCGGGTGTTCGGCGGCCAGGTGCTCGCCCAGTGCATCGTCGCCGCGCAGGCCACCATCGAGGGGCGTGACATCCACTCGATGCACGGGTACTTCCTGCGCCCCGGCGACATCGACGTGCCGATCACCTTCGGCGTCGAACGCATCCACGACGGTCGGTCCTTCGCGACGCGGCGCGTGCAGGCCTACCAGCGCGGAGTTCCGATCTTCTCGATGATCGCGTCGTTCCAGGTGCCGGACACCGGGGTCGAGCACCATGACCCGTACCCGGTGGACACGCCGTCACCGGAGTCGCTGCCGTCCGCCGCGTCGATCCTTTCCACCATCGACCACCCCGTCGCCAAGGCCTGGGCCGAGCGCTCGATCGACCTGCGGCACGTCGAGGGACCGGTGTTCGTCGACGTGCAGGGCGAGCACGTGCCGCACCAGGCGGTCTGGTTCCGTGTGCAGGGCGACCTGCCGGACGACCCGGCGCTGCACCGTGCGGTCCTCGGGTACGCCAGCGACCTGTCGATCCTCGAACCGATCATGCGGCGGCACGGCGTCGCCTGGGGCACGCCCGGCGTGAAGAGCGCCAGCCTCGACCACGCGATGTGGTGGCACCGCGACGGTCGGGCCGACGAGTGGATCCTGTACACGCAGGAGTCCCCCAGCGCGCAGGGCGGCCGGGGGCTCGCGTTCGGCCGGATGTTCTCCCGCGACGGACGCCTGCTGGCGACCGTGGCGCAGGAGGGCATGATGCGGGTCCCTACGGGCGGCTGAACTCCACCGGGGACTCGAGGTACTGCTCGCACGCCGCACGCTCGGCCGCGGTCAGCCGCCGAGGACGGTTCGTGGCGGCGTCCACCATGACGAGCGCGGTCGTCGCCCGGGTGTAGAGCTCGGCCGGCTGCTGCCCGACCGGGGACCAGACCTCGTACGACACGTCGACGCTCGCCCCGCCGAGCCGCCCGATCCACATCTGGATGTCGAGCGGCTGGCGCAGGTACGGGATCGACGCGAGGTACTCGAGGCGCTGTCCGGCGATCACCGTCATCGTGCCGGAGCCCGGCCGACCGTCGATGATCGGCTCGGGCAGGCTGCCGTCCGCCGACAGCTCACCCTCGTCCGGACCCCAGAACCCCACGATGCGCGCCTCTTCGAGCAGGCGCAGCATCGCGGAGTTGTTGACGTGGCCGTAGGCGTCGATGTCGCTCCACCGCATGCGGATGGGAGCGTGCAGTCTCGCCACGCGGGTCAGTCGCGGGTGAGCTTGCGGTACGTCGCGCGCCCGGGCTTCGCGGCGTCGGCACCGAGGCGCTCGATCTTGTTCTCCTCGTACGCCTCGAAGTTGCCCTCGAACCAGTACCAGTTCGGCGTGCCGTCCTCGTTGAGGCCTTCCCACGCCAGGATGTGGGTCGCGATGCGGTCGAGGAACCACCGGTCGTGGGTGATGACCACGGCGCAACCGGGGTACTCGAGCAGGGCGTTCTCGAGGCTGCCGAGGGTCTCGACGTCCAGGTCGTTCGTCGGCTCGTCGAGCAGCAGCAGGTTGCCGCCCTGCTTGAGCGTCAGCGCGAGGTTCAGGCGGTTGCGCTCGCCACCGGACAGGATGCCGGCACGCTTCTGCTGGTCCGGGCCCTTGAACCCGAACTGCGAAACGTAGGCGCGGGACGGGATCTCGGTCTTGCCGACCTGGATGTAGTCGAGCCCGTCGGACACGACCTCCCACAGGTTCTTGTTCGGGTCGATGCCGCCACGGCTCTGGTCGACGTACGAGATGTCGACGGTGTCGCCGATCTTCAGCGTGCCGCCGTCGAGGGGTTCGAGCCCGACGATCGTCTTGAACAGCGTCGTCTTGCCGACACCGTTCGGGCCGATGACGCCGACGATGCCGTTGCGGGGCAGCGTGAACGACAGGTCACCGATGATGACGCGCTCACCGAACTGCTTGTGCAGCTTCTCGGCGTCGATGACCTGCGAGCCCAGACGAGGACCCACGGGGATCACGATCTCCTCGAAGTCGAGCTTGCGGGTGCGCTCGGCCTCGGTGACCATCTCTTCGTACCGGGCGAGACGGGCCTTCGACTTCGCCTGACGACCCTTGGTGTTGCTGCGGACCCAGTCGAGCTCGGAGGACAGGCGCTTCGCGAGCTTCGCGTCCTTCTTGCCCTGCACCTCGAGGCGCGCACGCTTCTTCTCGAGGTACGTCGAGTAGTTGCCCTCGTACGGGTAGAGGCGACCACGGTCGACCTCGGCGATCCACTGGGCGACGTGGTCCAGGAAGTACCGGTCGTGGGTCACGGCGAGGACGGCACCGTGGTACTGCTGCAGGTGCTGCTCGAGCCACTGCACGCTCTCGGCGTCCAGGTGGTTGGTGGGCTCGTCGAGCAGGAGCAGGTCGGGCTTCTGGAGCAGGAGCTTGCAGAGCGCGACGCGACGCTTCTCACCGCCGGACAGGTGCGTGACGAGCTCGTCCCCCGGGGGGCACTGGAGCGCGGCCATGGCCTGCTCGAGCTGCGAGTCGAGGTCCCACGCGTCGGCAGCGTCGATCTCTTCCTGCAGTGTGCCCATCTCGGCGAGGAGCGCGTCGAAGTCGGCGTCCGGCTCGGCCATCAGCGCGGAGATCTCGTTGAAGCGGGCGAGCTTCGCGTGGATCTCGCCGACGCCTTCCTGGACGTTCTCGAGGACGGTCTTCGTCTCGTCGAGCTCCGGCTCCTGCATGAGGATGCCGACGGTGAAGCCCGGCGTGAGCTTCGCCTCACCGTTCGACGGCTGGTCGAGACCGGCCATGATCTTCAGGATCGTCGACTTGCCCGCACCGTTCGGTCCCACGACGCCGATCTTGGCGCCGGGGAGGAACGACATCGTGACGTCGTCGAGGATCAGCTTGTCGCCGACCGCCTTGCGGGCGCGGACCATCTGGTAGATGTACTCAGCCATATCGGCCCCAAGTGTAGTGACCCCGTCGGTGCGTCGCGCGCCCGGAACGGGATCGCCGCTTCGCGCACCCGGCGGGACGGGGGTCTGTCGGGATCCCTGGCGACGACGTAGGTTGTCCTCGCCAACCACCTCGGGGACCGTCGCTCACCACGACGCGGACCGATCCAGGATCACGGACGGGATGACAACCATGACCAGGCACGCCACACGACTGCGCCGACTCGCGCTCCCCTTCGTCGGAGCGATCGCGCTCACCGTCGCCCTCGTCGCACCGGCCGCGCCGGCATCGGCCGCCGGTGCCGTCCCGAAGGGGAACCCGTACCTGCTCTACACGGCGAGCATCAGCGCCAACGGGTCCGGCACGGGCTACTCGTCGTACATCAACGTCCACGACGCCCACAACAACGCCTACTCGTTCGGCATCCAGTCGGACAAGGGGTCCCCCGAGAGCAAGGGAAAGCCGCGCTACATCTGGGAGCGCGTGCAGAACGGCAAGTTCACCTACGGCTACCTCGGTCCGGCGACGAACAAGCTCACGCCGATCGGGATGCGCTGGTACAAGAACGACGTCGCGACGATGATCGTGAACCACAGGACGATCGGCACCCTCAAGCTCAACCTCGACGGCCGGCTGTTCTTCAACGCCGAGGCGAACGCCCGACTGAACGGCGACGTCGTGCACTCGACCGTGCAGAACACGCGCATCACCGTCGGCGACCGGAAGGGCCAGACCGGCTTGAACGGCACGTGGAACACGAGCTTCTCGTTCCGCGGGCTGAAGGCGACGCAGACGAACAAGCCGCGGATCCAGGGCGCGACCTTCAAGATCGACGGCCGGGTCGCCGGGCTGCCGCGCGGTGGGAACTGGGACACCGAGCAGGTGTCCGGCATCGCGATGATCGCGCAGAAGTGGTGACCGTCCGGCGCGTCTGGCCCGGTTCACGCGGCGGCCCGGTTCACGCCGCAGCCCGGTTCACGCCGCGACCCGGTCGAGGGGCGCGTCGTGGTCCGGCGCGTCGGGGTCGAACGCGGCGCCGTCCTGTTCGAGCATGCGCTCTGACGGCCCGACCGGGTCCGCATCGTCGAGCCGGTGGTCGCTCCCGGCCTCGTCCTCGTCCCCGTCCTCGTCTTCGTGGTCGGGCACGCGCCCGTGGTCGGACTCGTGCTCGTGCGCCTGACCGTCGAGCGCAGGAGCAGCGGCCAGCCCGCCGCCGTGCACCTCGCCGGTCCGGGGATCGACGCCCCGCACCCCGCCGTGCCCCGACGTCGTGTCGTTCACCTGCCGCGGCACCCGGACCCAGTTGCTGATGCCCCACGCCAGGTCGTGCCCGATGCCGTCGGCGTCGATCTCGACCGACGTGCCGCCCCGGCCGTCGCGCTCCCAGGTGCGGATCCGGACGCGGCCGGACACGACGATGCGGTCGCCCTTCTTCAGGGACTTGAACACGTTCGACGCGAGGGAGCGGAACGCGGTGACGGTGTACCAGTTGGTCGCACCGTTGACCCAGGCCGCGCTGGCCCGGTCCCATCGACGTGACGGTGAGGCGAGCCGGAGGCTCGTGATGGCGATGCCGGTCTCGGTGACGAGGTGACGGGGTTCCGTGGCGACGATTCCGCAGACGGTGATGATGTCGTTCATGCGTCGATCGTCATCGAGCCCGGGGCTGCGGAAGCAGCCCCGGGCTCGATCTGTGGCGAGTGGACCCGATCAGGCGACCTGTGGAGGACGAGTCCCCCGGGCCTCCTGTCCGGCCCTGGACCGCTAGTGCGCTCGGAACTCGGGCCGCGCCGCGAGCGGGCCGAGCGCAGCGTGGACCGCGCCCTTCGCCGACTCGAGCGACGGGTAGAGCCCGCCGGCGCGCCCTCGTCCGTAGAGCTCGACCTGGAAGCCGTCCGCGGCACGGTGGATGCTGCCCACCGCACCCGCCGGACCGATCGCGACCCAGGTCCCGGTGTTGTTCGTCATCGTTCGACCACCTCCTCGTGGCCCCGACGCCCGAGGATCAGGACGCCAGGATGTACTGACTGTAGGCCTTGCGGACCTTGTTCACCTTCGGCAGCGCCACTGCGAGGCAGTAGCCCTGACCGGGGTTCTTCGCGAAGAAGTCCTGGTGGTACTCCTCCGCCGCGTAGAACGTCGTGAGCGGCTCGATCGTGGTGACGATCCCGCCGTCCCAGATGTCGGATGCGCGCTGGATCGCCTGCTCGAAGAGCGCGCGCTGCGCGTCGTCCGCCGGGAACATCGCCGAGCGGTACTGCGTGCCGACGTCAGCGCCCTGCCGGTTCAGCTGCCGCGGGTCGTGCAGCGTGAAGAAGACGTCGAGGATGACCTCGGCCGGGATCACCGTCTCGTCGAAGGTGACCGCGACGGCCTCGGCGTGACCGGTCGAGCCCGTGCACACCAACTCGTACGATGGGTTCTCCACCCGACCGCCGATGTAGCCGGACTCCACGTCCTGCACGCCCTGGAGCGTGCGGTACACGGCATCGAGACACCAGAAACACCCACCTGCGAGCACGAATGTGGTCATGGCCACAACCTACCTCCCCGACATCCGTGCGGGGTTGGACAGGGGACACCCCCTCCACAGCACGCACCGCTCGTCCCGCCGTCCACGATGCGTCGGCAGAGCCCCGGCGTGTCGGTGGTGGCCCGTAGCGTCGAGACCACACCGACCAGGAGGCCACGATGCAGACCACGACCGAACCCGCACTGCGGATCCGCACCGTCCCGCTCTCCCGGTCGCGCGGCGACTACCGAATCCTCGACGTCCGCGACGACCTGAGCCGCGTGACCCGCGCCAACGGCGAGATCGTCGGCTACGTCGACCGCATCGACGTCGCCGGTGACACCGCCTACCGCGCCCGTCGCTACGTCGCCACCGAGCGTCGGTTCGTCGAGCTGCCGAACGTGTGGTCCGCCGACGACGCCGTGGACTGCCTCCGTTGGTCATGATGTTCCAGATTGGAATCATCTCGGGTCGGATGCGCGGAACGCCGTTCGTCCTCCCCGGGGCCTGACCGTTTCGTGAGTATGGTGCGCGCATGGACTGGTGGAACGACCTGACCGACTGGACTTCGTCCGACGACGGGTGGCGGGTGATCTCGGGTGCCGCGATCCCCTTCGTCGCCATCGTCGTCGCCGGCGTCATCGCGGCACTCATCGGACGGGGTGCGACCAAGCGGGTCGTCGCCCTGCAGGAGCGCGAGTCGAAGAACGCCGCCGTCGCGGCGATCATCTCCGCGGCGCGCAAGGCCGCTGCCTGGGGCTCGCTCGGGCACGACGAACGCGGCTACGCGGACCACCTGGCGGAGGACGCCGACATCCGGCTCCGGTTGCTCCCCGTGCAGGGTGCGCCCCTTGCCGCCAGCTGGGCGCAGCACGAGATCGCCGACATCAAGAAGAACTCGTCGACCTTCAGCTTCCAGGCTGACCAGTCGCTCGCCGAGTTCCGCGACCGCCTGCTCGAGTGGCAGGCCCGTCCGGGCCGCGCACGCAAGCTCTTCAAGGCCGACCTCGAGCGCTGGAAGTTCGAGTCCCCTGACCCGGACGCCGATCTGATCAAGCGCCAGCAGGACTGGAACGCCGACCAGAACGGCGCCGCCCGACCGCAGACCCCGACCCAGGCTGCTCCCGCCCCGGCGGCTCCCGTCGAGCGCCCGACGCCGACGACGACTTCCCTGCGTCCGGCACAGCGTCCGGGAACCACGCCCGCCTCCGCGCCGTCGGCCCCGGCCAACGCCGGGTCGGCGCCCGCCGGTGGCACTCCCGCTGCCGCAGCTGCCGCCGCTCCCGCCGCAGGACCCGGGTTCTCGGTGAACCGCGGTGGGTCGGACGCCAACGCCACCCGCTCGTACGGCGAGAACACCACCCGCGTCTACGGCGACGACGCCGCACCGCCCGTGCGCCCGGCACTCGGAACCCCCACGTCACCCGCACGTTCGACCCCGAGCCGCGGCACCGACGACACCGAGGTGGTGGACGACGACGCCGTCACCAAGGCCTTCGGCGACACCGACCGGGTGACCTCCGACCGGGTGACCTCCGACCGGGTGACCCCGGCCCGCGGCACCGACCGTCCCGCACCGTCCACCGTCGCGACACCTGCGCCGACCTCGGCCGACGCCCACGTCAACCGGACGCCCGCCAACGACGTCCCGACGAACCCGGGGACACCGACCACCCCGGGTGCACCGACGACCCCGGCGTCCGCTCCGGCTCCGAAGGTCGAGACGCCGGGCACGACGAACACGACGTCGATCCCGACCCGCATCACCCAGGCCCCGGCAGAGCCCACCGACGCGAGCGAGACGTCCGAGGCGCCGTACACGCAGCCGATCAGCGCCTCCGAACTCCGTCGCCGCGCCGCGGACGACGACGAGTAACGGGCACGGACACCCAGCACCCAGCACCCCCACGAACGAGCAACGGGCCGCCATCCGATCGGATGGCGGCCCGTTCGCGTCGTGCCCCCGGCAGGAATCGAACCCGCGGCACGGTGGGTAGAAACCACCTGCTCTATCCACTGAGCTACGGAGGCGAGCGACGTCGATTCTAACCGGGACCCGCCGCTCGAGCGGTTCCGGAACGGTTCGGCCGTCGTCTGCCCGCAGTTCGCCTCCGGGACACCCGCGCTTCGTACCGTGCGGGGGATGCACTCCTCTGCCACCGTCCTCGCCGTCGTCCCCGCACGCGCCGGCTCGAAGGGCATCCCGGGCAAGAACCTCCGGACGGTCGGAGGTCGGTCGCTCGTCCGTCGGGCCGTGGAGTCGGCACGCAGCGCAGCACTGATCGACGCCGTGGTCGTCACGACCGACGGTGACGCCATCGCCGCCGAGGCCCGCGCCGCCGGCGCCGACGTGGTCCGACGGCCGGCCGATCTCGCGGGCGACCAGGCATCGTCGGAGTCCGCGCTGCTCCACGTGCTCGACGAACTCGAGGCCGCCGGCGATGCGCTGCCCGAGGTCCTGGTGTTCCTGCAGGCGACCTCGCCGTTCATCGACCCGGACGACCTCGACACGGCGATCCGGCGCGTCTCAGAGGGGCACGCCGACGTCGTGTTCGCCGCAGCGCCGTCGCACGCGTTCCTGTGGCGCATCGCCGACGACGGTTCCGCCGTCGCCGTGAACCACGACGCGGCCACCCGTCCGCGTCGCCAGGACCGCGCGGCCGAGTACCGCGAGACCGGCGCCTCGTACGTCATGCGGACCGACGGCTTCCGGCAGCACCGGCACCGCTTCCACGGCCGCGTCGAACTCATCGCCGTCGACCCCGCCGGCGCGATCGACATCGACGACGAGACCGACCTGATCGCGGCCGACGCCACGGCCGAAGCCACGGCCGCAACCGAAGAGCACGCCACGGCCGACGCCCGCGCAGCCGCCGTTCCGATCCACGCCCCGGACCACGACCCATCCCCGACGCGGGCAGCCCCCGCACTGAACGGAGCACCATGACCGTCACCATCGGCACGTCCACGATCGGCGCGGGCCACCCCGCGTACCTCATCGGCGAGATCGGCCTCAACCACAACGGTGACGTCGACATCGCCAAGCAGCTCATCGACGTCGCCGCCGACGCCGGACTGCAGGCCGTCAAGTTCCAGAAGCGCACCCCGGCGATCTCCACGCCCGAGCACATGAAGAACACGCCCCGCAGCACCCCGTGGGGCGAGATGACCTACCTGGAGTACCGTTACCGCGTCGAGTTCGACCGCGACCAGTACATCGAGATCGGCGACCACGCGACGCTGCGCGGCCTGGACTGGTTCGCCTCGCCCTGGGACGAGCCGTCGGTGGACTTCCTCGAGGACCTCAACGTCGTCGCGTACAAGATCGCCTCGGCGTCGGTGACCGACCTCGGGATGCTCGCGGCCGTCGCCGCCACCGGCAAGCCCGTCATCCTGTCGACGGGCATGTCGACGCTCGAGCAGATCGACGCCGCCGTCGACGTCCTCGGAACCGACCGCCTCGTGCTCATGCACGCCACGTCGACGTACCCGCTCCCCGCCGAGGAGGCGAACCTGCGCATGATCGACACCCTCGCGCACCGCTACTCGGCCGTGCCCGTCGGGTACTCCGGCCACGAGCCGGGCCTGCAGATCTCGATCGCCGCCGTCGCCCTCGGCGCCACCGCGGTCGAACGGCACATCACGCTCGACCGCACGATGTGGGGCTCGGACCACGCGGCCTCGCTCGAGCCGCACGGCCTGAAGACCCTGGCGCGGGACATCCGGATCATCGAGACCGCGCTCGGTGACGGGGTGAAGCGGATCTTCCCCGGCGAGCGGGCGCCGCTCGCGAAGCTGCGCCGCGTCGGCGCGTGAGCGTATGCAGCACCCATCCGACCGCCGGCGAGCGGGCGCCGCTCGCGAAGCTGNNCCCCCCGGCGAGCGGGCGCCGCTCGCGAAGCTGCGCCGCGTCGGCGCGTGAGCGTATGCAGCACCCATCCGACCGCCGGCGAGCGGGCGCCGCTCGCGAAGCTGCGCCGCGTCGGCGCGTGAGCGTATGCAGCACCCATCCGACCGCCGGCGAGCGGGCGCCGCTCGCGAAGCTGCGCCGCGTCGGCGCGTGAGCGGAGACCACGTGAGCAGAGGGCACGTGAGCGGCCCGGTCGACGAGACCGGCGCCCTGGACGTGCCGGCTGACGGGGGTGCGTCGACCGTCGGACGGGAGGCGCGCCTCCCGTCCGGCCCGTCACCCCGCGGCCGACGTGTGGTCGCCCTGGTCGACACCGACTCGTTCGCCAAGTGGGGCGCCCACCTGCTCGCCGCGGCACCGGCCGGCTGGGACCTCGACCTGCGGACCGTCGCGACGCCGCGTTCGGCCAGCGCGAAGCAGCTGCGCTCGGCGTTCCGCGGGCTCGACGCACGACTCGCGCACCTGCGGACGGATCCGCCGACGCCGAAGGACGTCGACGCCGTCGTCGAGGAGCTCCGCGTCGATCCGCCCGACGCCGTCCTCGTGTCCCTGATCGGCCCGGTCGCCGAACTCGTCATCGACGAGGTGCACCGCCGGATCCCGGACCGGCCGGTGCTGGTGTCCGGCCTGCCGGGCATCTCGTTCCCGGCGAAGTGGAAGGGCATCTTCTTCCGTGCGCGGGCCGACCTGTTCGTGCTGCACAGCCACCGCGAGGTGCAGGCGTACGAGGAGATGGCCATCGAGGGCGGTGTCGAGCCGCACTTCGCGCTCGCCACGCTGCCCTTCGCCCGGAGCGCGAGCGCCAGCGCCAGCGCCAGCACGGGCGCGACTGCGATCGCCAGTACGGGCGCGACTGCGATCGCCAGTACGGGCGCGCCCGGTGCGCCCGGCGCACACGTCCGCGACGCCGTCGTCTTCGCCGCCCAGCCGAGCGTCCCGCTGGAGCGCGTCGACCGGGCCCTCGTCGTGCAGTGGCTCGTCGCGACCGCACGGCAGCACCCGGAGTGGCGCATCGTGGTCAAGACCCGCGCGGCCGCCGGCGAACACCAGACGCACCGCGAGGAACACCCCTACCCCGACCTCGTGCCGGCCGACGCACCGGCGAACCTGGTGGTCGAGAGCGGGCCGATGGCCGAACACCTCGACCGTGCGGTGGCCCTCGTGACGATCAGCTCGACCGCGGTGCTCGAAGCGGCCGCACGTGGTGTGCCCGCGCTGACGTTGACAGACTTCGGCATCGGCCGCCACCTCATCAACGAGGTGTTCGTGTCGAGCGGCCTCGAGGGCGACTCGGTCGACCTGGTGGACGGCCGGTTCGGCACGGTCCGACCGAGCTGGACGCAGGACAACTACTTCCACCCGGCGTCGGACGACGACTGGCAGCGCCGGCTCACCGAGCTCATGGCGCAGCGCGACGCTGGGACGCTCGTCGACCGGGAACCCGCACGTCGTAGCCGAGGCGGGGTGCTGCGCCGGGCCTGGGAGCGGAAGAACGCCCTGGGCGGATCGGACCGCTCGGCGCTGGGCTGGCTCGCGCTCGTGATCGGGGCGCCGATCCGGACGACGAAGCGGCTGGCGCGGAAGGCCAGGGCGCTGGTCGACCCGCCGGAGCCGGTCGTGGTGGCGGCGCCGACGTCGCAGCGGGCGGCGGGCGGCGCGGTCGGCGAGCGCGTGGCGGCCGCCGGCAGCGCTGCGGGCGCAGCCGGGTCAGAGGGCCTTGGCGATCGCCAGCAGGAGCTGGTCGCGGGTGGGGACCCCGGGTGAACGGAAGACCTCGACCCCGTCCTCCCGCCGCACGATGATCGTGGGCGTGGAACGGATGCCGAGGTCCTCTGCGTCGTCGGGGTACGACGCCACGTCGCGTTCGGTCACGGCGAGCCCGGGGACGAGCGCCGACGCCTCGGCCGACACCCGGCGGGCGGCGGCGCACGGCGCACAGAAGGCGGACGTCCAGAGGTCGAGCTGCATGTGACCGTGCAACGCGTCGGCGCGGGGTTCTACTCCCGGTCGAACTCGCCGCTGCGGTCGCCGCGGTCGGCGAGGTCGTCCACCGGGTCGGACTCCCCCGGCTCGTACGTGAACTCGACCGAGGTCTGGTCGAGGACCTGACGGGACTTGGTGGCGCGGTAGGTGAAGGCCGTCTGCAGGCCCTCGACGTCGGCGAACACCGTGACCTCGTCGTCCAGCGCGTCGCTCGTCGCGGTGCGGGTGTCGGTCGTGCCGTCGAAGGGTCCGCCGTGGAAGATCGCGGTGTACTCGTCGCCTTCGTGGATGGTGATGTCGCTCATGCGTCCCTTCTACCAGGCGGTGCCTGTTGCGGCCTGTTCCGGTCTGTTGCGCAATGCATAGCATTGCTATATAGTTCAGCTATGGAAACAACGCGTGCGCAGACGATCGAGACGCTCCTCGTCTCCGTCAACCGCCTGATCCGCAGCGCCGCGCAGTCGACGGGCAACACCACGTCGGCCGCGGTCTGGCGCACGCTCGGCATCCTCGAGTCCGACGAGCCGCTCCGGCTCGGTGAACTCGCGGCGGCCTCGCGCGTGGCGCAGCCCACGATGACCCGGCTCGTCACGGGCATGCTCGCCGACGGTCTGGTCACGCGGAGCGTCGACCCCGACGACTCCCGCGGCCAGCTCATCGAGATCACCGACGCGGGCCGCGCCCGGCTCACCGCCTGGCGCGCCACGCTCACCGACACGGTCGGCCCGTTGTTCGCCGACCTCACCGACGACGACTGGGACGTGCTGCACCACGCGTCCGTCCTGATCGCCCAGCGCACCACCACCAGAACGGAGACCACCGCGTGAACGCCCACGCACCTGCCGGCCAGTCCGGCTCCATCCTCAAGCAGTCCTCAGCGGTCTGGGCGATCGCCTTCGCCTGCGTCGTCGCCTTCATGGGCATCGGCCTCGTCGACCCGATCCTCCCCGCGATCGCTGGATCGCTCAAGGCGACCCCGGCGCAGACCGAGCTGCTCTTCACGAGCTACCTGGCCGTCACCGGCGTGGCGATGTTCTTCACGAGCTGGGTCTCGAGCCGCATCGGCGCGAAGCGCACCCTGCTCATCGGTCTGGCGCTCATCGTCGTGTTCTCGGTCCTCGCTGCGACGTCGAACAGTGTGTGGAGCATCATCGACTTCCGCGCCGGCTGGGGCCTCGGCAACGCGCTCTTCATCTCCACCGCCCTGGCGACCATCGTCGGTGCAGCGTCGGGCGGGACCGCCTCGGCGATCATCCTGTACGAGGCAGCGCTCGGCCTCGGCATCGCCGTCGGCCCGCTCGTCGGCGGCCTGCTCGGGTCGGTGAGCTGGCGCGGCCCGTTCTTCGGTGTCACCACCCTGATGGCCGTCGCGTTCATCGCCATCGTCGCGCTCCTCAAGACCGGCAGCCTCGAGAAGCCGACGCCCACGAAGCTCTCGGCGCCGTTCCGCGCACTCGGCCGTCCCGCGCTCGCCGCACTCGCCGCGACCGCGCTCTTCTACAACATCGGCTTCTTCGTCCTGCTCGCCTACACGCCGTTCCCGCTCGGCTTCGGTGCGCTCGGCATCGGCTTCACGTTCTTCGGCTGGGGCCTCGGTCTCGCGATCACCTCCGTCTGGGTCGCCCCGATGCTCACCGCCCGTCTCCGCAGGACGACGGTCCTGAAGATCGCGCTGCCCCTGCTGGCACTCGACCTCTTCGCCGCGGCCGTCGTCGTGGACTCGCAGGTCGGCCTCATCATCTGCGTCATCATCGGTGGACTCGTGCTCGGTGTGCTGAACACGGTGCTCACGGAGTGCGTCATGGAGGCCACGGACCTGCCCCGCTCGGTCGCCTCGAGCGCCTACTCGGCCGTCCGCTTCATCGGCGGCGCCATCGCCCCGCCCGTCGCGACCCTGCTCGCCGACGCGTACGCCCCCTCGGCCGCGTACGTCTTCGCCGGAGCGTCCGTCGCCGTCGCGTTCGTCGTGATCCTCTGCACCACGAAGGTCCTGCGCCGCGTGGACGACGGTGCCGAGCCGGAGCGAGTCGAGGCCGAGGCGATCGGCGCCGGCGAGATGTCCTAGCCGCACACCTTCCCGCCCCGCCCCCCTCCTGCGCGAGCGGGCGAAACACCCGGGTGCCTCCAGACGCGGCCCGGGTATTTCGCCCGCTCGCGCTCTGCGCACTGGGCGCACGCACGTCCGCCCTCCGTCGTCCGCCCAGCTGGCCGCGAGCGGGCGGAATGCCTGAGTCCCCTGCAACGTGGCCCGGGTATTTCGCCCGCTCGCGCTCTGCGCACTGGGCGCGACCAGCCTGGAGGCGCGGCGCCAGTCCGACGGACCGCCACCGGGCCTCCAGGCAGTCACCACCACGGTCCCCTCCGCCTCCGCCTCCGCGAGCGGGCGAAATGCCCGGGTGCCTCCCGCCGTGGCCGTGGCATTCCGCCCGCTCGCGGAAGCGCGGAGTGGCCGGAGCGCAGCCCCCTCCCGAGCGTCTCGCCGAGCGGGCGAAATACCCCGCCACCCCGCCGCGCAACCCCGGCATTTCGCCCGCTCACGGTGCGCGCGCTGGACGCGACCAGCCGGGAGGCCCGACACCCGCCCGACGGACCGCCATCGGGCCTCCAGGCCGTCACCACCACCGCCCCACGCGCCTCCGGCACGGCCGCGCCCGCGAGCGGGCGAAACACCAGGGTGCCTCGCGACGCGGCCCGGGCATTTCGCCCGCTCGCGGGTTCGGGGACGCGACCGCGCACCAGCCGCGGACGCAGCCGCGGACGCGCCCCCGCACCGGCCGCGCACCACCTGCGCACGGGGCGCGCGCGGGCCGGGAATAGGATCGTGCACATGGCAACCGCGAATGACCGCCTCGTCTGGATCGACTGCGAGATGACCGGCCTCGACCTCGAGGTCGACGAACTCGTCGAGGTGGCCGTGGTCATCACCGACTTCGACCTCGAGCCCGTGCACCCCGGATTCGACATCGTGATCAAGCCGGACCAGTCCGCGCTCGACAACATGAACGAGTTCGTGACGAACATGCACGTCACGTCGGGGCTCATCGAGGAGATCCCGAACGGCGTCAGCCTGGCGGACGCCGAGTACCAGGTGCTCGAGTACATCCTCGAGCACGTCCCGGCCGAGGGCACCGCTCCCCTGGCCGGCAACACCATCGGCACCGACCGTGCGTTCCTGTCCAAGTACATGCCCCGCGTCGACGGCCACCTGCACTACCGCAGCGTCGACGTGTCGAGCATCAAGGAGCTCTGCCGCCGCTGGTTCCCGCGCGTGTACTTCAACTCTCCGGAGAAGCACGGTGGGCACCGTGCCCTCGCGGACATCCTCGAGTCGATCCGCGAGCTCGAGTACTACCGCCGCGCGGGCTTCGTCGCCGAGCCGGGGCCGACCACCGACGAGGTGCGTGCCGTCCAGGCCGAGGTCGTCGAGAAGTGGGAACCGCGCCTGGCGCAGCCCGCAGCCGAGTGACGACACGGGTGGTCGGCACCGCCCGCAGCATGTACTACTATTGAGTGGTCGCGCCGGTCCGCCGGTGTGTGCATGGTGGATATAGCTCAGTTGGTAGAGCGCCTGGTTGTGGTCTAGGAGGTCGCGGGTTCGAGACCCGTTATTCACCCCAGTCGAGGGAGAGCCCCAGTTGCGTGTGACGCAACCGGGGCTCTCCCTCTGTGTTTGTCTGGGCGCCTCCGGCGCCGTGCGGCTTCGCCGCGAGTGGTCAGGGCGGTGTGGGACGATCCCTGCGTGATGGAGATGTCCGCCGACGACTTCGAGCAGCTCGTGACCGACGAACTCGACCTGCTCCCCGACGAGATGGTCGACGGGCTCGACAACGTGGTGTTCGTGGTCGAGGACGAGCCGGAGAACGGCGAAGAGCTCTTCGGCGTGTACGACGGCATCGCGGCGACCGAGCGCGGGCAGTACGGCTTCGGTGAGCTGCCCGACCGCATCGTGGTGTTCCGCAAGCAGCACCTGGCCGAGTGCGACACCGTCGAGGAGCTCAAGGACGAGGTGCACACCACCCTCGTGCACGAGATCGGGCACTTCTACGGCATCGACGACGAGCGCCTGCACGAGCTCGGCTGGGCGTAGCGGACGCCCCGAGACTCGTCGCGCGGGGGCCGAGACTCGGGCTCTGCGACACTTCTCGGCGCTCGGGACGCGAGAAGTGTCGCCCACGCCGAGTCTCGCCGCCGCCGCCCCCGCCCGCCGGACAGCCGCCGCCCCCCTCAGAACCGCGTCGGCCCCACCTCGTGGTACTTCTCCCACGCGCCGACGGGTCCGCGCCCGTGCAGCGCGTACTCCCCCACGAGCCGCTCCTTGTAGACGGCCGGGTTGTGGGACGCCACGACGCGGGCGTTCCGCCAGTGCCGGTCCAGCGCGCGCGTCCGGTCGGCAGCGGACGCCCCACCGACCTCGAAAAGCTCGGAGCACGACCGGAGTACCCGCGGCCCGATCTCGACCTGCGCCTGGTAGACCGCGTTCTCGGCCGCGTCGAGCAGCGCGCGGTCCACCCCGACCCCGGGCTCGTTCGTCGCGACGACCTGGTCGAGCAGCCCCGCGGCAGCGACGACGAGCGACCGGGCAGTGAACGCCCCGGCGGACAACCGACCGAGGACCGCCAGCACCTGCGGGTCCTCCCCCGGCGTCGCCGCGTTCGCGTGGATGTACGTCCGGGTCCGCGGCCGCACGAAGGCGACCGCATCGTCGGACACCGCCTGTCCGATGCCGGCCAGGACGGCCAACAGGTACAGCTGGAAGAAGGCCTGGATGTGCGACAACGGCGCGTCCTTGTACGCCGAGACCACGGCGGGGTCGACCGGCACCCCCTCGAACACGGTGGTACCGGAGGCGGTCAGCCGCTGGCCGAACCCGTCCCAGTCGTCGACGCTCGTCACGCCCGGTGCGTCGACCGGCACGGCGAACGTCACGCGGTCGCCCGAGCGGTCCGCGGCCAGGTAGATCCAGTCGGCGTAGAGCGTGCCGGTCGAGTAGAACTTCCGCCCGTCGAGACGGAGGGAATCGCCAACAGGCGTCACCGTCGTCGAGATGTCGGCCAGGGTCGTGCCGGTCCGCTCCGAGGTCGCGTTCCCCACGATCGCCCCGTCGACGATGCGCTGGAGCCATTCGTCCCGTCCGGCCG
This sequence comes from Curtobacterium sp. PhB190, assembly GCF_004365385.1. Taxonomy (NCBI): domain Bacteria; kingdom Bacillati; phylum Actinomycetota; class Actinomycetes; order Micrococcales; family Microbacteriaceae; genus Curtobacterium; species Curtobacterium sp. PhB190. The sequence continues at coordinate 222,475 of NZ_SODN01000004.1, read as the reverse complement.
ACGAGGGCCGGAGCAGCACGAGTTCGGTGTACCCGAAGTGCCCACGCCACAGGTGCGCGATGTTCGAGTCCGCGGCCGCCAGGTCCGCCACCAGCTGCACGAGTTCGACCAGGGTCACGCCGAAGCCGCCGCGGTCCTCGGGCACGCGCAGCCGGCCGAACCCGGCGTCGGCGAGTGCGCGGACCTCGGCGTGCGGCAACGGCCGGTCGCCGGGGGTGCCGGAGGCGAGCTCACGCTCGACCGCGCCCTCGCGGATGGTCGCGAACACGGGTGCGAAGCGTTCGCGCAGGGTCGCCAGACGATCGGCCGGGAGGCCCGTCACCCGTCCGTCGGTCGTCGTCGCGTTCGTCATGCGGTCACCTCCACGGCACGTGCCGCCTCCGCAGGCGCCGTCACGGTTGCGCTCGCGCCGCCCGTGAACGCGCCGCGCCACTGCCGGGCGGGGTGCGAGTCCGGCAGCTGCGGGTGCCCGAAGAGCTTCTCGCGCAGGGTGCCTTCGCGGTACTCGGACTGCATCAGCCCACGCTCCTGCAGGGTGGGCGCGATGTGGTCGACGAACTCCTCGTACGAGCCGGGCAGCGTCCAGTTGATGACGTTCACCCCGTCGACGCCGACGCGCTGCCAGTCCGCGAGTTCGTCGGCGATCTGGTCGGGCGTGCCGACGACCCGCGCACGGAGCTTGGCGGACAGGCGGGCGAGGTCGGCGATCGTGGGTTCGCGGTCACCGGCGGCCTCGCGGAGCCACTGCAGGTGCGACTGCCCGGCGTGGGTGCGGACCTCGGACAGCGGGGTGTCCGGGTCGAGGGCCTCGCCGGTGTCCGGGTCGAAGCCGAGGTTCGAGTGCACCAGGAAGCCGTCGGCGGCCAGGTACTCGTCGATCTCCGCTTCCTTCGCCTTCGCCTCGGCCTCGGTGGACCCGGTGACGAAGGTCAGCCCGAGGAAGAACGCGATGTCCTCCCGCCGACGCCCCGCGGCCTGGGCGAGGTCGCGGGTCTCGCGGATGAGCTGCTCGGTGGCGTCGCGGTTCGAGGTCAGGATGAACTGGGCCTCGGCGTTCCGCGCGGCGAAGGCCCGACCGGTGGGCGAGGAGCCGGCCTGGAACAGCACGGGCGTCCGCTGCGGGCTCGGTGCGCTCAGGTGCGGCCCCTGCACGTCGTAGCGCTTCCCGTGGTGGTCGATGCGGTGCACCTTGTCGGGGTCGGCGTAGCCACGCACCGGGTCCTTCAGGACGGCGCCGTCCTCCCACGAGCCCTCCCAGAGCTTCGCGCAGACCTCGAGGTACTCCTCGGCCCAGACGTAGCGCTCGTCGTGCTCCTCGAGCCGGTCGGCGCCGAAGTTCCGGGCGGCGCTGTCGAGGGCGCTCGTGACGACGTTCCAGCCGATCCGGCCCCGGGTGATGTGGTCGAGGGTGGAGACCTTGCGGGCGAAGTCGAACGGGTGCGACTGGATGACGCTCGACGTGAACGCCAGGCCCAGGTGCTCGGTCGACACGGCGAGCGCGGAGAGCAGCACCGAGGGGTCGTTCGAGGGGATCTGCAGCCCCTCGCGCAGGTTGGTCGAGTAGTCGCCGCGTCCCGGCCCGTAGGTCCCGACGACGTCGGCGAAGAACATCGCGTCGAACTTGCCGCGCTCGAGGGTCCTCGCCAGGTCGGTCCAGAGCGTGACGTCGTCGAAGTCGGCCTGACGGGCGTCCGGGTGTCGCCAGAGGCCGTGCTGGATGTGCGACGTCGTGTTCATGACGAAGGCCGCGAAGCGCAGCGGGCGGTTCGGTGCATCGCTCATGCACCCCATCGTGGTCGGCGGGCACCGCCCGACGACAGCGACGTGACCTTCCGTTACGCGCGGTGTTCCCCCCGGCCCTGGAGGCGACCATGCTCCTGAGGCATGCCGACCCCGAGCACCGTCACCGCGCCTCCCGGCCGTCCCGCCGCACCGTCGACCACCGCGACCCGTCGTCGGGTCGCCCTCGCCTCGTTCGTCGGCACGACGGTCGAGTACTACGACTTCTACCTGTACGCGACGGCGTCCGCCCTGGTGTTCGCGCCCACGTTCTTCCCGTCGGTGACGCCGGCGGTCGGCGTGATCGCGTCGTTCGCGACCTACGGGGTCGGCTTCGTCGCGCGGCCGCTCGGCGGGGTGATCGCCGGGCACCTGGGTGACCGCATCGGACGGAAGAAGCTGCTCGTCGCGTCCCTGGTGCTGATGGGCATCGCGTCGACCCTGATCGGGGTCGTGCCGTCGGCGGCGACCATCGGCGTCGGTGCCGTCGTTGCGCTGGTGTTCCTGCGGCTGCTGCAGGGCGTCGCCGCCGGCGCCGAGTGGGGCGGGTCCGCGCTGCTGTCCGTCGAGCACGCACCCGAACGGCACCGCGGGCTGTTCGGGGCGTTCACGCAGATGGGGTCGGCGGGCGGGATGCTGCTCGCGACCGGCGTGTTCACCCTGGTGCGGTCCCTGCTCGGCAACGAGGTGTTCCTGGCCTGGGGCTGGCGGCTGCCGTTCCTGTTCTCCGCGGTGATCGTGGCCGTCGGCCTGGTGATCCGGCTCGGTGTGCAGGACGCTCCGGTGTTCCAGGAGCTGCGGGCCTCAGGCGGGGTCGAGCGGTTCCCGGTCTGGCAGGCGATCCGACACCACCCGCGCGCGATCCTGGTGACCGCAGGGCTGCGGCTGGTGCAGCCCGCGCTGTACTCGATCCTGACGACGTACTCGCTGACCTACCTCGCAGCCGCACGGGGGCCGGCGGGCTCGGACGCCGGGCTGCAGGCGGTGCTCGTCATCTCGGCGGTGTCGCTCGTGTCGACGCCGTTCTGGGGGTGGCTGTCCGACCGGGTGGGACGCCGCGTGCTCACGATCTGGTCGGCCGTCGGCGTCGCCGTGCTCATCTGGCCGTTCTTCGCGTTCCTCGACGCCGGGCCGCTCGTGCTGCTGCCGCTCGTGGCGCTGATCGGGATGTGCGTCTTCCACGACAGCATCTACGGGCCGCAGGCAGCCTGGTTCGCGGAGCAGTTCCCGACCGGTCGGCGGTACTCGGGGATGTCGCTCGGGTACCAGATCGGGTCGATCTTCTCCGTCGGGCTGACGCCGCTGCTCGCCGCGGTGTTCGTGGAGCTCGGTGGGGGCTCGCCGTGGATCCTGTGCGGGTACCTCGGGGTGTACGCGGTGCTGACCATCGTGGCGGCGGTGTTCGCGGTGGATCCGGTCGCGCGGGCGCGGGGCGCGGGGCGGGGCGGTGCGCGGGGCCGAGTCTCGCGGTGAGCGACAGTTCTCGCGCTCGGGCGTCCGTGAACTGTCGCTCAGCCCGAGACTCGGCGCGGCCAGCTGGTCGCGCCGGCCGATCCGCTACGTCCGCAGCACCACGTCGGCCAGGGACGCCGGGTCCTCGGAGGCGATGAAGTCCTGCTCCTGCGCCGCCCACCGGTCCCACTCGCGCGCGAAGGTGTCGCCGTCGCGGCCGATCGCCCGGTCCCAGCGGACTGCGTCGTCGGCCTCGAGCCACACCGCCAACGAAGCCAGCGGCGCCGACGCCCGGGACACCGCCCCGCAGCCCTCGATCACGATCGGCAGGTCGGGGTCGACCGCGGTCCACTCCGCCGGGCCGTCGGCCACCCAGTCCCACCGGCGGTACCCGCTGGGAGGCCCGAGCACGTCGCGGACCACGGCGTCGGCCGCCGCGCGGAGTCCGTCCCACCCCGGGTAGACGTCGTCGAGGTGCACGACCTGCGCCCCCAGCGCCTGCGCGAGCTGGTTGCCGAGGGTCGTCTTGCCGGTGCCGGAGCGGCCGTCGACGAGGACCACGAGGCGCCCGCCCGATGCCGCAGCAACACCGGCCGCGGCTGCGGCGACACCCGCGGCGAGACCGTCGCCGCCCGCCCGGTCCGCCGGGTCCGCCGGGTCCGCCGGGTCCGCCGGGTCCGCCGGGTCCGCCGACTCACGCACGCCAGGTCCCCGCTGCCACGGCGACCGCGATCGACGCGACACCGATCCCGACGAGCACCGCGACCATCGCCCACTCCGGCCACGCGAACCGGGCGACCCGGGCCCACGTGCGTCGCCCGGGAGCCCCGAACCCGCGCGACTCCATCGCCACCGCCAACGTCGTCGCCCGTCGCAGCGCCAGGACCAGCAGCGCGAACGCCATCGACGCCCCGCGCCGCAGCCGTCCGGTGTCGGCAAGACCCCGCGCACGCCGCGCCATCGCGAGCTGCCGCCAGTCGTCCACCAGCAGCGTCATCATCCGGATGGCCGCGAGGGCCCCGAGCACGAACCGCGCCGGTAACCGCAGCACCTGCGCGAGCCCGTCGGCCAGGTCGGTGGGGTCGACGCGGATGAACAACGCGACCGCGGGCAGCCCCACCGCGAGCACGCGGAGCGCCGTCGCCAGGGCGAGCGTCAGCGACCCGTCGGTGACGTGGGCGAAGCCGAAGTCGAACCACTCCCGTCCGGAGGGTCGCCCGTACAGCGCGATGCTCACCGCCGTGAGCGGCACGGCCACCAGGACCGGTGACACCCGCAGCAGCAGGGTCCGCACCGGCAGCCGCAGGAGGGGCAGCAGCGCGAGCTCGACCGCGAGGGCGACGGCTGCGGACATGACGTCCAGGCTCAGCACGAGGCACACGCCGAGCGCGAGGACGCCGACGAGCGAGGCCACCGGTTGGACGGCGGCTCGGTCGGTTCGGCCTGGAGGCGCGGCTCGGCCCGCCGTCGTCGGCACCGTCTCCGGGGTGGTCGCCGTCGCACCCCCCTGGTCGCGTTCCACGCGCCCTTGGTCGCGGTCCACGCGCCGGGCGCCGTCCGCCGCGAGCACGACCTCGTCGGCGTCGAGCGCCCGGATCAGGTCGCGGTCGTGCGTGACGGCGACGACGGTGGTGCCGTCGTCGGCGAGTGCTCCGAGGTGCCGGACGACGGCGTCCCACGTGGACCGGTCCTGCCCGGAGGTCGGTTCGTCGAGCACGACGACCGGCGGCCGCGCGGCGACGACCGCGGCGATGGCGAGCCGTCGCTGCTCGCCGCCGGACAGCGTGAACGGGTTGGCTTCGGCGAGGTGGGCGAGGCCGAACTCGCCGAGGAGCACGTCCGCCCGACCCGCGGCGTCCGGAGCACCGATCGCGCGTGGGCCCGCCTCGACCTCCTCGCGGACGGAGCCGGCGACGAACTGGTGCTCGGGGTCCTGGAAGACGGTGCCGATGCGGGCGGCGAGTCCGCGGCTCGACCACGTGTGCGGCGCCGGCGGGAGGCCAGCGGCGAGGTCCGTCGTGGCCGCGAGCTCCCCCGCGACCGGAGGCAGGAGCCCCGCGAGCGTGAGGCCGAGCGTCGACTTGCCGATCCCGTTCGGCCCCGTGATCGCCAGGACCTGTCCGGCTCGGAGTTCGAGGTCGATCCCGCTGCCCACCCGCTGTCGCTTGCCCCGGGCGGTCCCGAGGTCCCGCGCTTCGAGCAGCGCGCCCGCTCCCGCCCCCGCCCCCTCGCCGCCGCCCGAGCCCGCCCCCGCGCCGAGCGGGCGAAATGCCGCGGTCCCCTCGGCAGCCGACCCGGGTATTTCGCCCGTTCGCGCAGCCGCACGGAACTCGTCGCCCGCCACCTCTCCGGCCGTTTCGCCGAGCGGGCGAAATGCCGCGGTCCCCTCGGCGGCCGACCCGGGCATTTCGCCCGTTCGCGCAGCCGCAGCCGCAGCCACAGCAGGCCGCCCGCGGGCCGCGCCACGCTCCGGCTCGGCGCCGGGCACCCACACCCCGGCCGCGGTGAGCGCGGCGCCGTGGCGGGCGAGCACCTCGGCAGGCGCGCCGTCCGCGACGACCCCGCCGCCGGGCTCGAGCAGCACGAGGCGGTCGACCAGGTCGAGCCAGGTGCCGATCCGGTGCTCCACCACGAGCAGGGTCGCCCCCGTCTCGTCGAGCAGTGCGCGGACGGCGTCGTGCACCTGGGCCACGCCGGCCGGGTCGAGGTTCGCGCAGGGTTCGTCGAGCACGAGGGCTCCCGGACGCATCGCGAGCACCCCGGCGAGCGCCAGTCGTTGCCGCTGGCCGCCGGAGAGCATCGCGGTCGAACGGTCGAGGGGCAGGTCGAGCCCGACGACCGCGAGCGCCGACCGCACCCGTGTCCAGGTCTCGGCGCGCGGGACGCCGAGGTTCTCGCACCCGAAGGCCACGTCGTCGCCGATCCGCGACATCACGGTGTGCGCCTCGGGGTCCTGCATGACGAGGCCGACACGCCCGCGGACCGCGCGGGGGTCGGCGCCGTCGACCAGGACCGAGCCCTGCACGGAAGCAGCGGTGTCGTCGGTGGGGTCGGGCTCGTCGGGCAGCACGGCGGCCACTGCCCGGAGCAGCGTCGACTTGCCGGAGCCGGACGGCCCGACGACCGCGACCCGCTCCCCCGGCTCGACGGTCAGGTCGACGCCACGGACGGCCCACTCGGCACGCTCGGGGTAGCGCCACCCCCAGTCACGGAACGCGATGCGCGCGGCGCGCACGCCGACGACGTCCGGGGACGTCGACGACGGAGCGGACACCGTCACACCAGTTCGCGCGGACGACGCCGGCTGTGCTCCCGGCCGGCCGCGAACGAGGACAGCACGCCGGTGCGTGCGAGCGCGCGGACGACCAGCCACGAGCCGGCGCCCGCGATGACGGCACCGGACACGATCGCGCACACGACGTAGACGACCTTGAACGCGGCGTCGAGACCCGGGTACCACAGCACGGTGTCGTTGATGCCGAGCGCGAGACCGGCTGCGGCGCCCGCCAGGACGACGACCGGCAGCCGGTACACGCGGTACAGGAACAGAGCGAGGACGATCTCGGCGCCGAGACCCTGGACGAGTCCGGCCTCGAGCGTCAGCCACCCCCACTGCGTGCCGAACAGTGCCTCGACGGACGCGGCGACCATCTCGCCGTAGAGCGCGGCGCCGGGCTTGCGGACGACGATCGCGACGAGCGGGCCGGCGAGCAACCAGACTCCGCCGAACAGGGCCTTCGTGCCCGGGAGGACGAGGTCCATGACGGCGCTGATGGGTTCGTAGCCGAACTCCCACAGCCGGAAGACGACGCCGAGCGCCACCGCGAGCACGCTCGCGACGACGATGTCGACGACCCGCCAGCGCAGCGACCGCCGCGGGGCGGTGTGGACGGTTGATGACGTGCCAGAAGACATGGTGCTGGACTCCTCCCTGCGCCGGCATGATCCGGATCAGGTTCGACGGTCGGAGCGCCACTCGCTCCCTCTCAGCCCGGCGGTCCCGGACTCCCGTGTGTGTCCCAGCAGTCTAGACGTGGTCGCGACCACAAGACGGGTCGCGACCACACACCGGACGGGAGGCCCGTGGCGGGTCCGCCACGGGCCTCCCGTCCGGTGTGTCGCTACTTCTTCAGGACGCGCACCAGTTTGCGGAGCACGGTGCCGGTCACCCAGACGAGCGGGATGCTCACCGCGACGAGCGAGATGAGGTTCGGCTCGAACTCGAGGTCCTTGCCGGGGCGACGGATGTACGCGCCGACCGGGATCGACGCGCCGCCGCCACCGCCGCCGCCGTTCTCGTCGTCCCCGCCGCCCCCGAAGCCGAACCAGCCGAGGGACACCGGGATGAGGGTCTGGTCGCCGACCTCGACGGGGTCTCCGTAGTTCGTGGAGACGCCGATCGGGCGTACCTTGTCTGCGATCTGCGTGACGATGTTGGCCATGCGCGCGACGCTACTCGTCCGTTCCTCCACAGGGCGGGCCACGCGCGCACGGGTACACAGCTGGTGCTTGTCTGCGGACGCGGACGGGTGTCACCGATATGTTGGCGCGACCATCACCTGGAGGACCGTTTGCACACCTGGCCCGGCAACCCGTACCCGCTCGGGGCGACCTACGACGGAAGCGGCACGAACTTCGCGCTCTTCAGTGAGGTCGCCGAGCGCGTCGAACTCTGTCTGTTCGACACCGACGGCAACGAAGAGTGCATCCCCCTCGTCGAGGTCGACGCCTACGTCTGGCACGCGTACCTGCCGAACGTCGGCCCCGGCCAGGAGTACGGCTTCCGTGTCCACGGCCCGTACGACCCCGACAACGGTGCACGCTGCAACCCGTCGAAGCTCCTGCTCGACCCCTACGCCAAGGCGACGAGCGGCGAGATCGACTGGGACCAGTCGCTCTTCGCCTACACGTTCGGCGACCCGGACTCGACGAACGACGACGACTCCGCGGCGCACATGATGAAGGGCGTCGTGATCAACCCGTTCTTCGACTGGCAGGGCGACCGCGCACCGCGCACGCCCTACGGCGAGACGGTCATCTACGAAGCGCACGTCAAGGGCCTCACCGAGACCCACCCCGACGTGCCCGAGGAGCAGCGCGGCACCTACGCCGGCGTCTCGCACCCCGCGGTCATCGAGCACCTGAAGCGACTCGGCATCACGACGCTCGAGCTCATGCCGGTGCACCAGTTCGTGAACGACTCGACCCTGCAGGACAAGGGGCTGTCGAACTACTGGGGCTACAACACCATCGGCTTCTTCGCGCCGCACTCCTCGTACTCGTCCTCGGGCGACCAGGGGCAGCAGGTGCAGGAGTTCAAGACGATGGTGCGGGAGCTCCACCGCGCCGGCATCGAGGTCGTGCTCGACGTCGTCTACAACCACACCGCCGAGGGCAACCACCTCGGGCCGACGCTGTCGTTCCGCGGCATCGACAACGCGGCGTACTACCGCCTGGTCGATGACGACAAGAAGTTCTACATGGACTACACGGGCACCGGGAACTCGCTCAACGTCGGGCACCCGCACTCGCTGCAGCTCATCCTCGACTCGCTGCGCTACTGGGTGACCGAGATGCACGTCGACGGCTTCCGGTTCGACCTCGCCTCCGCGCTCGCCCGCGAGTTCTACGAGGTGGACCGGCTGTCCGCGTTCTTCGAGCTCGTGCAGCAGGACCCGATCGTGTCGCAGGTCAAGCTCATCGCCGAGCCGTGGGACGTCGGCCCCGGCGGCTACCAGGTCGGCAACTTCCCGCCCCAGTGGTCCGAGTGGAACGGCAAGTACCGCGACACCGTGCGCGACTTCTGGCGCGGCGAGTCGTCGACCCTCGGTGAGTTCGCGTCGCGCATCTCCGGCTCGGCCGACCTGTACGAGCACGACGGCCGGACGCCCAAGGCGAGCATCAACTTCATCACCGCGCACGACGGCTTCACGCTGTACGACCTCGTCGCCTACAACGAGAAGCACAACGACGCCAACGGCGAGGACAACAACGACGGCGAGAGCCACAACCGGTCCTGGAACTCCGGCGCCGAGGGTCCGACGGACGACGAGTCCGTGAACGCCCTGCGGCTCCAGCGCCGCCGGAACTTCCTGGCGACCCTGCTCCTCAGCCAGGGCGTGCCGATGATCGCCCACGGTGACGAGCTCGGCCGTTCGCAGTCCGGCAACAACAACGTCTACGCACAGGACTCCGAGCTCAGCTGGATCGACTGGGACACCGCGGACGACGACCTCGTCCAGTTCACGGCCGACGTGGTCAAGCTGCGCCACGACCACCCGACGTTCCGTCGCACCCGGTACTTCAACGGGCGCCCGGTGCGCCGTGGTCAGGACGAGCCGCTGCCCGACGTCGTCTGGCTCACGCCCGAGGGCGACGCGATGTCGCCGGAGGACTGGGACTCCGGTTTCGGCAAGAGCGTCGGCATGTACCTGAACGGCGACGGCATCCGCGGGCGCGACTCCCGCGGCGAGCGCGTCACCGACGTGGCGTTCATCACGTACTTCAACGCCCACGACGACGTCGTGACGTTCACGCTGCCGCCCGAGGAGTACGCACCCGGCTGGACGGTCCGCATCGACACCGCCGAGCCCGGTGCCCGCGACGAGATCGTCGAGGCGGGCACCCCGCTCGACGTGCCCGCCCGGTCGATGATCGTCCTGCGTGCCGAGCCGAACCACGAGGTCTCGGTCACCCCGGTCGAGGTCCAGCACCACGACGGCGCCCCCGAGCCCCGGTCCCCGCAGGACGCCGTCACCCCGGCCAACCCGGCCGGTTCCACCGCACCGAGCGGCACCGCGCGATGACGAACGGCACGGCGGGGGCCGGGCGTCGCATGCCCGTCTCGACGTACCGGCTGCAGGTGTCGGCGGACTTCGACCTGGCCGCCGCACGCGATCTCGTCGACTACGTGCACGACCTCGGGGCCGACTGGCTGTACCTGTCGCCGGTCCTGCAGTCGGAGCCGGGCTCGAACCACGGCTACGACGTTGTCGACCACACGCACGTCGACACCGACCGCGGCGGCGACGAGGCCCTCCGGGTCCTCGCCGAGGCCGCGCACGCGGTCGGGCTCGGCGTGCTGGCCGACGTCGTCCCGAACCACGTCGGGGTCGCCACCCCGGCGGTCAACCCGTGGTGGTGGTCCCTGCTCGAACTCGGCCAGGGCTCCCCCGTCGCCTGGGCGTTCGACGTCGACTGGGACGCCGGCGACGGCAAGGTCCGGGTGCCGGTCCTCGACGACCGGCTGCTCGACGCGGTCACGCTCGACACGTCCGACGCCGAGCACCCGGTGCTCCGGGTCGGCGACACCGCGTACCCGACCGCGCCGGGCACCGCTCACCGGGGCGACTCGGTCGAGGCCGTGCACGCGTTGCAGCACTACGCGTTCGTGCACTGGAAGCGTGCGGACCACGAGCTGAACTACCGCCGGTTCTTCGCGGTGAACACGCTCGCGGCCATCCGGGTCGAGGAACCCGAGGTGTTCGCGGCGTCGCACGGCGTCATCGGCGGCTGGTTCCGCGACGGCCTCGTCGACGGCCTGCGCATCGACCATCCGGACGGACTGTACGACCCCGCCGGCTACCTGCAGGACCTCGCCGAGCTGACCGGCGGCGCGTACACCCTCGTCGAGAAGATCCTCGAACCCGGCGAGGAACTCCCGAGCTCCTGGCCGGTCGACGGCACGACCGGGTACGACGCCCTCGGTGTCCTGGACCGCGTTCTCGTCGACCCCGCGGGCGAACCCTCGCTGACCGCGGCATCGGGCGCGGAGCCCGCCGACTGGCAGCAGCTCACGCACGACACCCGCCGCGGCATCGCCGACGGGATCCTCGGCAGCGAGGTCGAGCGACTCGCCCGACTGCTCGCGCCGGTCACCGCCGGAGCGGACGCGATCACGCACGAACGGCTCGTCGACGCCCTCGCCGAGGTCGTGGCGTCGTTCGACGTGTACCGCACCTACCTGCCCGAGGGCGCGCACCACCTCATCGCGGCGCTCGAACGCGCGGCAGAGGCCCGTCCCGACCTCGACGACGTCATCGACCGGGTCGCCCCGGCGCTCGTCGACCCGGACAACGCCGCCGCGATCCGCCTGCAGCAGACGAGCGGCATGGTGATGGCCAAGGGCGTCGAGGACACGGCGTTCTACCGCACGTCCCGCTTGACGTCCCTGAGCGAGGTCGGTGGTGACCCGAGCGTGTTCGCGGTGTCCGTGGCCGACTTCCACCAGGCGCAGCGCGACCGGCTCGGCAGCTGGCCGCACACCATGACGACGCTCACCACCCACGACACGAAGCGCAGCGAGGACACCCGCGCACGCATCGCGGTCCTGGCCGAGCTCGCCAGCGAGTGGGCCGACACGCTCGACCGGTTGCAGTCCCTCGTCCCGCTCGAGGACCGCGTGTTCGCCGACCTGCTGTGGCAGGCGATCGTCGGCGCCCGACCCGCGAGTCGTGAGCGGCTGCACGCCTACGCCGAGAAGGCATCACGCGAAGCCGGCGACAGCACCACCTGGACCGAGCCGGACACGGCGTTCGAGGAGCGCATGCACGCCCTCGTCGACGCGGCGTTCGACGAGCCCGCCGTGGTGGCCGTGCTCGATGCCCTCGACGAACGGATCGACGCGGCTGGGTGGTCGAACGGGCTCGCGCAGAAGCTCGTGCAGCTCACGGCTCCCGGTGTCCCCGACGTCTACCAGGGCACCGAGTTCTGGGACCGTTCCCTCGTCGACCCCGACAACCGCCGAGCCGTGGACTACGCCGAGCGGCGCCACGTCCTCGCCGAGATCGACGGCCCGGACGACGACGGCCCCGAGCACCTCCCGGCGATCGGGATCGACGGCGCCGCGAAGCTCCTCGTGACCGCCCGTGCACTCCGTCTCCGGCGCGACCACCCGGAGCTCTTCACGCGGTACCTCGCGCTCGAGGCGACGGGCAGCGCGGCGGACCACGTCGTCGCGTTCGACCGCGGCGGTGCCGTGACGATCGCCACGCGGCTGCCGATCGGCCTCGAACGGGTCGGTGGCTGGGGAGACACCCTCGTGCACGCCGTCCCTGTCGACCGGGTCGACCTGCTCACCGGCAGGTCCTTCCCGGCCAGCCGGGGCATCGCCCTCGCGGACCTGCTCACCACCTACCCGGTCGCGCTGCTCGTGCCGGCCGCCACGGTCGGGGAACCCGGCCACGCCGACACGGTGACCGACGCGTCCGACGCGGAACGGGCCTCCCGGTCGACCGCCCGGACCACCTCGGCGACCGAGTCCGACGCGCAAGCGGAGATCGACATCCTGGAGGGTCACGCATGACCGCACCCGACCGTTACGCCGTCTGGGCGCCCGAGCCGGACCGTGTCCGGCTGGTCGTCGACGACGTCGAGTACCCGCTGACCCGGGGCGACAACGACTGGTGGTCGACCGACGCGATCATGCCGGTCGTCGGTGCCCGCTACGGGTTCCGCCTCGGCGACGACGACACGGTGCGCCCCGACCCCCGCAGTCGCTTCCAGCCGGACGGGGTGCACGGCACGTCCGCCGTCGCCGACCCCGCGCGCTTCGCGTGGACCGACGAGTCGTGGACCGGGCGTCCAGCCCGCGGCGCCGTGATCTACGAGATGCACGTCGGCACGTACACGCCGGAGGGCACCCTCGACGCGGCGGCGCAGAAGCTCGACCACCTGGTCGAGCTCGGCGTCGAGTTCGTCGAACTGCTGCCCGTGAACGGTGTGAACGGCGAGTGGAACTGGGGCTACGACGGGGTCGCCTGGTACGCGGTGCACGCCCCGTACGGCGGTCCCGACGCCTACGACCGCTTCGTCGACACGGCGCACTCACTCGGCCTGGGCGTCATCCAGGACGTCGTCTACAACCACCTCGGGCCGAGCGGCAACTACCTGCCGCTGTTCGGGCCGTACCTGGTGCAGGGGCTCGCGAACACGTGGGGCGACTCGGTGAACGTCGAGCACCCCGAGGTCCGTCGGTACGTCCTCGACAACGTGCGCATGTGGTTCCGCGACCACCACGTCGACGGGCTCCGGCTCGACGCCGTGCACGCGATCCGCGACACCACGCGGCCGCACGTCCTGGCCGAGATGGCCGACGAGACGGACGCCTACGGTTCCTTCGTCGGTCGTCCGCTGTCCCTGATCGCCGAGTCGGACCTCAACGACCCGGTGATGTTCCGCCCGCGGGAAGCCGCCGGGTACGGGCTCGCCGGACAGTGGTCCGACGACTTCCACCACGCCGTGCACGTGGCGCTGACGGGCGAGACGAACGGCTACTACGCCGACTTCGCACCGCTGTCGGCGCTCGCGAAGGTGCTCGACCACGGGTTCTTCCACGACGGCACGTGGTCGTCGTTCCGTGGCCGGCGCCACGGGCAACCGATCGACCGCGGGACTTCCCCGGCGACTGCCCTGGTCGTCACGAACCAGAACCACGACCAGATCGGCAACCGCGCGGCGGGCGACCGTCTGGCGGCGACGCTCGACGACGAAGGCCTCGTCATCGCTGCGGCGCTGACGCTGCTCGGTCCGTTCACACCCATGCTGTTCATGGGCGAGGAGTTCGCCGCGACGACACCGTGGCAGTTCTTCACGTCGCACCCGGAGCCCGAGCTCGGCAAGGCGACGGCCGAGGGCCGCATCCGCGAGTTCGCGGAGCACGGCTGGGACGAGTCGGCCGTGCCGGACCCGCAGGACCCGACGACGTTCACGAACTCGAAGCTCGACTGGGCCGACGTCAGTTCCGAGCGGGGTGCGGCGATCCTGCGTGCCTACCGGGTGCTCGTCGCCCTGCGCCGGACCGACCAGGCCTTCGTCGACCACCGGTACGAGGCGAACGCCGTGCGGTTCAGCGAGGACCGCCGGTGGCTGGTGCTCACGCGTGGGCTGCTCGGACCGGACGCGGCACCCGTGCACGTCGTGGTGAACTTCCTCGACGACGCAGCCGAGGTGCCGGTCCCTGGTGCCACCGGCGAAGAGCTCTACCGGTTCGGAGCGGCCGAGGTCGCGACGGACTGCGTGCGGTTCCGCGGGCGGGGCGTGGTGGTGCTGCGCTAGTCGCTGCGCTGCCGTCCGGGCGGGCCGGGCTTGCCCACGGGCGGGCCCGGGCTTGCCCACGGGCGGCCGATCCCCGAAAGCGACAGTGTCCCGCGAACAGTTCGCGGGACACTGTCGCTTTCGCGGTACCGACGCCGCGGGCCGACCGCCGACCCCGAGCGCCGACCCCGACCCCGACCCAGCGGGTCAGGCCGCGTGGTCGGCCACCGCGTGCGCGTTGGTGCGAACGGACGGCAGCTTCCGGTGGTCCTTGACCAGGGAACGGGTCTCGCGGATGCGGCGGTCGATGCCCCACTTCGTCACGAGGGCCAGGCTCTCGCGCACGATGTTGCCGCTCATCTTCGAGACGCCGAACTCCCGCTCGGTGAACGTGATCGGGGTCTCGACGACGCGCAGCCCGGCCTCGAGGGCACGCCAGCACAGGTCGACCTGGAAGCAGTAGCCCTTCGACGCGACGCCGGCCAGGTCGATCCGCTCGAACGCCCGCGAGGTGAAGACCCGGAACCCGCCGGTGGCGTCGCGGACGGCGATGCCGAGGGCCAGGCGCGTGTAGAGGTTGCCGCCACGGGAGAGCAGCTCGCGGTACCAGGGCCAGTTCTCGACCTTGCCGCCCTTGATCCAGCGGGACCCGAGGACGAGGTCGTTCGTGTCCGCGAGCTCGAGCATCCACGGCAGGTACTCGGGGTGGTGCGAGCCGTCGGCGTCCATCTCGACGAGCTTGGCGTAGCCGTGCTCGAGGCCCCAGGCGAACCCGGACAGGTACGCGCCGCCGAGACCGTCCTTCACCGTGCGGTGCATGACGTGCACGCGGTCGGTCTCACGGGCGATGGCGTCGGCGATGTCACCGGTGCCGTCCGGCGAGTTGTCGTCGACGACCAGCACGTGGACGTTGTCGTCGGTGGCGGCGAGCGTGCGCTCGACGATGGGACGGACGTTCTCCGCCTCGTCGTAGGTCGGGATGATGACCAGGGTCTCGCTCATGGTGCTCCTCGTGCTCCACATCGAATGTATCGGTCGGTGTTTGGGTCAGTCCGACGAGAGGTCTGCGAACACGATCAGATTGTCCGTGTAGTGCCCGGTGGCGGTGTCGAACACGCCGTCGCAGGTGATCAGTCGGAGCTGGGGGGTCGGGGTGGTGCCGTAGACGTCGCTCGTCGGGAACGCCGACTTGGCTGCGCGTTCCGAGCGGTCGACGGTGAAGGTGCGGGTGCTGCCGTCGGACATCGCGACGTGGATCTCGTCGCCGGCGACCAGTTCGTCGAGCCGGAAGAACACGGCGGCGCTCGTCGGGCTGTCGACGTGGCCGGCGATGACTGCCGGGCCGACCTCACCGGGGACGATGCCGTCGCTGAACCACCCGGCGCTGTCCCAGTCGACGGGCGGGTCGAGTTCGCCGGCCGTGCCGCGGTGCAGGTCCTCGAGGTTCGACTGCACGCCGATCGCGGGGATCGAGACGCTGACGGGGGTCGCCGCGGATCGGGCAGCGGGTGCCGCCGGGTCCTGGAACCCCTCGATGCCCGACCCTGCAGAAGCAGAAGCAGAAGCAGAAGCAGAAGCAGAAGCCGAAGCCGAACTCGACCGCGCCGAACCGGCCCGACCGTCCGCCCCGTCACTGCCGACGGTCGACGCGAGCGCCACACCGGTGACGCCGCCGCCCACGACGACCGCGGCGAGCACGGCCCCGATCACCACGCCACGGCGTCCGAACACCGAACCACGCCCGGCGGACCGTCGGCCGGTCACGATGCCCCTCCGGCCGTCGTCGCGCAGCCGCCGAGCACGTCCGAGGTGAGCATGGTCGAACCGAGTGCGGCCCAGGCGTCCCCGTAGTAGGTCGGCGTGGTGGCAGCCGTCCGGTCGGCCCGCTCGAGGTCGTCGGCGGCCGCACCGGAGGAACCGGCCGCGTACTCGGCGGCGGCCCGGGCGGTGTACGCCAAGGCGTTCGTGTCCCCGGTCACGGCGGTGCCGCCCAGGTCGAGCTGCGCCGCGAGCTGCGTCGTCCGACGCAGGGTCGGGGCGAGCGACCCGGCCAGGGCGCGGTCGTCGGCGGAGCAGGCCTCGGCGTAGCGGACGGGCGTCCGCATCGCGTCGTAGCCGTACAGCACGCGCTGGTCCCCACCGGTGGCGGGCATCGGGTCGACGGTGCCGTCGGCGTGCACCTGCGACCAGTCGCTCGGCAGCTGCGACTCGTCGAGCACTGCCGCGGTCGCCGCGCGGGACCCACGGTTCAGCGCGGTCCAGCGGTCGTCGCCCGTGGCCTTCGCCAGCACCGCGAAGGCGGCCGGCGACGCGTACGAGGCGTTGTACCGGTACGGCTCGGAGTCCGCCCACGGCCCGGGCAGCAGGATCGTGCCGAGTTCCGTGGTCGCGGTCTCGTGTTCCAGGATCGCCGAGGCGATGCGCTTGCCGGCTGCCGTGTAGCGGTCCTCGTTCCACGCGTCGCCGGCGAGCACCAGGGCCCGCGCGGCGTCGAGGTCGGCGTCGCTCGCCGGCTGCTCGTCGGCGACACCGTCGTCGGGCGTCCAACGCCAGGCGAGCAGGTCGTCGTCGGTCAGCATGTGCGTCTTCGTCCACGTCCAGATGTCGTCGAACCGGTCGCGGTCACCGTTCGCGAAGGCGATGAGCAGCCCGTAGGCCTGTCCCTCGCTGACGGTGTCGTCGCCCTGGTCGGTGCGGACGACGCGGCCGTCCTGCACGTACCGGTCGAGGAACTCCGTGCGGAGCTCCTTCGGGGAGCGTGCCGCGTCGGGCGCGCTGGTCGAGCTCGGGGTGGCGGCCGAGCCGCTCGAGGCCTCGGTGTCCTGCCCCCACGGGCGAACCGCGATGAGCGCGACGCCGACGGCGACGACCACCGCCGCTGCGGCGGTGACGGGTATCCAGGTCCTGCGGGTCATGCTGGCCTGCCTTTCCGTGGATGGTGACGATGGATCTGGACGGGAGGGGCGGATCACGTGAGCGTGTCGGCGCACGTGATCCGTGCCTCCCGGCCAGGGCGTCAGCGGTACAGCGAGCGGAGCGCTGCGATGGCCGTGTGGACGGCCTCCGTCATCGGGCGGTCGGCGGCTGCGCCGCCGCCACCCGTCTGCACGCCGCCGGTCGGCGTCGCGGCGGTGGCTGCGGCGTCCGTGACCGGCACGACCGTCAGGTCGCCCTTGCTGTCGTCGAGGACGAACAGGGTGGAGACCGTGTTGCCCGCGAGGTCGACGCTGGCGGTGCCCTGCTGGCCGCTGCCGGAGACGTCGAGCGTCCACTTGCCGGAGTCGACGGTGGCGTACTTGGTTGCGGTGCCGAACTTCGCGCCCTCGGCGATGGCGGTGCCCTCGGAGGTGCTCACGTCGACCTGCTTCGCCGTGGTGGCGGCCTGGACGAGCCGGAGCTTCGCCTTGCCGTCACCGGGCTGCTGCAGGTCGTCGGTGAACGCCGTCGTCTTGAGGTCGGTGTTCTTGCCGTACGCGACGACCGTGCTCGCGTCGCCCTTGTCGACCTTGACGTCGGTGGAGATCACCGGCGTGGAGTCCGGCGCGTCCGAGGCCCGCATCGACAGCACGTAGGTGCCCACCGGGAGCTCCTGGTACTTGCTGACCTGGCCGTACGTGACGTCGTCGAGTTCGAAGATCGTCTTGCCGCCGGACAGGCTGGACAGTTCGACGTCGACGCCCTTGGTGTCGGGCGAGAGGTGGCCGACGCGGAGCCAGCCCTCGTCGGCGGTGGCGGCGGAGGCGGTCTGGGGTGCTGCGAGTCCGACGGTCGCGGCGACGAGGGTCGCTGCGAGTGCGCCGACGACGACGGTGCGGCGTCGCTGGGTGTGTGCGGTCATGGTCGTGCTCCTTCGGGTCGTGGTGCTGGTCGAGTTGTGTGCGGTGGTGCTGCGGGCCGTGCTGGGGCCGTGGATGCGAGCGCCCCCGCGAGCGGGCGAAATGCCGGGGTCGGCGCCCGGAGCACCCGGGTGTTTCGCCCGCTCGGCGATCCGGGCAGCGCTCTGCTCGGCGGGGCGGCGGGTCACGAGGCGCTCGTCGCGGTCGTGGTCGGGTCCGCCGGGGTGTACGTGACGGTGAGGCGTTCGCCCTCACGCTCGACCGACGCCGGCCGGAACGAATCGGGCATCGCCTCGAGGGTGGAGGCCACGCGCTCCGCCGAGGCAGCGTCGCTCGTGTGCAGGACGGCGGTGCGGAACGGCTGCCCGGTCTCGCCCGTGAGCGGGGTGAACCGGTCGACGCGGACGTCCTGGTCGGCGAGCACCTGGCCGAGCGCGATCATCGCTCGCGAGTCGACCTGACCCGCACGGAACTGGGACTTCGTGCCGTCATCGGCCCGGAGCGCCGGGTTCGACGCCAGCTCGGTGCCCATGGTCTTCCGCAGGTCGCTGGCCCGGGTGATCGCGGTCTGTGCGGCCGTCGATCCCTCGGCGTGGATGCGTCGGACCTCGACCTGCTGGTCACCGGACCCGAAGGTCGCGACGGCCGTCGAGTTCTCGATCGCCTGGCGGATGTCGGACGACGAGTTGCCGCCGGTCCGCATGGAGTCCGTCGTGATGACGTAGTCCGAGTCCTTCCACCCGTTGGGCGACTGCCGCTCCACGGCTCCGTCAGTGTCGAGCTTGTAGTACCAGACCACGTTGTTCCGGGCGAAGCCGTCCTCGACGAGGTCGACCCACATGGCGTCGTCCACCAGCAGTCGGGAGGACTTCGAGACGTTGTCCCCGACCCACTGCTCGGCCTGCTGCATCGGCAGGTCGAGGTTGCCCAGGACGAAGCCGCGCAGCTGTGTTCCCCAGAGCGGCACCGCCACGACGAGTGCGACAGCGGTCGTGACGGCCCAGGTGATGCCGAGACCACGACGGGTCCCGGCGCCGAGGCGGGTACGGGTGCGGACCCGACCGGCGATCGCCAGGACGGCACGCTCGGCCGTGTAGGCGACCAGCAGGGCGGCGAAGGGGATGAGCATGATGACGTACGGCACCGGCAGGTACCCGTTCGGGCGGAACATCATCGCGAGCAGGAAGACGAGCATCGCGGCGATCGGACGGACCCGTCGCATGAAGAGCCCGACGACCGCGGCGGCCGAGCCGAGCACGATGAACACCGGGTCGAGCGCCCACCACTGCGACGCGGCGGCGTTGGCCAGGCTGCCCGGGTCGAACAGCGAACCCGATGCCGAGCGCGAGCCGAGCTGGTAGGTGATGCCCTCGAACAGGCTGACCCGACCGCTGCTCGGCAACAGCTCGCCCTTGACCGCGGCGAGCAGCAGGTACCCGCCGCCGATGATGACGAGGACGGCCCCGGCGACGCTCAGCGTGTACCGGCGGGTGCTCTTGTCGGCGCGACGGATCGCCATCCAGATGAGGAACGGCAGGGCGAGCAGGTACGTCTCCTTGGAGAGCACCGCGATGCCGAGGCACGCAGCGGCGCCGGCGAACCCGGCGAGTTGCTGGCGACGGCTCAGCACGAGGACGAACGCGGCGAGCAACCACGGCGTCGCGACGTTGTCGATGTAGACCGTGCGGTGGTACTGCAGGGCGAGCGGCGACAGCGCGAAGACGAGTCCGGCTGCGGCAGCGGCGATCCGGCTGGCACCGAGGCGGCGGGCCAGGACGAACAGCAGGATGCTCGAGACGGCGGAGAAGAAGACCATCGCCTCGCGGCCGGCCTCGACGGCGAACGGGTAGCGCGCGAACGCTCCGGTCAGACCGGTGTAGCCGGCGATCTGGATCCAGCCGAGTGGCGGGTGGTCGTACCAGTACGTGTAGTGCGTGATCTCGCCGAGGTGCATGATCGCCCAGGCCTGCGCCGTGTACGTGCCCTCATCATCGATCCGCTGCGGGGTGCCGGACATGTTCCACGCTTGCACGATGACGGTGACGGCGACGACGGGCAGCAGCCACGTCAGGCTCGCGGCGTGCCGGCGGAACCAGGCGCCGATGCCGGTGTGGTTCCCCGCGACGGCACCGCGGATCGGGATGCCGGTGGTGTTGGTGATGCTGGCGGTCATCGGGTCCCTCCTGTGGTCGTGCCGGCGAGCTCACGCTCGGAAGACGAAGACGAAGACGAAGACGAAGAAGACGAAGACGTCGCGCCCGCGGACCCGGACCCGGTCAACTCCGACGCGAAGCCGACGACCTCGGCGGGCTGCTCGGCGTTCCGGTGCTGGCCCGTGTGCTCCGTCTTCTCCCAGCCGTTCTGCCCCTTGGCGTGGCGGACGACGGCTCGGACGGCTGCTGCGGCGAGGAAGATCTGGTACGGCACGAGACCGAGCACGAGCTTCACGTAGTCGCGGAGCCGGACCTTCTCCTTGTAGATGCGACCGAACTCGTTGAGGCCGACGACCTCGACGGCCAGCAGCATGAGCGTCGGTGCCACCGGGATGAACGACACCAGGGCGATCGCCGTCGGCACCTTGACGAACAGGATCATCAGGACGCTGAGCGGGATGAGCAGACCGGTGGCCGCCTGGATGAACGGCATCGTCAGCATGTACCGGGCGAAGAAGCGCTGACGGAACGACGGCAGCTTCTTCCACTCCCCCTTGCCGAGCACCTGGAGGAAGCCCTGGTTCCAGCGCGTCCGCTGCTTGAGCAGCGAGGCGAAGGTCGGCGGGGTCTCCTCGCGGGTGACGGCCTCGGGGCTGTACGCGACGACGACCTTCGCGCCGTCGGCGGACAGCCGGACGCCGAGCTCGCAGTCCTCGGCGAGGCAGTGCGCGTCCCAGCCGTTCGACCAGTCGAGGCGCTCCTTCGTCACGAAGACGGTGTTGCCGCCGAGCGGGATGAACTTCGAGCCGGCGTGGAAGTGCAGGCGCGAGCGGAACCAGAAGTAGTACTCCAGGACGTTCCGGAGCGACCACCAGCTGGACTTGAAGTTCATCAGCTGCACGCCGCCCTGCACGACGTCGGCGCCGGTCTCCTGGAACCGCGAGTCCACCAGGGTGAGCAGGTGCGGGTAGACCTCGTCCTCGGCGTCGAACACGCCGACGACGTCACCGGTCGCGTACTGCAGCGCCAGGTTCATCGCCTTCGGCTTGTTCTTCGGCAGGGTGTCGTCGACGACCACCCGGATCAGCTCGGGGTGGCGGGCTGCGGCGGCGCGCACGACGGCATCCGTCTCCGGGTCGTCCTCACCGACGATCGCGATGATCTCGAAGTCGGGGTGGTCCTGCTTCGCGAGCATGTCGAGCGTCTGGCCCATGACCTCCTGCTCGTGCCGCCCGGGCACCAGCAGGGTGAAGCGGTGCGCGGCCGGGCGCGGGGTCTGGCTGAAGCTCGTCGACTTCAGCGCGTCCCGCGAGCGCCAGGCGTGCAGCATCCACCAGAGCGTCGTCAGCGCGACGATCGTGAGCAGCACGGAGATCGCGATGAGCGCGGAGTAGCCGATCCACTCACCCAGCGACCACGCGGCCTGCTGGACGGCACCGGAGCCTCCGGTCGGGACGTCGGTGGTCCCTCGGTTCGGGACGCTCGACGGAGCAGTCCCCTCGTTCGGCTGGAGCAGCGGCCCTGCGGCCGTCAGCAGCGTGGCGGAGATGGTCATGCGGCGAGCCCCTTCGTGCGACGAGCATCGGTGGAACGGAAGACGAGGGCCTTGTACGCGGCGAACCGGAAGGCGGTTCCGAGCACGAGGCCGACGCCGTTGCCGGCGACGTTGTCGGCGAGGGTCGAGGTGAACCCGAGGACGTAGTGCGAGACGAACAGGCAGGCCGCGGCGATGCCGAGCCCGATCAGGTTCGTGGCAGCGAAGAGCAGCCCCTCGCGCACAGTCTCGCGGCGGCCGGTCTGGCGCTCGGCGCGGAACGTGATGAAGCGGTTGCCGATCCACGCCACGGCGGTCGCCACGACGGCCGACACGATCTTCGCGGCGATGGGACCGTCGGGCATGACGGTGGCGCGCAGCAGGTTGTAGATGCCCAGGTCGATGACGAAGCAGACGGCACCGATCGTGCCGAACGACGCGAGTTGCCTCGCGGTGGCGAGCAGGCGCGAGACCGTGCCGGGTCGCACGGTCGGCACCGTACCGGTGTCGGGTGACACCAGAACGGGGGTATCAGTTCGGGTCATGCCCCCGATTCGGGGGTAACGCGACTGCGGTTTGGGTGGGGTACGGGCTTACCCAGGTGTCTGCCAGTTCCACGACACGTGCCGTTCATCCGGGGTACGGACGGCCGGTCTGTGCAGACCGGACCGGTCTGTGCAGGCCAACAGGGCTGTGCGGCCGACCGAAAAGCGGACGGGAGGCCCGTGGCGGCGTCGCCACGGGCCTCCCGTCCGATGGTGGGTCGCGTCTCAGGCGGGACGCTGCGCCGGGGACACGGTCTTGGCCGCGTCGCGCTCCGGGAGGTCACCCAGCGCCTCGTCGATGGCGGCGAGCGCGTCGGCATCGAGCGTGACGCCCGCGGCCTTGACGTTGTCGGTGACCTGCTCCGGACGCGACGCGCCGACGATGGCGCTGGCGACGTTGTCGTTCTGCAGCGTCCACGCGATCGCGAGCTGCGCGAGCGTGAGGCCGGCCTGGTCGGCGACGGGCTGCAGGCGCTGCACGGCCTCGAGGACCTCGTCGCGCATGAACCGCTTGATCATGTCGGCGCCGCCCTTCTCGTCCGTGGCCCGTGAGCCCTCGGGCAGCGGCTGACCCGGCTTGTACTTGCCGGTCAGCACGCCCTGCGCGATGGGCGACCAGACGATCTGCGACAGGCCGAGCTGCTTCGAGGCGGGGACGACCTCGCCCTCGATGACCCGCCACAGCATCGAGTACTGCGGCTGGTTCGAGATGAGCTGGAAGCCGAGCTCCTTCGCGAGCGCGGCGCCGGCGCGGATCTGCTCGGCGTTCCACTCGCTGACGCCGATGTAGAGCGCCTTGCCCTGGCGGACGACGTCCGCGAAGGCCTGCATGGTCTCTTCGAGGGGGGTCTCGTGGTCGTAGCGGTGCGCCTGGTAGAGGTCGACGTAGTCGGTCTGCAGTCGCGTCAGCGAGCCGTTGATCGACTCGAGGATGTGCTTGCGGGAGAGTCCGACGTCGTTGTGCTGCTTGGGGCCGGTGGGCCAGTAGACCTTCGTGAAGACCTCGAGCCCCGCACGCCGCTCGCCCTTGAGTGCTTCGCCGAGGACGGTCTCGGCGGCGGTGTTGGCGTACGTGTCCGCGGTGTCGAACGTGGTGATGCCGGCGTCGAGCGCTGCCCGCACGCACTGGGAGGCGACGTCGTTCTCGACCTGCGAGCCGTGCGTCAGCCAGTTGCCGTAGGTGATCTCGGAGATCTTGAGTCCGGAGTTGCCCAGGTACCTGAGTTCCATGGTCCCGACGCTACTGGAGCCCGCCGACACGTGAGGGGCCCCGCGAGTGCCTGCCGCCCGCCGCGGGGCGGGGCGGGGCGGGGGTGGGGGGGCGTGCGGTGCGGTCGGCCGCCGCGAGCGCGGATCTCGCGAGGGTGGATCCCGTCCCGCGAGCGGGCGAAATGCCGGCGTGCCCGACGGCGACACCCTGGCAATACGCCCGTTCGCGCCGTCGACGATGTCGCGACCGCGGCAACCTCCCCCCGACGGACGGGCTGACGCCGTCGCCGCGGTCCCGACCGCTGCGCGGACCAGCCGGGCGGGCAGCGCTGCGGTCCGCGCCGGCGGGCGCCCCCGCGAGCGGGCGAAATGCCGCGGTCGCCACGCAGCCGGACCCCGGTGTTTCGCCCGCTCGACCGCGGCGCGATTCCTCCACAGGGGCGCCAGGATCGCGGGCCGTCCACACTGGAGGCACGACTCGCCACCGTCGCGCCCGCTCGGCTCCACGATGTGGAGATGACCGCCAGACGCCGACTCCCGTTGGCGCTGCGGGACGCCTCGTTCCGCGTCCGTGACGCACTGCATCGAGGGGTGTCCCGCGGCCGCCTCGAGGCACGTGACCTCGTCCGCCCGTTCCACGGCACCCGATCCGCGGTTCCACCGCGAACCGTCGACGAACGCGCCCGCGCACTGGCTCCCCGGCTGCGCCCCGACCAGGTGTTCAGCCACGTCACGGCCGCCGCGATCCTCGGCATCCCGCTCCCCCGCCGGCTCGAGGGCTCGCCGCGGCTCCACGTCACGACGATCGGGGTCGATCAGGCGCTTCGCGTCCGCGGCGCCGTCGGACACCGCGCCCACCTCGGCAGGGTCCGTGCGACCACCTGCCGAGGTGTGCGTCTGACGACGCCAGCGGACACGTTCGTCGCGCTGAGCACGATGTTGACGCTCGACGAACTGATCATCGCGGGTGACGCCCTCGTCGGGTGGCTCGGATGGGCGACCCTCGACGAGCTGCTCCTGGCAGTCGGCCGGCGGCGCGGGCTCCGGGGCGTCGTGAAGCTGCGCCACGCTCTCGCCGAGATCAGGCCGGGTTCTCGTTCCCCGGGTGAGACCAGGGCACGGCTGACCCTCGTCCGCCAGGGACTCCCGGAACCCGCCCTGAACCACGACGTGATCGTGGACGGCAGGTGGATCGCGTGCGTGGACCTCGCCTACCCCGCAGCACGGGTGGCGATCGAGTACGAGAGCGATCTCCACCGCACCGACCCGGCCACCTTCCGGAAGGACCTCACCCGCGGTGAGCACTTGAAGGACGTGGACTGGTGGTTGGTCCGGGCCACGGCGGACGACGTCGGCCGAGGTGTCGATCGATTCGTACAGCGTGTGAGACGCCTCCTGCAGGCCGGGCTCAGCGCACCGCACGACCACCGCTTCGCGACGCTTCGGTGAACAATGGTTGACGCTTCAACCAAAAGGGTGCACACTGGCGTAGTATCAGGTTGATGCAGGCGCATGGATCGCGTCGCACCACAGACTCTCGTTCGGAAGAAGGACCACCATGACGCTCACCGCCACGACCATCCCCGGCTACCAGACCGGCACCTGGAAGATCGACCCCACCCACTCCGAGGTCACCTTCTCGGTCCGCCACCTCGCCATCAGCAAGGTCAAGGGCAAGTTCGAGACGTTCGACGCCACCGTCGTCACCGCCGAGAACCCCCTCGAGTCGACCGTCGAGGCGAACATCGACGTCGCGTCGATCAACACCGGCCAGGAGCAGCGCGACCAGCACCTGAAGACGAGCGACTTCTTCCTCACCGAGGAGCACCCGCAGCTCACCTTCCGCTCGACGAGCATCGAGGCCAAGGGCGACGACCTGCACATCGCTGGCGACCTGACCCTGCGCGGCGTCACCAAGCCCGTCGTCCTCAAGGCCGAGCTCGGTGGCTTCACGACCGACGGCTACGGCCAGGTCAAGTTCGGCGCCGAGGCGACCACGAAGATCGACCGCACCGAGTTCGGCGTGAACTGGAACGCAGCGCTCGAGGCCGGTGGCTTCACCCTCGGCAACGACGTGACGATCAACCTCGACGTCCAGTTCGTGCTCCAGGCGGCCTGAGTCCCTTCGGACTCGCTGCCTGACTGAGGGCACCGAACAGCACCACCCGAACCCGAGACACGCGCCCCGGCTCCCCACGGAGCCGGGGCGTTCGTCGTCCCCGCGGCGCTTCGGGGGTGCGTCCGTGCCCGCCGCCCGCCGCCCGCCGCTCGCCGCTCGCCGCCGCTCGCCGCTCGCGAGCGGGTGCTCCATGCGAGCGCAACCGGGCGAACGGGCGAAATGCCGGCCTCATCTCGAACTCGACCCCGGCATTCCGCCCGCTCGCTCAGGGACCACGCGCTGGCACGCCCCTCCGGTGTCAGCGGGTGCAGTGCGCACCGACCCCGCGCCGGCGTGAACGGGCGGAAACGTCCGGTGGGTACGCGCACGACCGCGGCATTTCGCCCGCTCGGCCGGGCTCCTCGGCGTAGCGTTGGGCAGCGGACAGGGGCACGCCCGCACGCCCGGGAATCCGCACACCGGCCCCCGAGTTACAACGACACACGCACGACACGCACGACACGCACGACACGCACCACCCGCACGACACGCACCACCCGCACCACCCGCACGAAACACCGCACGCCAGCCCGACGAACAGGAGCACCACCATGGCCACCGACTGGATCGCGATGCAGGCCCTCGCGGCAGCCGAGTTCGGCCGCCGCGTCGCCGCCGTGACGGACTGGGACGCCGCCACCCCCGACTCCGAGTGGACCACCCGCGACCTCGTGACCCACGTGGTCGACGAGCAGCGCTGGATCCCGAAGCTCCTCACCGGGTGCGACTACGCCCAGGCCGAGGCCGACCTCGAGTCCATCGGCGACGACCTCGTGTCCGAGTGGCAGCGCTTCGCGACCGCGGCGACCGATGCCTGGCGGAACGCCCCGCAGGACACCCCCGTCCACCTCAGCACCGACGTCGTTCCGGCCGGCCAGTACCTCACCGAGCAGACCAGCGACATCACCATCCACACGTGGGACCTGGCGCGGGCGACCGGTACGGACGAGTCCCTGCCGGACGAGCTCGTGCAGGCGGTGTGGGAGTACTTCGAGCCGCAGATCGAGGACCTCGCGGCCACCGGCTTGTACGCCGCCCCGGTCGACGTCGACGAGGACGCCCCACTCCAGGTCCGCCTGCTCGCCGTCACAGGCCGCGATGCCAAGGTGAGCGCATGACCAACGCAGCGCCGAGCAACGCAGCACCGAGCACCGCAGCGACAACCGACACCACCCGCCTCGGCGCCTCCGGCCTCGAGATCAGCACCGTGGTCCTCGGCATGATGTCCTACGGCGCCCCCGACCGCGGCTCGCACGCGTGGAGCGTCGGCATCGACGAGGCCCGCCCCTTCGTCCGTCGCGCGTTCGACGCCGGCATCACCACCTTCGACACGGCGAACGTGTACTCCGACGGCTCCAGCGAGGAGATCACCGGCACGCTCCTCAAGGAACTCGCTCCGCGTGAGGACGTCCAGGTCCTCACCAAGGTGTTCAACCGGATGCGCCCCGGTCGGAACGGCGCCGGGCTCTCCCGCGCCGCGATCATGCACGAGATCGACGCCTCGCTGACCCGACTCGGCACCGACTACGTCGACCTGTACCAGATCCACCGCTTCGACCCGGTGACCCCGATCGAGGAGACGATGGAGGCCCTGCACGACGTCGTCAAGGCCGGCAAGGCCCGCTACCTCGGCGCGAGCAGCATGTGGACGTGGCAGTTCGCGCAGATGCAGCACGTCGCCGACCTGCACGGTTGGACGCGCTTCGTCAGCATGCAGGACCAGTACAACCTGCTCGAACGCGAGGAAGAACGCGAGATGCACCCCTTCGCGCACGCGACCGGCGTCGGCGTGATCCCGTGGAGCCCCCCTCGCCCGCGGCAAGGTCACCCGGCCGTGGGACGCCGAGGGCTCCGGTTCGCGCGCGAGCACCGACGAGTTCGGTAAGACGCTCTACCGCCAGGACGAGGACGCGAACCGCGCGATCGTCGGCGCCGTCGAGTCCATCGCGAGTGACCGCGGCGTGAGCATGGCGCAGATCGCCCTCGCCTGGGTCGCGGGCAAGCCCGCGGTGAGCGCGCCGATCGTCGGTGCGACGAAGGAGCACCACATCGACGACGCGGTCGCGGCCGCCGCGATCACGCTGACCGACGACGAGGTGACGCGACTCGAGTCCGCGTACACGCCCCGGGTGCCGTCCGGTTTCTGACGCACCCACAAGCGGACGGGAGGCCCGTGGCCAGCTGGCCACGGGCCTCCCGTCCGTCTCCGGTCACGTCCACGACACGTGACACGCGGACGTTTCAGGCGACGGCGCCGCGCTCGCGCTCGAGGCGCGCGATGCGCACGAGCGCAGCGCGCTCGGTGCCCGTCTGGTTGCCGAGCACGCCGCCGATCCCATCGAGCACGAGTCCGGTCGCCCGGCCGACGGGCAGTTCGACGGGCCCGATCGCGGGGGCCCGCAGGCCGAGCATCGAGCGGTGGCGGGGGTCGAGCGTCGAGACGGCGCCCTGGAACAGCGCCCGGTAGCCGGGCCGCAGCATCAGCGCGAGCGGCGGGTTCTTGATGAACTTGACGACGTCGCGGGTGCGGGCCGTGACGGCCAGTTCGCCGCGGTCGAGGTACCCGTCCATCTGGGCGCGGAGCTCGGCCTCGGACTCCGGGGCGTCCTCGACGCGCATGAGCCGGCCGGCGGTGGCCCACTCGCGGACGTAGGCGTCGGCACCGCCGGGGATCGGCCCGCCCCAGCGCTGCGCAGCGCGGAGGAACGCGTCGGTGAAGGCGAGGTGCACCCAGCGCGCCAGGTCGGGGTCGTTCGCCGCGTAGTCGCGTGCGATGCCGTGGCCGTCGACGTACTGGCCGCGAACGCGCTCGTGCAGGCGCAGCACCCACTCGCTCGCACCACGGGCGGTCGCGGTGTCGCCGTGCGAGACCGTGTAGATCCACCGGATGGTGCCGGCCAGTCGGCCGAACGGGTCCTCGCGGTAGCGGGAGTGGTCGGCGACGCCGGCGAGGGCTCCCGGGTGCAGGGCCTGCACGAGGAGTGCGCGGACCCCGGCGACGATCGTCTGCTTGCCGCCGTGCACCGCCCACGTCGCGGAACCGGGGCCGAAGAAGCCGGCGTCGGTGCCGTCCTCGAGTTCGTCGATCCACTCCGGCTTGCTCGTCGCCCCACCGGTGAACGTGTCGTTGAGGCGGGAGCGGAAGGCGTCGGAGACGGAGGGCATGGCGTCATCGTCCGTCCGTCCCCTGGGAGCGCGCTCGGCTTCGTGCACCCCGATGGCGCCCGATGCCGCCCGATGCCGGCCGATGCTTCCCAGCGGGCGCCGGGGTGGCCCGCTAGGTTGGGACGCGTGAGCATCGACACGCCTCGTCCCTGGCTTGCCTCGTACGCCCCGGGGGTCCCGCACGACATCGAGGAACAGCACGGTTCCCTGATCGACCTGGTCGAGGAATCGGCGCGACGGTTCCCGGGCAGGGTCGCGCTCGAGTTCTTCAAGCGGACGACCAGCTACGCCGACCTGCAGGAGCAGATCCTCCGCGCGGCGAACGGTCTCCGCAAACTCGGCGTCGGTGCCGGCGACCGGGTGGCGATCGTGCTGCCGAACTGCCCGCAGCACATCGTGGCGTTCTACGCGGTCCTGCGCCTCGGCGCGATCGTGGTCGAGCACAACCCGCTGTACACGCCGCGCGAGCTCCGCCACCAGTTCGAGGACCACGGCGCCAAGGTCGCGATCGCCTGGGACAAGTCCGTCGCGACGCTGCAGGACTTCCCTGCCGACGTGAAGCTCGACGCGATCGTGTCGGTCGACCTGACCCGCGCGATGCCCCGCAGCACCCGGCTCGCCCTGGCCCTGCCGGTGGCGAAGGCCCGCGAGTCCCGCGCGAAGCTCACCACCGCGGTGCGCGGCACGACGAAGTGGGACGACCTGGTCCACACCCGCAAGCTGTCGAAGCGGCACCCGCGCCCGTCGACGGACGACATCGCCCTGATCCAGTACACCTCGGGCACCACCGGCACGCCGAAGGGCGCGGTCCTCACGCACCGGAACCTGCTGGCCAACGCCGCACAGGCCCGCGCCTGGGTCCCGCAGATCCGACGCGGCGACAACGTCGTGTACGCGGTGCTGCCGATGTTCCACGCCTACGGCCTCACGCTGTGCCTGACCTTCGCGATGAGCATGGCCTCGCGACTCGTGCTGTTCCCGACGTTCGACCCGGCGCTCGTGCTCACGGCGATCAAGAAGCACCCGCCGACGTTCCTGCCGGCCGTCCCGCCGATCTACGCCCGACTGCAGCACGCCGCCGACTCGGCGAAGGTCTCGCTCGAGGGCATCGAGATCGGCATCTCGGGCGCCATGCCGCTGTCGCAGGACATCGTCGAGCCGTGGGAAGCCCGGACCGGCGGGTACCTGGTCGAGGGCTACGGGCTGTCCGAGTGCTCCCCCGTGCTGATGGCGAACCCGGTGTCCCCGGAGCGTCGCCTCGGCTCCATCGGGCTGCCGTTGTCCTCCACCGAGGCCCGCGTGGTCGACCCCGACGACAGCACGAAGGTGCTCGGCGTCGACGAGCCCGGTGAACTGCAGGTCCGCGGGCCGCAGGTGTTCCGCGGCTACTGGGGCAAGGCCGAGGCCACGGACGAGGTCTTCACCCCCGACGGCTGGTTCCGCACCGGCGACATCGTGGCGATCGGCGCCGACGGCTACGTCCGGATCGTCGACCGACTGAAGGAGCTCATCATCACGGGCGGCTTCAACGTGTCGCCGTCCGAGGTCGAGGACGCACTGCTCAAGCACCCGAGCGTCAAGGAGGTCGCGGTCGTCGGCATCACGCAGGGCGGCAACGAGCAGGTCGTCGCCGCCGTCGTGCCGAAGGACCCGTCCTCGTTCGACGCCGCGGCGCTGCGGGTGTGGGCGCGCGACCAGCTGGCGGCGTACAAGGTGCCGCGTCGGGTCGTCGTGGTCGAGGACCTGCCGCGCTCGATGATCGGCAAGGTGCTGCGGCGGAAGGTGCGGGACCAGATCCTCGCCGACGACTGACGACTGACGACGTCGGTGCCTGACGCGCGTCAGCGCAGGCGTCGCCCCGGCACCGCGAGCACGGCGAGCCCGGCCACCACGAGTGCGATGCCGACCCACCCCGTCGCGCCGAGGTGCTCCCCGACGACGAGCACGGCGAGCACCGCTGCGACCACGGGCTCGAGCAACGACACCAGGGTCGCGACCGAGGCACCGACGGACCGCAACCCCACGGCGTACAGCGAGTGCCCGAGCACCGTCGGCACCAGGGCCAGGTACAGGAACACCGGCCAGTTGCCGCCCTCGCCGAGGTACGGTGCGCCGGCGAGGACCACCAGCACGACGAGCGGCACGGCAGCGATGCCGAACACGGCGCCGACGAGCCCGCGGCCGTTCGGCAGCCCCGCCGCGACGGCTTCGACCCCGGGCCCGCCGGGCACCGACACCGCCCCGGCCGCCGCGTGCAGTCCCCGCGCCACCGCCCACGAGTACAGCGCGTAGGTGAGTCCGGCGAGCAGGGCACTGGCGATCCCGAGCGCGAGTGCACCACCACCGCCGTCGTGCTCTGACCGCGCCAGGGTCACGACGACCATGCCGGCCACGCTCACCAGCGTGGCGACGATCCACCTGCCGGTGACGGGCCTCCTGTCCGACACCCACTCCACGAGCCCGGCGAACACGGGTGACGACCCGATGGCGATGGTGGTGCCGAGGGCGACGCCCGCGTCGGCGAGGGCCGCGTAGAAGGCGACCGCGTAGACGACGAGCGCCCCTGCGCCGAGCAGCGCCCACCCCCGCGTGCGACGCTCGGCGACGGCGCGGAGCGTGCCACGTCCGGCGACGGCGGCGAGCACGAGTCCACCGATCCCGAAGGTGACCGCGCCGAAGACGAAGGCGGGGACGCCCGGGGCGAAGTGCGTCGCGGTGCCGGTGGTCCCCCAGACCGCGGCGGCGACGACCACCGCGGCGAGCCCACCGGCGGGCGTCGGGACCCGGCGCGCGCTGGCGGGACCCGTCACGAGACGTGGATGGACGGCCGGCGGTGGACGTCCGGCTCGGCTTCGCGCAGGACCTCGCGCGTGACGGGCGCGACGTCACCGGCACCGGTGAACACGAACCGGAGGGCGTTCCGGATCGGGCTGCCCTCGTTCCACTCGAAGTAGATGCTCGGGACGACCCCGGCGGTGTCGCGGATCGCGAGCAGGGTCGAGGCGATGGTGTTCGGCACGTTGCCGGACCGGACCCGGAGCACACGGTGTCCGTGCACGACGTGCCCCTCGACCAGCAGGTCCTCTTCGAAGTCGGACGAGTCGGCGGGCAGCACCTCGAGGAACATCGTCGGGACGCGCGCCGGGATGCCGGAGTCGCGCCGTTCCTCGCGTCCCTTCGCCCGGTACGCCTCGGCGGTGCCAGCACCCGGCTCGTTCGCGATGATGCAGACCGCGCTGAACTGGTCGGCGTCGGCCTCGACGAACTGCCGGGCCGTGGCGTCCAGCTCGATCGACGACGCGCGGAGCTCGAACGACCGGCGCACCCGCGAGACGAGCGACACCACGACGATGGCGATGATGAAGATCGCCGCGATCCGGACGCCGTCGGGCCGCTCGATGACGTTCGCGACCGTCGTGTAGACGAACACGACCGAGATGACGCCGAACGCGATGGTGCGCTTCTTCTGCTGCCGGCGACGAGCCGACAGGGTGACCGCGACCGCGGCGCTCGTGATCAGGACGAGCACACCGGTGGCGTAGGCCCCGCCCTGGGCGTCGACGTTCGCGCGGAACACGACCGTGATCAGGAAGGCGATGAGCGTGAAGATGATGACGAGCGGCCGCGTCGCCCGCGCCCACTGCGGCGCCATGCCGTAGCGCGGCAGGAACCGCGGCACCAGGTTGAGCAGGCCGGCCATCGCGCTCGCGCCGGCGAACCACAGGATCGCGACGGTCGAGAAGTCGTAGATCGATCCGAACACCCCACCGAGGTACTGGTGCGCCAGGAAGGCCAGGGCCCGCCCGTTCGCACCGCCGCCGGGCTGGAACTCGTGCTGCGGGATGAGGAACGTCGTCGCGATCGACGAGGTGATCAGGAACGAGCTCATGATCACGGCCGCGACGGTCAGGAGCCGCTTCGTGCCGCGGATCCGACCCTCGGGCCGGGCACTCGTCTCGTCCGACGCGTCACCGCGCACCTGCGGCATCACCGCGACGCCGGTCTCGAACCCGGACAGGCCGAGCGCGAGCTTCGGGAACACGACGAGCGCGATGCCGACCATGACGAGGGGGTTGCTGTGCTGCGCGGTGAGCCCCGACCACCAGTCGCTGGCGACCATCGGGTGCTCGAAGACGTGCCAGAGCGCGACCACCACGACGACGGCGTTCAGCGCGAGGAACACCGCGACGAGTCCGACCGCGATGCCGATCGCCTCCTTGAAGCCGCGGAGGAACACGACGCCGAGCAACAGCAGCAGCGCGAGGGTGAGCGGGACGGGGATCTCGGTGAACCAGTGCGGCGTGTACGGGTTCTCGGCGATGTGCGCCGTGGCGTCCGCCGCCGACAGCGTCATCGTGATCATGAAGTCGGTGACGGCGAACCCGAGCAGGACGAGCACCAGGAGCTTGCCGGCCCACCACGGCAGGAGCTTCTCGAGCATCATGATCGACCCGGCACCGCGGAAGCTGTCGCTCGCGACCCGGCGGTACACCGGCAGCGCGCCGAACAGCGTGACGAGCACGAGCACGATCGTGGCGATCGGCGACAGCAGACCGGCGGCGAGCGCCGCGATCGCCGGCTGGTACCCGAGGGTCGAGAAGTAGTCGACGCCGGTCAGGCACATGACCCGCCACCACGGGTGGGTCTTCTCGACCTCGACCTGGTGCGGACCCTGGTGGGATGCCCCTTGGTGGGCGCCCTGCAGCATCCAGCGACGCAGTCGGGTGCTGCGGTCGAGGGGTGGCTCCGTGGCGTCGCGCTGGGCGGCCCGCTCGGCGTCTGTCGCGGTCACGTGGACGATGCTAAGCCGTCCGGGTGACGCACGCGCGCACCCGGACGGCCCCTGTGGACAACCCGGTCCGGCTACCGCGCGGGCCGGGTGAACACCGCCACCAGCCCCGCCACCACCAGCAGGGCCCCGGCCGCCAGGCAGGCCGCCAGCAACAGGGTGGTCGGGTCGACCGAGAACACCGGGATCGCGCTCACGGCCATCGCGATCGCGAACACGAGCAGCACCACACCCCAGAAGATCGTGCCGAAGCGTGCACCACGGCGCGCCCGCGCAGGTTCCGGTGCCGGTGCCGGTACCGGCGCCGCAGGTGGGAACGTCTGGGTCGTCTCGTCGTCGTTCGTCATCGTCTCGTCCTTCACTCGTTGACGGTCAGCGCACGGGGCACGTCGGCGGCGCCCCCGAGGATCCACAGGTGCACGGTCGTCGTCCCGACCGCATCGGTACCGGCGGACCGTGCCGCCCGGTTCTCGACGGTGGTCGTGCCGAACAGCCCGCCGCTGCCGTCGTCGCCGGAGTCGCCGTCGGTGTCGGTGTCGACGCCGTACCCAACGCCGCTCACCTCGACCCGGACCGGCACGTCGGTCGGCAGCAGCACCTCGGCCCCGCCGGCGCCGAGCCACAGGTTCACGTCCCCGCCGGCGTCGGTCTCGTCGAGGCCGCGCAGGTCGAGGGTCGGCCCGCCGACGAGCATCGCGTAGTTCCGTTCCGACCCGGCGGCGACGCTGTCGACCCGCCAGGTGGTCCCGCCGATCAGCGAGACCTGCGTGCCGGCGGGCAGCACCCCGGTGACGACCAGGGCGACGACCCCGATCGTCGAGAACAGGCCGAGGGCACCGTCGTCGCGTCCCCGGATCCCGGCGACGATGGTCGCGATCGCCAGCACGGCGACCGCCGCGGCGATGCCGAGCACCGCCACCGGCCAGGCCTCCGCCTGCGCCCAGACCGCGACGCCGGCCCCGGCGACGAGCGCCAGCCCGAGCGACACGGCGACGTACGCCGCGCTCGACCGTCGCTCGGCGCGGGTCGCGCGCCACGCGGCCGCCCGCTCCCGTTCGGCGCGCATCCGCTCGTCGTGTCGTCGCTGTCGGTCCTGCGGGGTACCGGGGGCGTTCCACTGCCAGGAGGCCCGGCCCGCGTCCGACGCCTCCCCCGCGTCCGCCGTCCACGCGGCTCCACCGGCCGGGCGCGGGTCGTCGGGGCTCGTCCAGAAGTCGCGCCGTGTCCCCGCTGCCGCGGCGGCGTCAGCGTCGGGCGCCGGCCCGTCGGTGCGACGACGCGCGACCACCACGGCCAGCCAGACGATCCCGCCGACGAGCGCGATGCTCCACGCCGTGCGCAGGGTCGCCTCGAGCCAGCCGGGCATCCCCCACGCCGAGGGCACGCCCTGCCACCAGATCCCCTGGACCGCGGGCACGAAGGTCAGCACCACGAAGACGCCGATCCCGATGAGCGCCGGGTCGAGCACGCCGCGGATCATCCGCTCGACGTGGATCCGTCCCGTGGTGTCCGGCAGCAGCGCCCACCCGACGGCGTACGCCAGGAAGACCGGACCGCCGAGCAGGGCGACGACGATCGCGACGCCGCGGACCACGAGCGGGTCGAGTCCGGTGCGTCGGGCCACGGCACCGCAGACGCCGGCGAGCCAGCGGTCGTCGGTGCGGGCGACGTCGAGTCCGCGGATCCAGTCGAAGAACCGGGCCGTCGAGTCGGCGTTCCCGGCAGCCGGGCCGGGAGCCGTGTCGTGCTGGTGATCGGTCATGGTCTCCAGCATCCCGGCCCGCGGTGGCCGACACCATCGGGGTTCCCCCTGACCGGTCCCTGATCCCTGCCCCGATCCCTGCTGGTGCGGGCGCCCGAGTGCCAGGATTGGCCCATGGCCACCGCTCGGATGACCCGCCCGACCCCCAGGGTCCTCGGCGGTGTCTGCAGCGGGTTCGCGACGCACACCGGTCTGCCACTCGGGGCCGTCCGGGCGGCGACGGCGGTCCTGGCCGTGTGCGGCGGGGCCGGGGTCCTGCTCTACGCGTGGCTGTGGGCCACCACTCCGAGCGCGACGTCGGCCGCGACGTCACCGCTCAAGGCCGTCCTCACGGCGCCCCGTGCGAACGGCGACGGCGACGCCGACGGCGACGGCGACGGCGACGCGACCGTGACCGTGAGCCGTCGAGCACCCGTCGTGGAGATCCTGCTCGGACTCGCACTGCTCGCCGCCGGGGGCGCGATCGTCGCTGTGCGCCTCGGCGCCCAGGTCCCGCTCGAGGTCGTAGTGCCCGGCGTCGTGGTCGCCACCGGTGCTGCCCTGGCCTGGCGGCAGTTCGACGCCCTGCGCACCGTCCGGGCCGCGGCGTCGTCGACCCTGGTCGTCCGGGCGCTCGGTGCACTGGTGCTCGTCGTGCTCGGCATCCTGCTGTTCTTCACCACGAGCGACCGGCCGAACGTGTGGACGGTGCTCAGCGCAGCGGTCGCGGTGCTGCTCGGCGTCGCCGTGGTCGTCGCGCCCTGGGTCGTCCGGCTCGTCCGGGACCTCGCCGACGAGCGCGCGGCACGGGTCCGCGACCTCGAGCGCGCCGAACTCGCCGCGCACCTGCACGACTCGGTGCTGCAGACGCTCGCGCTCATCCAGCAGAAGGCCGAGCCCGGCTCCGATGCCGCACGGCTCGCCCGGGCGCAGGAACGCGAACTGCGGTCGTGGTTGTTCGCCGAGCAGACCGAGCCGGCCCGTGACCTCGGCGCCGAACTGCGCGACGCCGCCGCCGACATCGAGGCCGAGTACCCGGTCCGCATCGACGTCATCGCGGTCGGCCCGTCGCGCACCGACCTGCCCGACGGTGTCGTCGCCGCTGCCCGCGAGGCGATGCTCAACGCCGCCCGGCACGCCGGCGGCACGATCAGCGTGTACGCCGAGACCGCGCAGGACGTCGTCGAGGTCAGCATCCGCGACCGTGGGCCGGGCTTCGACCCCGACGCCGTGCCCGAGGGACGGTACGGCGTGCGCGAGTCGATCACCGGGCGGCTGCACCGGCTCGGCGGCCGGGCGACCATCGCCCCGGGGCCCGGTCGCACCGGGACCGAGGTCCGGCTCCGGCTGCCGCTCGCGCCCACCGCCCCCCACCACGAGGAGGACGCATGACCGAGCCCGACCTGCTCACCGTCGCCGTCGTCGACGACCACTCCATCTTCCGAGCCGGCGTGCGCGCCGGACTGCCACCGGGCCTCCAGGTCGTGGGTGAAGCCGCCACCGTCGACGAAGCCGTGACGCTCGTGGCGACCACCGCACCCCGTGTCGTCCTGCTCGACGTCCACCTGCCCGGCGGAGCCGGCGGTGGCGGCGCCGAGGTGATCACGCAGTCCGCTGCCGAGCACCCGGGCACGCTGTTCCTCGCGCTGAGCGTGTCCGACGCGGCCGACGACGTCGTGCGGGTGATCCGGGCCGGGGCCCGCGGGTACATCACGAAGAGTTCGTCGAGCGCCGAGGTGGCCGAGGCCGTCCGACGGGTGGCGGAGGGCGACGCGGTGTTCTCGCCCCGCCTGGCCGGCTTCGTGCTCGACGCCTTCGGTGCGGTGAGCGGCGAGACCGCGCAGCACGACGCGGAACTCGACCGGTTGTCGGCGCGCGAGCAGGAGGTGATGCGCCTCATCGCGCGTGGGTACGCCTACAAGGAGGTGGCGGCGGAGCTCTTCATCTCGGTGAAGACCGTCGAGACCCACGTGTCGAGCGTGCTGCGGAAGCTGCAGCTGTCGAACCGGCACGAGCTGACGGCGTGGGCGCTGCAGCGCAAGCTGCTCTGAGCGCCCACGCGGTCACTTCGCGCTGATCCTGGCTGTGGATGGTGCAGTCTTGTTCACCGCCCCGACGGTCTCACTTCGCGCTGATGCGGGTGTACTTGTTGACCGCCCAAGGCACGAACACGACGAGCATCACGGCGATCCCGATCAGCACCGTCACGATCGGGTGCTGCATCGTCCAGATGTCCGGCACCGGCGCCGACCCGACGTTGCCGAAGAGTTCACGGGCCGCCTGCACGAGCGACGACACCGGGTTCCACTCCGCGAACACCCGCAGCACCAGGGGCAGCGTGTCGCTCGGCACGAAGGCGTTCGAGATGAACGTCAGCGGGAACAGGATCATGAACGAGGCGTTGTTGATGACCTCCGGCGTCTTGACGCTCATGCCGAGCAGCGCCATCACCCAGCTGAACGCGTAGCTGAACAGCAGCAGCAGGGCGATGCCGGCCAGGAACTCGAGCGGCGACGAGTTCACCCGCCACCCGACGGCCAACCCGGTGAGCATCATGATCGCCATCGAGATCGAGTTGAGCACGAGGTCGGAGTTGGTCCGGCCGACGAGCACCGCGGACGCCGACATCGGCAGCGTGCGGAACCGGTCGATCAGGCCTTCCTTCAGGTCCTGCGCCATCGCCGACCCCGAGAAGGTCGCCCCGAAGACGACGGTCTGCGCGAAGATCCCCGCCATCAGGAACTGCGTGTAGTCGGTGCCCTCGACCGCGATCGCGCCGCCGTAGACCTGGCTGAAGAGCAGGACGAACATGATCGGCTGGAGCACGGCGAAGACGAGCATGTCCGGCGACCGCTTGATCTTGATGAGGTTCCGCTTGGTGACGGTCCAGCCGTCCTCGAACCAGATGGCGACCGGCGAGGTGACGACGACGGGCAGCTGCCGACCCGGCGCGATGGTGGTGGCGGTCATCGGGCCGTCTCCTTCTGCTTGGTGGCGGCGGCTTCGTCGGCCTCGTCCTCCGTCGCGGCGTGGCCGGTGAGCCGCAGGAACACGTCGTCGAGCGTCGGTCGGCGCATGCCCGCGTCGTGCAGCTCGATACCGGCGTCGCCGAGGTCGGCGAGCACCCGCTGCAGCGCGGTGGGGCCGGCCTCGACCGCGATGGCGTGGGTGCGGCCGTCACCAGAGGCCTCGACGTCGCCGACACCGTAGCGCCGCAGGACGGTCGTCACGGCGTCACCGTCGGTCTCGTCCACCAGGGTCACGACCACCCGGTGGCCGCCGACCTGCGCCTTGAGGTGGTCGGCGGTGCCCTCGGCGATGACCCGGCCGTCGTCGATGACCGCGATGTCGTCGGCCAGCCGGTCGGCTTCTTCGAGGTACTGCGTGGTGAGCAGGACCGTGGCGCCCTCGGCCACCAGGTCCTCGATGATGCCCCAGAGCGCCAGCCGGCTGCGGGGGTCGAGGCCCGTGGTCGGCTCGTCGAGGAACAGCACGCGCGGGTTCATCACGAGGGCCCCGGCGAGGTCGATCCGTCGCCGCATGCCACCGGAGAAGCCCTTCACCGGGCGGTCCCCGGCCTCGGCCAGGTCGAACACGTCGATGAGCTCACGGGCACGCTCCCGCGACGTCTTCCGGCCCAGGTGGTAGAGCCGCCCGATCATCTCGAGGTTCTCGAAGCCGGTCAGGTTCTCGTCGACCGCGGCGTACTGCCCGGACACCCCGATGGACCGCCGGGTGGCCTGCGGGTCGGCGATCACGTCGATGCCGTCGATCGTAGCCGTCCCGGAGTCCGGGGTGATGAGGGTGGTGAGCACCTTCACGGTCGTGGTCTTGCCCGCGCCGTTCGGCCCGAGCAGCGCCTTCACGGTGTCCTGCGGCACGGACAGGTCGAGTCCGGCCAGTGCGTGCACCGGCCCGGACTTCGACCGGTAGGTCTTGGTCAGCCCGGAGGCTTCGATGATGGCCATGCCGCTCCCTTGTCGACCACGGAGAATATCAGTGGGTCGGTGGGAACTCGTGACCGGTCACTCAGATGCCGAAGTCACCACCGAAGTCACTGGAGCCACCGCCGAAGTCGGATCCGCTGTCACCCCAGCCCGCACTCTCGAACCCGCCGCCGTCGGACGCGCCACCGTCGGACGCACCGCCGTCACCGGAGTCGGCTCCAGTGTCCTCCGAACCACCGTCACCCGCAGCGTCAGTACCGCCATCGAACGATCCGGGGTCCGGCAGGAAGGCGCTCATGATCGCCGAACCGATGACGTAGCCGGCCACGGTGCCGAGGACCGAGGCACCGATCATGCTGCCGAACGACGGTCCGCCGCGCTGCCCACCGAAGCGGCCACCGCCGCCGACGCCACCGAGCGAGCGCTCCATGAAGCCCGGTTGGCGGATCTCGGACCGCGTCGCCGACTGCGCGAGCGAGCGGGGGTCGTCGCCGCGCGGGGCCTCGCCGGGAGGCGCCGTGCGGGTGAACTCGTCGTAGACCATGCGGCGCTGTTCGTCGGTCAGCTTCGCGAACGCCTCGGCGTGCACCTCTTCGATGCGCTCGGGCGGCGCCGTGCGGAGCAGGTAGCGGTACCGCTCCACCGCGCGCTCGTCGTCGGTCGCCGCGCCCTGCTGCTGCGCGGGTGCACCGCCCCACTGCGGCACGCCGTACTGGCCGCCCTGCTGCTGCCCGGCCGGCACCCCCGTCGGCGCGGGCTGGTGGTACGACTGCTGGCCGTACCGGTAGCCCTGCTGCTGCGGTTGCTGCGGCTGCCCCCACTGGTTCTGCTGCGCGTCGTACTGCTGCGCGTCACCGGTGCGGTCGCGGTCCGGACGTCCGAGCAGGCGGTCGAGGAATCCCATGGTCGATGCTCCTTCGGGTGCACGGGTGATCCGGTCGGACCGCCCGTGGCCTGCCACCCTATGGAGCGCGGTCGGCCGCTGACTGAGCGCCCGCTCAGAGTCAGCCGTGCGCCGCCGCGCCCGCAGGCGCACCGTGCGCACCTGCACGACCCGTGCCGGGTCGGCAGCACCGTGCGCGCCTACAGCACCGCACCCAGCGGCCGACCCCGCACCAGAACGCGGACCCCGCACCGTGCGCACCACCCACCCGACGGGAGGGCCGTACCCGACCCGCCCCGCGCCTCCAGTCCGCACCGTGCGCACCTGCACGACCCGTGCCGGGTCGGCAGCACCGTGCGCGCCTACAGCACAGCACCCAGCGGCCAACCCCGCACCAGAACGCGGACCCCGCACCGTGCGC
Source organism: Curtobacterium sp. PhB190 (assembly GCF_004365385.1). NCBI lineage: Bacteria > Bacillati > Actinomycetota > Actinomycetes > Micrococcales > Microbacteriaceae > Curtobacterium > Curtobacterium sp. PhB190. The sequence continues at coordinate 181,829 of NZ_SODN01000004.1, read as the reverse complement.
CGGCCACACCTGCCGCGCGCACGCGCCGGCTCAGCCCGCCGCGGCGCCCACGGCGAGCGCGGCCGTCCACACCCCGTGCAGCTCGTCGGCGGCCCCGGGGTGCGCCACCAGGAACGGCTCCCCCACGGGCGGGAAGCCCTCGACCGGACCGGAGCGGGTCAGCACGATCCCGCCGGCCTCGTGCACGAGCAGCACGGCGGCCCCGTGGTCGACCGGGTTGAACGCCGACACGCACCCACCGATCCCCCGCCCGGCCGCGACCTGCGCGATGGTCAGCGTGCCGGAGCCCTGCAGCCGCAGCGTGCACGACCGGTCGGCCAGGGCGTCGAGGAACGCACCGAACCCGGGCCACGGCCGGTGCCCGTCGAGCTCGGTGCCGACAACCGCCCCGGCGAGCGGCCGCGGGGTGTCGTCCAGCTGGAGCGGACGGTCGCGCAGGGTGGCACCGCGTCCGCGCCGAGCCTCGAGGACCTCGCCCCGCCACGGGTCGGCCACGACGCCGACGAGCGGCCGGCCACCGCGGGTCAGGCAGAGCGACATCGACGTCCAGGGCACGCCGTTCGCCAGGTTCGTGGTGCCGTCGACGGGGTCCAGGTACCAGCGGTGCCGGTCGCCGGGTGCGTCGCCGTACTCCTCGCCGGTGAAGCCGTGCGTCGGGAACGCCATCCGGACGCGGGACCGGACGTGCTGTTCGACCAGTCGGTCCACGTCGGTGACGAGGTCTGCGGGGTTCGCCTTGGTCCGTACCTCGCTGACGGGGTGCTCGCGGGTGAAGGCGATGACCTCGTGCGCGATGCGGTGTGCCAGGGCTTGGGCGCGCGAGGCGACCTCGGTCTCGGTCGGTTCGCGGTCCCGTTCCGGCCAGCCGTCCCGCTCCGCCGACGACAGTGCGGCGCCGATCGCGCCGACGTCGTTCGTGGTGATCGAGTCGACGCCGAGCCGTGCCGCCCAGAGCGCCGGTTCGGCCTCGTCGACGGTCCAGACGGCGACCCGCAGCCCCAGGGCGTGCGCGACCTCGATCGTGCGCGGGGTGAGGAACGCGATGTCGAGGTTCAGGGTGGACGGGGTCAAGGCCTCCAGGTCGGCCGGAGCGGGCGGGTCGAGCGACTCCCACGCGAGCCAGACGTCGGCGTCGGGCAGCACCGAGCGGACCGCGGCCATCGCCGCCGGCGCTCCGCACCACGCCACGGTGGTGGACGCGGTGGAACCCACGACGGTGCGGGCGGCGACGAGTCCGTCGGCCGCGTCCGTCAGGTCGACCAGCAGCACCGAGTGGCAGCCGTCGAGCCGTTCGAGGGCGGCGTCGAGCCGCGGGATCCGGTCGAGGCCGTTGCCGAGCCGGGCGACGTCGCACCAGGCGACGTCGGACACCCGGCGGGCATCGCCCCACATCCGGCCGAGGGTCTCGTCGTGCAGCAGGACGGCGACATCGTCGGCCGTGCGACGGACGTCGACCTCGATGACCTCGGCGCCGAGCGCCTCGGCGACCGCGATGGCGGGCAGGGTGTTCTCGCGCCGGACGCGCGGCGCACCGCGGTGGGCGACGAGCCGTGGCGGACGCACGCCGGGCCTCCCGGTCGGGCTGGTGGCGACCACCTGGTCGGCGGGCGCCGACACCGGGGCGCTCATCGGGTGCCCTCGAGCAGGGCGCCGTCGCGGTACACGAGCACCTCGCCGAGGCGGACCCCGGTCTCGGTGCCGACCGTCGGGGGTGCTCCGGTGACGAACGCGCGGAGCTCGGCGCCGTCGGCGGCCAGCACGACCTCGGCGAAGTGCCCGCGCATCAGCACGCGGGCGACGGTCGCACGGATCGGCGAGTCGTCGGTGAGCACGACCTGCTCGGGTCGGATCAAGACCGTGTCCGCCACGGTGGGGCTGACCGACGTGCCGGCCAGGAACCGGCCGGTGACGGGGCTCGTCGACCCGATGAACGACGCGACGAACCCGGTCGCGGGGCGGGCGTACAGCTCGGTGGGCGTCGCGATCTGCTCGATGCGGCCGTCGTGCATGACCGCGATCCGGTCCGAGATGCTGAGCGCCTCGTCCTGGTCGTGCGTCACGATCACGGTCGTGATGCCGAGACGCTGCTGGATGCGCCGGATCTCGTCGCGGACACTCACCCGGAGCTTCGCGTCGAGGTTCGACAGAGGCTCGTCGAGGAGCAGCACGTCGGGCTCCTGCACGATCGCCCGCGCCAGGGCGACCCGCTGCTGCTCACCGCCCGAGATCGCGGTCGGTTTCGACCCGGCGTGGTGGCTCAGACCGACGAGGTCGAGCGCCTCCCGCACCCGCTCCGCCACCCGCTGCTTCGGCACGCGTCGGGTCCGCAGCGGGAACGCGACGTTCTGCGTCACCGTCATGTGCGGCCACAGTGCGTAGTTCTGGAACACCATCGCGCTCGGCCGACGCTCCGGACCGATCGACGTGACGTCGCGGTCCCCCATCGTCACGACGCCGCCGTCGGCGGGCAGGAACCCCGCCACCATCCGGAGCGTCGTCGTCTTGCCGCACCCGGACGGGCCGAGCAGCGAGACGAGCTCGCCCTTCGCGACGTCGAGGTCGATGCCGGCGACGACGTCGCGTCCGCCGAGCGTCTTGCGCAGTCCGCGGATGCTGAGTCCGCCGGATCGGGTCCGGTCCGTCGTGCTGCCATCGGCCGGGAGGCCCGTGGTGCGTTCCGCGACGAGCGTTGCGTCCGTCATCTGGTCGCCTTTCGTGCTGGTGGTGGTCATCGGATCTGGAAGCCGTCCGCCAGGCGGCCGCCCATGATGTGCTTCCGGGCGAGCAGCAGCAGGACCACGGACGGGATGCTCAACGCGATCGCGAACACGGCCGAGACCTGACGTGGGGAGTTGAGGACGAGCGAGTACACCGCCGTCGGCATCGTCATGTACGTCGGGGCTCCGACCAGGTACGTGCCCTGCGCCTCGTCGAACGACGCGAGGAAGGACATCACCATCGCGACGAGGATCCCCGGCCACGCGATCGGGAACGTCACCCGCCAGAAGGTCCGCCAGCGGCTCGCTCCGGCGTCGCGTGCTGCCTCCTCGAGGGACCGCGGCACGGCCGAGAACGCGGCGGCGGGCAGCCACGTCATGAACACGACGCAGCCCAGGACGTGCACGATCAGGATCCCGGTCACGGTGTTCATGAGGTTCAGCGCGGTGAACATGGCCGACATCGTGACGAAGAGGCCCATCTTCGGGAACGCGTTCGTGGCGAACAGCCCGACCAGGACGAGCCGTCGCCCGGGGAACTCGATGCGGCTGATCGCCCACGCGGCCGGCAGGCAGACCACCGCGGCGATGAGCACGGTCAGCGGGGCGAGGACGAGCGAGTTCTGGACGGCGACCGCCAGGCTCCGGTCCTCGAACACGGTGCCCCACCACTGCAGCGTCCAGCCGTCGGGCAACAGGTTCGGGTACGTCCAGGTCGTGGCGAAGGCACGAGCCGCCAGCCAGAGGAGCGGACCGAGCACGAAGACGGCCAGCACGACGGCGGTCGCCCAGACGAGGGTGTTCCCGGTGAGTCGCTTGATCACGGCTGCTCCTGCTTCTGCTGCTGCTTCCGCAGCTCGCCGGCGTTCGCCCGGACCGTCGAGCGCAGGTAGAACACGCTCGCGGCCGCGGCGAAGGCGAACACGATGAACGCCATCGCCGTCGACTGCTGCGGACGGTTGTAGGCCTGGAAGTACTTCGAGATGTCGACGCCGAGCATCGTCGGGGCGTTCGGACCGGTGAAGTACGGCACCGTGAACGACCCGAGGACCCCGATGACGGTGAACGTCGTCGCGATGACGAGCGGGGTCGCCGCCATCGGCAGGAGCACCTGCCAGACCACCCGCCACGTGCTCGCGCCGGCGTCCTTCGCGGCCTCGACCAGGGCGTCCGGAGTTCCCTGCAGCGCGCCGGCGATCATCAGCACCGCGAACGGCAGGCTCGTCCAGACGCTGCCGAACACCACGGCGACGAGGGTGTAGCCCCACACCGGGACGTCGAGGCCGAACTGGGCACCGAGGCTGCGGAGGAAGCCCTGCGCATCGGTGAACGTCAGGACCGACCAGCTCGCGATGACCACCGGCACGAAGAGCGGGACCACGGCCAGGACGCTGAGGCTCTTGCCGAGGAAACCACCGCGGAGCCGGAGGATCACCGCCACCGCCACGGCGAGCGCCACGGTCAGACCGGTCGACAACGCGGTGACCCCGAGCGTCGCGACGAGGTCGCGCAGGAACGTGGCGTTGCCGAGCAGGGTGCCGTACACCGCGAACGAGAAGCCGCGCACGGTGTCGCCGCCGATGTCCGCGAGTGCCTGGTTCAGGCCGCCGGTGAACCCGAGGCTGAACAGCGCGGCGTTCACCACCGGTACGCCGACGAACAGGACCACGACGAGGACGGGCGCCGCGACGAGGGCGAGGCCCTGCCACCGCCGACGGCGGTCGAGCCGCTCCTGGACGGACAGCCGACCTGCGGGGTCCGCGGTGCCGTGGGAGGGCGACGGGACGGGCGGGAGGCCCGTGGCGGAGTCGCCACGGGCCTCCCGGTCAGTTGCCGGGCCGTCCTGGACGGTCTGGGTCACTGCGGGACCTTCGCGTCCCACGCCGCGTTCATGTCGGCGGCGAAGTCGCTCTGGAACCCGAGGCGGAGCTGCGAGGGGTTCGCGTCGGCGAACTGCTCCGCGACCGACGCCGGCAGGCTGTCGAGCGGGATGACCGGGTAGCCGGAGACGGCGCTCGCGACGAGTTGCTGCCCCTTGGAGCTCAGGACGAAGTCGGCGAGCTGTTCGGCGGCGGCCTTCTTGGCCTTCGGCTCGGTCTTCGGGATGCCGAGGAAGCTCGCGCTGCCGGTGAACGACGGGTCGGTGATCTGGATCGCCTTGACGGTCTTCGGGATCACGCCGGTCTTCTGCGAGGTGATGAACTGGTCGCTCCACACCGGCGCCATCGCGATCTGGCCGCTGCCGAGCAGCTGCACGACCTGGTCGTTGCCGTTCGGGTAGACCCCCTTCTGGTACGTCGAGGGGCCGAGGTCCTTGAGCGCTGCGAAGCCCTTGTCCCACTTCGACTCGAGCGACTTGTCGTACGTCGTCTGCATCGTCGCCTGCTCCTCCGCGGTCAGGTACTTCGCGAGCACCGTGGCGACGAACGAGCCGCCGGAGCCGCCGGACGACGGGGAGTTGTACGCGAACTGACCGGGGTTGGCCTTGATCCAGGCGAGGAGGTCGTCGAGGCTCTCCGGCGGGTCCGTCACCTTGCTCGAGTCGTAGGCGAGCAGGACGCTCGAGGCGCGGTACGGGATCGCGCTGTCGCCGCCCTGCTGCTTCGTGGCCTCGGGGACGTCCTTCAGGTTCGGGATCGTGCTGTCGCTGACCGTGCTGAGCAGTCCGGCCTTGCCCGCGGTGCTGACGAAGCCGGCGTCGACCAGGTCGTACGCGACGGACTTGCCGGCCTTGACCGCGGTGGCCAGGTTCGCCTGGGTCTGCGCGTCGTGCTCGCCGTGCAGGTCGATGCTCGTGCTGACGTGGATCTTCGGGTTCGCCTTCTCGAAGGCGGGGATGAGCGACTTGTCCCAGAGGTCCTGGACGTTCGTGTCGCCGCTGATGAACACGGTGAGGTTCGTGGTGCCGCCGCTCGTGTCCGCGGCGTTCGAGGCGTTGGCGCTCTGGACGCAGCCGGACAGTGCGACGGTCGCGGCCGCCGCGATGGCGAGGCCGGCGAGGACTCGGGTCTTCACGTCGATGATCTCCCTGTTCCGTGGGGTGGGGTCGTCCGGGGTGGGGTGGTGCGGGGTGGGGGGGGGTTGTGCGGGTCGTGCGGGGTGGTGTGGCGCGGGCCGTGTGGGAACGTTCCCGCGCCGAGGTCGAGTGTGGCGCTGCCGGGTGAACGCCGGGTGCCGCGGGCGTCGCCGCCGGGTGAACTCCGGGGGCCGCGGCCGGCGCAGCGCCTGCTCTGGTGCGAGGTTGATCACCCCGTGCGCCGCAACAACCTCGCACCGAGTGGCGAACTTCGCACGGCGCGCTCAGCGTCGCATCCGAACGCCTGCCCGCCGCAGCTTCGCGCGCAACGTCGCCTCGTCCCAGAGATCAGCCCATCGCAACCGCACGACGTGCCGGACGCCGGGCAAGGACCGCAGCCGGTCCTCCCGGTACTTCTCGGCGATGACCACGTCCTCCGCCGAACGCCCGTTCCGCATCGTCGGGTCCCGGTACTTCACCTCGCCGTCGAACTCGACCACGACGCCGGCCGAGGGGAACCAGAAGTCCACCACGATGTCCGGTTGCCCGGACGACCGGAAACGGTGCTGCAGGACGGGCTCCTCCGTGCCGAACTGATCGAACCGGGTGCGCGCGATCGACTCACCCGGCGAGTCCGACGCGGAGTCGGCGAAGTCCACCGCACGGAGCGCGCGACGGCGCCCCTTGGGGCCACGTCGCGCGATCGTGTCGCGCACGGCTGCTCGGGGAAGACCCCGACGGAGCAGGTCGTCAAGCGCCACGACGGCGTCCATGAACGGGAGCGTGAGGGCCACGTCGGCAGCGATCCGAACAGGTCCGCTCAGCTGCAGGCCTTCCGGCGTGCTGATCCGGTTCGGGTCTGGTACCGGGTCGAGGTCGGCGTGGACGACGAAGGAAGCATTCGTGGTCCGCCGATCACTCCCGACCGAGGTCACGTGCACTCGATCGGGCGGCGGCGACACCGTCGGCACACCGAGTACGACCGCCGCCGAGACGTGTGAGACGACCTGGTCGGGTCCGATGCGATCGGCGGACGCACCGACGCGGACCAGGTGCTGTTCCGCTGGCCGGAGGGCTGCCCAAGCGGCAGCGTCGACGAACTTCCCTCGCCCGATGCGGACGAGCTCCTGCGCGTCCGCCCGCCTCCTGATCACCTCGGACTCGGCTGGATGGTGCGCCGAGGTCCGGAGGACGGTGACGGCGGGAAGTGGGGCGAGGGCGATCTGACGGTTCACCCCGACGATGGTGATGGTCGGGGAACGGGAGCCGTCGGGACGGCGGCGGATCTGTGGACAAGACGAGGGCGACGCCCGCCTGTGGAGAGGCCGGAGCCGTCCGGGCTGCGAGACTGTCCGGGTGAACACACGCACCTGGGGTTGGCTCGCAGCCGTCATCGACGTCGTCCTCATCGTCGTCTTCGCGCTCATCGGCCGTTCCTCCCACGGCGAGGGCAACACCGCACTGGGGATCTGGACCACCGTCTACCCGTTCCTGGCGGGCTGGGCGATCGGGTACGTGACGAGTGGAGCCTGGGCCCGCCCGCTGCGCTTCTGGCCGACCGGCGTCGTCGTATGGATCCTCACGGTGTTCGTCGGCATGGCGATCCGCGTCGCCACGGGTCAGGGCGACGTCGACGGCAACCCGCTGCCGATCTCCTTCGTCATCGTCGCCACGATCGTGCTCGGGGTGTTCCTGCTCGGTTGGCGCGCGATCGCCCGCGGGGTGCTGCGCTTCACCGCGTCGCGGTCCCGGCAGGACGCCGCCGCGACCGAGGCGTGAACGCCAGCCGCGGGTCCCAGCCGACCATCCTCGACGTCGCCGCACGAGCAGGCGTCTCGAAGTCCGCGGTGAGCCGTGTCCTCTCCGGCACCGGACGGTTCTCCGATGAGACTCGCGAGCGGGTCGAGCGCGCCGCAGCCGAGCTCGGGTACGTCGCCAACGCCATGGCACGCGGGCTCGTCAGCGGTCGGACGCACACCATCGGCATGCTCGTCCGCGATGCGTCGTCGATGGTCTACACCGCACTGCACGCCGTGATGGAGCGCCGCGCGTCCGAGCTGGGCTACCGCGTCGTCACCACCACGGGTGTCGGCCGTGTCGAGGACGAGAAGTCCGCACTCGCCGCACTCGTGTCGATGCGGGTGGACGGCCTCGTGGTCTGCAGCGGCTTGATGCCGTCGGCCGACATCGCCGAGTTCGCCCCGCGGATCGCCACCGTGGTCGCCGGCCGGCCCGAACTCCACCCGGCACTGTCCAGCGTGTACTGCGACGAGGTGGACGGTGGCGCGACCATCGCCGACACCGTCGCCGACGCCGGCCATAGCACGGTCGCCGTACTCACCGTCCCACTCGACAACGCGATCACGCAGCACGCCCGCTCGACGGCGATGGTCGAACGGCTCCGCGCACGTGGTGTCCGGGTCATCGACATCGACGCCAGCTTCGTGCGACCACCGGACGACCTCGCCGCCGACCTGGTCGACGCGATGCACGAGTCGGACGTGACCGCGGTGATGTGCCCGACGGACCGGCTCATGCTCGACGTGTGCGAGGCGCTCGCACGCCGCGGTGTCCGGGTCCCGCACGATCTGTCGGTCACCGGGTTCGACGGCGTGTACCCCCTCGCGAGCGACTGGATCGGGTTCACGACGCTCGAGCAGCCGATCGAACGCATCGGCCGCGAGGCGATCGACCTCGTCATCGGCCGGATCGACGACCCGACGCGTGCCGTCGAGCACCGCTCACTCCGGGGCACCGTCGTGCCCGGTCGCACGCTGCTCCCCCGCTGACCGACGGACCGCGCACGGTGCGAGGTTGACCACTCGGTGCAGCGCAACAAGCGCGCACGGCGTGGTCAACCTCGCACCGGGCGAAGCCCGCGCCCGCGCGCGTCGCCGCTAGAACAGCCCGCTGCGCGGCCCCTCGTCCGGTCCGTCGAACCCGCGGAACATGTCGGACACGAGCGCCTCGATCTGCGGTTCGACCAGACGCTCGACCGCCTCGGCGATGCGCGGCCGGTGGTCGATGAGCGCCAGGCACACCGCCGTCCCGGTCGAGCGAGCGCACTCGTCGGACAGCTCGATCTCGTGCCGGAGCGCCGCCTTCGCCTCGTCCGACAGCGGCTCCCGCGGTGCCTGCTCCCCCGCGCCCGTCCCCGCCAGCTCCCCGAGCGTGAAGAGGAACGGCGAACCCGGCGAGGGCTCGGGATCGACGTCGAGGCCCTGGAACTCGGGCGACAGCCCCTCGGCCGGCTGGTACCCGGCGTGCCGCTTCCGCGCCGCGGCCCGCTCGAGCTCCCGCTGCAGCAGCGGCAGGTTCTTGGCGGTGTAGTCGTCGACCTCGTCCTCGACGATGGTCGAGATCCGGCCGATCAGCGCGTGCTGGACGGCGTGCGGGACGTCCTGCCCGAAGCCGGCGGCACTCGCGATCGGGGATCCGGTGCACTTCCGGCAGATGCGGGTGCGCGGGCGGGCGGTGCCGATCTGCCAGCGCGGCAGCCAGCGCAGCCAGACGTCGACAGCGCTGCGCACGCGTCCGTCGATGCCGTCCATGCCCCAACGATACGGAGCGGAGGCGCGGATCACCCGCTCATTCCGCGCGCCTGCCCAGAACGGCCGGGTTCTCAGGCCTTCGGTTCCGTCACGAAGTCGATGAGCTCCTCGACACGGCCGAGCAGCTGCGGCTCGAGATCGGCGAAGGTGCGCACCTGCCCGAGGATCCGCTGCCACGCCCGGGCAATGTCGGCCTGCTCGGCGTTCGGCCACCCGAGCGCCTGGCAGATGCCCTTCTTCCACTCGATCGACCGCGGGATCGTCGGCCAGGCCTGCAGTCCGACGCGGGCGGGCTTCACGGATTGCCAGACGTCGACGAACGGGTGGCCGACGACGAGCACGTGCGCGCCCCACTTGCCGCGCATCACGGCCTCGGCGAAGCGGGACTCCTTCGACCCGGGCACCAGGTGGTCGACGAGCACGCCGACGCGACGGTCTCGCGAGGGCTGGAACTCATCGAGCACCGAAGCCAGGTTGTCGACGCCGGAGAGCTCCTCGACGACGACGCCCTCGACGCGCAGGTCGGTTCCCCAGACCTTCTCGACCAGTTCGGCGTCGTGCTTTCCCTCGACCATGATGCGCGAGGGCAGAGCCACCCGGGCACGCTGCGACTCCACCGCGAAGGATCCGGACGCGGTGCGGAGGCGACCACCGTCGGACGCCTGCCGCACGGCGGGCGCGGCCCCGGGCCTCCAGTCCGAGTGAACGGAACCCAGCGAGCCCGGCGAGCCGGCAGCGGCTGCGGCAGACCGGCCGACCGGCGCCTGCGGGCGGCCCAGCGTCACGAGCTCGCCCTCGAGCAGGAACTGCCCGGTGAAGGGGAAGGAACGGGTGCGGCCCTTCCAGTCCTCGAGCGCGATGTTGCCCGCCTCGAGTCCGACGACGGCGCCGGCCCACCCGGAGTCCGGGTCCTCGAGCACCATGTCGCGTTCGAGCGGCACCTGCCGCACCTTCTTCACCCCGCGGGAGCGCCAGTCTCCCGAGAGCACGTCCCCGCCGTACCGGTCGTCGTCCACCCGCACGAGGGTACTGTCGACGTCGGCCCGGACGACGTCGACCGCGCCGACACCCACCATCTCGACGGAAGGCCTCCCGTGCGCGCAGCGATCATCCACGCCCCCAACGACATCCGCGTCGAGGAGCGCGACCGCCCCTCGGTCCTCACCCCGAAGGACGTCGTCGTCAAGGTCGTCGCCGCGTGCGTGTGCGGCTCGGACCTGTGGCCGTACCGCGGCGTCACGAAGACGAAGGAGCCCCGGCCGATCGGGCACGAACTCGTCGGCGAGGTCGTCGCCGTCGGCGACGCGGTCACCGACCTGCACGAGGGCGACTTCGTGATCTCCCCCTTCACCATGAACGACGGCACCTGCCAGGCCTGCCGCCACGGGATGACCAGCGGCTGCGACCACCTGTCCGGATTCGGCGGGAAGGACGCGTACGGCGACCCGGTCGGCGGCGCGCAGGCCGAGTACGTCCGCATCCCGGATGCGTCCGCGACGCTGGTCGCGGTGCCCGGCCCCGTCGACCCGGCGCTCGTGCCGTCGCTGCTGACCCTGTCCGACGTCTTCTCCACCGGGCACCACGCCGCGGTGTCGGCGGCGGTCGGTCCGGGCAAGACCGTCGTCGTGGTCGGCGACGGCGCGGTCGGCCTGTCCGCGGTGCTCGCGTCGAAGCGACTCGGAGCCGAGCGCATCATCGCCATGAGCCGGCACGCCGATCGCCAGGCACTGGCACGCGAGTTCGGCGCGACGGACATCGTGTCCGAGCGCGGCGAGGAGGGCGTCGCGGCGATCCGCGAGCTGCTCGGCGGCGACCTGGCCGACTGCGCGGTCGAGGCCGTCGGCACCGAGGAGAGCATGGACCAGGCGCTGCACTCGGTGCGCGCGGGCGGCAACCTCGGCTTCGTCGGGGTCCCGCACGGCGTGCCGACGATCGGTACGCGCTACCTCTTCGACACGAACATCGCCGTCGCGGGCGGCATGGCGCCGGCACGGAAGTACATCCCGGAACTGCTGCCCGACGTGCTGTCCGGAGCGATCGACCCCGGGCGCGTGTTCGACCTGGAGCTGCCGCTCGACGAGGCCGCCGAGGCGTACCGGGCGATGGACGAGCGTCGGGCGATCAAGGTGCTGCTGCGGCCGTAGGCGCCGGTCGCTCGCGGGCACCCGGCCGGCGCTCGGCGGGCCTCCGTCGGGGCGGCACGTTTCGCGCAGCAGAACGCGTGTTTCGAATCGGTAAACAAACCTTTCAGTAAAGAAGGTTGTCCGTTACAGTCCTCGACATGACCACACGAGGACGCACCCCCGGCCAACCCGGTCTGCTGCGCGTCCTGAACGACCGCGCGGCGCTCGAGCTGCTGCTCGACGACGGCCCGCTCACCCGCAACGAGATCGCCCAGCGCACCGGGCTCAGCAAGCCCACCGCAGCCGAGATCATCCGCCGGCTCGAGTCGGCCGACCTCATCCGCCAGGCCGGCACGGACACCCAAGCCGGACGCCGCGGGCCGAGCGCCGTCGTGTACGAAGCGATCACCGACCGCGACCTCGGTGTCGCGGTGGACGTCCAGCTCGTCGACGTCCGGTCGACCGTGGTGGACGCCGCCGGTCGCACGTTCCCGGTCGCCACCCACCGGATGTCCGAGGCCGAGGTGCGCTCCCCCGGCGCCGACATCGTCGCCGCAGCGATCTCCCGCGCAGCCGCCGCGGCCGGTGTGGACCCCGAGCTCGTCACCGCGGTCGCGGTGGGTGTGCAGGCGAGTGTCGACCACGCCACCGACACCCTCATCTTCACCGACGGACTGCCCGGCTGGCCCCGCGAGCAGGTCAGCGCGACCCTCTCCGCCGAGCTCGGGGTCCACGTCGTCGTCGAGAACGACGCCAACCTCGCCGCCATCGCCGAACGCAACATGGGGGCCGGTCGAGCACCCGGGTCGTTCGCGCTCTTCTGGATGGCCGAGGGCCTCGGCATGGCCCTCGACCTGCACGGTCACCTGCACACCGGCGCTTCCGGTGCCGCGGGTGAGATCGGCTACCTCAGCGTGCCCGCCGACGCACGCTCCATCGACCCGACGGCCACGATCGTCGCGGACCTCATCTCCGAGTCCGCGATCATCGCCCTGGCCGCCGAGCACGGGATCACGGCACCGGGCGGCACCGCAGCCGACTGGCGCCAGGTGCTCCCGCAACTGCCCGGCCTGCCCGAGCAGCACCCCTTCACCGTCGCCCTCGGCGAGCGCGTCGGGCACAACGTGCTCCCAGCCCTCGCCGTGGCCGATCCCGAGACGGTCGTCCTGCACGGCCCGACCGGGATCGCCGGTGGCCCCGCCCTGGCCGCCGCCGTGACCGCCTGGCTCCGGACCCGCTCGCGCTGGTCCACCGCCGTGGTCGCGCCCGGCGTCCCCGACACCCCCGTCCTGCACGGTGCGCGGCACGTCCTCATCGACGTCGTCCGCACCGCGCTCGCGGACCGGCTCGAGCGCATCAGTGACGATGCCCCGACGCCGGACCCCGTCGAGCGCCCCTGAACGTTCCACCCGCACCACTCGAGGCACCATCACCCAGCCCTGTCACAGGGCTCTTCGTCGCGCCCGGAAACGGGCAGCGCCCGGAAACGGGCGGCGCCCGGAAACGGACGGCGACGGAGCGAGACCAGAGAGCGAGTACCGCCTTGTCCCTCCCCGAACCGAACGTCCCGCGCCGCCGGGTGTTCCGCCGCATCGCCACCGCCACGGCTGTCGCCGCCGCCGGTGCCCTCGTCGTCGCCGGCTGCAGCTCCGGCAGCAGCGCCGACTCGATCGAGAAGAGCGCCCCGAAGGAGCTCAAGGGCACCGTGTCCCTGTGGCACTTCTTCACCGGCCGTGAAGCCGGCGTCGTGAAGACCGCCGTCGAGGGCTTCGAGAAGGCCAACCCCGACGTCACCGTCGACATCCACGCCGGTCAGGACGACGAGAAGCTGCAGAAGGCGATCTCGTCCGGCCAGAACATCGACGTGGGCCTGTCGTACTCGACCGCCATCGTCGGCAGCTTCTGCTCCTCGGGTGCCTTCCGCGACCTGTCGCCGTACATCAAGCGCGACAAGGTCGACCTGTCCGACATCCCGAAGGCGGTGCAGTCGTACACGCAGTACAAGGGCACGCGCTGCACCCTGCCGGCCCTCGCCGACGTCAGCGCGCTCATGTACAACAAGCCGCTCCTCGAGAAGGCGGGCATCACGACTCCACCGAAGACCCTGGACGAGCTGAAGACCGACGCACTGAAGCTGACGACGTACAACGCCGACGGCTCCATCAAGCAGCTCGGCTTCAACCCGCTCATCGACTTCTACGAGAACTCGCCCGAGCACTGGGCGCCGATGGTCGACGGCTCGTGGCTCGACAAGGACGGCAACAGCGTGATCGGCACGTCCGACGCGTGGAAGAAGCTCATCACCTGGCAGAAGGGCTTCGTCGACGAGATCGGCTACGACAAGCTCAAGGCCTTCACGTCCGGCCTCGGGCAGGAGTTCGCGGCCGACAACGCGTTCCAGACCGGTCAGGTCGCGATGCAGATCGACGGCGAGTACCGCACGGCGTTCCTCAAGGACCAGAAGCCGGACCTCGACTACGGCACGTCCCCGACCCCGGTGATGGACGGCCTCGGCAACTACGGCTCGACGTACATCGCGGGCAACGTCGCGGGCATCGCGAAGGGGTCCAAGAACCCCGAGCTGTCGTGGGCGCTCCTGAAGTACCTGTCCACCAACACCGACGCGCAGGTCACGATGGGCAACGGTCTGAAGAACATCCCGACGCTCACCTCGGCGCTGGAGTCCCCCGACCTCGAGGTCGACGAGAACTACAAGACCTTCGTCGACGTCGCGGGCAACAAGGACACCATGACCTCGCCGGGCACCGCGGACGGTGCCGCCTACATCGGCACCTTCACGAAGTTCTGGCAGGCCTACCAGCAGAACGGCGGCGACCTCGACGCGAAGCTGAAGAAGCTGGATTCCGACATCGACAACGCGAACCAGCTGGCTGGTCCGTGATGAGCCTCACCACCAAGACGACCGGCCGGGAGGCGCGGCTCGCCCGCGCAGCCCGGCCCACGGGCCCGACGGGGTCCGGTCCGGTGCCCCCGACGGCTCCGCGACGTCGGCCCCGTTCCGCAGAGTCCCGGCGCCGCCTCGTCGCCCTGACGATGCTCGCGCCGGCCCTGGCGGGCCTGGTGATCTTCTTCGCCTACCCGCTCGTCGCGTCGATCTTCTACTCGTTCACGCGCTACAACCAGCTGCAGGAGCCCGAGTTCGTCGGGTTCCTGAACTACAAGTTCCTGTTCACCCAGGACCCGCAGATCGGGCCCGCGGTGGTGAACACGCTGTGGTTCGTCGTCATCCTGGTGCCGGTCCGGATCGTGTGCGGACTCCTGGTGGCCGGGCTGCTCAGCCGGGCCAAGACGGCCACCGGGTTCTGGCGGACGCTGTTCTACCTGCCCGCCCTGGTCCCGCCGGTCGCGAGCGTCGTGGCGTTCGTGTTCCTCTTCAACCCGGGCACCGGGCCGGTGAACCAGATCCTCCGGGTCTTCGGCATCGACGGCCCCCTGTGGTTCAACGACCCGGCGTGGTCGAAGCCGTCGCTCGTGATCCTGGGCGTCTGGGTGATGGGCGACATCATGATCATCTTCCTGGCGTCACTGCTCGACGTGCCGCGCGACCTGTACGAGGCCGCGTCGCTCGACGGTGCGAACGGCGTCCAGCAGGTCCGGCACATCACCCTGCCGACGATCGCCCCGGTGATCGGGTTCGCCGCCGTGACGGGGGTGATCGCCGCGCTGCAGTACTTCACCGAGGCGGCCGTCGCCTCGGGCGTCGCGAGCGGCAAGGCGACGATCGGTGGCGGGACCGCCGCCCAGCTCGGCTACCCGGGCACCTCGCTGCTCACCTACACCGAGCTGCTCTACCAGCACGGGTTCGCGAACTTCCAGTTCGGCTACGCGTCCGCCATGGCCGTGGTCCTGTTCGTGATCACCGCCGTGGTGCTCGTCTTCACGATGCGTCGGATCAGTGTGTTCCGGCCGGAGGAGTCCTGATGACCGCCGTCTCCCAGTCCCCGCTCGCCCGGGCGCCACGGGGTCCAGCGCCCCGCACCGGCAGGCCGCGTGGTCGCTCCCTGGTGTGGATCGCCGAGCACGCCGCTCTGGTGGCCCTCGGCGTCCTGACCATCGCCCCGATCGTGTTCGTGGTCCTGACCTCGCTGATGTCGAGCAACCAGGCCCTCACGGCGTCGATCGTGCCCCGGCCGTTCGACTTCTCGAACTACGCGCGGGTGTTCACCGAGCTGCCGCTCACGCAGTGGTTCGGCAACTCGTCGATGTACGCCGTCCTCGCCACCGCGTTCATGCTCCTCAGCTCGGTGCCCGCGGCCTACGCGCTCGCCCAGATCAAGTTCAGGGGCGCGAACCTGATCTTCACGGTGATCATCGTCGCGATGCTCCTGCCCCCGCAGGTCACCGCGGTGCCGGTCTACGTGATGTGGTCGCACCTGCACCTGACCGGCACCCTGTGGCCGCTCATCCTGCCGAACCTGCTCGGCGACGCGTTCAGCATCTTCCTGCTCCGCCAGTTCTTCATGACCATCCCGAAGGAGTACGGCGACGCCGCCCGCATGGACGGCTGCAGCGAGTGGGGCGTGCTCTGGCGCGTGGTCGTCCCGATGGCCCGCCCGGGCATCGCGTCGGCGGCGATCTTCATGTTCTTCCACTCGTGGAACGACTACTACGGCCCGCTCCTGTACGCATCCGAGAACCAGGCCGCCTGGCCGGTGGCGTACGGACTCGCCACGTTCCGCGGACAGCACGGCACCGACTGGTCGATGACGATGGCGATGACCGTCGTCGTCATGGTCCCCGTCGTCATCATCTTCTTCTTCGCACAGAAGGCATTCGTCGAGGGCATCGCGCTCACCGGCGTGAAGGGATAGCAGCTCCAGTGAAACTCACAGTCGTCGGTGGCGGATCCACCTACACCCCCGAACTCGTGGACGGCTTCGCCCGGCTCCGCGACCAGCTCCCCATCGACGAGCTCTGGCTCGTCGACCCCGACCCGGTGCGCCGTGAACTCGTCGGCGGTGTCGCCAAGCGGATGTTCGCGCACGCCGGACACCCCGGCACGATCCACGTCACCGACGACGTCGTCGCCGGGGTCACCGACGCCGATGCCGTCATGTTCCAGCTCCGCATCGGCGGGCAGGCCGCACGGCAGCAGGACGAGACGTGGCCGCACGAAGCGTGCTGCATCGGGCAGGAGACCACCGGTCCGGGCGGGTTCGCGAAGGCGCTCCGCACCGTGCCCGTGGTCCTGGAGTACGCCGAACTCGTCCGGAAGCACGCCAAGCCGGACGCCTGGATCGTCGACTTCACCAACCCCGTCGGCATCGTCACCCGCGCCCTGCTCGAGGCCGGACACCGCGCCGTCGGACTGTGCAACGTCGCGATCGGGTTCCAGCGCCGCTTCGCGAAGGAGTTCGGCGTCGCCCCCGACCACGTCCGGCTCGACCACGTCGGCCTGAACCACCTGACGTGGGAGCGCGGCGTGCACGTCACGGGCGCGGACGGCGTCGAGCGCGACGTCATGGCGGACCTGCTCGCCGAGTCGGACGGTGCCCTCGGCCGGACGGCGGAGAGCGTGCACATGCACCCGGACCTCCTCCGCCTGCAGCACGCGATCCCCTCGTACTACCTGCGGTACTTCTACTCGCACGACATCGTGCTGCAGGAGCAGCTGCACGAGCCCACCCGTGCCGAGGCCGTCATGGAGACCGAGCGGGCCCTGCTCGCGAAGTACGCCGACGAGTCCGTCGTGACGAAGCCCGCCGAACTCGAGCAGCGCGGCGGCGCCTACTACTCCGAGGCGGCGATCGACGTGCTGTCCTCGATCCTCGGCGACCGCGGCGACGTGCAGGTCCTCAACGTGCGGAACGACGGCACGTTCCCGTTCCTGCCGGACGACCACGTCATCGAGGTGCCGTCGCGCGTCACCCGCCAGGCGATCACGCCGTTGCCGGTCTCCCCGCTCGACCCGGACATGGTCGGTCTCGTGTCGCACGTCGCCGGGTACGAGCGGCTCGCGCTCGACGCCGCGGTGCACGGTGGCCGCGACCGGGTGCTCCGTGCGATGTGGGCGCACCCGCTCGTCGGGCAGGTGGACAAGGCGGAGCAGCTCACCGACCTGCTCCTGGCCGCGAACGCGGAACACATCCCGTGGGCGCGATCGGAGCAGGTGACGTGGGCGGGCTGAGCCGGACCGGCGCGGCGGGCCCGGCCCGAGCCTCCCGTCCGCCCGCGCCGGTCCCACCGGACGCGACCGACGTCGTGCTCGCCGTCGACGGCGGCGGGAGCAAGACCGACGTCGTCGCGATCGCGCTCGACGGGACCATCGTCGGGCACGCGCGCGGTCCGGGGTCGAACCCGCAGACGCGGGGCTGGGACCTCGCCGGCCCGATCCTCGACGACGTCCGTGCGCGGGTGGTCAGCGAGCTGGGTGACCGCCGCATCCGCACGACGCACGTGTACCTGGCCGGGCTCGACCTGCACGACGAGCTCGTCGCGGCGACCGCGGCCCTCGCGCACTGGGCCGATGACGGCGGCGAACCGCATGTCCTGGACAACGACCTGTTCGCGCTGCTGCGGGCCGGCACCCTGTCCCCCGACGCCGCGGCCGTGGTGTGCGGCACCGGGATCAACGCCCTCGCGGTGCGGGCTGACGGCACGACCGCACGGTTCCCGGCCATCGGGGACGTCTCCGGCGACTGGGGTGGCGGCGCGTGGCTCGGCAACCGGGCGCTCTGGCACGCGGCTCGGGCCGACGACGGGCGCGGCCCGGCGACGGCGCTGGTCGGCGCGGTGCCGGCGGCGGTGGGCCTGCGCAGCGTCCGCGAGGTCACCGAGGCCATCCACTTCGGCCGCTTGGACCAGCGCGTGTTCAACCGGCTCTGCCCGGTGCTGTTCGACGTGGCCGGAGCCGGCGACGCGGTGGCCCGGGGCGTCGTGGAGCGGCAGGCGGAGGAGATCGTCCTGCTCGCCGCGGTCGCGCTCGAGCGGTTGGGCCTCGGAGGTTCGGTGGCCGACCCGGTGCCCGTCGTGCTCGGGGGCGGGGTGCTCGCTGCTCGGCACCCGTTGCTCGTGGACGGTGTCGTCGACGGGCTCGCTGCCCGGGTCCCCGGAGCGGTGCCGACCTGGGTGACCGATCCCCCGGTGCTCGGCGCGGGGCTGGCGGCGCTGGAGTCGGTCGGTGCCGACGACGCGGCGCTCGAGCGGTACCGCGAGGCCGTGCGCTCCCGTGCCTTCGCGAGCACGACCGCGCTGATCCGCTGACGCGCGCGCGGCCCGGCGCGGCCGCCCGCGCCGCGCACATTTCGCGCTGAGCGACACTTCACGCGGCGATGAGCCCGTGAAGTGTCGCTCAGCGCGAAACCCGGCGGCGCCAGCCCAGCGCCAGCCCAGCGCCGGCCCAGCGCCCGCCCGCCGGCCCAGCGCCGACCGGCCCGCGGCCTACGCGCGCGCCAGCATCCCGAGCGTGTCGACCACGCGGTTCGAGAAGCCCCACTCGTTGTCGTACCAGGCGACGACCTTCACGTGCCGGCCCTCGTCGACGCGGGTGAGCAGCGAGTCGAAGATGCTCGACTCCGGCCGCCCGGTGATGTCCGTCGACACGAGCGGGTCCACCGTGAACGCCAGGACCCCGGCGAGCGGACCGGCAGCCGCGGCGCGGTAGGCCTCGTTCACCTCGTCCACGGTCACGTCCCGCGACACGACGGTGTTCAGCTCGACGATCGACCCGACGGGCACCGGCACGCGGATGGCGTCACCGGACAGCTTGCCCTCCAGGCGGGGCAGCACCAGCCCGATGGCCTTGGCCGCCCCGGTCGTCGTCGGCACGATGTTCACGCCGGCAGCGCGGGCCCGACGCGGATCACGGTGCGGCCCGTCCTGCAGGTTCTGCTCCTGCGTGTACGCGTGCACGGTGGTCATGAACCCGTGCTCGATGCCCGCCAGGTCGTCGAGCACCGACGCCAGGGGTGCGAGCGCGTTGGTCGTGCACGACGCGTTCGAGATCACCGTGTGCACGGCCGGGTCGAACGTGTCCGAGTTCACGCCGTACGCGATGGTGGCGTCCGCTCCGGTGGCCGGCGCACTGATGAGGACCCGTCGGGCGCCGGCGGTCAGGTGCCCGGCTGCCGCGTCGCGTGCGGTGAAGCGTCCGGTGGACTCGAGGACGACCTCGACGCCGAGTTCGGCCCACGGCAGGTCCGCGGGCGACGTCGACGCGAGCACGCGGACGCGGCGGCCGTCGATGACGAGCGTGTCGCCGTCGACCTCCACGGTGCCGTCGAACGGCCCGAGGGCGGAGTCGTAGCGGAACAGGTGCGCGAGCGTTTCGGGGGCGGTCAGGTCGTTCACGGCGACGACCTCGAGGTCGTCACCGCCCCGTGCGAGCAGGGCGCGGAGCGTGTTGCGGCCGATGCGGCCGAAGCCGTTGATGGCGATGCGGGTCATGTGGAGTTCCTTTCGTTCCGTGGTCCATGCTCACGGGCCGGGAGGCACGGCTCCAGTGGCAGGGAAGCCAGCGTCCGAAAGGATCTCGCCACCACCGCCGCGACGGCGCGGTCAGTCCTGGAACGTCCGGCGGTACTCGGTGGGCGAGGTCCCGAGGATCCGCCGGAAGTGCATCCGCAGGTTCGCGTCGGAACCGAGGCCCGCGCGCTCGGCCACCTGGTCGACGCCGAGGTCGGACTGCTCCAGGAGCTCCCGGGCGAGGTCGACGCGCGCCCGCAGCACCCACTGCATCGGCGTGTACCCGGTGTCCTCCACGAACCGGCGTGAGAACGTCCGGGTCGACACCGTGGCATTGCGCGCGAGCGCTTCGAGCGTGAGCGGCTCGGCGAGGTGCCGGAGCGCCCACTCCCGGGTGTCGGCGAACACGTCGCCGAGCGGCTCGGGCACGCTCCGCGGGACGTACTGCGCCTGGCCGCCGCTGCGGTACGGGGCACTGACGAGCCGTCGCGCGACGTGGTTCGACAGCGCCACGCCGTGGTCCTGTCGGACGATGTGCAGGCACAGGTCGATCCCGCTCGCGGCGCCGGCACTGGTCAGCACCGAGCCCGCGTCGACGAACAGCACGTCCTCGTCGACGTCCACCTCGGGGTACCGCTCACGGAGCACCCGCGTGTAGTGCCAGTGCGTCGTCGCCCGGCGGCCGTCGAGCAGCCCGGCTGCCGCGAGCGCGAACGCCCCGGTGGAGATCGCCGCGATGCGGACGCCGCGGTCGTGCGCCCGCGCGAGTGCCGCGACGACGTCGGCCGGGGGCGCCGAGTCCGACGGGCGGCGGTAGCCGGGCACGAAGACGGTCTCCGCCCAGTCCAGTGCCTCCAGCCCGTGGTCGACCGCGTAGGCCAACCCGTCGCCGCCGGTGATCCGACCGACCCGGGGGCCGCAGACCCGCACCTCGTAGGGCATGCTCGGCCGGTTCGAGAACACCTGCGCGGGGATCCCGACGTCGAGCGGTTTCGCGCCGTCGAGCACCAGGACCGCGACGCGGTGCAGTGGGGTCCGGGCCATACCGGCGACGCTAGCCGAACACGTCACCCTCGCGTTCTCCACAGATCTGTCAGCCCCCTCCCCTAGGATCAGCACACCACGTACGCTCCGTACGTGCCGTACTCACCGGAGGCCCTCGTGCCCATCGCAGCCGACTACCCCACGTACTCGCGCGCCCGCGAGCACTTCAAGGACATGCTCGACGCCACGGCGACCGGCCGCACCGTGACGGTCGCCCGCGACGGCGCCGTCTCCGCGATGCTGCCCGTCGACCGGCTTCGCGACCACTTCTTCCGGACCGTCTCCCCGCGGATCAGTGTCTTCCGCGAGGCCGGCGCGGTCGTCGCCCTCATGGAGGGGCGCCCGTTCGTCGCCCAGGGGACGGACGTCGACGACGCACTCGACGACCTCGCCCTGTCGCTGCGGGAGTACGCGGTCGACTGGGAAGACCGTCTCCAGCACGCCCCGAACCACCACGACGCGTGGGCGCTCGTCCAACTGGTCAAGCTGTCCACGGACGCCGAACTGCGCGACTGGTTGGAGCGCGGCGGTGAGTAGCCCGAGGCACCCTGCTCCGAACCGCGAGCACCACGACACGTTCTGCACGACCGAGCGCTGGACACTGGTGCGCGGCGCCACCGGTCAGCCCGTCCGGCACCATCGCACCTACGAGCTCGTGCTCTGGGACGCACGCGTCCTGCGCACCCGGATCTCGAAGCCCGTCGACCGGTCGACCTACGGTGCGCGCATGTGGGCGCACGTCCTGCGCCACCAGCTGCAGGTCGATGCACCGGCCTTCTGGCGCTGCGTCGACGACGGCACGCTGCCGGACCGGGGCAGCCCCGTGCACCCGGCGCCCGCGAACGCCCTCCCGCTGTACCTGGTGCGGGCACTCCACGACCTCGGTGTGCCCGAGTCGGAGATCCTCGACCTCGGACCCGCCGGCGCTGCCGAACTCCACGCCGAGCTCCTGCGCCGGGCGGCCGAGCAGTCCTGATCGTCAGGCGTCGCGGACGGCCAGCACCCGGTGCGGCGATGCCCGTTCCGCTCGCCACCCGGTCGGCAGCGTGTCCCGCAGTTCCGCCAGGGTGAAGGACCGACGGATCGACCGCAGGCCGTCGACCCGGACGAAGGTCCCCGCGGTCACCAGCGGCGACGCCAGCGCGTACGCCCGGTAGGCGTCGCGTGACCGACGGATGTCCGAGTGCACGCTGCGACCCGACGCGAGCGCCTCCGAGTCCGCCAGGAACCCGTTCCGCTCGTCGTCGCCCAGGTGGTGCAGGACGTGGTTCGACACCACGACGTCGAACCGCTCGCCCGCCGTGACCAGGTCACCGCTCGACTGCTGCCGGAAGGTGACACCCCGCGGTGCCCGTCGGTTCGCCGCGTCGATCGCCCGCGGGTCCGGGTCGACCCCGACGACCTCGACGTCGAACCCGTCGCTCGCCGCCCACCGCACGACGGCCCGGGCCAGGTCGCCGCCGCCGCACCCGAGGTCGAGGACCCGGGCGCGGCCGTGCACCGGCAGGGCCGGTACGACGTGGGTCCGCCACGCCGAACGCCAGCCGCTGACCAGGGCGTTGACGAGCGCGAAGCGCCGGAAGGTCCGCGCGAGCGCGCGCGGGTCGCAGTCCGGGTCGTCCATGAGTTCGGTCAGGTCGACCGCGCGCGTGCGCAGGTCGAGGACCGGGAGGCCCGTGGAGCCGCCGTCGGGACGGCTCACGTGCGCACCATGGTCAGTCGCGCACTCTCGACCGTGAGACCGGGGCCGAAGGCGAGCGCCACGACGGCAGCACCGTCCGGGATCCCGGCGTCGAGGGCCTCGCGGAGCACGAACAGCACGGTCGCGCTCGACATGTTCCCGTGGTCGCGCAGCACCGTCCGGCTCGCCGCGATCGCCGCGTCCGGCAGGTCGAGCGCCTGCTGCGTGCGGTCGAGGATCGCACGCCCACCGGGGTGCACGGCCCACACCGGCACGTCGGCGGCCGGTCCGTCGAGCAGCGACGCGACGGCCTCGGCGACGCTGCTGCCGACGAGCTTGGGCACGGCGGTGCTCAGGACCATCTCGAAGCCCTCGTCGCCGATGTTCCACGCCATCTCGCCGGCGCTCTCGGGCACGACGGCGGTGGCGAACGCGTCGAGGCGCAGGCCGGGGCCGTCGGCGGTGACCACGACGGCGGCGGCACCGTCCCCGAAGACGCTGTTCGCGACGATCTGGTCCGGGTCGTCGCTGGCGCGGACGTGCAGGGTGCAGAGCTCGGCGCAGACGACCAACACGACGGCGCCCGGGTCCGCCTCGGCGAACGCGGCCGCGATCCGGAGTGCCGGGAACGCCGCGCAGCACCCCATGAAGCCGATGTGGTGGCGGAAGACGTCACGGCGCAGGCGGAGCTCGATCACGATGTCCAGGTCCGGGCCGGGCTGCGTGAACCCGGTGCACGACACCGTGACGACGTGCGTGACCGAGGCCGCGTCGACGTCTGCGCGGGCCAACGCGTCACGAGCAGCCTCGACGAAGAGCGGCGGCGCGAGCTCGCGGTAGCGGTCGTTGCGGGTGCCCGTCGAGGGCGAGTGCAGCGCGCCGTCCGTGTCGCGGAACGCGCCCGCTGGACGGCTCCGGTCGAGTTCGGCCAGCACGGTGTGCCGGTGCTCGACCGCCGAGGCGTCGAAGGCTGCGGGGACGAGCCGCCGGCCGAGACGACCGAGCTCGGGCTGCGCAGCGAAGAGGTCTCGCACGGCAGCCTGCTCGAGCGTCGTCTCCGGGACGGCGGTTCCGATGGCGCGGATCGTTGCGGACACGACTCATCCTGTCACCGGGTCGCTGACGCGTCCCCAGGTTCTCCCACACCGCGGAACGGACACAGCACCGTGGTTTCCCACGGTGCTGTGTCCGGAACCTGGTTCCGCGGAACGGAACTGCACGGAACGGCGACTACGCCTGCTGCGCGCGCTCCAGCACCAGCTCGCGGACGCGGGCGGCGTCCGCCTGGCCCTTCATGGCCTTCATGACGGCACCGATGATGGCGCCGGCGGCCTGGACCTTGCCGTCCTTGATCTTCGCGAGCACGTCCGGCTGGCCGGCGAGTGCTTCGTCGACCGCGGCGGTGAGCGCCGAGTCGTCGGACACGACCTTGAGCCCACGGGCCTCGACGACCTGGGCCGGCGAGCCCTCGCCGGCGATGACGCCCTCGAGCACCTGGCGGGCAAGGCGGTCGGTCAGGTCGCCGGACTCGACGAGGGCGATGACCTCGGCGACGTGCTGCGGCGACACGAGGTCGCCGGGCTCGGCGTCCTGGGCGTTCGCGACACGGCTGATCTCGCCGGTCCACCACTTGCGGGCCGCCTGCGGCGCGGCGCCGGCGGCGACGGTGCCCTCGACCTGGTCGAGCAGCCCACCGTTCACGACGTCCTGGAACTCCAGGTCGGCGAAGCCCCAGTCGCCCTTCAGGCGACGGCGGCGAGCCACCGGGGCCTCGGGCAGGGACGCACGGAGCTCCTCGACGACCGCGGGGTCCGGCACGACCGGCAGCAGGTCGGGCTCGGGGAAGTAGCGGTAGTCGTCGGCATCCGACTTCGGACGGCCGGCCGAGGTGCGGCCGGTGTCCTCGTGCCAGTGACGGGTCTCCTGCGTGATCGAGCCGCCGTCGGCCAGGATCGCGGCCTGGCGCTGGATCTCGTAGCGGATCGCACGCTCGACGGCACGGAACGAGTTGACGTTCTTCGTCTCGGTGCGGGTGCCGAGCTTCTCCTGGCCGCGGGGGCGCAGCGAGATGTTGGCGTCGCAGCGCAGGTTGCCGCGCTCCATGCGGGCCTCGGAGACACCGAGTGCGCGCACGAGGTCGCGGATGACCTGCACGTACGCGGCACCGAGCTCGGGGGCACGGTGCTCGGCACCGAAGATCGGCTTCGTGACGATCTCGACGAGCGGCACACCGGCGCGGTTGTAGTCGACGAGCGAGTACTCGGCACCCTGGATGCGGCCGGTGGCACCACCGACGTGCGTCAGCTTGCCGGCGTCCTCTTCCATGTGGGCGCGTTCGATCGGGATGTTGAAGATCGTGCCGTCGGCGAGTTCGACCTCGACCTCGCCCTCGAACGCGATCGGCTCGTCGAACTGCGAGACCTGGTAGTTCTTCGGGTTGTCCGGGTAGAAGTAGTTCTTCCGGGCGAACCGCGACGACTCGGCGATCGAGCAGCCGAGCGCGAGCCCGAGCTGGATCGAGTACCGGACGGCCTGCGCGTTGACGACGGGCAGCGACCCGGGCAGCCCGAGGTCGACCGGCGTCACGTTCGTGTTCGGCTCGCCACCGAAGAAGTTCGGCGCGTCCGAGAACATCTTGGTCTTCGTCGCGAGTTCGACGTGCACCTCGAAGCCGAGCACCGGCTCGTAGCGCTCCAGTGCCTCGTCGAAGTCCATGAGCGCGTCCTTCTGCGCCATCAGATCACACCTTCCTGCGCAGCCGACTGCTGACTCTGGTCGAGGTCCGGGATCCGGTCGATGAGCGGGGCTCCCCACTGCTGTTCGAGCAGACGCTCGAGCGCCGCACCGTAGCGGTACAGGCGGGCGTCCTCGCGCTGCGGGGCCATCAGCTGGACGCCGACGGGCAGGCCGTCCTCTGGCGCGAGGCCGTTCGGGATGCTCATGCCGGGCACGCCCGCCAGGTTCGCCGGGATCGTGGTGAGGTCGTTGAGGTACATCGCGAGCGGGTCGTCGATGCGCTCACCGATCGGGAACGCGGTCGTCGGGGCCGACGGGCTGATGAGCAGGTCGACCTGGTCGAACGCGGCCTGGAAGTCGCGCTGCACGAGCGTGCGGACCTTCTGCGCCGAGCCGTAGTAGGCGTCGTAGTACCCGGCGCTCAGGGCGTAGGTGCCGAGGATGATGCGACGCTTCACCTCGGGACCGAACCCGGCTTCGCGCGTGGCGGCCATGACGTCCTCGACCGTCGCACCGTTCTCCGGCGTGACGCGCAGGCCGAAGCGCACCGAGTCGAACTTCGCCAGGTTCGACGAGGCCTCGGCCGGCAGGATCAGGTAGTAGGCGCTGATCGCGTAGGCGAACGACGGGGCGTCGATCTCGACGACGACCGCACCGGCCGACTCGAGCAGCGCGACGGTCTCCTGGAAGCGCTGGGTGACCCCGGCCTGGAAGCCGTCGCCCCCGGCGAGTTCCTTCACCACGCCGACGCGCAGGCCGCGCAGCGTGTCCGCCTGCAGTCCTTCGCGGGCGGCGGCGGCCATCGAGGGCCAGGCGTCGGGGATCGAGGTGGAGTCGCGCGGGTCGTGCCCGCCGATGACGTCGTGCAGGAGCGCGGCGTCGAGGACGGTGCGGGCGACCGGGCCGATCTGGTCGAGGCTGGACGCCAGGGCGATCGCGCCGTAGCGGCTGACCCCGCCGTAGGTCGGCTTCACACCGACGGTGCCGGTGACGGCGCCGGGCTGACGGATCGAGCCACCGGTGTCGGAGCCGAGGGCGATGGGTGCCTCGTGCGCGGCGACGGCAGCGGCCGAGCCACCGCCGGACCCGCCGGGGATGCGGTCGAGGTCCCATGGGTTGTGGGTCGGTCCGTACGCTGAGAACTCGGTGGTCGAGCCCATCGCGAACTCGTCCATGTTGGTCTTGCCGAGCGGCACGAGGCCGGCGGCGCGGAGCTTCGCGACCGGGGTGGCGTCGTACGGCGGCATCCACCCTTCGAGGATCTTCGAGCCCGAGGTGGTCGGCATGTCCTGCGTGCACAGGACGTCCTTGATCGCGATCGGGACACCGGCGAGGGGCCCGAGGTCGTCGCCGGCCGAGCGACGCGAGTCGATCGACTTCGCGACGGCGATGGCGTTCTGGTTGACGTGCAGGAAGGCGTGCACGTCGCCGTCGACGGCGGCGATGCGGTCGAGGTGGGCCTGCGTGGCCTCGACGCTCGAGACGTCGCGCGCCACGAGGGCGTCGGCGAGCGCCGCGGCGCTCATCCGCGTGATGTCGGTCACTGTTCTTCTCCCAGGATGGCGGTCACTCGGAACCGTTCGCCGTCGGAGTCCGGCGCTCCGGAGAGCGCCTGCTCCTGCGTCAGCGTCTGGCCGACGACGTCGGGTCGGGTGACGTTGCCGAGCGGCACGGGGTGGCTCGTCAGCGGGACGTCGTCGGTCGCGACCTCGGCGACCTTGGCGACGCTCTCGACGATGTGCGACAGCTCCCCGGTCAGCTTCTCGATCTCATCGGGCGTGAGTGCGATACGTGCGAGGTTCGCCAGGTGCGCGACCTGCTCGCTCGTGATGTCAGGCATGGTGCTCCGTCGATCGGTTCGTGGACGTCCGACAGTCTATTGGCTGCGGTCGATCACGCAGGCGCGGCTGTGGACGGCTGCCTGGAGGCCCGTCACCGGTCCGGCGGACCGGTGACGGGCCTCCAGTCGGCGTGGACCCGAGCCGTCACTTCCCGTTCTGGTCACCCGCTGTCGGAGCCGCCGTGGCGGCGGGTGCCGCCGGTTCCGCCGGAGCAGCCGGTGCAGCGGGTGCAGCGGTCTGCGTCGGCGTGGTCGGCGTCGACTGGTCGGCCTGCGACGCGCCGGATCCCGACGACGCCGAGGACTGCGACTGCGACGACTGCGACGGGTGGCTCGCCTGCCCGATCATCGCCTGGCTCGGCGTGGGCAGGGCGTCCCCGCCGACCGTCTGGTCCAGGTAGGCCATCATCGACTTCCCGACCCCGAACTTCGCGCTGTACCCGGTGGTGCCCTGCAGGAACGGCCAGTTCGCCAGGCTCACGCTCCCCTGCACGTTCCCGATCCAGGTGGCGTTCGTGTACTTCGTCGACGACGCGACGAGCCAGTTCTGCACGTCGCCGTCGGTGGTGCCGGTCTTCGCGAACTTCGGCACGCTGTCGCCGGGGTTCGCACTGGCGGCGGTGCCGGAGCCGGACAGCACGCCCTGCAGCGCGTAGTCGACGGTGCCGGCGACGTCCGCCGATACCCCCTGCGTGCAGGACGACGGCGTCGGGGTGATCTTCGTGCCGTCCGACTCGGTGACCGAGTCGATCGCGGTCGGCGTGCAGACGACGCCGCCGTTCGCGAAGCCGGCGTAGGCCTCGGCCAGGTCGATCGGCGACAGCTCGTTGACGCCGAGGATCGACGAGGGGGTCTGCCCGAGGGCACCGCCGTCGGCGCGGTGGATCCCCATCGACTGTGCGAGCTGCGCGATCTTGCAGAGGTCGAGCTGCTTGCCCATCGCGCCGAAGGCGGTGTTGATCGACTCGACGGTGGCGGCCTGCACGGTCATCGACGCCGGCACGGACTCGGCGTTCGCGACCGGCCACGTCCCGCCGCTGACGTTCTGGCAGGAGTTCGTGAACTCCGAGTTCTGGAACGTGTGCTCGGTGGTCGACACCGACTCGGAGAGCGTGTGGCCGGTCGCGAGCCACTCGGCCAGGGTGAACACCTTGTAGGTGGAGCCGGTCTGGAACCCGCCGGAGTTGCCGTAGCCGGAGTCCGCGCTGTAGTCCACCGCGGTCGACCCCGCTGCGGCGTTGTCGCCCTGCGTGTACGACGTGTTCTGCACCATCGACATGATGCGTCCGGTGCCGGGCTCGACGGTGACGTTGGAACCGCCGACGTCGACGCCCGCCATCGTGGCGGGCACGTAGGTCGACAGTGCGGTCTGCGCCTGGCCCTGCAGGTCGAGGTCGAGCGAGGTGTGGATCTGCAGGCCCTTGGTGTCGAGCGTCGCGATGCGCGCCGCGGCGGTCTTGCCGAACGCCGGGTCCTGCAGCACCTGGTCGCGGACGTAGTCGCAGAAGTAGCCGGCGTCGTAGTTCGTCGCCGCGGTCGAGCAGCCGTTCGCGGTCTCGGTGATCTTCGGCGTGACCGGGGTCGCGATGGCCTTCGTCATCTCGGCCTTCGTGATCGACCCGTGCGCCTGCATGCGGCGGAGCACGTAGTCGCGTCGCTCCTTGGTGAGCGCGTAGCCGTTCGCCTGGCCGTTCGCCTTGTCACCGGGCACGTCGATGCGCAGGTTCGAGGGGTTGTTGAGGATCGCCACGAGCGTGGCCGACTGCACGAGCGACAGGTCCTTCGCGTGCACGCCGAAGTAGTACTCGGCACCGGCCTCGGCGCCGTACACCCGACCGCCGAGCCCGACGATGTTCAGGTACCCGGTCAGGATGTCGTCCTTCGAGTACTTCTTGTTCACCGCGATCGCGTACCGCATCTCCTGCAGCTTCCGCTGCGGGGTGACGCCGGCTGCGTCCTCGTAGCAGGCCTCCACCTTCTTCGCCGTGGCGGCCTGGTCCTTGCCGGTGAGCTCCTCGCACTGCTGCACGAGGACGTTCTTGACGTACTGCTGCGTGATGCTCGATCCGCCCTGGACGTCGCCGCCGACGACGGTGGCGGCGACTCCGCGCAGCGTGCCGAGGACGTCGATGCCGCCCTCGTCGTAGTAGCGGGGGTCCTCGGTGTCGATGGCGGCCTGCTTGAGCGTGTCCGCCATCTGGTCGGCCGTGACGTTCGTCCGGTTCTCGGCGTAGAACGACGCGATCTTGACCTGCTTGCCGCCCTTCGTCGCGTACACCGACGAGACCTGCTGCGGCGTCTGCACGTCGAGGTAGCTCGGGAGGTCCTCGAAGAACGCGACCGCACCCGAGGTGCCCTCACCCGCGACGGCGACCGCGGGCGTCACCGCGACGGCGACGAGCATGCCGGCGAGCACGGACATCACCACGAACATCAGGAGAGCACCAGGCCATCGCACCACACGCATGCCCCGAACCGTAGGGAGGCGGGCTGTACTGGTTCTGCCGTGGAACCGACTGAGGCTGCGCCGTCGCTCAGGTTGCCGCTCAGGCACCACCTGTCGCGGGTCGCGATCCGCGCGGGGTCGCGGATCCGGCCGGGAGGCCCGGTGCGGCCCCGGCACGTCGGCCGCCGGTCACGATCCGGTCACGCCCAGGGCCTCGCCCCGTCAGTCGCGCGGCTGCAGGTCCTGCGGACGGACCAGGTACATGTCGACCGACGCACCGACGACACCGTCGTCACCGGTGCTGCCGCGTCGGACCTGCTCGCGGACGAGGTCACCGCGGCCGATCCCGATCAGGGCGACGTCGTGCAGCGATGCGGTCCCCGGCTTGAGGTAGTCGTTGTGCCCGACCGGACGGCGGAACAGGTCGCCGGCGGCCAGCGCGTCGGCGCCGCCGGCCAGGTTCATCACGGTGGCGCCGAACGACGAACCACCCGGGTCCGTGCCGTAGTACCCGGACCCCGCGATCGGGTCGCTGTGCGCGACACCGACGAACACCTCGTCCGAGGCGACGTCCAGGTCCGCCGCCGACCGGACGTCACTGCCCGGTGACCCGAGCACGGTGAGGGTGTCGGCGCTCATCCGTCCGGAGGCGAGCGCCATGAGCGCCGTCGTCGACCCGTACGAGTGCGCCACGATGTTCAGCCGGGGCTGGTCGCCGTCGCGGATCTGCCGCAGGCCGTCGACGGTGCGCTCGAGTCGCTGCGCCCCGGAGTCGGCGAGGCTGAGCGACATGATGTTCGACAGGTCGGGCGTGCGGTAGCCCATCCACGCCACGACGGCGACGCCCGTCCCGTCGCCGGAGCCACCGGCGGCCAGCGGCGCGAGGGTCGCTTGCTCGCTCGCCAGGTCGTTGGCGGTGTTCGTGAAGTCGGCCATCTGCCCGGTCACGGTGAAGAACATCCCGGGGACGATGACGGTGACGTCCGCCGCGGTGTCGAGGTCTCCGATGCTGATCGCCGCTCGGCCCGCCGCCCGGGTGTCGAGCGTGATGAGGAACCGCTGCGGGTCACCGGGTTCGCGCCGCAACGAGTCCCGGACCTGTCCGAGCATCGCGGCGTGCGCGGCTCCGGTGTCGGGGTCGGCGAGTCCCGTGGTCAGGGTCGACCGGTTCGCGCGGTCGCGGACGGCGTACGGCACGCCCTCGAGGTTGCCGATGATCGACGGCGCGTGGACCAGGAGCGTGCCCTGTTCGTCGGCGCCGAGTCCCGCCCACCACTGCGCGACGACGGCCGCCGCGGGCGGGTCGTCCTGCGCGGTCGCCACGACACGGCGGTCGTCGGCCGCGCGGCGCAGGTCACCGGCGCCGAGGACCCCGAGGTCGTCGAGGAACGCCCGACCGTGCGCGTCGGCGACGGTGTCGACGTCGATCTGTCCCCCGGTCATGACCGGCTGGGGCACCGCGTGGCGCTCGGAGACGAGCGCGACCGTCACGGTGGCCGTGGCGGCATGGGTCGGAGGCGCGACGGGGGCCTCGATCACTCCGAGCGAGTGCATCGAGGCGGTGAGCAGAGCCGCGGCGATGAGCAGCAATCGGGTCTCCCCCTGGAAGGCCGTCCCGCCGTCTCCCTGCAGACGACGGGTGATGCTCTGTCGAGTGTAAGGAGAATGCCCGAGGATCGGTCATGCGCGATGCAACTTGTCCCCCGAACTGGGTGCGTCGCGCGGCGCGCCGCGGTGTGCGCCCTTGTCGCCGGCGTGCTCGTTGCCCCGGCTCACCCCTCGGGCGCGGCGACCTCCGGCTCGGGGAGCGCGCTCGGCCCCTCGGTCACGAGCAGGTGGAACTGCTCGGCGTCGATGATCCGGAGCCCCAGCTGCTCGGCCTTCGTGAGCTTCGACCCGGCCCCGGGACCCGCGGCCACGAAGTCGGTCTTCTTGCTGACGCTCGACGCCGCCTTGCCGCCGGCGGTGATGATCGCCTCGAGCGCGCCCTCTCGCGTGTACCCCTCGAGGGACCCGGTCGCCACGACCGTGACGCCGCTCAGGACACCGCCCTCCACCGCCGCGCCCCCGGGGCCGGGGTGGTCCGGCGTGGTGAACTGCACGCCCGCCGTCGTCCAGCGGTCGATGATCTCGCGGTGCCAGTCGACCTCGAACCACGCGAGCAGGGCGTCGGCGATGATCCCGCCGACCCCGTCGACCGCCGCGAGCTCCTCGCGCGAGGCGCTGCGGATCCGGTCGAGCGACCCGAAGTGGTTCGCGAGCGCCCGCGCCGCGACCGGTCCGACGTGGCGGATGCTCAGCCCCACCATGATGCGCCAGAGCGGTTTCGTCTTCGCCGCGTCGATGTTCGCGAGCATCTCGAACGCGTTCTTCGACGGGAAGCGGCTCGGCTCGCCGGTGTAGTCCGCACCGCGCGCTTCGGGGTCGAACGGCGGGTCGGTCTTCTTGCGCGCGCGGCTGAACGGGGTCACGCGCTTCGGGGCACCGGCGTCGTCGACCTTCTCCATGCCGGTCTCGGCGTCGCGGACGATCACCTCGATCGGGACGATGTCCTGCATCGTCAGGTCGAACAACCCGGCCTCGGTCACGAGCGGCGGGGTCTCCGGGTGCAGCGGCTGCGTGAGCGCTGCGGCTGCGACCTCGCCGAGGCCCTCGATGTCGAGGGAACCGCGCGATGCGATGTGCTCGACACGACCGCGGACCTGCGCGGGGCAGCTCTTCGCGTTCGGGCAGCGGAGGTCGATGTCGCCTTCCTTCGCGGGGGCGAGCTCGGTGCCGCACTCCGGGCAGTGCGTCGGCATCACGAACTCGCGCTCCGTGCCGTCGCGCAGGTCGACGACCGGCCCCAGGACCTCGGGGATGACGTCGCCGGCCTTCCGCAGCACGACGGTGTCGCCGATCAGGACACCCTTCGCCTTGACCACCTGCTGGTTGTGCAGGGTGGCCTGGCGGACGACCGACCCGGCGACCTCGGCCGGGGCCATCACCGCGAACGGGGTCGCTCGCCCGGTCCGCCCGACGCTGACGACGATGTCGACGAGCTTGGTGTGGACTTCTTCCGGCGGGTACTTGTACGCGATCGCCCACCGGGGTGCACGAGACGTCGAGCCGAGCTCTTCGTGCAGGGCGAGGTCGTCGACCTTGATGACGACGCCGTCGATCTGGTGCTCGACCGAGGCACGGCGGTCGCCCGTGGAGCGGACGAAGGCGTTCACCTCGTCGATCGTGTCGAAGACCCGGTAGTGGCTGCTCGTCGGCAGGCCCCAGGTCTCGAGCAGCTCGTACACCTCGGACTGCGAGCGGACGTCGGTCTCCTGCTCGAGCTCGCGCACGGGCCACGCGCCGATGCCGTGCACGAGCATCCGCAAGCGCCGGAGGCGGTCGACCATGAGCGCGCGCTTCGCCTCGGACTTGCCCTCTTCCTTCTGGCGGAGGGACCCGGCGGCGGCGTTGCGCGGGTTGGCGAAGACGCGCTCCCCCGCCTCGCGCTGGTTCGCGTTGAGCTCGTCGAACTCGGCGACCGGGAAGAAGATCTCGCCGCGGACCTCGACCAGGGGCGGGTGGCCCGTCCCCGACAGCCGGTCCGGGATCGTGCCCATCGTCCGGACGTTGCCGGTGACGTCCTCGCCCACGACGCCGTCACCACGGGTCGCCGCCGACACCAACCGGCCGTGCTCGTAGCGCAGGTTGATCGCGAGGCCGTCGATCTTCAGCTCGGTCAGGAACCGGACACGCTCGGCACCGGCGTCGCGCTGCACCTTGACGGCCCACTCGGTGAGCTCGTCCGGGCTGAACACGTTGTCGAGCGACAGCATCCGCTCGGCGTGCTCGACCGGCGCGAACTGCGTGGTCTGCGCCTGCCCGCCGACGGTCTGGGTCGGGCTGTCCTCGGTCAGGAGCTCCGGGAACCGCTGCTCGATCGCGGCGAGCCGTCGGACCAGCACGTCGTAGTCGGCATCGGCTTCCGGTGATCCGTTGTCGCCCTGGTAGTACGCCTGTCGCAGCTCGTTGATGCGGGCCCGCAGCCGGTCGACCTCGCGCCCGGCCTGGGCGGCGTCGAGCCCGTCGGGGTCGATGGTCTCGAACGTGGCGTCGGTCTCGCTCATGCCATCAGTTCTACCGTGTGCCACCGACGGCGCGTGCAGCGGACCCACCGCCCGGGAGCGGCGGTCTCAGGCGTCGACGGGGACGGCGCTGACGGTGCTGTCGATCGTGCACTGTCCGAGCACCCGGGTGCCGACGTAGACCACGGCCGTCTGCCCTGGGGCGACCCCGTGCAGCGGCTCGTCGACGTCGATCACGAGCGCGTCGTCCTGCACCCGCGCGGTCGCCGGCACCGGGTCGGCGTGCGCCCGGATCTGCACGTCGCACGCGAACGGCGTCTGCGGCTCGGCCGGTGCGGTGCCGGCCCACGTGAAGCGGGAGCCCGACATCGACGACACGGCCAGGGCCTCCTTCGGACCGACCACGACGGTGTTGTCCTTCGGGCGGATCTCGAGCACGAACCGCGGCTTGCCGTCGGCGGCGGGGCGCCCGAGCGACAGTCCGCGGCGCTGCCCGACCGTGTAGCCGTGCGCGCCGTCGTGGGAACCGACCACGGTGCCGTCGCGCTCGACGACGTCGCCGGTCTCGCTGCCGACACGGTCGGCGAGCCAGCCGCGGGTGTCGCCGTCCGGGATGAAGCAGATGTCGTAGGAGTCGGGCTTCTGGGCGACCGTCAGCCCACGCTCGGCGGCCTCGGCCCGGACCTCGTCCTTCGACGGGGTCGCCCCGAGCGGGAACATCGCGTGCTGCAGCTGCTCGGCGGTCAGGACCCCGAGCACGTAGGACTGGTCCTTCGCCCACGCGGCCGATCGGTGGAGTTCGCGGGAGCCGTCCGGGCCGGTGACGATCGAGGCGTAGTGCCCGGTCGCGACGGCGTCGAAGCCCAGGGCCAGCGCCTTCTCGAGCAGCGCCGCGAACTTGATCCGCTCGTTGCACCGCATGCAGGGGTTCGGGGTGCGGCCGGCCTGGTACTCGGCGACGAAGTCGTCGACGACGTCCTCCTTGAACCGGGCCGAGAAGTCCCACACGTAGTAGGGGATGCCGAGGGCGGACGCGGCGCGCTGGGCGTCCATCGAGTCCTCGATCGTGCAGCACCCGCGACTGCCGGTGCGGAGCGTGCCCGGCATCCGGCTCAACGCCAGGTGCACACCGACCACGTCGTGCCCGGCGTCGACCGCCCGGGCAGCAGCCACCGCCGAGTCGACCCCACCGCTCATCGCCGCCAGAACACGCATGCCTCCAGGGTAACCCGCCGACGAACCCGTACCGCTGGCGTACCGTTGGTCGAGCGATGGCCACGACGGGGAACGACTCATTCGACTTCCGGTCCGTCCTGTTGTCCGGGTTCCTGCCCGCGGCACTGTTCGCCATCGGCGAGGGCGCGATCATCCCGATCATCCCGATCGCCGCGGACTCCCTCGGCGCGACCCTGGCGTTCGCGGGCTTCGTCGCGTCGCTGATCCTGGTCGGCGAACTCATCGGCGACGTGCCGTCCGGCATCGTCGTCGCGCGGATCGGCGAGCGGAACGCGATGATCGGCGCCGCCCTGGTGTCGGTCGGCGGCCTCGTCGTCTGCACGACCGCGGCGAACGCGTGGGTGCTCGCCCTCGGGGTGTTCCTGGTCGGCGTCTCGACCGCGGTGTTCGCCCTGGCGCGGCACGCGTACATGACCACCGCGATCCCCGTCCGCATCCGGGCCCGGGCGCTGTCGAGCCTGGGCGGGGTGTTCCGCTTCGGGTACTTCGTCGGGCCGTTCCTCGCCGCCGGCGTGATCCACCTGACCGGCACCACCGCGAGCGCCTTCTGGATCCACGTCGTGTGCTGCCTGGCGGCGGCGACCGTGCTCCTGGTGCTGCGCGACCCGGCGACGGGCGCACGCGGTCTGCGGTTGCCGCCACGGGCCTCCCGGTCGGGGTCGGACGCGACCGGCGTGACCGAGCCGTCCACCGACACCGGAGCGGTCTTCGTCGGCAAGGAGGCGCACGGCCTCTTCCGCACCCTGCGCACGAACCGGGCCGTGCTGCTGCGGCTCGGCAGCGGCGCCGCGCTCATCGGCGCGATGCGCGCCGGACGCCAGGTGATCCTGCCGCTGTGGGCGGTCAGTGTCGGGTTGAACGACTCGACGGCCGCTCTGATCATCGGCATCGCCGGTGCCGTCGACTTCGCGCTGTTCTACACGAGCGGCCAGATCATGGACCGCTGGGGGCGGTTGGCGAGCGCACTCCCCTGCATGCTCGGGCTGAGCATCAGCTACTTCCTGCTCGCCTGGAGCGGGCACCTCGACGCGCGGGTCGGCTGGTTCGTGGGGATCGCGATGGGGATGTCGCTCGCCAACGGCGTCGGCTCCGGCATCCTCATGACGCTCGGTGCCGACCTCGCCCCGCGCGACGACCCGGCGCCGTTCCTCGGAGCCTGGCGCTTCACCGGCGACTTCGGGTCCGCTGCTGCGCCGCTCGTGATCTCCGGGGTGACGGCCGTCGCGACGATCGCGGTGGCCAGCGGCGTGATGGGCGTGCTCGGCCTGATCGGTGCCGGTGTGCTGCTGCGGTACGTGCCGCGGTACCTGCCGCGCGAGCTCCGCTGACGCGCGCCGCGCGCTGCGCGCAGCCGTTTCCCACGACTCGGTGCGAGGTTGCCCACTCGGTGCGCGCTTTCTGCGCCGCACGGAGTGATCAACCTCGCACCACCGACGTCCACCGACGTCCGCCGACGCCGGCCGACGTCCGCCGACCAGGCGCCGCTCGGTAGACTGCCGCTGCTCGCGGGAGTGGTGGAATCGGTAGACACGCAGGATTTAGGTTCCTGTGCCCCAGGCGTGAGGGTTCGAGTCCCTCCTTCCGCACCGACCGTTGCGTGCTCGCGCATCTCATACCACCGAGGGACGTTCCGGTCACGCGCGGACGGTACCCTCGTCGTGCGGGTGACCCTCCCGTCACCGCATCTGCACGACCGGAAGAGACATGCACTCCGTCGCACTCGCCCTGATCCCATGGCTGGATCCGCAGTACATCCTCGACCACTTCGGGGCAGTCGCAGTGCTCGTCGTCTGTGCGATCGTCTTCGCCGAGACCGGTCTGCTGATCGGCTTCATCTTCCCGGGCGACAGCCTGCTCGTCATCACCGGCCTGTTCGCGTTCGACCGCGGCGGCGAGATCGGCGGCATCCCGATCTGGGTCGCGGCCCTGATGATCGGCGCTGCGGCGTTCCTCGGCGGGGAGCTCGGCTACTACATCGGCAAGAAGGCCGGCCCGCCGATCTTCGAGCGCAAGGAGAGCGGTCTGTTCTCCAAGGCGAACGTCGAGCGGACCAACGCGTTCTTCCACCGGTTCGGCCCGCTCGCGGTGATCCTGGCGCGCTTCGTGCCGGTCGTCCGCACCTTCGCGCCGATCGCTGCCGGCGTCGGCCGCATGGACTACAAGAAGTACTCGCTCTACAACGCGATCGGCGCCGTCGTCTGGGGCGTCGGTGTGACGTTCCTCGGGTACTTCATCGGGCACATCCCGTTCGTTGCCCACATCGTGCGCGAGTACATCGACATCATCCTGCTCGCCGCCGTCCTGGTCACCGTCGTGCCGATGGCGCTGACCTACATCCGGAACGCCCGCAAGGCGAAGAAGCGCGAGCACCAGGCCGAGTCGACGGCCGTCGACCCGCAGCTGTAGCCGGACCGAACACGACAGGCCCACACCGTTCGGTGTGGGCCTGTCGTCGTCGCAGGTGGGCAGTTCAGAGCCCGAAGTGCTCCCGCACGACCGGCGCGATGCCCCGGAACGCCTTGCTGCGGTGCGACAGCGCGTTCTTCTCCTCGCGGGTGAGCTCGGCCGACGAGCGGTCGGCGTCGTCCGGCCGGAACACCGGGTCGTAGCCGTGTCCGCCGTCGCCGACCGGCGCGGTCAGCACCTCGCCGCTCCACACCGCCTCGACCACGTGCTCGAACCCGTCGGGCGTGACGAACGCGGCCGCGCACACGAAGGCGGCGGTCCGCTCCACGACGCCGTCGAGGTTCTGCAGCAGCAGCGCGATGTTGTCGGCGTCCGACCGGGTGCCCGCGTACCGCGCCGAGTGGATGCCCGGGGCACCGTCGAGCGCGTCGACCGCGATGCCGGAGTCGTCGGCGAGCGCCGGCAGTCCGGTGTGGGCGACCGCGGCACGGGCCTTGATCAGGGCGTTCGCGGCGTAGGTGTCGCCGTCCTCGACCGGCTCGGGGCCGTCGTACCCGACCAGCTCGACACCCTCGCCAAGCGCCGACCCGAGGATCTCGCGGAGCTCGACGACCTTGCCCTGGTTGTGGGTGGCCAGGACGACGGTGCCGGTCACGCCAGCCCCAGCACGGTCTTCTGGATCGCCGCGAGCGACTGGTTGCCGGCCAGCCCCAGGTCGAGCAGGACGTTCAGCTCGTCGCGGTCGAAGGGCGCGTGCTCGGCGGTCCCCTGCACCTCGATGAACTTGCCCGACCCGGTCGTGACGATGTTCATGTCGGTGTCGGCGGCGGAGTCCTCGGTGTACGCCAGGTCGAGCATCGGTTCCCCCTTGACGATGCCGACCGAGATCGCCTGCACGCTGTCGGTGAGCGGGGTGGCCTTCTTGCCGATGAAGCCCTTGCCCCGGCCCCACTCGATCGCGTCGACCATGGCCACGTAGGCGCCGGTGATCGACGCCGTGCGGGTGCCGCCGTCGGCCTGCAGCACGTCGCAGTCGATGACCAGGGTGTTCTCGCCGAGGGCCTTCGTGTCGACCACGGCGCGGAGCGAACGCCCGATCAACCGGGAGATCTCGTGGGTGCGGCCGCCGACCTTGCCCTTGATCGACTCGCGCTGCATGCGCTCGTTCGTCGACCGCGGCAGCATCGAGTACTCGGCGGTGACCCAGCCGGTGCCCTTGCCGGCGAGCCAACGGGGCACGCCGTTCGTGAACGAGGCGGTGCAGAGCACCTTGGTGTTGCCGAACGAGATGAGCGCGCTGCCCTCGGCCTGCGTGCTCCACCCCCGCTCGATGGT
Organism: Curtobacterium sp. PhB190; assembly: GCF_004365385.1. Taxonomy (NCBI): domain Bacteria; kingdom Bacillati; phylum Actinomycetota; class Actinomycetes; order Micrococcales; family Microbacteriaceae; genus Curtobacterium; species Curtobacterium sp. PhB190. Next base: position 143,210 of record NZ_SODN01000004.1, on the reverse strand, counting down.
GACGGGACGGTGTTCCTCGGCCTGGCGGCCGTCGATGCGGGTGGTCATGGTGTCCTTTCGGTCCGGCCTGGAGGCGCGGTGCGGGTCATCGGGGCGGGCGGCGGCTGGCGGCTGGTCGCCGCTCAGGCCCGCCCACGGGGCAGCGTGATGGCGCCGGTCTCGAGGTGGCCGACGCGGACGATCTCGGGGCCGAGGAACCGGCGGGCGAGCCGCAGGAACCCGTCCTCGTCGTCGCCGGTCGACTCGAACGAGTACGTCGGGGCGGTGGTGGAGGTGCGTTCGAGGCCGTGTTCGACGAGCCGCCGGTACACGTCGTTGGCGGTCTCCTCGGCACTCGACACCAGGGTGACGTCCGGGCCCATCACGTACTGGATGGCGGCGGACATCAGCGGGTAGTGGGTGCAGCCGAGCACGAGGGTGTCGACGTCGGCGGCGCGGATCGGGTCGAGGTAGCCGGCGGCGACCTCGCGCAGCTCCGGCGACGAGGTGTCCCCCGCCTCGACGAACTCGACGAACCGCGGGCACGCCGCCAGGGTCAGGCCGACGTCGGAGGCCACCGCGAAGGCGTCCTCGTAGGCGCGCGAGGTGATGGTGCCGACCGTGCCGATGACGCCGATGCGCCCGGTCCGGGTCTGCTTCACGGCGGCGCGGGCGGCGGGCTGGATGACCTCGACCACCGGGATGCCGTACGCCTGCTCGTACCGTTCACGGGCGTCGCGGAGCACGGCCGACGACGCCGTGTTGCAGGCGATGACGAGGGCCTTGACGCCGAGTTCGACCAGGTCGTCCATGACCTCGAGCGCGTAGCGGCGGACGTCGGCGATGGGCTTCGGGCCGTACGGCGAGTGCACGGTGTCGCCGACGTACCGGATGCTCTCGCGCGGCAGCTGGTCGATGATCGCGCGGGCCACCGTGAGCCCGCCGACCCCGCTGTCGAAGACTCCGATCGGTGCATCCGTCACGGTGACCAGCGTACCGACGCGCGCTGCGGACGTCGGGACCGACCGCCTGCGCGCCGCGGGCCGGGCGCCCGAGGCGATCCGGGCCTCCAGGAGGTCACGTCACTAGTGTCGACAGCGTGACCAGCGCGCTCCTGACGGACCAGTACGAACTCACCATGGTCGACGCGGCCCTGAAGGACGGGACCGCCCACCGGCGGTGCGTCTTCGAGGTGTTCGCCCGGCGACTGCCCGACGGTCGTCGCTACGGCGTCGCGGCCGGCCTCGGCCGGTTCCTGACCGCCCTCGGCGACTTCCGCTTCGGCGACGACGAGATCGGGTTCCTGCGCGACCGCGGGGTCATCGACGAGGGCACCGCAGCCTTCCTCGCCGACTACCGGTTCACCGGGGACGTCCGGGCGTACCGCGAGGGCGAGGTGTACTTCCCCAACTCCCCGATCCTGCAGGTCGAGGGCACGTTCGCCGAGGCCGTCGTGCTCGAGACGCTCGCCCTGTCGGTCTTCAACGCCGACTCCGCCATCGCCTCGGCCGCCGCGCGCATGGTCTCCGCCGCCGACGGTCGTCCGCTCGCCGAGATGGGCTCCCGCCGCACCGGCGAGTGGAACGCCGTCGCCGCAGCACGGGCCGCGTACATCGCCGGGTTCGGCGCGACGAGCAACCTCGAGGCCGGCCGCACCTGGGGCATCCCGACGATGGGCACCGCGGCGCACGCGTTCACCCTGCTGCACGACTCCGAGGAAGAGGCGTTCCGGTCGCAGCTCGACGCCCTCGGCAACGGCACGACGCTGCTCGTCGACACCTACGACATCGAGCAGGCCGTCGAGACCGCCGTCCGGCTGACCGACGGCAAGCTCGGCGGTGTCCGCATCGACAGCGGCGACCTGCCCTCGGTCGTCGCGGCCGTCCGGGCGCAGCTCGACCGGCTCGGCGCGACCGACACCAAGATCACGGTCACGAACGACCTGGACGAGTACACGATCGCGGCCCTCCGTGCGGCCCCGGTCGACTCGTACGGCGTCGGCACCTCGGTTGTCTCCGGCTCGGGGCACCCGGCCGCCGGCATGGTCTTCAAGCTCGTGGCGCACCAGTCCGCCGACGGCGACGACTGGGTCGCCGTGGCGAAGAAGTCGGCGGACAAGGCCTCGATCGGCGGGCGCAAGGAAGCCGGCCGACGCCTGCGCAACGGTGTCGCCACGGCCGAGGTCGTGCTCACCGCCGGACAGGTCGGCCCCGACGAGCGCCCGCTGCTCGTGCCCGTGGTCACCGGCGGCGAGGTCGATCCGGCGTTCCTCGGAGCACAGGGTGTCGAGGCCGCGCGGGCGCACCACAAGCGGGCGAAGGCCGAGCTGCCGGCGGACGCCGCGCGCATCGGTCGCGGCGACCCCGCGATCCCCACCCTGGTGATCTAGCGCGCCGCTGCGCGCCGCAGCGCATCGCTTGGTGAGCAGAAATGGTCGGGACCCCGAAGGTGACCCGACCATTTCTGCTCACCAAGCGCAGGCTGCGCCTACTCGGACTTCATCTTCTCGTAGATGGCCTTGCAGTCCGGGCACACCGGGAACTTCTCCGGGTCGCGGCCCGGGATCCACTTCTTGCCGCACAGCGCCTTGACCGGCTTGCCGGACAGGGCGGACTGCAGGATCTTGTCCTTCTTGACGTAGTGCGAGAACCGCTCGTGGTCGCCGGGTTCGATCGCTTCGTCTTCGAGGAGCTTCTCGAGCTCCCGGTCCATCACGTCGAGGCCGCCGCCTGGTTCCGTCATGCTCATGGGTCCAGGGTACGACGGTCTGCGCACGTTGGTCTGCGCACCTCGCGCTCGTTCCGGAACGCTAGTTGCGCTGCGCCGCGGCCAGCAGGTCCGGGCCGCGCCGGTCGAACAGCCGCCCGCCCGCGAAGATCCCGATGACGAGCACGACCACGCCGACCCCGATGCCCACCGCGAGCGTCAGCATCGACCACGGCTCGGCGCCGCGGACGAAGGCCAGCACCGCGAGCCACGCCGCCGGGACGGTGCAGAGCACGATGCCGATCACCATCATCGACTGCGCGACCGTCGCCGTCACACCCGCGGCCTGTGGCTGCTGGAACGGGTGGTCGCCCGGCCGCACGGTCGGGTAGGGCAGCAGGACGGACACGACGCTCGACAGCCCGAGTCCGGACAGCAGGGCGCTGGCGCTCACGCCGATCAGCAGCGGGAACACCGTCCAGTCGTCGAACAACCAGGCGGACACCGCCGAGCCGGCCACGATCGCCGGCGCACCGACGACGAGGACCGGGACGACACGGCCGAGACGGTCGCTCCACCCGGGAGCCCCGGAGGCGACGTGCAGCCACACCGCGGTGTTGTCGTACGAGACGTCGTTGTGCGGCAGGAACCCGGCGATCAGCGCCATGAGCGGCAACGGCACGAGCGCGGTCCAGTGCCACGGCACCCCGGCGACCCCGAGCGGGATGACGACGAGCGGGACGAACAGGATGATCAGGTACGAGGTGCGGTACCGCGGGTCGCGCACCCAGTAGGTCAGGGCGCGGGCGGCGACGGCGGCGACCGGTGTCGAGCCGAGCCGGTCGAACCAGCCGAGCCCCTGGTAGCGCCGGGTCCGGGTGCGACCGTCGACGGTGTCGAGCGCCCGACCGACGAGCGTCCACCACGCCCAGGTGAGCAGGGCGACGACGGCGATCGCGACGAGCAGCTTGAGGAACCCGGTGCCGACGTGGCCGCTGGCGACCTCGGCGGGCACGGCCCAGGCGGCGCCCCACGGTGTCCACCCCGCGACGTCCGCGACGCGTTGCATCTCGGTGCCCTCGGGGTCGAGCCAGTCGACGCGGAGCAGCAGCGAGACCGCCGGGATCGCGAGCACGATGATCACGAGCGCGACGAGCCACCCGGCGTCGCGGGACCGGTGCGGACCGATCAGCCGCGAGCCGACGGTGCAGCACACGCGGACCAGGAGCGCGCAGGTGGCGATCGCGAGCAAGCCGCCGATGACCGCGAGCACACCGGTGCCGGCGTCACGCGCCCAGGCGATCGACTGGGCGACGGCCACGACGACGACCCCGATCACCGGGACGCCGATCAGCCCGGCGACGACGAGGCCGATCGCGAGCCCGCGACGGCCGATGCCGAACACCGCGAAGCGCCGCGGGTCGAGCTGGTCGCTCCGTCCGACGACAAGCGGGACGACGGTGAACGCGAACGCGATGAGCGTGCCGACCGGCACGGTGACCGCACGGGCCGTGTCGGGGTCGGCGGAGCGCAGCGCGACCGTCTGCGTCGCGACGAACACGGCGGCGAGGAGCCCGACGAGGCTGCCGAGCACGACGAGCACGGACCGGCGGGCGCTGCCGCGGACCTCGCCCGCGAGCAGGTCGGCCCTCAGCCGGAGAAGCTGTGCAACCATTCCATGCTCTCTGCCACGACGCGGCCGCCCGCGAGTTCGACGAACTTGTCCTCGAGGCTCTTGCGACCGCGCACCTGGGCCATGGTCCCCGAGGCGAGGACCTTGCCGCCGACGATGATGGCGACGGAGTCGCAGGTGCGCTGCACGAGCTCCATGGAGTGGCTGGAGAGCACGACGGTGCCGCCACCGCGCGTGTAGCGGCGAAGGATGTCGGTGATGGTCGCAGCGCTGACGGGGTCGACCGACTCGAACGGTTCGTCGAGCACGAGGACCCGCGGCGAGTGGATGAGCGTGGCGGCAAGGGCGATCTTCTTCGCCATGCCCACCGAGTAGTCGGCGACCTGGCGACCGAGCGCCTCGCCGAGCCCGAACGCCTCGGCCAGGTCGGTGCTGCGCTCACGAGCCGTGGCACCGTCGAGACCGCGCAGGGTGGCCGAGTAGTAGAGCAGCTGCGCACCGGTGAGGCGGTCGAACAGCCGCAGGCGGTCCGGCAGCACGCCGAGGCTGCGCTTGGCGGCCGTGGGGTCGGCCCAGACGTCGTGGTCCAGGACCGTCACGGACCCGGCGTCGGGACGCAGCAGACCGGTGATCATCGACAGGGTGGTCGTCTTGCCGGCGCCGTTCGGGCCGACCACGCCGAAGATCGAGCCCTGGCGGATCTCGAGGTCGACCTCGTCGACGGCGAGGGTCTGCCCGTACCGCTTGACGAGGCCGTCGGCGGCGAGCACGACGGGCTGCAGCTTCTGCGGGGCCTTGGGCGCGGTGGCCCGGGGAGCACGCTTCTTCGCGGCGGGGCTCGTCGCGGCGTCCGCCTCCGGTGCGTCCGTCTCCGGTGCGCCCTGCGCTGCGTGCACGGTCGCGTCCGTCGCGGACGTCGCGTCGCTCGACGCGGGGCCGGGAGGCACGGTGCCGGTCGTGCCGGCGCCCTTCGCCGGTCGCTTGGTGCGTTGCTTCGTGGTGCGCGCCTTGGCGGGTCGGGCGCCGGTGGTCGTCGTCGGGGCCGCTGCCGCGGCACGGGCCGCGGGACCGGGCACTGCGGTACCGGGCACTGCGTCCGACTGCGGCTCGGTGACCGGATCGGTGTCGGCGGCCGTGGTGTCGGCAGCCGTGGTGTCGTCGGTCATCTCGTCATCAACGGAGGCGTCGCGCGCATCCGGTTCCCCCATGTCGTCGTCGTCGGCGTCGTCCCCCGCCGCGGCGTCCACCCGGTCGGCGGCACGCTCGTCGGCGTCCTGCTCGTCGGTGTCACTCGCTTCGGTCATCCAGGCAGCGTCGGTCGTGGCGTACACGTCCTCGTTCTCTGCTCTGGCGGCCATCGCCCAACCGTACCAACGCTCTCCGGACAGCGGGGAACCGCCCGCTCCAGTGTCACGAAATGAGTACGAAGCGCGGCGGACCTACCCCTTGAGCGGGTGTTTCCGTATCATTCACCAGGGCACGAAGAAGTGTTCACCACTTGGAAACCTGCTCCGGCGGGCTCTCCGACACCGTGCAGCGGCCGCCCTCGTGGCCCGCGGCGTCCGGTTCTCGGCGAACTCGGACGTTCCGCGAGCAGACTCGACGAGGCCCGCCCGTGCCCCAGGGCGCGCGGGCGGACACCAGAAGGGACCAGCATGACCACGCAGATCGTGATCCTCGCAGCGGGGATGGGCAGCCGGCTCGGCCGCAGCCTGCCGAAGCCGCTCACGGAGCTCAGTGACGGCCGCACCATCATGCAGCAGCAGTTCGACAACATCCGCGCCGCGTTCGGCTCGAGCGCCCGCGTGACGATCGTCGTCGGCTACAAGTCGGAGCACATCGTCGAGGCCTTCCCCGACGCGTCCTTCGTCTACAACGAGTCCTACGACTCCACCAACACCTCGAAGAGCCTGCTGCGCGCCCTCAAGGCGACCGGCAAGAGCGGTGTCCTCTGGATGAACGGCGACGTGGTCTTCGACCCGATGGCGCTCGTCCGAGCGGCCGACATGATCGACGAGGACCACTCGTTCGTCAGCGTCAACACCGACAAGGTCTCCGACGAAGAGGTCAAGTACACCGTCGACGCCGAGGGCTTCATCCACAAGCTCTCCAAGCAGGTCGTCGGCGGGCTCGGCGAAGCCGTCGGCATCAACTACGTGTCGGCGAACGACAAGCAGGCCCTCATCCGTCAGCTCGGTCGCGTCGACGACCAGGAGTACTTCGAGGGCGGCATCGAGGCTGCCATCGCCGAGGACGGGCTACGCTGGTCCCCGATCGACATCTCCGACCTGTACGCGGTCGAGATCGACTTCGCCGAGGACCTCGAGCGCGCGAACAACCTGTTCGCCTGAACCTCCGTCAGGACCCCTTCGGCGGTTCCGCCCGAAGGGAAACCGTGACCACAGCGAGCGCGCCGACCGTGCCCGCGGCTGCCGCACCAGCGGCGACCCGGAGCGCCGGTCGGCGCTACCGTCATGCCCTCTGGCTGCTGACCGTCCGCGACCTCCGGGTCCGGTACTCGACGTCGGCGCTCGGGTACGTCTGGTCGATCCTCGACCCGCTCGTGATGTCGGCGATCTACTGGTTCGTCTTCACCCAGGTGTTCCACCGCGGCTCGGTCGGTGAAGACCCGTACATCGTCTTCCTGCTCTCCGCGCTGCTGCCGTGGATGTGGTTCACCGGGGGCGTCTCGGACTCCACGCGGGCGTTCATCAAGGAGTCGAAGCTCATCCGCTCGACGACGATCCCCCGCACCATCTGGGTCGCGCGGATCGACGCGTCGAAGGGCATCGAGTTCCTGCTGAGCCTGCCGGTGCTGGCGGCGTTCGCGATCGCGACGGGTGCGCACCTGCACTGGCAGGTCGTCTTCTTCCCGCTGGCGATCGTGCTGCAGTGCGCGCTGGTGTACGGCCTCGGCCTGATCGTCGCGCCGCTCGTCGTCTTCTTCCGCGACCTCGAGCGGGCGACCAAGCTCGTCCTGCGCTTCCTGTTCTACGCATCGCCGATCATCTACGGCACGCACGCGCTGCCCGACGCCCTGCGCCCCATCGCCGCGGTCAACCCGCTCACCGGCATCTTCGGGATGTACCGCGCCGCGTTCTTCCCGAGCCAGCTCGACTGGCTCGAGGTCGGGGCGTCGGTGGTCATCACGGGCATCGTCCTGGTCATCGGCTTCGCGGTGTTCCGACGCAGCGAGCACCGCGTGCTGAAGGAGCTGTGATGACCGCCACCGACCAGACCCGACGTACCGAGACCGTCGCGCCGGTGATCACTGTGCGCGACGCCGGCATCTGCTTCAAACGCAACCGACGGGCGAGCCGCAACTTCAAGGACCTCTTCGGCGGACGCGGCCGCCGCAAGCGTGCCGACGAGTTCTGGGCGCTCCGCAACGTGTCGTTCGACGTCCGTCCGGGCGAGGCGATCGGCGTCGTCGGTCGCAACGGTCAGGGCAAGTCCACGCTCCTGAAGCTCGTGGCGCAGGTGATGCTGCCGGACGAGGGCCGGATCGACGTCGGGGCCGGCGTCGCGCCGCTCATCGAGATCACCGGTGGTTTCGTCGGCGACCTGTCCGTCCGCGACAACGTCTACCTGACCGCCGGCCTGCACGGCATGTCGCGCGCCGAGATCCGTGCCGCCTTCGACGAGATCATCGACTTCGCCGAGATCGCGGACTTCGTCGACACCCCGTACAAGCACCTGTCGAGCGGCATGAAGGTGCGCATCGCGTTCGCGGTGATCTCGCGGCTCGACGAGCCCGTCATCCTGGTGGACGAGGTCCTCGCCGTCGGTGACAAGGCCTTCCGCGAGAAGTGCTACAAGCGGATCGAGGAGCTCCTGGCCGGCGGTCGGACGCTCTTCTTCGTGTCCCACAGCGACAAGGACCTGCGCCGCTTCTGCGACCGCGGTCTGTACCTCGACAAGGGCCGGCTGCAGCTCGACGGCACCATCGAGGAAGCGCTGGCGCAGTACTCCGCCGACTACGGCGTCTGACCGGTCGGGTACTCCCCCTACACAACCAGGGCACCACGGTGCCCCCTCCACAGCGACGGGTTCCCGGGTGCTGCGCCGGGGCCCCACCGTCGGACCCTCCCCCTAGCGTTCCCCCCATGCACCACCCAGCACCCGCGTACGCCGTCCCGTTCACCATCGACCGCTCGCAGGCCCCGCGCCGGTACGACCTCGTCAACACCGGGGACGAACCGGTCGACGGCCTGACCCTCACCCACCTCGGCAACGGCTACAGCCCGCCGCTGGCGGTGCACCGGCTCGAACCGGGTCGACGTCTGTCCGTCGCCGTGTTCGGCGCGGATCCGCAGGACACCGGCGTCGTGATCGTCCGCTGGCGCCGTCCGGACCGCTCCGAGTACGTGTGGCGGATGTCACTGGTCGGTCAGGGGCTGCACCCGTGACCGTGTCCGGACGGGGCTCAGCGTTCGCCGCGCTCGGCAGCGACGGTGCGCCAGCGCTCCAGCAGCCACTCGACGGCAGCGTGGAACCGGGCCGTCGCGGCACCGGGCGTGGTGTCGCCGAAGTAGCGCGCCACCCACTGCTGCAGCTTGGCGAGCTCGGCGGCGTCCCCCACGGCGGCGTCGATCCGCGCGAGCACAGTCGGCGCGTCGGCCGCGGTCAGCCAGTTGGCGTCGCTCAGGTAGCCGCGTTCGTCCACATCGGCCTCCGGCGACACCGGGCGGGTCACGATGAGGGGCTTCCCGACCGCCAGGCGGTCGTAGATCATCGCGCTGATGTCGGTGATCGCCACGTCTGCGTCGGCCAGCTGCCAGCCGAGCTCGCCGCCCTCGTCGTGGACGTGGTGCGCGGTGGGGTCGGCCGCGTTCGCCGCCGTGATCGCCGCGACGATCCGCTCGTGTGCCGTTCGGTACGCCGGGTCGAGCACGCCGCTCCGCGGGTGCGGGCGGTACACCAGGCGGTGGCGGGGCGACGCGAGCACCTGCTCGGCGATGGTGGTGCCGTGGGACGCGATCGAGCCGTACGCTGCGGCGCCGCGGTCGCCCTCCCACGTCGGTGCGTACAGCACGACGGTCCGGTCGTCGGCGGGGTACGGTGCCGCGCCGGCGAAGTGGTCGGCCTGGGGGCGGCCGATCGCGATGGTCCTGGCGTCGAGGTCGTAGTCCCACAGCGCCTCGGCGAGCCGGCCACGTGCGGCGTCCCCGGCGATCAACGCGTAGTCGTACGCCTTGAACTGGTTCGTCGTCATGTACATCTTGTCGCTCTCGCCGTGGTTGACGAAGACGTGCCACATGCGCCCGTACCGCATCATCTGGAAGTTGCGGGCGTTCTGGTTGACGTAGAGCACCACCTTCGGCGCCTGGGTCTCGACGAACTGCTCCAGGTCGACCACCTGACGGGCGTACACGGCGGGGACCGGCGACTCGTCGATGAGCGTGGTCATCGTGCCCGGGCTGCGCGCGATGATCGCGACCGGGTGCGTCTTCGCCAGTTCGGCCAGCGGCGCGTACCACTGGCGCACCTGGTACATGTTCACGGGGCCGTCGGCGAAGTAGACCGCGATCTCGATCGTGCCGGGCGCCGGCGCCGCGACCGACGGCAGGCGACGGGCGAGCTCCCGGCGGCTCCGGCGCGAGGCGAGCAGGCGCTGGGCCAGGCGCACGGCGGTCCGCACGTCACTGGTGATCGGCATGGACTGTCTCCCGTTCTGCGGTGGCGGTGGCGGTGGCGGTGGGGTTCGGGGTGGTCAGACGACGGGCGGGCGCCCGGCGAGCGTCATCCGGGCGACGGTCAGCCAGCTCATCGGTCGGGTCGGTCCGCAGTCGGTGGTCCGTCCTTCGCGGATGCCGGCGAACCACGTCGTCAGGCGTCGCGGGTGTCGCCACCAGCGCGCGACCTGGATCGCGGCCCACGAACCGACGTAGAGCGGTCGGAGCGGTGCCGGCAGGTTCCGTCGGGCCAGCCACACCCGGTTGCGGGCGTTCAGGCGGTAGTACTCGGTGTGCCGCGCCGGGTCGATGGCCGGGTGGTGGGCGACCAGGTCGCCGGCGTACCAAGCACGTCGACCGGCGTCCCACACGCGCCACGCGAGTTCGATGCCCTCGTGCGCGTAGAAGTACTCCGCTCCCCAGCCCCCGACGATCCGGTACACGTCCATCGGCAGCACGACGGCGCCCTCCCACACCGAGAACACCGGCGACGAGTGGTCCGGCTCGCCCTTGCGGATGCGCGGGACCCAGCGCCGCGGGTTGGCAGCGCCGGTCGGGTCGACCACGCGGGGCTGGAGCAGTCCGAGCGAGGGGTCGCGTTCGAAGCGGCCGACGGCGTCCTGCAGGAACGTCACCGAGGGGATCGAGGCGTCGTCGTCCAGGAAGAACACGTAGTCCCCGTCGACGACCTCGGCACCGGCGTTGCGGCCGGCCGGGATCCCGAGGTTCTCCGGCAGCGCCAGCGTCCGCACCCCGTCCGGCAGGCCGGTCGGCTCCCAGCCGTTGCCGACGCAGACCACGTCGAGTTCGACGCCCTGCTGCGCGAGCACGCTGTCGAGCCCGCGGCGCAGGTCGTCGGGCCGGGTGCCCTGCGACAGGCTCACGACGGCGACACGGGGTCGCTTCGGGTGCGCGACCGCGTGGCGACGAACGGTGCTCGGGGTCACGGTGCCATCGGTCACCGCGCCGTCGGGCACCGCGTCGTGGGGCACCGCGTCGTGGGGCACCGCGTCGTCGGTCACGCCTTGACCCGCTTGGACGCGATGATCGCCAGGAAGTGTCCGACGGTCGCCAGCACGGCCAGCGGCAGCAGCGCCCCGACCAGGATCCGGCTGGCGAGCGTGTCGCCGATCGCCAGTCCGATGAGCGCGAACAGGAACGCGAGCATGCTCAGCTCGACCGAGTGGTACAGGCGGTGGAACGGCAGGAACCGCGCCAGGCGGCGGAGCGAGGCGAGCTTCCGGCCGGACGGCGCGGTCGAGGCGTCGCGTCGGTCGACGAGCTTGTCGAGCCCCGCGTTCGCCCGGGCGACGTGCACCATGTCGTTGAGGGCCTTGTTCAGCACGATCACCAGGCCGAGTGCGCAGCCGATCGTGGTCCACATCCAGTCGGCGCCGTGGATCGGCCAGGTGGCGGCTCGGATGCCCAGCGCCACCGGGATCAGTCCCTCGGTCGTGTAGTGCCCGACCTTGTCCAGGAACACCCCGGCGGGCGAGCGGGTGCCACGCCACCGTGCGACCTCGCCGTCGCAGCAGTCCACGAGCATCTGCAGCTGTCCGAGCACCAGGGCGAGCGCTGCGCCCCAGATGCCGGGGATGAGCAGGGCCGCGGCGATGCTCCACCCGACCAGGATCATCAGGCCGGTCACCTGGTTGGCGCTGACGCGGGTCTTCAGCAGCACCCAGGTCAGGTACGGCGAGACGTCGCGCAGGTACAGCGACGCCGTCCAGTGCTCGGCGTTGGCGCGGGCGCGGACCTCGTCCGGCTGGGCGACGGCCCGCAGCTCGGCGATCGACGTCGGGCGTGCGGATCCGCGGCCGTGGGTGGCGGGGTCGGTCATGGGGTCACCGTCCGGTGTGGGTGGTCAGCTCGGAGGTACGGGTGAGGAACCCGATGATGAAACCGAGCCCCCATCCCACGTGGATGCAGGGCAGCACCACGAGCAACCAGAGGAAGGTCGCCACCCCGGACCGGCGCGCGACGGCGACCGACCCGAGGACGACGAAGAGCAGGTACACGGCGGGCACGGCGAACCCGAGGAGCGCCCAGGCGACCGGGCTGCCGAGGGCTGCGCCGACGACACCGACGACGCCGGCGAGGATTCCGACGGCCATGGCGGCGACCATCGCGGGCGGCACGAAGTACCGCAGGCCGTTGTTCGCGGGGAACCGACGGGCGAGCTCGCCTCGCCACAACCCGGTGGCGACGAACTGCCGCACCAGGCGCTTCAGGCTCGGTCGCGGGCGGTAGGTGACGACCAGCTCGGGCGTGAACCACACCGTGCCGCCGGTCTGGCGCAGGCGTCGGTTCAGTTCCCAGTCCTGGCCGCGCTTGATGCCCTCGTCGAACAGGCCGACCTCGAACAGGCGGTCGCGGCGGAAGACGCCGAGGTACGCGGTCTCGGCCGGGCCGGCGGTCCCACCGACGTGGTGCGGGGTGCCGCCGAGGCCGACGCGGCTGCCGTACGCCAACGCGACGGCCCGCTCGAACGGGCTGCGGCCCTCGGCGCGCATGATGCCGCCGACGTTGTCCGCACCGGACTCGAGCAGGGTGCGGACGGCGATGCGCGTGTAGTCCGGTGGCAGCACCGAGTGCGCGTCGACGCGGACCACCACGGGGTGCACCGACGCCGTGATCGCGACGTTCAGGCCGGCCGGCGTGGACCCGACCGGGTTGTCGATCGCCCGGATGCGTGGGTCGGCCGCGCTCATCTCGGCCACGAGTTCGTTCGTGCCGTCGATCGAGGGGCCGAGCGCGAGGATGACCTCGAACACGCCGGTGTAGTCCTGGTCGAGCAGGCTGGCGACCGCAGCGCGGACCTCGGTGACCTCGTTGAGCACGGGCATCACGTACGAGACGCCCGGCAGGGGCTGTCCGTCTGTCTGCATGCGTACCTCGGGGTGCTGGCTGGGTGCACGGGACGCACCGGGGCGGTGCCGCCCCGCAGAGCGACCATGAGCCTATCAAGACCCGAACCCGGAACCTGCGGGGCGCCCGCGACGCGACCCGCAGACGGACGGGAGGCCCGGCGCACGTCGTGCACCGGGCCTCCCGTCCTGTCCGTGGTGGCGTCAGCCCTTGCTGTCGTACGTGCCCAGGGTCACGTCCGCCTCGCGGGACTGCCCGTTCCGGAGGTAGCTGATCGTCGTCGACGCACCGCCTGCGAAGTAGCGGACCTGCGCCGTCAGGTCGGTGGCGTCCGAGACGGTCGCCGAACCGATCTTCGTGACGACGTCACCCTTCTGCAGACCGGCCTTGGCCGCCGCACCGCCGGACGAGACCGACTTGATGAGCGCACCCATCTGGGTCGCGCTCGCGTTCTCCGAGGCGTCGCCGACCGTGGCACCGAGCAGGCCGTGCGTGGCCGAGCCCTTGTCCTTGATCTCGTTCGCGACGCGCTTCACCAGGTTCGACGGGATCGAGAAGCCGACGCCGATGCTGCCGGCCGCCGAGTCCGACGACGACGAGCTGCCGGCCGAGGCGATGGCCACGTTGATGCCGATCAGCTTGCCCTTCGCGTCGAGCAGGGCACCACCGGAGTTGCCCGGGTTGATCGACGCGTCGGTCTGGATGACGGGCAGCGAGACCGTGGTGTTCGCGGACGAGCTGCTGCCGTTGTCGCCGTTGCCCCAGAAGTCGAACGGGCCGCTGCCGCCGTTGCCGCCCTCGTTCGAGTCGCCGCCCTCGCTGGGAGCGCTCGACGTGACCTGGATGCTGCGGTTCAGGGTCGAGACGATGCCGTCCGTGACCGTGTTCGACAGGCCCAGGGGCGCACCGATCGCGACCGCGGTGTCACCGACGTTGAGCTTCGTGGAGTCGGCGAACTCCATCGGCTTGAGGTCGGTCGCGTCGATCTTGATGACCGCGAGGTCGACCGTCGGGTCGGTGCCGATGAGCTTGCCCTCGTAGATCTTGCCGTTCGAGGTCGTCACGGTGATCGAACCGTTCGAGCTGTCGCCGTCGAGCGTCACCACGTGGGTGTTCGTGACGATGTAGCCGTCCTTGCTCATCACGACACCCGAACCGGTGCCGGCCTCGTTGCTGGACGACACGTTGATCGTCACGACCGACGGCGTCGCCTGAGCAGCGACCGCGGTGACGACCGTCGCGGAGTCGTAGTCGTTGACCGTGAGGTTGCCGCCCTGCGACGAACCGGAGGACGACGTGACGGTGCCGCCCTGCGACGACCCGGCGAGCCACCCGGCGCCGCCGCCGACCAGACCCGCGACGACCAGTCCGGCGATGATCGGCAGGACGAGCTTGCTGCGCCCGGAACGGGTGGTGGTCGTGGTGGCAGCGGCACCCGCTGTTCCGTCGGCGAAGTAGTGGCCGTTGCGCTGGTTCGCGCCGTCCACGTCGCCGAAGGCGCTCGTGGCGGACTGCGGTGCCTGCGCCGACGCCGTCGCGTACTCCGACGAGGACGCGGGGGCAGCGGCGGAGGCCGGCTGGGCGTACTCGCCGTACCGCGGCTGGCCCGCGGTCGGCTGCTGGCCGTACGGCGGCTGCTGGGCCTGGCCGTACTGGCCCTGCTGGCCGTACTGCGACTGCTGACCGTACTGGGACTGCTGGTTCGGCTGGTTTTGACCGTACTGGGACTGCTGGCTCTGGCCGTACTGGGACTGCTGGCCCTGGCCGTACTGCGACTGCTGGCCGTACGGGCTCTGCTGGGCCTGCCCGTACTGCGGCTGCTGGTTCTGCCCGTACTGGCTCTGCTGGGCCTGCCCGTACTGGCTCGTCTGGTCTGCGGCGGGCTGCTGGCCGTACTGGGACGCCTGCCCGTACGGGGAGGTCTGCTGGCCGTACCCGGCCGGCTGCTGGCCGGCATCGCGCTGCTGGTCGCCCGAGAGCGTCGGGTACGGGGCCGTGTAGCGGTCCGTGGGGTGGTCGGTCGCCGACGGGATCACGTCGGTGTGGTCGGCGCTCGTGGCGTCGTCGGACCGCTCGGCGTTCTCGGGCTGCTCGGCGTCGTTGGACTGCTCGGAGTCGTTGAACTGCTCGGAGTCGTTCGGCATCGACGTGTTCCCCTTCGTGGCCGCTGCGGCGGCGTCCTCACTGGCGGCAGGCGATGCCGCATCGTCCGGACGGCGGTCGTCGCCCTGCCCGTTGGGCGTGGTGTCGGTCATGCTGGACGTGCTCCTTTCAAGCTCGTGCAGTCTGTCGCAACCACCTGAGCGGTGCTTCTGGCGACGCTGGAAGCATCCTCTGCCGATCTTATGCGTGGGCTGTGGGTCCGTCCCCGGATCGCCGTCGGACGGCCAGCTAGGTTGGGGTCCGTTCAGCGCGACACGTCGTCGCCGTCACCGGAGGGAACCACATGCGGCAGGCAGGACCCTGGTTGCGAGCAGCCGAGGGAGCGATGCTCCTGGGACCCGACGGCGTCCCGGCGCCCACCGTCTTCGCCGAGATGAGCGCCCTCGCCGCGAGCACCGGCGCGATCAACCTCGGGCAGGGCTTCCCCGACCAGGACGGCCCCGCCGAGGTGCTCGAAGCCGCGGTCCGCGCCATCCGGGACGGCGTCAACCAGTACCCGCCCGGACGCGGGACGGTCGACCTCCGCACCGCCGTGGCCGAACACCAGCAGCGGTGGTACGGCCTCGAGGTCGATCCCGACCGGCAGGTCCTGGTCACCGCCGGCGCCACCGAAGCGCTCTCCGCGACGCTCCTCGCCCTGGTCGAACCGGGCGACGAGGTCATCACGTTCGAACCGTTCTACGACGCCTACGGTGCGCTCGTCCGGCTCGCCGGCGGCACCCACGTCACCGTGCCCCTCACCGCTCCGGACTTCCTGCCGGACGAGGACACGCTGCGCGCCGCGTTCACCGACCGCACCCGCGTCGTGCTCGTCAACACGCCGCACAACCCGACCGGCCGGGTCCTGCCCGACGAGGTCCTGCGCACGATCGTGGAACTCGCGACGCAGTACGACGCCCTCATCGTCACCGACGAGGTCTACGAGCACCTGACGTTCACCGTCCCGCACACGCCGATCGCGACAATGCCCGGAGCCGCCGAGCGGACGGTCTCGATCTCGAGCGCCGGCAAGACCTTCAGCACCACCGGCTGGAAGATCGGCTGGCTCACCGCTCCCCCGACGCTCGTCGACGCGATCACGACGGTGAAGCAGTACCTGACCTTCGTCAACGGCGCACCGTTCCAGCCGGCCGTCGCCGTCGGACTGCGGTTGCCCGACGCCGTCTTCGCCGGGATCGCCGCCGAACTCGCCGCCAAGCACGAACTGCTCGCCTCGGGGCTCCGGTCAGCGGGCTTCGACGTCATGCGGCCGGACGGCGGGTACTTCGTCATCGCCGACACCGCGCCGCTCGGGTACGACGACGCACGGGCCTTCTGCCTCGAGCTGCCCACCCTGGCCGGGGTCGTCGGCGTGCCGGTGTCGGCCTTCGTCCGGCCGGAGCACGCCGCGGGCTACCGGTCCCTCGTGCGCTTCGCGTTCTGCAAGCGGCGTTCCGTCCTCGAGGACGCCGCCGGCCGCCTGGCACGCCTCCACGCGCCGTCCTGAGCCCGATCCCGCCACCGGCGCAGTCGCGACCACGGATCGGACGGGACCTGCCGGTCAGGGGCGAGCCGCGCCTCCAGGCCGGGCGCGCAGCGCGACGTCGTACCGGCGGAGTGCCAGCGACGGGTTGACCTGCCGGACCGCCTCGGTCACGGCGGTGTCGACCGTCGCGACGAGCGTGCCGGGCGCAGAGCCGGCCGACGCCACGGCGACACCGGAGGGGTCGAGCACCACCGAGGCGCCGATGCCGATCGGCGGCGTCTGGCCGACACCGACGACCCACACGGTGTTCTCGATCGCCCGCGCGGTGAGCAGGGTCCGCCAGTGGTGCTCCTTGCCGGGGCCGCGCACCCACTCGGCCGGCAGCACGACGACGTCGGCCGCACCGTGCTCGGGCGCTGCCAGCCGGCGGGTGACCTCGGGGAAACGCAGGTCGTAACAGGTCTCGAGCCCGATCCGGAGGCCTTCGAACTCGAAGACCGGCAGCTGCTCCGGGTCTCCGGACTCGATGCGGTCGGACTCCCGCGACCCGAAGGCGTCGTAGAGGTGCACCTTCCGGTAGGTCGCCGCGAGCTCGCCGGTGGGGAGCACTGCCACCAGGGTGTTGCGGAAGCGCGTGGGGCCTGCCGGGGTCGCTGCGTCGGACGTTGATACGTCGGTCGTCTCGGCGATCCCGACGACGAGCGCGAGTCCGGTGTCGCGGGCGATGTCCTGCAGCCCTGACACGAAGGGGCCGTCGAGCGGCTGCGCTGCGGCGACGAACCGGTCGTCGATGTCGGCGGTGAAGTACGACGAGTACTCCGGCGTGACGAGCAGCGCCGCTCCCCGCGCCGCTGCGTCGACCGCCGCGGTCCGGACGGTCTCGAGGTTGGCCACCGGGTCGTCCACGGGAGCGAACTGCGCGGCGGCGATCGTGAGGGTGCCCATCCGCCGAGCGTACCGGCGCACTGCGGAGCGTTCCGGCGTGGAGGATCCCGGGA
The DNA here is from genome assembly GCF_004365385.1 of Curtobacterium sp. PhB190. Taxonomy (NCBI): domain Bacteria; kingdom Bacillati; phylum Actinomycetota; class Actinomycetes; order Micrococcales; family Microbacteriaceae; genus Curtobacterium; species Curtobacterium sp. PhB190. The sequence continues at coordinate 125,723 of NZ_SODN01000004.1, read as the reverse complement.
ACGAGGAAAGCCCCGGTCCTTCCGGACCGGGGCTTTCGTGTGACGCTTGGTTGCGGGGGCAGGATTTGAACCTACGACCTCTGGGTTATGAGCCCAGCGAGCTACCGAACTGCTCCACCCCGCGGCACATTGAATAGCCTACACACGGTCGTGGCGGGGCACAAATCGTGTGCCCCGCCACGGCGTGTCAGCTGCCGTCTTCGGCTGCGGTCGCGGCCTCGATCGCCTCTTGCAGGCGCTTGTCGGCCTCGGCTGCAGCGACCAGGTCGTTGTCGGCGTAGGCCTGCTGACGGTCCTGCAGGGCGTCGTTCGCGTCGGACAGCGCCTGCTGCAGTGCGTCGTTGTCCGTGGTGCCCGAACCGGTCGAGCCGTCGGTCGACCCGGAGCCCGAGTCGGAACCGGAGTCGGACGAGCCCGACCCAGACGAACCGGAGTCGCTCCCCGAACCACTGGCATCGGAGTCTCCGGCAGCAGCACCCGAGTCACCGCCGAACAGCGAGTTGAGTGCCTCGTCGAGGGTGTCCTCGAACGCGATCTTGTCGCCGAACGCGACGAGCACCTTCTGCAGCAGCGGGTACGAACCGCTCGACGTCGACTGCACGTACACGGGCTGCACGTACAGGAAGCCGCCGCCGACCGGAAGGGTGAGCAGGTTGCCCTGCTTCACCGTCGAGTTGCCGCGCTTCAGGATGTTCAGCTCCTGCGACACCGTGGTGTCCGAGTTGAACAGGTTCTGCACCTGCGCCGGGCCCGGGATGTTGTCGGTCTTCGGCATCGTCAACAACGTGAGCTTGCCGTAGCCCGACGCCTTCTTGCCCTTGCCCGCACCTCCCGCGTCGGAGTCGGCGGCCAGGTAGCCGGTCAGCACGTTGCGGTTGTTCGCACCGGCGGACTGCTGGGGGATGTAGGTCGTGTACAGGTTGTACGCGGTCTCCTGCCCCGGCACCTTCATCGTCAGGTAGTACGGATCCTGCAGGTTCGCCTTGCTCGCGGTCGTCGTCGTCTGCGCGCCCAGGGCGTTGGTGGTCGTCGACGTGTCGGCGGCGCTCGCATCCGTGTCGGTCGACCCCGTGGTGGTGGGCTCCTGTGGTGTGTTCCACGCGTCGTCACCCGAGTAGAACGAGTTCGCGTTCGTCACGTGGTAGGTGCCGAGGATCGACCGCTGCACCTTGAACAGGTCCGTCGGGTAGCGGACGTGGTCCAGCAGCTCGGCGCTCATGCTCGACACCGACTTGACCGACGTCGGGAAGATCTTCTCCCACGTCTTCAGCACCGGGTCCTTGGTGTCCCACGCGTAGAGGGTCACCTTGCCCGTGTAGGCGTCGACCGTGGCCTTCACCGAGTTGCGGATGTAGTTGACCTGGTCGGTGCGGTACGCCGAGGACTCCGAACCGGCGATGCTGTCCGACAGGCTCTGGCTCTGCGAGTACGGGTAGGCGTCGCTCGTCGTGTAGCCGTCGACGACCCACTGGATGCGGTGGTCGACGATCGCCGGGTAGGCGTCGCTGTCGACCGTCAGGTACGGCGCGACCTTCTGGACACGCGTGATCGGGTCGCGGTCGTAGAGGATCTGCGAGTCCTTGTTGACCGCGTCCGACAGCAGGACCTGCTCCGACTGGAACTTCGCCGCGTAGACGAGTCGGTTGAAGAAGTTGCCCACACTCGGTCCGCCGTCGCCGGAGTACGTCGTGGTGGCGTTGCCGCCGTTGTCGTCGTCGGATCCGGACGGGTAGTCGAGCTCGACGTCCTTCGAGCCCTTCGGCGCCCCGACGATCGAGTACGCCGGCGAGGTCTCGCCGAAGTACACGCGCTGCTGGAAGTCACCCAGCGCACCGTTCGAGGGGATGCCCGACTCGAGGAACACCGGCTTGCCGTCGCTCGCGCGCTGGTTGCCGAAGGCCGCGGTGACGCCGTAGCCGTGGGTGTACACGAACGCCCGGTTGTACTGGGTGTTCGCGGCCGAGCTCAGACCGTCGAGGTCGATGTCGCGCACCGCGATGACGGTGTCCTCGGTCTCGCCCTTGACGTCGTACCGGTCGACGTCGAGCTCGTCCGGGAACTGGTAGTACTGCCGGTACTGCTGCAGCTGGCTGAAGGTGTCGGAGACGATCTTCGGGTCGATGAGGCGGATGTTCGCCGTCGTCTGGGCGTCCTGCGCGAGGGCGCCGGAGCTGGCCTCGGTCGTGGCGTCGTAGTTCTGTTCCTTGACGTCGGAGACACCGTAGGCGTCACGCGTGGCCTTGATGTTCCGCTCGATGTACGCGGACTCGTAGGTACGCTCCGAGGGCTTGACCTGCAGGCGCTGGACGATCCAGGGGTAGATGCCCCCGATGACGATCGCGGCGACGAGCAGCAGGCCGGTGCCGACGATCGAGATGCGCCAGCGGCCGATCACCGCGGTGACGATGAACAGGATCGCGACGATCGCCGCGATGCCCGCCATGATCTCGCGACCCGGGATGACCGCGTTGACCTCGGTGTACTGCGCACCGGTGATGAGCGAGTTCGACTTGGTGAGCGCCGCGTACTGGTCGAGCCACAGGCTGACGGCCTGCAGCGCGATGTAGAGCGCAGCGGTGACGGCGAGCTGGATGCGCGCGGCACGGGAGATCCGGACTTCACGTCCCCCGAAGCGCAACGCGCCGTACAGGTAGCAGGCGGCGAGGGCGGCGAGCCCCGCGATCAGCACCACGGCCGACGAGTACGCCACGATCGAGCGCCAGAACGGCAGCTCGAAGACGTAGAAGCCGATGTCCAGGCCGAACTGCGGGTCCGTCTTGCCGAACGGGGTCCGGTTGAAGTACTCGAGCACCATGCTCCAGCGCCCCGAGGTCGACAGCCCGGCGAAGATGCCGAGCACCACCGGGATGCCGATCATGACGGCGCGGCGCAGCGGTTCGATGACCTGCTGGTACCGGTCCAGCTGCGAGTTGAGCTTCGCGTAGACCGGGCGGTACCGGAAGGCCAGTCCGATGCTCAGGAAGACCGGGATCGCCATTCCCAGGAAGCCCGCGAGGAACATCAGGGTCCCTGCGATCCACCGCGTCGTGAGGACCTGCTGGAACCCGAGCTGCGCGAACCACGCGTAGTCGGTGTACAGGCTGGCGAAGATGAAGAAGCCGATCACCAGTGCGGCCAGCACGATGATCGTGACCACGATCGGGACCCGCGGCGAACGCCGCCCCGAGGTGGACGAGGTTGTCGTCACTTGATGTGCTCCAGACGTGTCGGACCGGCGGGCCCGGCTCGCGGCGGGCCGTCAGTGCACTGATCCTATTGGACCGGGCGGACTGTGAAACTGTGCGAGGACTCAGGAACTCGGTCAGGAACCGCAGCGGGCGAGCTTCGCGGTGCTCTTCCCGTCGGCGATGGTCTGCAGGTCGGTGACGGCCTGGTCGAGCGTCGACACCTTGTAGACGTCGAGCCCGTCCGGCACGTGCCCGACGACCTCGCCGCAGTTGTCGGCCGGGGCGAGGAACACCGTCGCCCCCGCTTCCCGCGCGCCGTAGAGCTTCTGCCGGATGCCGCCGATGGCTCCGACCTCGCCGTCGGCGGTGATCGTGCCCGTCCCCGCGACGTGCTTGCCGCCGTTGAGCTTGCCTGGTGTGATCTCGTCGATGATCCCGAGCGCGAACATCATGCCGGCCGAGGGTCCACCGACGTCCTGCAGCTTGATCGAGACGTCGAACGGGAAGTCGTACTTCTCCGTGACGCCGACGCCCAGGAGCGCGGTGCCCTGCTCGTCGCGCGGGGTCACCCGGACGTCCTTCGTCGCACCGTCGCGCTCGATGGTGACGGTGGCCGGGGTCGACGTGCCGTGCTTCGCGACGAGCTCGCGCAGCGAGGTGGCGTCGGCGTTCGTCGTGAGCGGGGTGCCGTCGAAGGCCGTGATGACGTCGCCCTTCTCGATCGGACCGTCGGCAGCCGAGCCGGGCTGCACGGTTCCGACCTCGAGTTCGGTCGGCAGGTCGTTCCCCTGCTGGATCAGTGCTGCGGCCACCGCGGACTGCTGCGACGCCTGCATGTCGGCGGAGTCCTGCTGGTTCACCTGCTCGGTCGTGGTGCCGGTCGGGTAGATCGCCTCGACCGGGATCACGGCCTCGGACTTCGTGAAGATCGCCCGGACGACGCTGGTCCACGACGGACGGTTCGTCGCGTCGCCCTGGATGCCGACCGTCAGCATGTCGAGCGCACCGGCGGTGGGGTAGGTCTCGTGCCCGGAGACCTGGATCAGCTTGACGTCCTTCGCGTCCTTGCCCGTCCCCTGCTTCTGGGTCCCGATGGTGTTGTAGACCGGTCCGGGGACCTCGATCAGGTACGGGCTCGGCAGCACGCTCGCCAGGATCCCCAGCACGACGGCACCGATCACGAACGCCCACCCGACGGTCCTGGCACGCGAACGACGACGGGGCGCGGGGGTGAAGAGGGTCACGCGGGGTCCTTCCAGGGGCGGTCGCCGGGCCTGACGGCGGGGCGGTCGTCCGCGCCGTGCGGCGGGACTGTTCGCCCTCGGCGCAGCGGTTCGGGCGTTCCCACGGGGGCATCCCAGGTGCGGCCCCGTGAGCAGCGATTAGCGTAGTCGGCATGCCTGATGAACCACAGCCGGGGCCGGACGACGACTTCCAGGAGATGCTGCGCAAGCTGCTCTCGGGCGAGGGCCAGATCGACCCGTCGCAGCTCGCCGGTGCAGCCGGCCTGCCGAACGACCCGGCCTTCGTCGCGAACCTGATGAGCCAGCTGCAGCGTGCCGCGCAGTCCGGCGGCGACGGCATCGACTTCTCCGCGACCGCCGAGCGCGCCACCGCGATCGCCCGCGAGGGCGGCCACGCCGTCGACCCGGTGGCCTCGCAGGCGGCCGACCAGGCGTTCCAGGTCGCCGCCCTCTGGTTGGACGAGGTCACGACCGTGGCCGAGCTCACCGCGACCCCGAGCCTGTACACGCGGGAGCAGTGGGCGAAGGCGACGGTTCCGGTGTGGACCCAGATCGCCGAGCCCGTCGCGTTCAGCATCGCCGATGCGCTGACCGAGGCCATCGACCAGCGTGCTCCCGAAGAACTCAAGGCGATGCTCGGTGACGTCTCGAAGGCGATGCGCGGCGTCGGCGGTGCCCTCTTCGCCATCCAGCTCGGCCAGGTCGTCGGCCAGCTGTCGAAGGAGGTCGTGTCCGGCGGCGACGTGGGTGTCCCGCTGCTGGACGAGCAGGTGGCCGCACTCCTGCCGCAGAACGTGGCCGAGTTCGCCGAGGGCCTCGACGTCTCCGAGGACGAGGTCCGCATCTACCTGGCGGTCCGCGAACTCGCCCACGCACGGCTCTTCCGCTCGGCGCGGTGGCTGCGACTGCACATCATCTCGTCGATCACGGACTACGCACGGGGCATCCACATCCCCTTCGACCGCGTCGAGGAGCTCGCCGCGGACATCGACCCGACCAACCAGGAGCAGCTGCGGGACGCGCTCGCCTCCGGTGCGCTCATCCCGCCGCGCACGCCCGAGCAGGATGCTGCGCTGGCACGACTCGAGACCATGCTCGCGCTCGTCGAGGGCTGGGTCGACACGGTGACCGCCGCCGCCACCGTCCGGCTGCCGAAGAGCGGTGCCATCGCCGAGATGGTCCGTCGTCGCCGTGCAGCCGGAGGACCCGCCGAGTCCGCGTTCGCGACGCTCGTCGGCCTCGAACTGCGACCCCGCCGTCTGCGCGAGGCCGCCGCGATGTGGCAGCGGGTGACGGACGAGCTCGGTGCCGAGCAGCGTGACGCACTCTGGTCGCACTTCGACCTGGTCCCCACGTCCGACGACGTCGACGCACCGGACGCTCTGGTCGCCCGTCTGCGGAACCCCGCGCAGACCGAGGAGGACGACGCGTTCGACAAGGCGCTCGAGGACCTGCTCAACGACGCCACCGGCGCCCGTCCGCACGAGGACGAGTCCGGCCGGATCGACGACGGCGCCCCGGGCACCGACGGAACGGGCACCGGCAAGACGGCCACCGACGGAACGGGCACCGACGAGACAGGCACCGACGAGGACCACCCCGGCGACCAGCCCCGCTGAGTCCGGCACCGCCGAGTTCTCCACAGATCCACCACCCGGCCCCACGCGTGCCCCCGACTCGGGCACCGTGGGGTCATGGGCATCCGCATCGATCCGACACTCGAGTTCGTCTGGCGCGACCCGACGACGGTGCAGCTCGGGGTCGATCCGCCTCGTGCCGTCGTCGACGTCCCGACCACGGGCGAGGAACGGTTCCTCAGTGCACTGCGGCGTGAGACGGGGCGCGAAGCGCTGAGCGGCCTCGCCGTCACCTCGGGCTGCCCACCGGACGTCGCCGCGCGCGTGCTCGGTGCGGCATCCCCCGCCGTGATCGACGTCCTGCCCGAACCGCTCGAACGGGTCGAGGTGCACGGCGCCGGCGGGTTGGCGGACACGATCGCGGCACACCTGTCCGGCGAGGGCGTGACCGTCGCCCGGACCTCGTCCCCGCCGGGCGGCCCCGTCGACCTGCCGGAGCACGAACCCCGGCTCGCCGTGGTGGTCGCCGACCACGTCGTCGACCCGGCGCTCCGCGCCGCCTGGACCCGCAGGGGCGTGCCGCACCTGGCGGTCGTGGTGGGCGACGGCCGCATCCGCCTCGGGCCGTTCGTGGTCCCGGGGGCCGGCCCGTGCCTCCAGTGCGCCGAGTTCGCACGCGTGGACGACGACCCGGCGTGGCCGGCGATCGCGTCGCAGCTGTGGGGACGACCACCGTCGCCGCTGTCACCGTGGCGGTCCGCCGCGGTGGCCGCGGCCACCACCCGGCTGCTCGTGCGGCGCCTGCCGCTCCGGTCGCAACGCGCCGACCCGGACCAGGTGGTGTTCGACCGCGACGACCTGGCCGTCAGCCGGTGGTCGGTGCCGCTCCATCCGCGGTGCGCGTGCCGAGCGCTGCCAGGAACCGACTCGGAGCGCGGGCTCCCCCACGCGTGGAACCCTGTCTCGACCACGTGATCGTCACGGTCCGCCGGGCGCGGGTCAGGCCGACGTAGAACAGGCGACGTTCCTCGTCCACCTCGGTGTCGGTGGTGGCGTGTGAGATCGGCAGGAGTCCCTCGGCGGCACCGGCGATGACCACGTTCGGCCACTCGAGCCCCTTGGACGAGTGCAGGGTCGCCAGGGTCACGGCGTCGACCTCGGGCTCGTGGTGGGTCGCGGCACGGTCCACCAGGTCCTGGGTGAACTGCTGCATGGTCGTGCCGGCAGGGGCGTCCTCGGCCAGGCCCATGATCGCCTGCAGGGCTTCCCACTGCTCGCGGACGGCGCCGGTGCCCTCGGGGGCGGTCGACGTCCACCCGCTGACCTGCAGCACGAGGCGGACACGGCGGGTCAGTTCGTCGTCGGTCTGCCGGATCGCCTCGCCGCGCATGTGGTGCACCGCGAGCTTGACCTCGGGCCGGTTGAAGAAGCGCGTGCCGCCCTGCACCCGGTAGGGGATGCCGTTGCGGCCGAGCGCGGACTCGAGGGCCGCGGACTGGGCGCCGACGCGGAACAGCACCGCGCAGTCGCCGTACGACGCTCCGCCGGCGACGAGTTCCGCGATGCGCCGGGCGATGGTCTGGGCCTCGTCGCCGTCGTGCACGCACGGCACGACGACCGGGTCCGGACCGGGCTCCTGCGTCTGCGCGACCAGGTCGAGCGCACCCGGTTGCCCGCGCATCAGGGCGTTGGCGGCGTGCACGACCTCGCGGGTGGAGCGGTAGTTCCGCTCGAGTCGCACGACCGATCCGCGGGGGAACTCCGAGCCGAAGCCGAGCAGGTAGTCGCTCGACGCACCGGCGAACGAGTAGATCGTCTGGCTGGCGTCGCCGACGACGCACAGGTCGTCGCGGCCACCGAGCCAGGCCCGCAGCAGGTCGTGCTGCACGGGCGAGACGTCCTGGTACTCGTCGACCACGAAGAACCGGTACTGCTGCCGCACGTAGGACGCCACCCGCGGCTCCGACTCGACCATGCCGAGCGTGGCGAGCAGGACGTCCTCGAAGTCGAGCTGTCGGCGGTCGTCCTTCAGGCGCTCGTAGGCCTTCATCAGGTCGATCACCCGGCGGGGCGAGGTGTCGCGCGGCATCACCCGTTCGGCGGCGGCGGCCTCGTACTCCTCGAGCGAGAGCATCTGCACCTTGCGCCACTCGACCTCGGCGGCCAGGTCGCGCAGCACCGGGGTGTCGACCGACATCCCGACGGTGTCCGCGGCGTGCGCGATCATCCGGCCCTTGGACTCGACGATCTTCGGCGCGTGCCCGCCGACGGTGTCCGGCCAGAAGTAGCTGAGCTGCGCCATCGCCGCGGCGTGGAAGGTCCGCGCCTGCACCGTGCCGGCGCCGAGCGAGCGCAGCCGCGACCGCAGCTCCCCGGCGGCGCGGGTGGTGAACGTCAGCGCGAGGACGTGGTTCGGTGCGTAGGTGCCGGTCGCGACGCCGTAGGCGATGCGGTGGGTGATCGCACGGGTCTTACCGGTGCCGGCGCCCGCCAGGACCGCGACGGGGCCCAGCAGGGTCCGGGCGACGGTGCGCTGCTCGGTGTCGAGGGCGGCGAGGAGTTCATCGGGCGACGGCGGACGGACCTCGGCCGAACCGGCCGAACCGGCAGAACCGGCCGAACCGGCCGAACCGCCCGGACCAGCGCCAGCCGGCACCGGCCCACCACCAGCACTGCTCACGGCAGGTCCAGCGGCCCGCCGTACCACTCCTCGATGATGGCGCGGGCGATCGAGGTCCGACCGGGCAGCAGCAGGGTGTCCCCCGCGCGCTCCCGGATGTCCTCGCGCGAGAACCAGCGCACGTCGAGGATCTCGACGCCGTCGGGCCGGGCAGTGGACGGGTCGCCGTCCACTGCGCGGGCACGGAAGCCGACCATCAGCGACGCGGGGAACGGCCACGGCTGCGAGCCGAGGTACTCGGGCTCCTCGACGTGCACGCCGGACTCCTCGAAGACCTCGCGGCGGACGGCGTCCTCGAGCGACTCCCCCGGTTCGACGAACCCGGCGAGCAGCGAGTAGCGGTTGGCGTCCCACGCGGCGTTCGAGCCGAGCAGGATGCGGTCGTCGGCGTCGACGACACCGACGATGATCGCGGCGTCGGTACGCGGGAAGTGCTCGTGTCCTTCAGGGTCGCGGCGCACCCACCCGCCGGTGACGACGTCGGTCGCGGACCCGGTGCGGGGCGAGAAGCCGTGGACGGCGTGCCAGTTCGCCATCGCCACGGCCTCGACCGCCAGGCCCTGGTCGCGCGGGGACAGCTCGGTGCCGAACATGCGCAGGCTCTCCCACGCGTCGTCGGACGGTTCGATGGCCGACGCGGTGGCGTCGTCGACGAGGGCCGCGACGAAGCGGGTGCCGGCGGGGGCGTCTGCACCGTCGGACACGGCGCGGCCGAGGTACAGCGTCACGGTGCCGTCCGGCACGTCGGCCGCGGTCACGAACCGCAGGGTGCCGTCGGCGTTCCGGAGCATCTCCGAGCCGTGCACCGGCAGGTACCGGGTCGCGGAGTCCTCGCGCAGGACCCGGTCGAGGTCCGGCGTCGTGCGGAACTCGGCGTCGCGGTCGAGTTCGTTGCGGGACAGCGGGAGCCGGGAGGCGAACTCGACGGTCACGGCAGAGGGCTCCTCGGTTCAGGTGCAGGCGAGGCCTGCGGGCGGGGCGTGCGGCAAGGCGTACTGGGAAGGCTTCGGGAACAGCGTGGCGTGCACCGGTGCAGGCGTCACGCACCTACCCTGAGGGGCATGGCGGGATCCCAGTTCACTCTAGCCGCGTTGGCGACGACGGCCGTGCCCGGTCTCGTCGTCACGGGCACGCGCACGCTCGGCTCGGCCGCGGCCGGCGACTACGAGTCGGCTCTCCTCCGCGACGCCGACGGCGCCCTGACGGTCATCCGACGTCCCCGGAACCAGCGGGCGGAAGCCCGGCAGTCGGCCGACCTCGTCGCGATCCGTGCGCTGAGCGCCGGGATCCGCACGCGCCTCCCGTTCGGTGTGGCCGAGTACCGCGGTCAGGCGCCGATCGGATCGACCCGCGCCATCGTCACCACCCGGCTGCCGGGCGCGCACCCGACGCTCGCGTCGTTCGCCGAGCGCCCCGAGCTCGCCACGAGCGTCGGCCGCGCCCTCGCCGCGATCCACCAGCTGCCGACGAGCTTCGTCTCGGACGCCGGCCTGCCGTCGCTCACCCCGTTCGAGGTGCTGCGCTCCGCCGTGTCCGTGATGGACCGCGCCGTCGCCACCAAGCTCGTGCCCGCCGCCCTGGTCGAACGGTGGGAGGGTGCCGCGCGCGACCAGCAGCTGTGGCAGTTCACCCCCACCGTCGTGCACGGATCGATCGGCACCGGCGTGCTGCTCGTCGACGGCGACTCCGTCAGCGGGATCCTCGACTGGGGCGAGCTCCGACTCGGAGACCCGGCGAAGGACCTCGCCTGGGTGCTCGCCGGCCGACGCGACGCCTTCGACACCGTCCTGAGCGCCTACGAGGCGAACGGCGGCGGACGCGACCGTCAGCTCGCACAGCGCGCCCGGGTGCACCACGAACTCGAGACGGCGCACTGGCTGCTGCACGGCGTCCAGGCGAAGAGCACCGAGGTCGTCGACGACGCGGTCGCGATGATGCACCGGCTGGTCGACGCGGTGCACGCGCCGAGCGCGGAGCCGCTGCAGTCGGTGTCCCCCGAGACGATGGAGATCGGCGAGGTCGAGCAGTTGCTGTCGTCGACCGAACGCCGACACGGCTGATCTCCGCTCCGACGTTCCGGCTCGTGCGCCGCGCTGACCTCTGCCGAGCGGTCACGCAACGTCGTCCGCCCCGCGTTCGAGCGACCGTCCACGACCGGTCCGCAGCCGCCGACGGGCTGTCGTGACCAGTGGCGGTCGCGCTGGGCGGTGGGCGCGACTGCCTGGAGGCCCGGTGCCGGTCCGCGAGACCGGCACCGGGCCTCCCGGGTGGCCGGCTGGGGCGCGGCGCGCTCCCCGCCCGCGTCCGGCCCCGAGCCGTCACGACTCCCCGCCCTCCGAGCACCGACCGGCCGCGAGCCGTCGGCCGTCGAGCCGCGCACTGACGGCCTGTGACCGGTGCGCCGTGCACGCCGCGGGGTGTCGCGACCCCTCGTCCGTCAGCCGATCGCGGCCGTCCAGGCGCGCTCGAGTCCAGCACGGTCCAGCAGCTCGGTCGGACGGACCTCGAGGTCGTCCGCGACGAAGTAGAACACGGCGTCGACCTGGTCGAGCGGTCGACCGGTGAACTCGGCGTACGCCACCCGGTACAGGGCGAGCTGCAGCGTCCGTCGGGCCAGGTCGTCGGCACCGGACGGTGCCTTGCCCGTCTTCCAGTCGACGACCTCGGCACGCCCGTCGATCTCGTAGACGGCGTCGAGCTTGCAGACGACGCTGTGCCCGAGGAACGGGATGTGGATCTCCCGCTCGACCTCGACCGGCGTGCGGCCGGCCCACCGTGAGCGGGCGAAGGTGGCCTGGAAGTCCGCCAGCCGTCGGGCGTCGTCGTCCGTGACCACAGCGTCCGGCGAGGCGTCGACCAGGTCGTCGGCGTCGAGGTCGAGCTCGTCGCCCCACACGTCGAGCGTCTCGAGCGACCCGCCCGTCCGGGCACGCTGCTCCACCCACTGGTGGAAGAGCGTGCCGAGCCGGGTCGCTCGGTACGGACGCTCCGGCATCGGCCGCCGCAGGCGTTCGGCCACCTTGTCCGGCTCGGTGAGGTAGTCCTTGAAGCCGGAGGCCGGCACGCGGTGCGGGACCACGACCGCGTGCTTCGCGTTCCGGGTCGCGCGTCGTTCGGCGAGCAGCAGGTCGATGTCGGCCGCGTACCGGCCGGAGGCACCGGGGTTGGCGTTCCGGACCCGCTCGGCCGCCGCCAGCACCCGGGGCGCCCGCTGCCCGAACGGCACGTGCGGCCAGAGCTGCTGGGCGCCGTCCTCGCCGAGGGGGTTCTCGTCGTGCACGGTGGTCTCCGGGATCGCGGTGCCGTCGACGACCCCGGCCTCGACCAGGTCGTGCAGGTACCGGCTCGGCTCGGTGGGGCGCACGCCGCCGGCCCAGAACGAACCGGACACGAGCAGGTCGTGGCGGGCACGGGTCAGCGCGACGTACGTGAGTCGGCGTTCCTCGTCCTCGTTGCGGGCCTTCACCTGCTCCTTGAAGGCGTCGATCGCGGTCGTGACGTCCTTCTGAGTCTCCTGCCCGCGCCACGCCAGGCTCGGCAGCTCGGCGCCGTCCCCCCGGAACTCGTACGGCAGACGGCCGAAGCCGAGCCACCCGGACGAGCCCTCCTGCGGCCGCGCGGGCAGGCCGCCCTCGACCATGCGCGGCACCGCGACGGCGTCCCACTCGAGGCCCTTCGACCCGTGGATCGTCAGGATCTGGACCGTGCCGGCTTCGGGTTCCTCGGAGCGCGGGCCCATGTCGTCACGACGGGCGGCTGCGTCGATCCACCCCAGGAACGACCCGAGGTCGGCACGGTCGTCGGTGGACACGAACCCGGCGAGCTCGTCGATGAAGGCGTCGAGGTACGCCCCGCTGCCCTGCTCGTGCGCCGCGACCTCGATGTCGAGCCGCATCTCCTGCACCACGAGCGTCACGAAGTCGACCAGGTCGCTGCCGGCCCGCGACCGCAGCATCGCGAGCTGCGTGCCGAGCGCCCGCATCCGGCTCCGGCCGGCGGGCGTGATGCCCTCGAGCGCGCCGTGCTCGTCCGGTGCGGTCGCCACGAAGTCCAGGGCGTCGACGATCGAACCGTGCTCCCCCGCGGCCACCGAGGCGCGGAACGCCGCCGTCAGTTCGTCGTCGAGCCGCTGCTGGGTGTGGTCGCGCTGGAACAGCCACCGCGCGAGGTGGTGGAGGGCGACGACGTCCGCCGCGCCCACCCGCCACCGGGCACCCGCGAGCAACCGGATGAGGTCGTTGCCGGCAGCCGGGTCGTGCAGCACCCGGAGGCACGCGACCAGGTCCACGATCTCGGGGCGCTGCAGCAGGCCGCCGGTGCCGAGCACGTGGAAGGGCACAGCACGCGCCCCGAGCGCCGCGGTGAACGACGCCAGGTCCTTGCGGGCACGGAGCAGCAGGGCCATCGACCCGGTCGGGTTCCGCTTCCGGTGGCCCTGGAACCACGCGGCGACCTCGTCGGCCTCTTCCGGCAGGGTCTCCGGGAACACCGCTCGGACCGACCCGGCGTCCGCACCGGGTCGCGGTGACAGGCGCTCGACGTCGACCTCGGATGCCTCGGACAGCGGCGCCACGATCGCGTTCGCCCCCGCGAGGACGTCGACCGGGTTCCGCCAGCTCGTCGACAGCACGAACGTCACGGGCCGGACCGCATCCGGCTCGGTGCCGCCGAAGTCGTGCGGGAAGCGTGCGAGGTTCGCGGCGCTCGCACCGCGGAACCCGTAGATCGACTGGTGCGGGTCGCCCACGGCCATCACCGAGTGCCCGCGGAACAGCCGGGCGAGGAACCGGGTCTGCACCACCGAGGTGTCCTGGTACTCGTCGAGCAGCACGACGCCGAACCGCTGCCGCAGGTCCGTGACCACCCGCGGCGCGGACTCGGCCGCGGCGAGCGCCAGGGCGATCTGGTCGGAGAACTCGACGAAGCCGCGGTCGACCTTCTGCCGCCGGAACTCCGCGACCAGGTCGGCCAGGGGCTCCAGCGCACCGATCGCAGCGACGGCGTCGGTGATCGCCTTGTACGGCTTGCCACGGTTGCCGGGCAGTTCGAGCAGGTCGGAGAACTCGACGGCGAACCGGCGGAGGTCCTCGGGTTCGACGAGGTGCTCGGACGTGGCCCCGGCGAGCGCCACGACGGCCGCCGTGAGCGTGTCGACGTCGCGGTCGAGTCCGGCCAGTCGGTCGTCACGCGCGGCCACCACGACGCGGCGGGCCAGCTGCCAGGCGGACGGTTCGGTCAGGACCTGGGACTCCCCGTCGCGGCCGACGAGCAGGGCGTTCTCGCGGAAGACGGCGTTCGCGAACGCGTTGTAGGTCGACACGGTGGGCGCTTCGAAGGCGTCGCCCGGGGTGATCAGACCGACGTCCTCGAGTGCACGGATGCGGTCGTTGATGCGCACCGAGAGCTCGCCGGCGGCCTTGCGGGTGAAGGTCAGGCCGAGGACCTCGTCGGGGCGGACCATGCCGTTCGCGAGCAGCCAGACCACCCGCGACGCCATCGTCTCGGTCTTGCCGCTGCCGGCTCCGGCGACGACCAGGGCGGGGGTGAGCGGGGACTCGATGACGGCGCGCTGCTGTGCGGTCGGGCGCGGGCGGCCGAGGGCGTCGGCGATGGCGTCGGCGTCGTGCCGGACCACAGGCGCAACGAGGACGTCAGTCGTGTCGGTCGTGTCGGTCACCAGGTCACCTCCGAGACCACGTGGATGCGGCACTCGACGCCGGTCCGGGCCTTCTCGCAGTGGTCGTCCACGTTCGCCAGGAAGGTCCGTCCGGCCATGCCGCGCGCGACCCCGTGCAGGCGCTCCCGGTAGGCGTCGCGCGCCTCGGCGTCGAACGCGTGCTGGGTGCGCTCCGAGTAGGCCTGCCCGCCGCGGGGGTTCTGCACGAACACGAGTCGGGCGTCCGTCATGGCCGAGCCGGCTGGAACGCCCTCGACCGCGCCGTCCTCGATCGCCAGCTGGTACGCACCGAGCTGCGGGTGCTCCGGCATGTCGTTCTTCTCGCTCGGCATCGAGCGTCCGGTCTTGAGGTCCACGACGCTGACACGGCCCTCGGGGTCGACCTCGATGCGGTCGATGCTGCCGCGCATCCGGGCGGGGCCGGTGACCAGGGCGAACGAGGTCTCGGCGCCGAGCAACCGGCGGCCAGCGCCCGCGAAGGTCCGCAGGTAGTCGCTGAGCCCCTCGATCATGCGGCGGGTGCGCGCGCGTTCCCGATCGGCCACCCACGGCGACTCGAAGGTCAGTTCGTCCCACCGGGCCTCGACCCGTTCCCACAGCGACTCGACGTCGATCTCGGTCGCGTGCTCCATCGCCTCGTGCACGATCGTGCCGATCCCCATCGCCGGACTCGGCGCACCGCCGCCGAAGGTCTGCACGAACCAGTGCACCGGGCAATCCTCGAACGTGCCGATGCGCGACGGCGAGACGGACACGGTCGGGGCGACGGGTTCGCCGCCCTCGACCTCGGGCACCGGCTCGGCGTCGAGGTCGACCAGCGGCTCGTCGGTGGTGGGCTCGGCGAGGCCGTACCAGTCGTCCGGTGCGGCCCCGGGGACCTCGGCCTCGGCCAGTCGGGCGAGCGCCGAGGCGGCATCGTGGTCGCCGGACAGGACGACCCGACGTCGCAGGGACCCGGCCAGTCCGCGCAGGGACAGCGGGTGCACGGTCGGCTGCCGGTCCGGCGGCACCGGCACCAGGCGGACGAACGGCGACGGGGACTCGTCGTCGTTGGCGACGGTGCCGATCACGACCTGCGTGGTCGCGCGGGAGACGGCGCGGGCGAACAGGCGGAGCTCGTCGGCGACCACCGCGGCGCGGTCGTCGATCGGCGAACGCTCGGCCCCCGACGCCGCACGGACCAGGCCGTCCGGGTCGAGCAGACTGCCGCGCACCCGGGTGTTGGGCCACACGCCGTCCTGCAGTCCGAGCACCACGACGACGTCGCACTCGAGTCCGATCGTCGCCGAGGGGGTGAGCACCCGGACCCGGCCGGCGGTGCGGTCGGGGCCGATGGAGTCCTCGGGCAGGTCGGCGCCGAGCAGGTCGTCGACGAACACCCGGGCCGGGGCGTCCGGGGTGCGTTCGACGAACCGCTTGGCGGCGGTGAACAGGCCGACGACGGCGTCGAGGTGCCGGTCCGCTTCGCCGGCTCCGACCCCGCCGGCTGCGGACTGCCCACCCCACGACTTCGCGAGGCCGCTGCGCTCCCACAGGCCCCAGAGGATCTCCTCGATGCTCGATCCGCCCTCGGCGTCGGCGTGTGCCTGCACCAGACTGCGTGCGAGACGGGTCGCCCGTCTGGCGAAGCCGGCGTCGACCGTGGCCAGACGCTCCGGGGCACCGAGCGCGTCGATCAGGAGTTCGTCGGCCGTGCGGGTGCCGTCGCCGGCGAGCTCTTCGCGCCGCAGGGCGAGCCGCAGGCGGCGCATCGCCAGGGTGTCGAGTCCGCCGAGCGGCCCGGTGGCGAACGCCGTGGCCAGGGCGGCGTCGAGGGGCAGGACCCCGAGGGCGACCGCCGCGGCGTCGAGCAGCGCCCGTGCCGCGGAGTCGTCACGGGGGCGGACGGGCGCGGCACCGGCGGTCGCAGGGACCTCGGCCACCGAGAGCGCACGCACGAGCTCGGGGATCGCGGCGCCGCTGCGGGTGACGACGGCCATCCGGTGCCACGGCACACCGTCGAGCAGGCGGTGCTCCCGGAGCCGTCGGGCGACGGCCACCAGCAGCGCCGACCGGCTCGCCGCCTCGAGGTGCACGACGGCGTCGGCTCGGGCGTCCTCGTCACTCGCCGCCGCCGCGCGCTGCCGACCGGCCGCTGCCGTGCCGATGCGCCCCGTGATCCCGGAGACCAACGACCGGATCGGCGCGGGGTACCGGTGCACGGTGCCGAGGAAGAGTTCGTCGACGCGGTCCACGCCGAGCCGCACGGCCAGGCGCCCGAGCACGTCCGGTTCGGCCCCGCGGAACGCCGAGGCGGCGATGTCCGGGTCGCCGAACGCGACGACCTGCACGCCGGACCGGGCGAGCGCACCGAGCAGTGCCACCTCGCCCTCGACGAATTCCTGGGTGTCGTCGACCACGATGAGTCCGAGGGCGGCGATGCTCGCCGGGAGTTCCCCGCGCAGCACGGCGGCGGTGGCGAACGCGACGAGCTCGCCGGAGTCGAGGCTGGTCGCGCGGAACGCGGTGACCGAGGCCCGGTACTCGTCGACGAAGTCACCGACGGCCCGCCACTCGGGTCGACCGCCCTCGTCGCCGAGCTCGCGCATGTCCTCGGGCTCGACGCCCGCCGCGACCGCACGCATCATGACGTCGCGCAGCGCGGTCCGGAACCCGGCGCGCTCGCGCACCACCGCGGTGATGGGTTCGGGCCAGGCCGGACCGGTGCCGTCGAGCTCGTGACCGGCGAGCAGGTCGGCGATGATGCGGTCCTGCTCGCCACCGGTCAGCAGCGTGGGCGCTTCCTGCCCCTGGACCGCGGCGGCGTGCGCGACGATCTGGAAGGCCAACGAGTTCACGGTCCGGGCGAGGGCTCCGGGCACCACGCGGTCGACGGCGGCGGCGAGGCGGTCACGCAGGGCGGTGGCAGCGGTCCGCGACGAGGTCAGCGCGAGCACGGTGGCGTGCCCGTCGGGGCTGATCGCGTCCGGTCGGCGCAACCGGTCGGCGACGAGCCGGGCGAGCGTGGTCGTCTTGCCCGTGCCGGGAGCGCCGATGACCGCCGCGTGCCGGCCGTCGGGCAGCGCGAGCACGGCGGTCTGGGACGGGTCGTCGACCAGGGCGCGTGCGACGCCGACGTCTGCGGGGGCTGGCGTCAGCGTGGTCTGCGGCACGCTCGTACGGTACCCACGACCGCCGACACCACCCGGCCTGACGCGGGCGCGGCGCGCACCCGGGCCGCAGAGTGCGCCCGCGGCGAACGTCCGATGTCCTCCGCGACCGCTCGGATACGCTGTGCTCGTGGACATCAAGATCGGCATCATCAACAGCCCGCGCGAGATCGCGTTCGAGACCGCCCAGACCGCCGACGAGATCGAGAAGGCCGTGTCTGAGGCCCTCGCGTCGAAGGCGACGCACCTGTCGCTCCAGGACGAGAAGGGCCGTCGCTTCATCGTTCCGGTCGCCGCCCTGGCGTACGTCGAGGTCGGCGCGGAAGAGGCACGCCGCATCGGCTTCGTCGCCTGACGACGTGGAACTGCTCTTCGCCGTCCTCGGCGGCCTGATCATCGGCGGGATCGCGCACGTGGTCCTGCCCTGGCGCGCCAGTCGTGGCGTCCTGATCGGGCCCGCCGTGGGCGGCATCGCCGCTGCCGTGCTGTGGGAGGCGCTGACCTGGGCCGGGTGGCGGTACGACGCCACCTGGATCTGGGTCGTGGCCCTGGTCGGTGCGGGCGTCGTCGCCCTGGTCGTCGAGTGGCTGCTCGGGACGCGCCGCGACAAGAGCGACCTCGAGTACTACGAACGACTCAAGGCCCGCGGGGCCTAAGCCGTCAGGCCGAGCGCGTCCATCCGACGGGTGTGCGCCGCGATCAGTTCGGTCCAGACCGGCTCGAGCCGCTCCTGGTCCTCGCGCGCGTGCGACGCCAGTGCCGACCGCGCCACGAGCAGGGTGTCGCCGACCAGACGCCGGCCCCACATCGCCAAGCGCGAACCGACCTCGGGGTCGTCCTCGATGCGGGCGGTCAGTTCCTCGACGACCGCGGGTTCCTCACGCGCGTCGAACACGGAGCGCAACCGCTGCCGCACGTCGTTCGGCAGCGACCGCAGCAGGTTGCCGAACAGGTCGTTCAGGATGCCGGCCGTGACGTAGCCGGTCAGCATCGACTCGTACCAGTCGGCGCCGCTCGTGCGCTCGAGGAACCGGTCGATCGCCTCGCGGTGCGGCGCCATCAGTTCCGCCGGGTCCGACCCGTTGCGTTCGATCTCGGCGACGATCGTGCGGTGCCGGTCGAGCGCCGTCGTCGCGAGCACACCCGTCACCAGGCGACCGGACAGCGTCGGCGCCGAGGCACCGG
The DNA here is from genome assembly GCF_004365385.1 of Curtobacterium sp. PhB190. Taxonomy (NCBI): domain Bacteria; kingdom Bacillati; phylum Actinomycetota; class Actinomycetes; order Micrococcales; family Microbacteriaceae; genus Curtobacterium; species Curtobacterium sp. PhB190. The sequence goes on along the minus strand of NZ_SODN01000004.1, from coordinate 107,023 downwards.
CACGACCCATCGTCTCGTAGACGGAGAGCTGCAGGTACGCGGCCTGGCCCAGGTAGACGTCGAGCTCGGGGGTGACGTCGTCGAGCGCCAGACGCTTGACCTGGCTTGCGTTGCGCGGGTTCCGCGACGCGAGCCACGCTGCTGCGAGCTGCGCCGCGCGCTTCCGGTTCCACCACGACACCACCCGGAGAGCATAGCGGGAACCGCCTCGCGCCCCGCTCCACCCGCCCATCGGTAGACTGGCCCGGACTTCCACCAGAACTAAGGTGATTCTTTGACTTTCGCAGACCTCTCCATCGAGCAGGACATCGTCGACGCGCTCGCGGGCAAGGGCATCCTCGAGCCCTTCCCGATCCAGCAGCAGACGATCCCGCTCGCCCTCACCGGCCAGGACATCATCGGCCAGGCCAAGACCGGTACCGGCAAGACCTTCGGGTTCGGCCTCCCCCTCATCCAGCGCCTCGGTGCCGACCCGGCGCCCGGCGTCAAGGCCCTCGTCGTCGTCCCGACCCGCGAACTCGCGGTCCAGGTGACCGAGGACCTCGAGGTCGCCACCTCGAACCGCCCGACCACCGTCGCGGCGATCTACGGCGGCAAGGCGTACGAGGGCCAGATCGAGCAGCTCAAGGCCGGCGCCCAGATCGTCGTCGGCACGCCCGGGCGCCTCATCGACCTGCAGCGCCAGCGACTCCTCGACCTGTCCCACGTGCAGGAAGTCGTCCTCGACGAGGCCGACCGCATGCTCGACCTGGGCTTCCTGTCGGACATCGAGCGCATCTTCCAGGCCATCCCCGAGGTGCGGCACACGATGCTGTTCTCGGCCACGATGCCCGCGCCGATCGTCGCCCTCGCCCGCCGGTTCATGAGCCGTCCGGTGCACATCCGGGCGACCGACCCGGACGAGGGCCTCATGCAGGCCAACATCAAGCACCTCATCTACCGCGCGCACTCCCTGGACAAGGACGAGGTCATCGCCCGCATCCTCCAGGCCGAGGGCCGCGGCAAGACCGTGATCTTCACCCGCACCAAGCGTGCGGCGGCGAAGCTCGTCGAGGAGCTCAAGGACCGCGGGTTCAACGCCGCAGCGGTGCACGGTGACCTCAACCAGGAGCAGCGCGAGCGCGCGATGGCCGCCTTCAAGGCCGGCAAGCGTGATGTGCTCATCGCCACCGACGTCGCCGCCCGCGGCATCGACGTGGACGACGTCACGCACGTCATCAACCACACGATCCCGGACGACCCGGACACCTACCTGCACCGCGCCGGTCGTACCGGCCGTGCCGGCAAGACCGGCATCGCGGTCACGTTCGTCGACTGGGACGACCTGCACAAGTGGACGCTGATCGACAAGGCCCTCGAGTTCGGTATCCCCGAGCCCGTCGAGACCTACTCGTCGTCGCCGCACCTGTTCGAGGAACTCGACATCCCGAAGGGCACCAAGGGCCGTCTGCCCGGTGCCTCGTCGCACGCCGCGTCGGCCGGTGCCCCCGCCGAGAAGCGCAGCAGCGACCGTCCGGCCTCCGGTCCGCGTGACGCGTCGCGTTCGCGGTCGCGCAGCCGCACCCGGTCAGGAGGCTCGGAGCAGCCCGCCTCGCAGGCTCCCGCCACCGAGTCCGCGGCTCCGACCTCCGCGCCCACCGACGACTCGTCGGCCACCGAGGGCGGGACCACCGACGGCGCCGCGAAGCGTCGCCGCCGTCGCCGCCGTCGCGGAGCCGGCACCGGCGATGCCTCGGCGACCGCCTCGGCACCGCAGGGTTCGTCGGACGGCGAGTAGCGCCTCCAGACCGAAGGGTCCGTCGCTGACGCGACGGGCCCTTCGTCGTCCTCACCTGCCGACTGCCCCCGCGAAAGCGACAGATTGCCGCGAACCGTCGGCGGGAATCTGTCGCTTTCGCGAAGGGGTCAGGCCGCGCCGAGCGAGATCTGTCGCTTCGGTGAGACAGCGCGACGGGTCAGGACTGCGTCAGGACAGGCGCGAGCCGGGGCCGACCACGGGGGCGCTGCCGGTGGCCTCGGACAGGATGGCGTCGAACGCGACCCGAGCCGTCCGGTGCTCGCCGAGCCGGTTCGGCTTGCCCGTGCCGTGGTAGTCGCTCGAACCGGTGACGAACAGGCCGTAGCGCGACGCCCAGTCGAGCAGGGTGCGCTTGCCGTGCGCGATGTTCTCGCGGTGGTCGACCTCGAGCCCGCCGAGCCCGGCGTCGACGAGGTCGCGGAGCATCGGCTCGTCGATGACGATCCCCCGCGACGAGGCTGCCGGGTGCGCGATGACCGGCACACCACCCGCCTGTCGGATGAGTTCGACGCCGCGCAGGGGCGACGGCGCCTCGTGCGGTTCGTAGTAGCCGGACGCCGGGTGCAGGATGCCGCGGAACGCCGCGCTCCGGTCGGACTCGAGGCCCCGCGCGACGAGCGCGTCGGCGATGTGCGGGCGGCCGATGGTGGCCCCGGGGCTCGCCTGCGCCAGGACGTCGGCCCAGGTGATCGGGTGGTCCTCGCCGATGCGGTCGACCATGCGGTGCGCGCGGGAGAGGCGGCCGGAGCGGATGCGGTCGGTCTCCTCGACGAGGCCCGGGTCGTGTGGATCGACCAGGTAGCCGAGGACGTGCACGCTGCGGAAGCCGATGCGCGTGCTGAGCTCGAGACCCGGCAGGAGCGTCAACGGCAGCTCGTGCGCGGACCTGGACGCGTCGGCCCAGCCGGCGGTCGTGTCGTGGTCGGTCAGCGCGACGGCGTCCAGGCCGGCGGCCGCGGCCGCTCGGACGAGCTCCGCGGGTCGCTCGGTGCCGTCGGAGACACTCGAGTGCGCGTGCAGGTCGATGAACGGGTCGGGCACGTCGACAATGCTATCCACAGGTGAGGGGCCGCACAGGACGCCGGTGCAGCGCGGTGCGATGATGGGGGCATGGCCGACACGACTCCCCGCGCGACGAGCAACCGATCCACGACCCCCGGGTCCTCGACCTTCAAGGACTTCATCGGGTCGCAGTGGGCCGACCGCGAGCAGACGATCCCCGAGCCCCGCGAGCAGGCCGCCTTCGCCGCCGAGCGTCGGGCCCGCATCTCCGAGCTGCACCCGGGCCGCACGATCGTCGTCCCCGCCGGGCAGGCCAAGGTCCGCTCGAACGACTGCGACTACCCCTTCCGCCCGCACTCCACGTTCGCGCACCTGACCGGGTGGGGCACCGACACGGTCGTCGGCTCCGTCCTCGTGATGACGCCGAACGGCTCCGGGCACGACGCCACGCTCTACTTCCGCGCCACGGCCGGTCGTGAGTCGGAAGAGTTCTACGCGAACCCCGAGATCGGCGAGTTCTGGGTCGGCCCGCGTCCCTCGCTCGACGCCGTCGCCGCCGACCTCGGGCTGGCCACGGCCGACCTCGGCTCCTTCTCGGACGTCGCCGACGGGCTCGACGCCTCGGCGCTGCTCGTGCGCGAGGCCGACGACGACCTGACCCGCACCCTCGACGCACGACTCGGCAGCGCCGTCGGCGGCGCGCCGGAGACCGACGACGCACCGGCGACCGACGACGTCCTCGCCCGCGACCTGTCCGAGCAGCGCCTGGTGAAGGACGCGTACGAGGTGGGCGAGCTCCGCAAGGCCGTCGACGCGACGAAGCACGGCTTCGACGACGTGATCGCCGACTTCGACGCCGTCCTGGCACACCAGCGGGGCGAGCGCATCGTCGAGGGCACCTTCAACCGCCGGGCTCGTGCAGACGGCAACACGGTCGGCTACGACACGATCGCCGCCTCGGGCCACCACGCCTGCATCCTGCACTGGACCCGGAACGACGGCGCCGTGCAGCCGGGTGACCTGATCCTCATCGACGCCGGGGTCGAGGTCGACTCGTTCTACACGGCCGACATCACCCGCACGCTGCCGGTCAGCGGCACGTTCTCCCCCGTGCAGCGCATGGTCTACGACGCCGTGCTCGAGGCGGCCGACGCCGCGTTCGCCATCGTCAAGCCGGGCATCACGTTCCGCCAGGTGCACGCCACCGCGATGGAGGTCATCGCCCGCAAGACCGCCGAGTGGGGCTTCCTGCCCGTCTCGGCGGAAGAGTCGCTCGAGCCGGACAACCAGTTCCACCGCCGCTACATGGTGCACGGCACGAGCCACCACCTCGGCCTCGACGTGCACGACTGCGCGAAGGCCCGTCGCGAGATGTACATCGACGGCGTCGTGCAGCCCGGCATGGTGTTCACGATCGAGCCCGGTCTGTACTTCCAGCAGGACGACCTGACGGTGCCCGAGGAGTTCCGCGGCATCGGTGTCCGGATCGAGGACGACATCCTGGTCACCGAGGACGGGGCCGAGAACCTGTCGATCGGCATCCCCCGGACCCCCTCGGAAGTGGAGGGGTGGATCGCCCGCTCCGGCCGCTAGCCTGAGCGGGTGACGACGCCCGACGCCTCCACCGACTCCCGCACGCCGCAGTTCTCGATCGAGGTCGAGCACTTCGACTCCCCCGACGCGCAGCGACTCCGAGCCGCGCAGCGCCTGGAGATCGACCGTGCCTACGGCGGCGACACCGAACCCGGCGAGAAGCCGACGGCAGACTCCATCGCGGTGTTCTTCCTGGCGCGCGACGAGGCCGGCACTCCGCTGGCCTGCGGCGGACTGCGGGTCGTCGACGACGGCATCACCGAGATCAAGCGCATGTACGTCCGGCCGGAGTCCCGCGGCTCGGGTGTGGCGGCCGCGCTGCTGCGTCGGCTCGAAGAGGCCGCGCTGGACCTCGGGTCACCGGCGCTCGTGCTCGAGACGGGGAACGAGCAGAAGCGCGCCGTCGGGTTCTACGAGCGCGAGGGCTTCACGCGCATCGCCAACTTCGGCCCGTACGTCGGCGCCCCGCTGTCGATCTGCTACTCGAAGGTGCTGTAGCCCGAGCACACCGGCCCCGAGCACGCAGGCGTCAGGCGCGCTCGTCGCCCTTCGGGGACGACGGGGTCGACGAAGACGACGGTGCCGGCGGCGTCGCACCGGGCACCCGCTCGCCGTACTGCGGCGGGTCCTGCGGACGACGCTCGGGGATCGCCGGCCCACCCGAGGTGGGTCGGTCGGCGGGGGCGGCAGCGGACGGGTCCGCGTTCTCGCCGTACCGGGGCCCGTCGTTCGTGCCGTACCGCGGCGCGCTCGACGCACCCGGCGCCGTGGGCGCATCCGTCTGCGCGCCGGGAGCCGACGTGCCGGGCTGCTGCGGGCCTCCTGGCTGCTGGTGGGGTGTGGCGTGTCCGCCGTACGGCGACTGCTGCTGCGGCGGGGCGGGACGCCACGGCTGCTGTCCCTGCACCGGTGCGCCGGGAGCGCCCTGCTGGGGCTGCTCGTTCCAGTGCGTGGACGGCGTCGCACCGTGCTCACCCAGGATCCGCTGCGCCTGACCGGTCAGCTGCGGGTTGACGACGATCTGGTAGTTCGTGGCGAGCACCTGGTGGACGCTCGTGAAGTCGCGCTGTCGCTTGGTGATCGCGAACGAGACGATGCCGTAGAGCATGCCGAACGCGGCGCCGATGATCGCGGCGGCGAGGATCAGGCCGCCGGAGCTCGGCGAGAACAGGGTGAGCACGATGCCGAAGAAGATGCCGAGCCAGAGACCGGACAGTGCTCCGGCGATCGCCGCACGGCCGTAGGTCATCTTGCCGGTGACGCGCTCGACGGTCTTCAGGTCGTTGCCCACGATCGAGAGCTGGTTGACCGGGAAGTCGGCGTCGGCGAGCTTCGCCACGACGCGCTGCGCATCGGGGTAGCTGTCGTACGTGCCGAGGACGTCGCCCTTGGGCAGCGTCGGGAAGGCCTGGGCGGTCCTGCCGGCGAAGGGACTCTGATTGCTCACACAGCCATCATTCACCGCGCACCTTGCAATCGCACGTGCACCGCCGGGGAAGCGCCAGCACGCAACCGACTACGCTGGGTCGGGTGAGCGCCACGAAGGTCTTCGTCGCCCGCCTCGCCGGGTGCTCCGTCTTCGACCCCGCGGGCGACCGCGTGGGCAAGGTCCGGGACGTCCTGGTGGTCTACCGCCGGGCCGATCCCCCGCACGTCGTGGGGTTGATCGTCGAGGTGCCGGGCAAGCGCCGCATCTTCGTCAGCGTCGGCCGCATCACCTCGATCGGCGCCGGCCAGGTCATCACCACCGGGCTCGTCAACATGCGCCGCTTCGAGCAGCGCGGCGGCGAGGTCCGGGTGATCGCCGAGATGCTCGGTCGCAAGGTGCTCATCAAGAACCAGCGCATCCGCGCCACCATCGAGGACGTCGCGATCGAGGACCGCGGGCAGGGCGACTGGGAGGTCGCGCAGCTCTTCCTCCGCAAGCCGAAGACCACGCCGTCGCCGTTCGGCAAGGGCCCGACGACGTTTGCGACGTGGAACGAGGTCACCGAGGACGAGCTCCCCGGCGAGGCCCAGTCCGCCGAGCACGTCATCGCGGCGTACTCCGACCTCGTCCCCGCGGACCTGGCGAGCACGCTGCTCGACCTGCCGGAGGAACGCCGGTTCGAGGTCGCCGAGGAACTCCCCGACGACCGGCTGGCCGACGTGCTCGAGGAGATGCCCGACCAGGAGCGCGTCGAGATCTTGTCGCGGCTCGAGGACTCACGCGCGGCCGACGTCCTCGACCAGATGCAACCGGACGACGCCGCCGACGTGCTCGCGCAGTTCTCCGACGAACGGAGCGAAGCGCTCCTGCAGCTCATGGAGCCGGAGGAGGCGCAGGACGTCCGCATGCTCCTGGAGTACGAGCCGGACACCGCCGGTGGTCTGATGACCACCGAGCCCGTCATCGTCTCCGCCGACGCGACCGTCGCCGAGGGGCTCGCACTCGTCCGCCGACACGACCTCGCCCCGGTGCTCGGCGCCGCGGTGTGCGTCACGCTGCCGCCGTACGAGCCGCCGACCGGTCGGTTCCTCGGGCTGGTGCACTTCCAGCGCATGCTCCGCTACCCGCCGAACGAACGGCTCGGCACGCTCATCGACCAGCAGACCGAGCCGGTCCGGGTCGACGCGAGCGCCGCCGAGGTCACCCGCGTGATGGCGACCTACAACCTGCTGTCCGTCCCCGTGGTCGACGACGCCCACCGCCTCGTCGGGGTGGTGACGATCGACGATGTCCTCGACCACGTCCTGCCGGACGACTGGCGAAGTCAGGGCGAGGGGGAACCCTCACCGCTTCCACGCCAACGCCCGCGCAAGACACCCGTGACGACGGGAAGGAGGACCACCCGTGGCCCGAACGGATGAGAACCGTCGTGATCGCGAGCGCTCGGACGTCCGCCTCGACTCCCCCAAGGGCATGCGCACGCGCGTGCTCCCGACCCGCCGTCGTGGCGGACGCGGTGACACGTTCGGTCGCGCGACCGAGGGCATCGCACGGGGCATGGGAACGCCGTGGTTCCTCATCGGCCTCACCCTGTTCTGTGTGGTCTGGATGGGGTACAACACCCTCGCGCCGAAGCCGTGGCAGTTCGACTCCGCCGCGATCGGCTTCACCGCACTGACCCTGGTGCTGTCGCTGCAGGCCTCGTACGCCGCCCCGCTCATCCTGCTCGCGCAGAACCGGCAGGACGACCGCGACCGCGTGCAGTTCGAGCAGGACCGGCAGCGTGCGGAGCGCAACCTGGCGGACACCGAGTACCTGGCGCGCGAGGTCGTCGCGCTCCGGCTGGCGATGCGCGACATGGCGTCGAAGGACTTCATCCGTGCCGAGTTGCGGTCGCTGCTCGAGGAACTCGACCGGCGCGACGCCGACGACGCCGGCTACGCGAACGAGCCCGGCAGCTCCACCCGTGGCTGACGCGGCTCCCGCCGACGAGCAGCTGGGCACGGCGGTCCTCGCTGCGCTCGGCCGCGTGATCGACCCCGAGATCCGTCGGCCCGTCACGGAGCTCGACATGATCCGTGGGGTCGACGTGCAGCCAGGAGGCGCTGTGCGCGTCGACCTGCAGCTCACGATCGTGGGGTGCCCCGCCGCCGACACCATCGAGCGCGACGTGCGCGTCGCCGCCGGTTCCGTGGACGGGGTGTCGTCGGTCGACGTCGACGTGTCGGTGATGGCCCCCGCGACGCGTGCCGCGCTGACCGAACGCCTGCGGGCCGGCCGGCCGAACGGCATCCAGTTCACGGCGGACTCGCTCACCCGGGTGATCGCCGTCACGAGCGGCAAGGGTGGTGTCGGCAAGTCGACGGTCACCGCCAACCTCGCCGTCGCGCTCGCCCGCCGGGGCCTGCGGGTCGGGATCGTCGACGTCGACGTGCACGGCTTCAGCATCCCCGGGCTGATGGGACTGACCGACGAGCACGGCGTCGCGCCGCGGCCGACCCGGGTGGACAGCATGATCCTGCCGCCCGTCGCCCACGACGTGAAGGTCGTGTCGATCGGGATGTTCGTCGACGACGCCTCCACCGCGGTCTCCTGGCGTGGCCCGATGCTGCACCGCACCGTGAACCAGTTCCTGACCGACGTGTTCTTCGGCGACCTGGACGTGCTCCTGCTCGACCTGCCGCCCGGTACCGGCGACGTCGCGATCTCGGTCGGCCAGCTCCTCCCCCACGCCGAGGTCCTGGTCGTCACCACACCCCAGGCCGCTGCGGCCGACGTCGCCGAGCGCAGCGGGATCGTCGCACGCCAGACGGGCCAGCGGGTGATCGGGGTCATCGAGAACATGGCCGGGCTCGTGCAGCCCGACGGCTCGGTCCTGCACCTGTTCGGCGAGGGCGGTGGCGCCGAGACCGCCGCACGGCTCTCCCGCGGCCAGGACGCCCCCGTGCCGGTGCTCGGCAGCGTGCCGCTGTCCGTGCCGCTCCGCGAGGGCGGGGACACCGGCCTGCCGGTCGTGCTCGGCGCGCCGGAGGACCCCGCGGCAGTCGCCCTCGCCGCGATCGCCGACGGCATCACGACGATGGGGCGCGGACTGGCCGGGCGGAAGCTGGGGCTGTCGCTGTCCTAGGCTCGTCAGCATGAGCATGGATCACGTCAGCGTCGACTGGGACCGCGCCCGCGACACGAACCGGGCGAACTGGGACGACCGGGTGCCGATCCACGAGGGCGCCTACGCCGTCGACGAGCTGTCCGACCCGGCGCACCGCTCGGACGTCGTGCGCGACGACCTGCCGGCCCTGACGCCGTGGCTGCCGAACGGCTCGCTCGCCGGCCTCGACGTCTGCCACCTGCAGTGCCACATCGGCACCGACACCGTTTCGCTCGCCCGCGAGGGAGCCCGGCTCACCGGCGTCGACTTCTCCCCCGCGGCGCTCGCCTCCGCCGCCGGCCTCGCGACGCGGCTCGGCCTCGACGTCACCTGGGTGGAGACCGACGTGCTCGACGCCCGCGCTGCCGTCTCCGGCGACTTCGACGTCGTCTACACGAGCATCGGCACGATCTGCTGGCTCCCCGACCTCGACCGCTGGGCCGCACAGGTCGCCGGCTTGCTGCGCCCGGGCGGGGTGTTCTTCATCCGCGACGGCCACCCCGCGCTCTACGGCCTCGACGAGACCGCCGACGAGCTCGTCACCCGGTACCGGTACTTCCCGGACGGCACCGCGCAGCAGTGGGACGACGCCGGCACCTACGCCGGCGACGGCACCGTGGCGAACACCCGCACGTTCGAATGGCCGCACCCGCTGTCCGAGATCGTGAACGCGCTGCTCGGCGCCGGACTCCGACTCCGCCGCCTGGACGAGGGGCGCACCCTGCCCTGGCGCTTCACTCCCCGCATGGAGGACACCGGCGACGGCTCGTGGGCGTGGCCCGACGCTGACCGCGACCGTGTTCCCCTGACGTACACGATCGTCGCCACCCGCGATTGACGACGGGCGCCTGCCATCCGCTCGGCGCACGCCTGTACGTTCGTTCATGGACAGGTCGTTCCACCCCGGAGCATTATGCAAGGGCATTGCACAATGCCCTTGCGGAATGTGACCGCCTGGGCTCCACCCGCCGGACGACGACGTCCGGCCGAGGACAGGAGAACCGTGTGAACCAGAACACCCGAGTACGGATCGGCCTCGTGGCCACCGTCGCCGCAGTGATCGCCGGCGGATCCCTCGCCGCAGCACCGGCCATCGCCGCGACACCGTCGTGCGCGACCGCGTGGACCGCCGGCACCGCGTACTCCGGCGGTGCCACCGTCAGCGAGAACGGATCGAACTACACCGCGAACTGGTGGACGCAGGGCGATGACCCCGCGACGCACGCCGGGGCAACGGGCAGCGGCCAGCCGTGGACGTCGACCGGCGCCTGCTCCGGCACGGGCGGCGGCACCACTCCTCCCGGTGGGGGGACGACGACCCCCGGCACGGGCGGGAGCGGCGGCACGGCCAGCGGACTGGTGTTCAGCCCGTACAAGGACATCACCGTGAACCTCGACTGGAACACGAACGTCATGAACACCGCGGTCACCGGGACGCGGATCCCGGTGGTCGGCTCGAGCAACAGCCTGGTGTCGACCCGGGAGCCCGGCCTCAAGGCGATCACCCTCGCCTTCGCGACCGGCACGTGCGGCAGCGAGAACTGGGGTGGCGTCGCGGCGGATGCCTTCGCGAACGCCAACATCCCGAAGCTCGACGCCGCCGGGGTGAACTACATCATCAGCACCGGTGGAGCCGCCGGTTCGTTCAAGTGCTCGGGCGCCGCACTGCAGTCGTTCATCGCCCGGTACGCGACCCCGCACATGATCGGCGTCGACTTCGACATCGAGAGCGGTCAGTCGGCCGCCGACGTGCAGAACCTCGTGAGCGCCGCAGCCCTCGCCCAGGCGAAGTACCCGGGCATGCGCTTCTCGTTCACGCTCGCGACCCTGGCCGCCAGCGACGGCTCGTACGGCGGGCTGAACAGCACCGGCGACGCCACCGTGAAGGCGATCAAGGCGTCGACCCTGACGAACTACACGATCAACCTCATGACGATGGACTTCGGCCGCGCGACCACCGCGAACTGCGTGCTCTCCGGCTCCACCTGCCAGATGGGCAAGTCCTCGATCCAGGCCGTCACGAACCTGCAGCACACGTACGGCATCGCGTCGTCGAAGATCGAGGTCACCCCGATGATCGGCGTCAACGACACCACCGACGAGGTCTTCACCCTCGCCGACGTCGACACCCTGTCCGCCTACGCGAAGGCGAACGGCCTCGCCGGGATCCACTACTGGTCGCTCGACCGCGACACGCCCTGCGCCTCGACGACGGCGTCGTCCACCTGCAGCTCCGTCCCGAGCGCAGCGGCACTCGCCTGGACAGATCGTTTCCTCGCCGACCTGAAGTAGTCGACCTGAAGTAGTCGTCACCATACCGACGACGGGAGGCCCGGTGCCAGCTGGCACCGGGCCTCCCGTCCGTCAGGTGGTCACGTGACGGGCGTCAGGTCGCTTCCGCGTCGAACGGTGGCGCTTCTCCCGCGGCCAGCGGCACGACGGGAGCCGTCGCGCGCACCTTGGAGGCGGTCACCTGCGCGGTCTGGACCGCGGCGGCGCTGCTGGCGCCGCCGGAGTCGAGGAGCGCATCGCGGATGATCCGGCGGGGGTCGTACTGTCGCGGGTCGAGCTTCTGCCACTCGATGTCGTCGAACTCGGGGCCCATCTCGTCGCGCATCCGCTCCTTCGCGGTGTCGGCGAACCGGCGGACGGCCTTCACGAACTCGGCCAACTTCTGGGCGTACATCGGCAGGCGCTGCGGCCCGAGCAGGAGCACGGCAATGATCCCGATGATCAGGATCTTGTCGAGCGGGATGTTCACGTGAGCGAGCCTAACCCGTACGGCTCCGATGCACCCCTAGAGTTGTCAACCGAACGGAGTGTGCGTGTCAGAGAAAGAGTCGAACTGGAAGTTCGCCGAGGACATCGTCTCGGAGTCCGAGGCGATCGCCCGCGCTCGTGAGCACTCCCTGGAGCTCGGTGTCGAGGCGATCTCGCCCGCGATCGGCGCGCAGATCGGCGTCATCGCCGCAGCCTCCCGAGCAACGAGCATCATCGAGATCGGGACGGGCCTGGGAGTCTCCGGGCTGTACCTGCTCGGCGGCGCGCCGGACGCGACCCTGACCACGATCGACGTCGAGGTCGACCACCAGCAGTTCGCCCGCGACGCCTACATCAGCGCCGGCACCGCCCCCGCTCGGATCCGGCTCATCCCGGGCCGCGCGAACCAGGTGCTCCCCCGGATGAACGAGGCGTCGTACGACGTCGTCCTGGTCGATGCCGACCCCGAGCACGTCATCGAGTACGTCGAGCACGGGCTGCGGCTCGCACGCCTCGGCGGGACCGTCCTGGTGCCGCACGCCCTGTGGCGCGGACGCGTCGCCGACCCGGTCAAGCGCGACCGGGCGACGACCGACTTCCGGCTGCTGCTCACCGAGGTGTCGACGTCGGGTGCGGTGCGCAGTGCGCTCTCGCCGGCTGGTGACGGGCTGCTGCAGCTGACGAAGGTCACCGCGTAGCGTCAGAGGTACCGTCGGACGTCGTCGGCGAAGCGTGGGACGCCCGCGCGACGGAGGGTGTCCAGGATGTCCTCGACCGACTGCGGCGGGTCCACGTAGTCCTCGGCGAGCTCGCGGAGGACCCGGGTCACGACGCCGGGGAACAGGTCGAGTTGGTCGAGCAGGAAGTCGTCCGGGTGGACCGTCTCGACGTCGAGTACAGCGAGTGATGCCGGCGGGAAGTCCCGCAGGTTGAAGGTCACGAGCACGTCCGCGCCGGCACGCACCGCGGCTGCGAGCACGTGGCGGTCCTTCGGGTCACACGTCAGCCCCTCAGCCAGATCCTCGTGGCCAGTGACGAGCGCATCCGGGAAGTACTTCCGCATCATCGACAACCGTCGGTCGATCCCGCTCGGCGAGACACCCGCCTCGACGGCGTTCCGCCGGACCTCGTCAAGGACCGGCTCAGACCACAGCGGCCGGAAGACCCCGTCATCGGCCAGTCGGAGCAGGAGGTCCGAGAGGGTGATCCCGTAGATCGCGCACGCGTCGAAGAACGCGGGGAACGCCACGGTCAGCGCTCCGCCGGCCCGTCACCGCGCTGCTGACGTTCGAGCGCTTGGCCTTCCCGCGCGGCCTCGCGCAGCGCGCTGCGGCGTCGATTGCGGAAGTGGTCCTGGAACGACACCAGGTCCCGGAGCAGGACGCGCCGGTGCCGCCCGCGCCGCTCGAAGGAGATCGCGCCGTCCTCGAGGTACTTCACGAGCGTCGGACGCGACACCCCGAGGAATTCAGCCGCCTGCTGCGTGGTCATCTGCGTGTCGTTCCGAGCGACCGTGACCCCGCTCCCACTCGCGAGCGCATCGGCGACCTGCTCGAGGACCTCGAAGACCTCGGCAGGGATCGTCCGGACCCGTCCGTCCGGCGCTCGGAGCTCGGCCACGCCACCGGCGAGGGCCTCGCGCTCGATCTCGTGCAGGAGTTTCGCCAGCCCGACGAGGTCGTCGCGGTCATCGCCCGGGAAGTACGTGCGGGATGCCGCGCGGCGGTCAGCGGGCTCGGTCGTGACGGTCATGCGACCAGCCTAAACGAAAGAACCGAAAGAACGCGTAGCCGGTTACTCGAGGTGCCGCAGGTACCGCTCCGGGGACTCGAGGAACGACCGCTGGTTGCGCACCAGGTCGAGGTCCTCCCACTCGGTGCGCCGGAACCCCCAGTCGCCGACCTCGTGGATCGTCGCGCCCGGGAACGCCGCCAGGACCGGTGAGTGCGTCGAGAGCACGACCTGCCCGACCCCGCTGTCGACGATCGACCGCAGCAGCGCGATGAGCGTCAGACAGCCGGAGAAGGACAGCGCCGACTCCGGTTCGTCGAGGATCCAGAGCCCCGGCCACTGCGCGCGGTCGATGACGAAGTCGAGGAACGACTCGCCATGGCTCCGCTCGTGGAACACCGGCTCGGGGCGGGAGTGGTTGGGATTGTCCTCGAGGTAAGTGAAGAAGCCGTGCATGGTCTCGGCACGCAGGAAGAACCCACCGCGGGGCGCACCGAAGTCACGGCGGAGGACGATGTGCTGCCACAGCGACGACTCGGACGGACGCGTCGAGTGGTTCGCCAGGGTGGAGCCGCCCTCGGGTGACATGCCGAACCGGAGCGCGATGGCCTCGATCAGGGTGGACTTGCCCGCACCGTTGTCGCCGACGAACACCGTTACCGGGTCGAGGTCGAGTCCCTCGTCGAGCAGCTGCCGCACCGGGGGCAGCGTCGCCGGCCAGACGTCGCGCGGCATCGGGTCCGGGTCGCGGTACTCCTCGACGCGGCGGATCGGCATGTAGGTCCTCGGCACGAGGCCATCCTGTCGGACGCGACCGACAGCGCGACGGGCGCGCACGCCGACGGCGCGGCGCCCCGGACGCAGACGACGGGCCCGGCGCGTACACGCTCCGGACCCGTCGTTCTGGTGCTTTCGACTACGAGGCCGAGACGACCTCAGCGAGTGCGTCATGGAGTTCCTTGGCCTCGGCATCGTTGACCGAGACGACCAGGCGGCCTCCTCCTTCGAGCGGAACCCGCACGATGATGAGTCGACCCTCCTTAACAGCCTCCATCGGCCCGTCACCGGTCCTCGGCTTCATGGCTGCCATCAGATGTCCCCTTTCGTGCAGTACATGCCCGCTCATTATCTCGTATTGATGGGGCAACTGCGAAACCGCCCAGGTTGGGGGTGTCGGATCGGCGGTTCTTCGCGGGTTCCGTTCGTAACCTTGGCGGATGCCGAACATCCGCTCCATGCGCCGTCAGTCCCCCAGCGGACGACCCGACCGGTCCGAGCCGACCGGCAGGTCCGACGACGCAGTGCCCGCTGGCCTTCGGATCGGCGCGGCGTTCACCTGGCGCATCCTCGTCGTCGGTGCCGGCCTCGCCGTCCTGGTGGCGCTGGTCGTGCTGCTGCAGGACATCGTGGTGCCGTTCCTCATCGCGCTGCTCGTGTGCGCACTGCTCATGCCGATGTCGTCGTTCCTGCAGCGGCACCGGTGGCCGAAGTGGACGGCGGTGCTGTCGAGCCTCGTCGCGCTGGTGCTGGCGCTCGGCGGGCTGGCGCTGCTCGTCACCGAGCAGGTGCGGTCCGACCTGCCGTCGCTCGAACGCCGGCTCCACCACAGCGTGCAGTCCCTGCGGACCCTGCTCGACAGCGAGCCGTTCGGGATCACGGCGAAGGACGTCGACTCGTGGGTGTCGAACGGCTTCGACTACCTGCAGGCGCACGCCGCGACGATCCTGTCCGGGTTCCAGGCCGCCGGCACCGGCGCCGTGCACGTGCTCGAGGGGCTGTTCATCATCGTGTTCACGACGCTGTTCGTGCTCATCGACGGCCCGCGCATCTGGGGGTGGGTCGTCCGGCTCTTCCCGCGCCGGGCACGTGCTCGCATCGACGTCGCGGGGCACGCCGGCTGGAAGACGCTGACGAGCTTCATCCGCGTCCAGCTGGTCGTCGCCGTCACCGATGCCCTCGGCGTGACCATCGGCGCGCTCGCCCTGCAGATCCCGCTGGCGATCCCGATCGGCGTGATCGTCTTCTTCGGCGCGTTCGTCCCCGTCGTCGGGGCGATCGTCGCCGGTGCGGTCGCGGTGCTCATCGCCCTGGTCTTCAACGGCTGGGTGCCGGCGCTCGTGATGCTCGGCATCGTGGTGGTCGTGCAGCAGCTCGAGAGCCACGTCCTGCACCCGTTCCTGACCGGCACGGCCGTCAAGGTCCACCCGCTCGGAGTCGTCCTCGGGGTGACCGCGGGCACGACGATCGCGGGTGTCGTCGGCGCGTTCTTCGCGGTGCCGTTCATCGCCACCGTCAACGCGATGGTCGTGGCGGCGGCGAACTGGCGGCCGGGTGACCCGGAGCCGATGTCAGCGACGGTGCCGAAGCGCGAGCGGAGCGGTCCCGCCGCACGGCTCCTGGCCCGCGCCCAGGCCCGTGAGCGCCGTGCCGATCACGGCGGGGTCCAGTCGTAGCCGTCGATCCACCAGCAGTAGTACAGCCAGACCCACTGCAGCCCGACGAACGCCACCACGACGGCCACCCGGTACACGCGGGACCGCGGCAGCGCCACGATGCCGAGCAGCGGCGCGATCGGCACCAGGATCCGCCAGGTGCTCGACTGCGGGAAGAACACGGCGAGCAGGTACACGACGTAGGCGATGCCCCAGAGGCGCAGCTCGATCCCGATCACCCGGGCTGCGGGCATGCAGACGAACGCCACGAAGCCGACGACCACGACGGCCAGCAGGACCCCGCCGGCGGGCTGGTGGAACCACCACCCGAAGCCCTGGATCCACGGCGCGAACGGCACGAGCTCCTGCCACCCGACGTAGGACGACCGCCAGGCGAGCTCGGTGTCGGTGTACGCCTTGGGCACCCCGGTGACGGCCCAGGCGATCGCCGGCCACGCCAGGCCGACCAGTCCGGACACGACCGCGACCACGGCGGGCGGCACGAGGCGGCGCAGGGTGAGCGGCTCCGACGACCGCACCCACGCTGGCCGGATCGCCCAGGCGCCGACGAACAGCACGACGAGCAGCGCGAACGCGAGCCCGGTCGGCCGGGTCATACCGAGCAGCAGCACGACGGGCAGCATCGTCCACCACCGCCGGTCGACCATGAGCAGCAGCGCGACGAGCAGCAGGAACAGCCCCATCGACTCGGCGTACGCCACCTGGAACATCGCCGACACGGGCGCGACGCAGAACAGCACCGTGGCGAAGGTCGCCCGCGCCGGGTCGAGGAAGCGCCCCATCAGGCGACGGAACACGAGTGCAGCGCCGAGTCCGGCGAGCAGCGAGACCGCCACCGCGACGAACTCGAACGACGCTCCGGTGAGCAGCATCAGGCCACGCACCAGGAACGGGTACGCGGGCATGAACGCCCACGCGTTCTCGGTCACGTGCCCTGCCGCGTCCACGGGCAGGGTCGACGGGTAGCCGCCGGTCGCGATCACGCGGTACCAGGCACCGTCCCAGATCGACGCGAACGACAGGTACGCCGGGTGCTGGACGGTGAACGAGTTCGCCGCCTGCACGCTCGCGAAGGCCTGCATCATCAGTCCGGTGACGAACCGGGCGAGCACGTAGACGACCGTGATGCGGACCCACCACGGCACCACCCGGTAGCGGGCGCGCCAACGGGTGCGTGCAGGGGTCGGCCGGGTGGCCCCGGCCGTCGTCAGGCCGTCAGCCACCGACGGAGGCCGGCCTCGACCGCGGTGATCTGCGCGACCGGGACCTGCTCGTCGTCGTGGTGGGCGAAGACGGGTTCGCCGGGTCCGTAGTTGACCGCGGGCACCCCGAGCGCCGAGAAGCGGGCGACGTCGGTCCAGCCGTACTTCGGGCGGGGCTCCGGGCCACCGACCGCCGACACGAAGTCCTGCGCGAGCGGGGCGTCGAGGCCGGGGCGGGCACCGGCGGCGAGGTCGACGATGGTCACGTCGTAGCCGTCGAAGAGTTCGCGGATGTGCGCCACGGCCTCGTCGGCCGAACGCGACGGCGCGAAGCGGTAGTTCACGTGCACCATCGCCTCGTCCGGGATGATGTTGCCCGCGATGCCGCCGCTGATCCCGACGGCGTTGAGGCCCTCGCGGTACTCGAGCCCGTCGACCGTGACGGTGCGGGGCTCGTAGGCGGCCAGCGTGGCGAGGATCGGTGCCGTCTTGTGGATCGCGTTGTCGCCGATCCAGCTGCGGGCGCTGTGCGAACGCTTGCCGAACGTGCGGATCTCGGCGCGGAGGTTGCCGTTGCAGCCACCCTCGATCTGCGCGCCGGACGGCTCCCCCAGGATGGCGAAGTCGGCGGCCAGCAGTTCCGGACGGGTCCGGGCGAGACGACCGAGGCCGTTGAGCAGGTCGCTGACCTCTTCGTGGTCGTACCAGACCCACGTGACGTCGACCGAGGGCTCGACCAGGTCGTACGCGAGCTTGAGCTGCACTGCACAGCCCGCCTTCATGTCGACGGTGCCGCGACCCCACAGGATCTCGGTGCCGTCCTCGGCGGTGCGGAACTCGGTCGGCAGGTTGTCGTTGAGCGGCACGGTGTCGATGTGCCCGGCGATCACGACGCGGCGGTCGCGGCCGAGGTTCGTGCGGGCGACGATCGCGTCGCCGTCCCGGATCACCTCGAGGTGCGGCAGCGGTGCGAGCACCGCCTCGATCGCGTCAGCGAGGGCCTGCTCGTTCCCCGACACCGATTCGATGTCGCAGATGGCACGGGTGATGTCGATGGACGAGGCGGTGAGGTCGAGCTGCTCCGGCATGCGGTCACCTTATCTGCCGTCGCTCCCGTCGCGCTGGCCCACGGCACGGCGGCCGGGAGGCACGGTGCGGTTCCGCAGCGTCCGTCCGGTCGGTCCGGTGCTCCCGTCCAGTGCGTCGGTACCCTGGTGCGGTGACCGACACGACCGCTGCCACCGACCCGACCGCCACCGCCGACCGCCCGACGCACGCCTGGGGCCACGGCCTCGCGGCGATCGCCGCCGACGGCACGACGCTCGACACCTGGTACCCGGAGACCCACCTCGGCCCGCTGCCGACCGACGCGGTGTTCCCGGCAGCACTGCAGGCGCACGTCGGCGACGACCCCCGCCGCGAGGTCCGGATCGAGGCCGTCACCACCGAGGTCACCATCGACGCCGCCCCGACCAGCACCGAGGACGCGTACCTGCGTCTGCACCTGCTGAGCCACCTGCACGTGCGTCCGAACACCATCAACCTCGACGGTGTCTTCGGGTACCTCCCGATCGTCGCGTGGACGAACGCGGGGCCGGTCCACCCGGAGTCCCTGACCCGCCTGCGCCCGTCGCTGCAGCGCGCGGGCATCGCCGTGCACGCCATCGACAAGTTCCCCCGTCTCGTCGACTACGTCGTGCCGGACCGCGTCCGCATCGGTGACGCCAACCGCGTCCGTCTCGGGGCGCACCTGGCACCGGGCACGACCGTCATGCACGAGGGCTTCGTGAACTTCAACGCCGGCACCCTCGGCGACGCCATGATCGAGGGCCGTGTCTCGCAGGGCGTCGTCGTCGGCAACGGCACCGACATCGGCGGCGGGGCGTCCATCATGGGCACGCTCTCCGGCGGCGGCACGCACCGGGTCTCCCTGGGCGAGCGCGCGCTGCTCGGTGCGAACGCGGGTCTCGGCATCTCCCTCGGCGACGACTCCGTCATCGAGGCCGGCCTGTACGTCACGGCGGGAACGAAGGTCGTCCTGGTCGGCGCCGCACCGAACCCGGACGGCACGCCGAAGACCGTCAAGGCCGCCGAGCTGTCCGGCACCCCGAACGTCCTGTTCCGCCGCAACAGCCTGTCCGGCGCCGTCGAGGCGCTGCAGCGCAAGGGCGAGGGCATCCAGCTCAACACCGCGCTCCACGCGTAGGCCTGGCCCCGCGAAAGCGACAGAGTCCTGCGAACTGTTCGCGGGACTCTGTCGCTTTCGCGGGTGAGAACGCGCGTCAGCGCGCGGGGAGGTCCCGCTTCGGCGCACCCACGTAGAGCTGCTGCGGGCGACCGATCTTGTTGAGCGGGTCGTTGTTCAGCTCGCGCCACTGCGCGATCCAGCCGGGCAGGCGGCCGATCGCGAACAGCACCGTGAACATGCGCGGCGGGAAGCCCATCGCCTTGTAGATGATGCCGGTGTAGAAGTCGACGTTCGGGTAGAGCTTGCGGTCGATGAAGTACTGGTCGCTCAGCGCGATCTGCTCGAGCTCCTTCGCGATGTCGAGCAGGTCGTCCTGCACGCCGAGGGACTCGAGGACCTCGTCGGCCGACTCCTTGACGAGCTTCGCGCGGGGGTCGTAGTTCTTGTAGACGCGGTGTCCGAAGCCCATGAGCTTCACGCCGCGCTCCTTGTTCTTCACCCGCTCGACGAAGCGCTGCACCGGCTCGCCGGAGTCCTTGATCTGCTGCAGCATCTCGAGCACGGCCTCGTTCGCGCCGCCGTGCAGCGGCCCGTACAGGGCGTTGATGCCGGCCGAGATCGACGCGAACATGTTCGCCTTCGTCGAGCCGACCAGGCGGACCGTCGCGGTGGAGGCGTTCTGCTCGTGGTCCTCGTGCAGGATGAGGAGCCGGTCGAGGGCCTTCGACAGCACCGGGTTCGGCTGGTAGGTCTCGGCCATGGTGCCGAAGTTCAGGCGCAGGAAGTTGTCGACGAACGACAGCCCGTTGTCCGGGTACAGGAACGCCTGCCCGATGGACTTCTTGTGCGCGTAGGCGGCGATCACCGGCAGCTTGGCGAGCAGCCGCACGGTCTGCAGCTCGACCTTCTCCGGGTCGTCGACGTCCATGTCGTCCTCGTAGTACGTCGACAGGGCACTGACGGCGCTGGACAGCACGGACATCGGGTGCGCGGAGTGCGGGAGCGCGTCGAACAGGCGCCGGAGGTCCTCGTGCAGCAGGGTGTGCCGACGGATGCGGGCGTCGAAGTCGGCGAGTTCGGACTCGTCGGGCAGCTCGCCGTAGATCAGGAGCCACGCGACCTCGAGGAAGGTGCAGTTCGACGCGACCTGGTCGATCGGGTACCCGCGGTACCGCAGGATGCCCTCGTCGCCGTCGATGTAGGTGATCGCGCTCTTGGTCGACCCGGTGTTCACGAACCCGTAGTCGAGCGTGTTCATCCCGGTCTGTTTCTTGAACGTCGAGATGTCCATCGTGGACGCGCCGTCGACGCTCGGCAGGATCGGGAACTCCGCGCTGCCGCCCGGGTACGTCAGCGTCGCGGTCTCGCCCGTCTGTTCGGCGGCGGGACTCACGGGCACGGGCGTCGTGGGCGGTGTGGCCGTCTTCTGAGCGTCGTTGGCAGTGTCAGTCACGTTGACAGCCTAATCGCGGCGTCTGTCGCTCGTGCACACATCGATGGTCACGACTTGGTGGGAACCCCCGGTTGCGCTCCGGGCGGAATGCACGATCCGCCCGGCGGCGGGGTCCGTCCCCGCGCTACGCGGCGCCGAGCCGACGGCTGCTGGCCAGCCGCTGGGCCGCCGCGGCGATGCGCTCGTCGGTCGCGGTGAGGGCCACCCGGACGTGCTCCCCGCCCGCTGTGCCGTAGAACGTGCCCGGTGCGACGAGGATCCCGCGGTCGGCCAACCACGACACCGTGTCGAGCGCCGGCTCACCGCGGGTCGCCCAGAGGTACAGGCCGGCCTCGCTGTGGTCGATGCGGAAGCCGGCGTCCTCGAGTGCCCGTCGGAGCATGTTCCGGCGCGCCCGGTAGCGGGCCTTCTGCTGCTGCACGTGGGTCTGGTCGGCGAGTGCGACGATCATCGCTTCCTGCACCGGCAGCGGCGGCATCAGCCCCGCGTGCTTCCGGACCGCGAGCACGTCGGCGAGGATCCGGGCGTCACCGGCGACGAACGCCGCGCGGTACCCGGCCAGGTTCGACTGCTTCGACAGCGAGTACACGCTGAGCACGCCGTCGACCGAGTCGCCGACGACCCGGGGGTCGAGGATCGTGGGGGTCGGGGTGGTCGCGTACTGCGGGTCCCAGCCGAGCTCGGCGTAGCACTCGTCACCGACGATGACGGCACCGAGTTCGCGGGCGCGGTCGACCGCTGCACGCAGGTCGTCGATCGAGAGCACGCGGCCGTCGGGGTTGCCGGGCGAGTTCAGCCACACCAGCTTCGTCGTCGCCGGCCACGCCGCCGGGTCGTCCGATGCGAGGGCGTCCGCACCGACCAGGGCCGCGCCGAGCTCGTAGGTGGGGTACGCAGCGGCGGGGAACACCACGGTGTCGCCGGCGCCGATGCCGAGCCAGAGCGCCAGGCCGGCGATGAACTCCTTCGACCCGATCGTCGGCAGCGTGTGCGCCTCGGTCAGCCGCACCCCGTGGCGTCGGCCGTACCAGTCGGCGATGGCCTGCCGCAGCGCCGGGGTGCCGGCGACCTGCGGGTAGGCGTGCGCGTCCGTGGCGTCAGCGAGGGCGCGTCGGACGACCTCGGGGGTCGGGTCGACGGGCGAACCGACGCTCAGGTCGACGATGCCGCCCTCGTACCCGGCCGCGCGCTGCTTGAACGGGACGAGCTGGTCCCAGGGGAAGTCGGGCAGGTCGAGCGCCACGTGCGTGTCCGGCTCAGCCGCGGGGCGGTTCGGCCATGACGACCGGATGGTCCTTGTGGATCACACCGACCTTCGCGGCGCCACCGGGCGAGCCGACTTCCTGGAAGAACTCGACGTTGGCCTTGTAGTAGTCGGCCCACTCGTCGGGCAGGTCATCCTCGTAGTAGATGGCCTCGACCGGGCACACCGGCTCGCACGCACCGCAGTCGACGCACTCGTCGGGGTGGATGTACAGCGAGCGGTCGCCCTCGTAGATGCAGTCGACGGGGCATTCGTCGATGCAGGCACGGTCCTTGACGTCGACACAGGGCTGGGCGATCACGTAGGTCACGGTTCGGGTGCTCCCTTCGACGAGCGGGTTCGAGTCTACTCGCGGCCCGGGGCCGTCCGGGACCGCAGCCCCGACAGGTCCGGCCACGCGAGCACCAGGGCGGCGATGACGGCGGGCGCGAACGTCCACACGTACCCGGCCGCGTTCGCCAGCACGAGCGGCGAGCCCTGGCCGCCGACGGAGACGAGCACCTGGGTCGCGACGAGGATGCCGATGCCGATCGCGGCGACCATCGCCCGCGACCGGTACAGCAGCCGGATGCCCACGGTCAGCCCGATCACGAGCAGCGTGGTGATCACCATGCCGATCGGGAACGCGGCGGCGCCGACGGTCTGCTGGTGCGTCACGGTGCCCAGTCCGCCGGTGACGAGCCCGAGCACGAGCGCGACGGCGACCGCGGCGACCTTGCCCTGGCCGGACATCTCGGCGTAGGTCTGCGGTGCCGGGGGCTGCGGGTCGGCGTCGTGCCGGAAGGCCTCGACGGCGGGGGCGTGCTCGCGGACGCCGTGCGGCATCACCCACGACAGCGCGGTCGGGTCCGCGGGGTCGACCGGGTCGACGGTGACCTGCGAGCGGTACTGCTCGACGGCGGCACGCACCTTCGCCCGCACCGGCAGGACGTCGACGGTGACGTCGGCGTCCCCGGTGTCCGGGGCGACGATCATCGAGAACGCCACTTCCTCTGCCCGGGCCGCGTACCGAGCAGCGTGGTGCACACGCACGTGGTCGGGGTGGCCGTACCCGCCGTCGTCGGCGTAGCTCACGACCGCGTCCGCACCGGTGGAGCGGATCGCGGCACGGACGTCGTCGACGACCTCGCCCAGGTCGGCGGCGGTCAGCGAGTCGACGGGGGCGTCGTCGGCGGCGGTCGCCCGCCCGTCCGGCCCCCACTGCATGCCGGAGTCGACGTACCGGCGTTCCGGCAGGTCGGTGGGCCGGGCACCGCGCCCGCCGAGCCACAGGCGCGCCGGGCCGCCGAGGGCTGCGAGTGCCGCGTCGATCTCGGTCTCACGGTGCGCGGCGACGCGTTGTGCGTCGCCGGCCAGGGGTGCGAGCCGCTCGGTGAGCATCTCGCCGCGCTCACCGCGGGTCGCCGTCAACACGGTGACCTCGGCGCCGAGCTCGAGCAGGGTCGCGATCGTCCCACCGGACGACAGGGTCTCGTCGTCGGGGTGGGCGTGCACGAACAGGACGCGCTCGGGGCGCGTGACGGAGGCCTTCGACATCGCCCCCAAGGGTACGGGACTAGCGGGCCGTGACGATGTAGGTCGCGGTGACGCCGTCGTCGCCGTCCGAGAACGTGAGCACGACGCGGTACCCGTCGCTGCGGAACATCCCGAACGCACTCGACGAGTCGGCGCGCTTCGCCGACTCGGTGTAACCGGCGTCGGCGAGCTGCTGCGCGGCGGAGGCGAAGTCGTCGACCGACCCGGCGCGCACCTGCACGACCCACCCGGAGCCGTTCGGTCCCGCTCCCCCGCCGAGCACCGTGCCGTCGACGAGCGGCACGTCGGACGACGGGAACCCGTCGGGCACCTTGCCGTCAGAGGTGACGTTCGCACCCTTGAGCGCCGTGTCGAGCGCCCCGTCGATGCCGCCCGCGACCGAGGACATGCCGTCCTGGATCGCCTTGCCGTCGATGCCCGCGACGCCGTGCGCGACCGTCGAGGCCACCGAGGACCCGAGGTCCGTCGCCTGCTTCACGGAGTCGGACGAGCAGCCGGTGAGTCCGGCCAGGGCGATGCCGGCGGCGACGGCGGCGATCAGCGGGGTACGGAGGGAACGCATGCGCCGACGGTAACGGGTGAGCCGGGAGGCACGGCGCGAGTTGGCTGTGAACGTCCTGTCCCCGGGACGGTCACCCGCGCGGCGGGGCCGCCCCGCGCCTCCCGTCCGTCCGTCAGGCGACGTAGGCGCGCGTCGCGGCGACCAAGGCGTCCACGCCGACCGGGATCGCGGTCTCGGCCTGCGGCGCGTAGAACGGCGAGTGGTTGCTCGGGATGTCCTCGCCGCGGCGGAACAGCTCCGGGTCGGTGATCCCCGTGAACCAGTACACGAGCGGGACGCCCGCCGCCGTCGCGAGCTGCCCGACGTCCTCCGACGCCATCGCCAGCCCGATCTCCAGCTCGCGCGCACCCGGTACGGCGGCGCTGACGGCCGCGAGCACCCGGGCAGCGGACTCCGCGTCGTTCACGGTCACCTCGGCACCGGGCGACCGCACGATCGTCGGCTCGGGCAGGCCACCGGCGTCGCTCTCGGCACGGACGATCCGCTCGATCGACGCGATGATGCGCGCACGGGTGTCCTCGTTGCGGGCACGCGTCGAGATCTCGATGACGGCCTGGTCGGGGATGATGTTCGCGCGGGTGCCGGCGTGGAAGCTGCCGACGGTGACCACACCGGCGTCGCTCGGCGAGACCTCGCGCGAGACGACGGTCTGCAGCCGCACGACGGCGGACGCGGCGGTGACGACCGGGTCGAGGGATGCCTGCGGCGCGGACCCGTGTGCCCCGCGACCGTTGAAGGTCACGGTGAGCCGGTCGCTCGACGCCATCACCGGGCCGGAGCCGATCGCGACGATGCCGACCGGGGCCGGAGCCGAGTGCTGGCCGAGCACGACGTCGGGCTTCGGGAACCGGTCGACCAGGCCGTCCTCGACCATGGCGCGGGCGCCGGAGATGACCTCCTCCGCCGGCTGGAAGACGCCGACGACCGTGCCGCTCCACTGGTCCCGGGTGGCGACGAGGCGCTCGAGCGTGCCGAGCAGCCAGGTGACGTGGATGTCGTGGCCGCATGCGTGCATCGTCGGGACGTCGTTGCCGTCCTCGTCGGTGCCGCGGTGCTGGCTGGCGTAGGACAGCCCCGTGCGCTCCTGGACCGGCAGGCCGTCCATGTCGGCGCGGAGCCACACGACCGGGCCCTCGCCGTTCGACAGGACGCCGACGACACCGGTGCCGCCGACGCCGGTGGTCACCTCGATGCCACCGAGTTCGGCGAGCCGGTCGGCCACGATGCCCGCAGTGCGGTGCTCCTGGAAACCGAGCTCGGGGTGGGCGTGCAGGTCCTGGTACAGCGAGAGGAGGTCGAGGGTCACGGCATCCACCGTAACCCCCGACCTCCTCAGGTCGTGCTCTTGCTGACGCGACGCGTCGCTTGGTGCTTACGCGTCCTGACGCTTCAGGCGGGCGTACGAGCGCTGGCGGGCCTGCGCGTCGAGCTCGACCTTGCGGATGCGGACGACGGCCGGGGTGACCTCGACGCACTCGTCCTCGCGCGCGAACTCCAGGCACTCCTCGAGGGAGAGCTGGCGCGACGGCGTCATCGACTCGAAGGAGTCGGCGTTCGCCGAACGCATGTTCGTGAGCTTCTTCTCCTTCGTGATGTTGACGTCCATGTCGTCGGCGCGCGAGTTCTCGCCGATGACCATGCCCTCGTAGACCTCTTCGGTGGGGTTGACGAAGAACGTCATCCGCTCCTGCAGGTTCGTGATGGCGAACGGCGTGACGACACCCGAGCGGTCGGACACGATCGAGCCGTTGATGCGGGTCTGGATCGGGCCGGCCCATTCGTCGTAGCCGTGCGAGATCGCGTTGGCGATGCCGGTGCCGCGGGTCTCGGTCAGGAACGACGTGCGGAAGCCGATCAGGCCGCGCGACGGGACGATGAACTCCATGCGCACCCAGCCGGTGCCGTGGTTCGTCATGTTCTCCATGCGGCCCTTGCGAGCGGCCATGAGCTGGGTGATCGCGCCGAGGTACTCCTCCGGCGTGTCGATCGTCATGTGCTCGTACGGCTCCTGCAGCTTGCCGTTCTCGTCACGCTTCGTGACGACCTGCGGCTTGCCGACGGTGAGCTCGAAGCCCTCACGACGCATCTGCTCGACCAGGATGGCGAGCGCGAGCTCACCACGGCCCTGGACCTCCCACGCATCGGGGCGACCGATGTCGAGGACCTTGAGCGAGACGTTGCCGATGAGCTCGCGGTCGAGGCGCTCCTTGACCATGCGGGCGGTCAGCTTGTGACCCTTGACCTTGCCCACGAGCGGGCTGGTGTTCGTGCCGATCGTCATCGAGATCGCCGGGTCGTCGACCGTGATGGTCGGCAGCGGGCGGACGTCCTCGGGGTCGGTCAGCGTCTCACCGATGGTGATCGTGTCGAAGCCGGCGACGGCGACGATGTCACCGGGGCCAGCCGACTCGGCCGGGTAGCGCTCGAGGGCCTTGGTGATGAGGAGCTCGGTGATGCGGGCGTTCACGACGGTGCCGTCGTGCTTGACCCACGCGACCGTCTGGCCCTTCTTCATCGTGCCGTGGAAGATGCGCAGCAGCGCGAGGCGACCGAGGAACGGCGACGCGTCGAGGTTGGTGACGTGGGCCTGCAGCGGGTGCTGGTCGTCGTACTTCGGCGCGGGGACGTGCTGCAGGATCGCTTCGAACAGCGGCTCGAGGTCGTCGTTGTCGGGCAGCGAGCCGTCGGCCGGCTTGTTGCGCGACGCGGCACCGGCACGACCCGAGGCGTAGACCACGGGAACGTCGAGGATCGCGTCGAGGTCGAGGTCGTCGACCTCGTCCGACAGGTCGGACGCCAGGCCGAGGAGCAGGTCCTGCGACTCGGAGACGACCTCGTCGATGCGGGAGTCGGGGCGGTCCGTCTTGTTGACGAGCAGGATCACCGGGAGCTTGGCGGCGAGCGCCTTGCGGAGCACGAAGCGCGTCTGGGGCAGCGGGCCCTCGGACGCGTCGACGAGCAGGACGACACCGTCGACCATGGAGAGGCCTCGCTCGACCTCACCACCGAAGTCGGCGTGACCCGGGGTGTCGATCACGTTGATGGTGATGGGGCCGTCCGCGCCGAACTCGGTCGCGTGCTTGCCGTTGTAGAGCACCGACGTGTTCTTCGCGAGGATCGTGATGCCCTTCTCGCGCTCGAGGTCGTTCGAGTCCATCATGCGGTCTTCGCCCTCGAAGTGGGCGTCGAACGAGTTGGTCTGCGTGAGCATCGCGTCGACGAGGGTGGTCTTGCCGTGGTCGACGTGTGCCACGATGGCGACGTTGCGCAGGTCGGACCGGGTGGCGAGCGCCATACAGGACATCCTTCAATTTCTGGGAGAGTGTCGGGCCAGTGATTTGTCGGCACCGCACCCGCGGGCAGAACGCCCGACACCCCAGTCTACCGGTAGTTCGCAACCGTCAGGAGTACAGCAGATGAGCCGACGGCGAACGTGGGTCGAGATCACCATCGTGCTGCTGCTCTCACTGGGTGCCAGCGCGCTGTACTCGATCCTCCAGATCATCGACGACCTGTCGCAGACGACCCCGCTCGGCGAGCAGTCCACGGCGCTCAACACCTCGTCGACGACGGTGCAGTACGTCGACCTGGCCCGGCAGCTGCTCGGCATCGCGGTGGACCTTGCACCGGTCGCGCTCGTCTGTTTCCTGCTGTGGAGCACGTCCCGCCCGCACCTGTCCCGGCTCGGCATCGACCGGTTCCGGGTGAAGCCCGACCTGGGCGGTCCGGCGCTCATCGCTCTGTGCATCGGGATCCCGGGGCTCGCCCTGTACTTCGCCGGGCGTGCGCTCGGCATCACGGTGAGCGTGGACCCCGCTGCCCTGAACTCGTACTGGTGGACGGTGCCGGTCCTGCTGCTGTCCGCGATCCGCTCCGGCCTGCAGGAGGAGGTCATCGTGATCGGGTACCTCTACGCCCGGCTCGGCGACCTGGGCTGGGGGCGGTGGCAGGTGATCCTGTCGACGGCACTGCTGCGCGGGAGCTACCACCTGTACCAGGGCTTCGGCGCGTTCGTGGGCAACGCCGTGATGGGCATCGTGTTCGGCTGGATCTACACGAAGTGGGGCCGCCTGATGCCCTTGATCATCACGCACTGCCTGCTCGACGCCGCGGTGTTCGTCGGGTACCCCTGGGTCGCGAGCGCGTTCCCCCGGTTGTTCTCGTAGCTTGAGCACATGAGCATCCCCGAGGTCGGCGAGTCCGCGCCGACGTTCACCCTGCCGGGCATGATCGTCCGCGACGGGGTCCGCACCGACGACGAGTACGACCTGTCGTCGGAGATCGGCCGGACCGTGGTGCTCGCCTTCTACCCCGGCGACGCGACGGCCGTCTGCACCGCGCAGCTCTGCAGCTACCAGGCGGAACTCGACGAGTTCGACGACCTGGGTGCCGTGGTGTGGGGCATCAGCCCGCAGGCCCTCGACTCGCACGAGACGTTCGCGCGCGGCTCCTCGCTGACGTTCCCCCTGCTGAGCGACACCGCCGGCTCGGTGATCCGCGACTACGGCGTGCGCGCGCCGGGGATCGGACTCCGTCGGTCGGTGTTCGTGATCGGTCCCGACGGGGTCGTGCGGTGGCGGCACGTCGGCCTGGTCGGTCTGCGGTTCCCGACGGCCGAGACCATCCGAGAACAGATCGAACTGCTCGTCTCGTGACCGGATCCCGCGACTGACGCCGTTCCCGGCGTGGGGGTTTCCCGAATCCGTCGCCATGGGGTATTGACACCCGAACTGGGGGCGACGACCATTGTCGGCACGAGAGGTCCACGCAGGATCTGCCTCCCCGGGGAATCGGGTCGTCCGGAGATACGCGCTGGTGTGTCACACCCGCTCCCCGGGCGTCTCCGGGGAGGCATCTCGTAACCTCGTCCGGTGCACACCACCATCGTCGCCCCGGGCCTCCGCCGTCTCGCCATCGCCCTCTGGGTCGTCGCGGTGGCGCTCGTCCCCCTGGCACTGCTCGGTGGCAGCAACCCGTGGCTCGTCCCGGTCCCGAGCATCTGCATCGCGTTCGTGGCGTGGGCCGCGCTCTGGCGTCCGCGCATCGAGCTGACGCCCGAGCACCTGCTGATCGTGGACGTCCGCCGCACCAGCACCTACACGTGGTCGCGTGTCACCGAGGTGCGCACGAAGTACGGCATCGAGGTCGTCACGAGCGAGGGCGTCCGCCGCGTCTGGATCGCGACCCGCCCGACCGCGCGGCTCACCGCCCAGGTCCCGGGCCGACCGGGAGGCCCGGATCACCTCGACGTCGACGCTGCGGCCGCGCGGATGCTGGCCCTCGTACCCGCCCCGGCTCCGCAGGACGGCCCGCCGCCCGCGACCGTGACGGCGGCGCCGATCACCCACCGGGTGCACGGCTGGACGGTCCTGGCGTTCGTCGTGCTCGGGATCGCGGCGTCGCTCGCGGCGGCCCGGATGTAGCGTCCGACGCAGCACAGACGACGGAGGGCGGCGCGCCGCCACTGGCGACACCCCGCCCCGGGTCGAGGTCGTTCAGTTCTTCCATTTGAACGGTGCGCCGGCTGACGCATGCGTCGGCGCACCGTCGGCGTGCACCGCTGCTGCGGCGCCGAGCCCGAGCGTCGCCGCGACGAGCAGCGTCGCCGCGAGCGCGAATGACTTCTTCATGGTGTTTGCCTGCATTGTGACTTCCCCTGGTTCTCGAGCACCGTCCGGAGCGTGACGGCGTTCATCATCGACCCACGCATTCACCACAAGAGCGTCGTGCGCCACCCCGGGCTCGATGTCAACGGTAGCAATTGACGTCATTTTTGTGAAGAGGCGCCGTGAAGACCGGTCCGGCCGACGACGACGCCGATCACTCGTTCGAACGAAATCACGCCGAAGTTGCGTGAATCAATGCTCGCCGCACGATTGTCACCCAAGACTTCGAAGACGATTCCACCGTTTTGCACCCTGATGTCCACAACTCGTTTGACAGCTGTGCCGCTGAACTCCTTCGGAAAACACTGAGAGCTGCTTTCGCAATCCACGTAAGGCAATTTATCACCGTCGAAGACGACCAGCTGGCCGACGGCGATTCCCCTCGTCGTCTTCCGGACCAGAACAGTCTGACCATTGCCGAGGGCGGGCAGCATGCTGATTCCGTAGACGCGGTACACCCGGTACCGCGCAAGAGCAAGGACCGCGAACGCGACAGCGGCTGCGCCGAAGCAGCCGACCCCGATGAGCAGCGTCACGCGTTCGCCTGCGACGTCGTGCCGACTGCCGCATCCTGTCGGTAGCCGCGGGATTGTGCTTCGAACAACTCCCAGTAGAGTCCGCGTTCCCGAAGCTGTTCGGCATGGGTACCGGAAGAGATGACTGCACCTTCGTCGAGGACGATGATCTCATCGGCATCCCGGACGGTGTTCAGCCGGTGCGAGATCAGCAAAGATGCCCGTCCACGACGGACTCGGCGCTGTGTCGAGTGCAGTTCCGTCTCGCCGAACGCATCGAGACCCGAGCTCGGCTCATCGAGGATCATGACGTCACGATCTGCGCGCATCATGGCGCGGGCGAAGGCGAGCCGCTGACCTTGACCTCCGGAGAGGATCACCCCCGTCTCCGGGTCGTCCCTGTCTGCCGAGTCCGTGAACATCCGCGTGAGGAAGGTGTCGAGTCCGTACGGCAGCGTCTCGACGATCTTCGTCGCCCCGGCACGATCGACCGCGAGACGAACGCTGGCTTCTGGGTCTGCAGCATCGACATCGCCGAACGCGACGTTGTCACGAACGCTCGCCTCGTACTCCGAGTAGTCCTGGAAGACCGCACCGATCCGCTGCCGGAGCTCATCGACGGGCAGGGACCTGATGTCGACCCCGTCCCACAGGATCTCGCCGTGGTCTGGTTCGTACAGTCGACAGAGCAATCGCACGATCGTCGACTTCCCGGCACCGTTCTGACCGACCAGCGCGACCGCCTTCCCGTGCGGCACCGAGAACGAGACACCTCGGAGGACCCACGGCAGGTCGGCCGCGTACCGGAACCAGACGTCGCGGAACTCGATCCGGTCACGGAGTACGGGGACCCTCGCCCCGCGTTCGGGCGTCGGCAGGTCCGGCTGCACCGTGACGACCGCGACGTACTCGCTGACGGCGTGCAGGGTCTTCGCGAGCGAAGTCCAAACCGAGGACTGAGCAGTGATCGTCGATTGCACACCCCCGACGCCGGCGAGTACGAGCGTGAGCCCTCCGACGGACATACGGCTACTCGCGACCTCGACGGCCGCCCACGCAAGTGCGCACAACGACAGCAGTACCGTGAGGCACGTGGTGGCCAGCCGCATCCGGAGCGTCGTACCGTCCACCTTCGCTTCCGCTCGGGCCGAGTCGCGCAACTCCGCGTCCATTCGCCGCCGCAGGAGGGCGCCGAGTCCGAGGAGTCTGATCTCCTTTCCCGCCTCGGGCGAAAGCAGGAGCATCGAGTAGAAGGTGAGGCGACGCTCCGCACTGTTGACGCGGTGCATGGCTGGACCCCACCGGCGGGTCAACCCCAGCTCGGTCACGACGACGGGCACTGCGGCGAGCAGTGCGAAGACCAGGATCATCGGTGCCACGCCGGCCAACGCGATCCCGAAGCCGGTCAGCAGGATCGCAGCCCGGACCGTGCTGACCATGTCGCGGACCAGTTGGTTCGGGCCGGTGTACACGGCCTGCTGGGCGAGCCGGACCCGGTCCTGGAACGCCGGCGACTCGAGCAATGTGAGTCCCTTGAGTCGCTCGTGCAGCGCCGAGAAGAGTCGGGTCTGCGCCTCGATGCGCACCGCTCGTGAAAGAGCCGAATCGCACGCCGCCGACACAGGAATCAGCACGGCGATCAGGACGGTCCCGATCCCGAACCCGATGGCCGGGGCGGCGAACGACGCCGACGAGACCAGGGCGTCGATGACGCTCTGGAACGAACGCGCTACCCAGACGGGAGCAATGCCCTCGACAAGAGCGATCAGCAACGTGCTCGTGAAGAGGAACGGACCGGCGCGGAGTGCGAGCGCACCGGCCGTCGCTATCAACGAGAGCCGGCCCGCGCGTGTTCCGTGATCAGACACGCGCAGCGCTCGGGACGATCCGATCACGCACGTTGTCGACCACGACGCCGTCCTTGAGCTGCACCACGGCAGGGAAACCCTGAACGTCGAAGGCGGCGGCCATCGTGTGGTACCCCGGCTGCCCGGGGACGACAGAATCCTCCGCGACGACGTCCGCCGATCCCGCGAGCAGGGGGCCGTACGTCTCAGCCGCGCCGTTTCCGACGACGACCGCCACGACCGTCTCACCAACGGCCCGTCGCCGTCGCGCCTCGGCGGCGAAGTCCGGAATGAGTTCTCTGCACGGAGCACAACCCTTCAGGAAGAACCCCACCACGGCGTCTCCACTGATCGTGTCTTGGTCGACGCGCTTCCCGTCCATCGACGTCGCCACGAACTCGTGTGGTTCCCCGCTCGACATGACCAGACTCAGTGGAGTCGATTCGACCGATCCTTCGTGCCCGTGCGCACGCAATCGCCGGATCACCGCCACCAGGAGGACGAAGTTCACGAGGCCGATCGCGAAGACGACGAAGAACATCAACCAGACTGCGAGCATCATTTCCCCCTGTGGTTTCCTGCGACGAACAGTTCTCGGATGGAGGTCATCTCGACCAGCAGGAAGGCCGGTACGACAGCGCCACACAGCAGCACGACGACGGCACCGACCTCCGGCGGCCGCGTCTCGACGCCGGCCAACACCACCAGGGCAGCGGCGATCGCGATCAGCACACCGTTGCGGACGACATCCCAGACGCTCACGTCAGGACCGTCTGCGCCGAAGCACGCGCATTGCGCGTCCTCCGGAGCCAGGATCTCCGCGATCAATCCGGCGGTGAACGAGATGAGCAACAGTGCGGCCAGGACGACGCCAACGACCCACCACGGCGTCACGACGAGTACCAGCACAAGCCATTGCGCCACGAGAGCAGCGCGTCCCAGGTGGTCCATCGTGAAGTCCGAGAGCCCGGGGCGCAGCGCTCCCAACATTGCTCGCGCAGATTCCAGGAGATGTCGCCGATCTTTGCTGCGGATTTTCGTGCTGACCGACGCAGCAAAGACCAGGAAGATGACCGCCCGTCCAACTACCTCAACGTAGATCATGTCCGCCCCCATCATGTGCCCCAACATCACCCAACCACATGCACCAAGTCGTTCGCAAGACATTGACAAGACGGTGTCCGTCGGAGTGGAATGCGCTCAGGGGGAGCGTCGAGTTCTCCTGTTCAATCGAAATCAGGAGGTCGAAGTGCGGACTACTCTCGAACGTGTGGCCACGGCCGGGGACCGTTTCCTCAGCATCTTCGCGCCACCCCCGGTGAAAGCCGCGGGCTGCTCGAAGTGCTCAGCCTTCGCGCGGGTCTGCCCGCTGGGTGCACATCAGGACTGTCATTACCTGTACGCACAAGCAGGATGTGGCTCGTGCGGCTTCACCTGTGGCGCGTGCGTGGTCGGCCCGGTGGGATGAGGGCAAGCGACTGATCGACCCGAATGCGGCTGTGACTCCTCCGAAGGGGCGTCACAGCCGCATTCTCTTTCCCATCTGGGATGGGACACCCATCTGTGAATGCTGACAGCGGCGAGACGGTTCGAATGCAATACGCACCGCTCTCGACGGTCGGGATCACATGAGCAACGCCGGAACGCGGTGCACGAAGGGCTCCACCTCGGGTCGAGGTGGAGCCCTTCGGTGGCGGGACTACTTGGTGTAGCCCACGTCCTGCCACTTGACCGAGTACTGCTGGAACTGCGCGGGGCCGTAGTTCACGAGGTCCTTGCGCACACCCCAGGCGTACGGCTCGGCGAACAGCGGGATGGTGCCGGCGACGGCGACGATCTTCTTGTCGATCGCCTGCGCGTCCTTGATGCGGGCATCGGGGTCGAGCTCGGCGTTCGCCTTGTCCCATGCCGCGCCGAGCGAGTCGTCCGTCACGCCGGTGTAGTTCTGGCCGGCGTCGGCGGGGTAGTAGATCGACTTGAGCGACGAGATCGGGAACGGCGTGCCCTGCCACGCGAAGTACGTGGCGTCGAAGTCACGGCCGTCGGTGGTGATGTACTTCGTGAAGAAGTCGTCCGAGGGCACGGTGTCGATCGTGACCTTGAAGCCGGCGAGCTTCGTCTGCTGCTGCACGAGCTGCGCGACGTTCGCCGAGTTCGGGTTGTCCGACGGGATCACGAAGCGGACGTCGAGTTCCTTGCCGCCCTTGGTCGCGTAGCCGTCCGAACCGACCTTCCAGCCGGCGTCCTCGAGCTTCGACTTCGCCTTGTCGGTGCTGTAGCCGTAGACCGACGAGACGTCGTCCTGGTAGCCCTCCTGACCGGGCAGGTACGTCAGGTTGTTGAGCACGTCACCCGGGCTCTTCACCGGCGACAGGATCGCCTGGGCGAGGACCTTGCGGTTGATGGCCTGGGCGAACGCCTGGCGCACGTCCTGGTCCTTGAAGACGTCCGAGGTGCCGTTCAGCGTGATCTGCCGCTGCGTGGTGCCGAGCGAGCGCTCGATCTTCGAGTCGGAGCGGGAGTTCGCCGTCTTGAGGTTGTCGGCGCTGCCGTTCAGGTTGAACGCGTCGAGTTCCTTGTTCCCGTACGCCTGCGCGACACCGTCACGCGAGACCGTCTTGAAGACGATGGTGTCGAGCTTGCCCTCGTCGCCCCACCACTTCGGGTTCTTCTCGAACGTGAGGACGCCGCCGTTGGCGTCGAAGGACTTCACGATGTACGGGCCACCGGAGACGTAGGTCTTGCCGTCAGCGGCGTACGGACCCTTGGCCCAGGCGGTGTTGAAGTGCTCGGGGGTGTCGACGGCCCAGTACGGGTAGATGGAGCCCAGGACGCT
Source organism: Curtobacterium sp. PhB190 (assembly GCF_004365385.1). Lineage (NCBI taxonomy): Bacteria > Bacillati > Actinomycetota > Actinomycetes > Micrococcales > Microbacteriaceae > Curtobacterium > Curtobacterium sp. PhB190. Next base: position 72,040 of record NZ_SODN01000004.1, on the reverse strand, counting down.
CGCCCAGTCGGCGTTCGTCTTCGAGAACGTCATGATGACGTCGCGCTCGTCCGAGCCCTGCTTGACCGAGTCGACGTCCTCCCACACGTTGGTGGCGAGGGGCGCGAAGGCCTTGTTCGTGCCGTTCAGCGCCTTCCAGTTCGCGATGACGTCCTTCGCGCTGATCGGGGTGCCGTCAGACCACACGGCCTTCGGGTTGATCTTGATCTCGACGGTCTGGGGTGAGTCCTTGGTCAGCTCGACCGAGGTCGCGAAGTCCTTGTTCACCTCCCACTCGCCGTTCTCCTTGAACTGGATGAAGCCCGGCAGGTACGCACCGGAGATCGTCTGGTCGTCGACGGTTCCGGAGTCGAGGTTGTTGATCTGGAAGTTCGCCGGAGCGGTGTCGATCGGCAGGGTGATCGACCCGCCGTCCTTGACGTCCGCGCGGTCCGCGACGGTCCAGCCGGTCGACTTCAGCGACGACTCGGCGACCGCGGAGCTGCTGTTGCCCGCCTGTCCACCGCCGGAGCAGCCCGCCAGCACGACGGCCGCAGCCGCAGCGGTGGCCAGCACGGCGATGCCCTTGATCCTCTTTCGCATGGCGAGGATTCCCTTTCGTTGTGGTTCGCGCAGTTCGCGCTGGAACGCGGCGACCCCCGCCGCCACGCCTGTTGGTTGAGAACCCTAGTCACATCCGAAGGCTCCACAAGGGTTGATGTGGGGAATCGAAACATGCTCGTAACGAATGTTGCATAGCGTCACAACGGAAGTCCCACCCCTCCGTCGCGAGCGGCTAACCTGTCGCCACCGACAACGCCGTCCGGACGGACGGCCGCACCCCACGAGGTCCCAGTACATGCTTGCCTTCATCGCAAAGCGGATCGTCAACTACATCGTCCTGACGATCGTCGCGACGACCCTCGGTTACATCCTCGCCAGCAGCACGCTCAACCCGGCTGCCCGGTTCCTGGGCCGCAACCCGGCCGTGCCGCAGGGCACGATCGACGCGTCCCTGCGGAAGCTCGGTGCCGATCCGGACACCCCGCTCATCGTCCGGACGTGGACCTGGTGGTCGAACCTCGTGACGCACGGTTCGCTCGGCATGAGCACCCGCGGCACCGAGGTCACGGCCGACATCGTCGCCCGCTCCGGTACGAGCCTGCGCTTGCTGGTCATCGGCACCCTGCTCGGCGCGATCCTCGGGGTGCTGCTCGGCGTGTGGAACGCCGTCCGCCAGTACCGCACGTCGGACCAGGTCTCGACGTACCTGTCGTTCGCCGTGCTCGCCACCCCGACCTTCGTCATCGCGGTCGTCCTGATGATCCTCGCGACCGCGATGAACCAGGGGCTCGGCACCCAGGTGATCCGGTTCACGGGTGAGTACACGCCGGGGGTGAACGGGTTCTTCCCGGTGCTCGGCGACCGGCTGATACACCTGCTGTTACCCACGATCTCGCTGACCGTCGGCGCCGTCGCCACGTACTCGCGGTACCAGCGCTCCGCGATGCTCGACGTGCTGTCGAACGACTTCATCCGCACCGCGCGGTCGAAGGGCCGGACGCGTGGATCGGCCATCATGCGCCACGGCGTCCGCGTCGCCCTCATCCCGATGTCGACGTTCTTCGCGTACTCGTTCGGGCTGATCCTGACCGGCGCGAGCATCACCGAGCTGGTCTTCAGCTGGCACGGCATGGGCGAGTACTTCGTCCAGGGCATCACCAACAACGACATCAACGCGGCCTCGGGCACGATCCTCTTCACGGCGATCCTCGTGCTCATCGCAGGAACCCTCGCGGACCTGCTCTACGCCGCGCTCGACCCGCGAGTGAGGGTGTGACCCGTGTCTGTTCTCGACCCCACGACCACGACCACTGCCGGTGACCCCGGTGACGGCAACGCCGGCACCCCGGCGCACGTCATCGAGGTCAAGGGCGGCCGCACGCCGCTCTGGCGCAAGGTGTTCGGCACCTGGCGTGCCCGCATCGGTGGCGGCGCCCTGCTGCTCATCCTGCTGTGGGCCTTCGTCGGCCCGCACCTGTACCACTGGAACGCCGTCGACTCCGACGGTCTGGCGTTCGGCATGCCGCCGAGCGCCGCGCACTGGTTCGGCACGAACGACATCGGCCAGGACATCTACGCGCAGACGCTCGTCGGCCTGCAGAAGTCGCTGCTCATCGGCCTCATCGCCGGTCCGGCCGCCACGCTGATCGCCGGCATCGTCGGTGCGATCGCCGGCTACTTCGGCGGCACCGTGGACCGCGTGCTCGTGTGGGTCATCGACCTGCTGCTCGTGATCCCCTCGTTCTACGCGCTCGTGCTCCTCAGCCCGGTGTTCAAGAACCTGACGTGGGTGGCGCTCATCGTCGGCCTCGCGGTGTTCAGCTGGATGGTGATGGCCCGCGTCATCCGCGGCCAGACGATGTCCCTGCGCGAACGCGACTACGTGAAGGCCGCCCGCTTCATGGGGGTGCCGGCGTTCACGATCATCCGACGGCACATCCTGCCGAACGTGGCGTCCCTGCTCATCATCGACGCGACGCTCGGCGTCGGGGCCGCGATCCTGGCGGAGAGCTCGCTGAGCTTCTTCGGCTTCGGCATCCAGATCCCCGACGTCTCGCTCGGCACCCTGCTCGCCGCCGGCAGCCAGTCCGCCGTCACCCGCCCGTGGCTGTTCGTCCTGCCCGCCGCGACCCTCGTCGCGACCGTGCTCTCGACCAGCCTGCTCGGCGACGCCCTGCGCGACGCCATCGACCCCACCTCCGGAGCCAACCGTGACTGAGCCGCTGCTGACCGTGTCCGACCTGTCGGTCACGTTCAACCCGAAGACCAAGCCCGTCTACGCCGTCCGCGGGGTCGACTACACGGTGGCCCCCGGCGAGTTCCTCGGGATCGTCGGCGAGTCCGGCTCCGGCAAGTCGGTGTCCTCGATGGCCGTGATGGGTCTGCTCCCGTCGTCCGCCCACGTCGAGGGCAGCATCCGCTTCGACGGCCAAGAGCTCTTGGGCAAGAACGACCGCGAGATGTCCCGCCTGCGCGGCGGCGACATCGCGATGGTGTTCCAGGACCCGCTGTCCGCCCTGACGCCCGTGTACACGATCGGCCAGCAGATCATCGAGGGGCTGCGACTGCACGACCGCTCCCTCACCCAGCACGCCGCCCGCACCCGCGCCGAGGAGCTGCTGCGCGTCGTCGGCATCCCGAACCCCGCTCGGCGCCTCGACGCGTTCCCGCACGAGTTCTCCGGCGGCATGCGGCAGCGGGCGATGATCGCCATCGCCATCGCGAACGACCCGAAGCTGATCATCGCCGACGAGCCGACCACCGCGCTCGACGTCACGATCCAGGCGCAGATCCTCGACGTGCTGCAGACGGCGAAGGACATGACCGGCGCCGCCGTGGTCCTGATCACGCACGACCTCGGTGTCGTCGCCGGCAACGCGGACCGCGTCGCCGTGATGTACGCGGGCCGCATCGTCGAGACGGCTCCGGTCGAGCCGCTCTTCCGCGAGCCCGTCATGCCGTACACGATCGGGCTCCTCCGCTCGATGCCGAACATGACCGCGGCCCGCACCGAACGACTCGTCCCGCTCGAGGGCCGCCCGCCCCTGCTCACGCAGAAGCCGACCGGCTGCCCGTTCGCCGACCGCTGCCCGGCGGTCATCGACGCCTGCCGCGACGGCGAGCCCGCGCTGGTCGAGCCGACCGTCCCGCAGAGCGGCGACAACCCGGTCCTGACCGGGACCGTCCCGACGATCGGTAACGGCACGCTGCTCGACGACCACACCGCCGCGTGCATCCGTCGCGACGAGATCGCGGCGGGCACCCTCGAGCGGTCGGAGATCTTCCCCCGCCCCGAGGACATCCCCGAGGCGGCGGTCGACCACGGCGACGACGTCGTGCTCGAGCTCACCGACGTCGTCAAGACGTTCCCGCTCACCAAGGGCGCGCTCTTCCGGCGGCAGATCGGCGAGGTGCACGCGGTCGACGGCATCTCCCTGACGCTGAAGCGCGGGCAGGTGCTCGGGTTGGTCGGTGAGTCCGGCTGCGGTAAGACCACCACGATCATGGAGATCCTCGAGCTCGCCGGCGCCCAGCAGGGCACCATCCGGGTGAACGGCGTCGACACCGCGTCGCTGTCGAAGAAGGACCGCCTGGCGATCCGCCGCGACATCCAGGTCGTGTTCCAGGACCCGATGGCGTCGATCGACCCCCGGCTCGACATCGGTTCGGTGATCGGTGAACCGCTGACGGTGCACGGGGTCGCGAAGGACGAGATCCGCCGCCGGGTCCGCGAGGTCCTCGAGCTCGTCGGGCTCGAGCCGAGCTACATCGACCGGTACCCGCACGAGTTCTCCGGTGGCCAGCGGCAGCGCATCGGCATCGCCCGGGCGCTCATCGTCGAACCGAAGATCCTCGTGCTCGACGAGCCCGTCTCGGCGCTCGACGTCTCGGTGCAGGCCGGCGTGATCAACCTGCTCGAGGACCTGAAGCACCGCCTCGGCCTGTCGTACCTGTTCGTCGCGCACGACCTGTCCGTCGTCCGGCACATCGCCGACGACGTCGCGGTCATGTACCTCGGCCGGATCGTCGAGTACGGCGACGGCGACAAGGTGTTCTCCGACCCGCAGCACCCGTACACGCGGGCCCTGCTGTCGGCCGTGCCGGTGCCGGACCCGTCCGCCGAGGCCGCCCGTGGTCGGATCCTGCTCGACGGGGACCTGCCCTCCCCCACCGAGCGCATCGACGGCTGCCGGTTCCGCACCCGCTGCCCGCTCTACCAGCTCCTCGACGAGGGTCGGCAGGAACAGTGCCGCACCGTCGATCCGCGCCTGCAGGACGTGCACGGCCGCGGCGTCGCGTGCATCCAGACCGACCAGGAGCACCTGCTCACCGAGCGGGTCGGCGCGGTCGTCTGACGACGCGGGTCACGTGGTGGACGTGACCAGAGGACGGACGGGAGGCCCGGCACACGTCGTGCGCCGGGCCTCCCGTCCGTCTCGTGGTCGCGATCGCGAGCCGCGTCAGGCTCCCAGCCACAGGCTGAGCAGCGAGGCGGCGAGCAGCGCCAGCGCCGCTGCGCCGACCGCCAGGGCCGGCACGTCCCAGCCGCGCACGGCATCGCCGTCACCGGCGACGGCACGCTGCTCAGCCCACCGGTCGAGCAGCACGGTCATCTCGTCCGGCTGGCGCAGCACGGCACGCTCGCCGCGCCGGGCCGGCTTCGGCCGGGGCAGCGACGGACCGCCCCAGCACTGCACGCGACGGCCGGCGACCGTCTCGATGACGATCTGCCAGCGGAGCTTGACGTCGGCGACCGCGTGCCACGGCACCACGGTGCGGCGGAGCGGGTTGACGACGGTGACGGCCGTGTCGTCGATGCGGATGCACGGGCGGTAGGTGAGCACCCACAGGACCCAGACCAGCACGGCGATCGGTCCGACGGCGTCGAGCACCACGATCCAGCTGCCGCGCACCGCCGCGTCGACCAGCAGGAAGAGGCCCAGGACGGCGACGAGGCCGGCCGCCACGGCGCCTCCGCGACCAGCGCGGAGGACGACGGGACGTCCGGCCTCGTTCGTGTCCAGCAGGATCAGCGTCCGAACTCGAACCCGGCGCCGGGGATGGCAGCCAGGAGGTCCTTCGTGTACTGCTCCTTCGGGGCGGCGAAGACCTCGTCGGTCGTCGCCTTCTCGACGATCTTGCCCTGGCGCATGACGCACACGTTGTCCGCGACCAGGCGGACGACCGCCAGGTCGTGCGTGATGAACAGGTAGGTCAGGCCGAGTTCGGTCTGCAACTCCGTCAGCAGGTCGAGGATCTGCCCCTGCACGAGCACGTCGAGCGCGGAGACGGCCTCGTCGAGGACGATGACCTCCGGCTTGAGTGCGAGCGCGCGCGCGACGGCGATACGCTGCCGCTGCCCGCCCGAGAGCTCGTTCGGGTAGCGGTTGACCATCGACTTCGGCAGCGCGACCTGGTCGAGCAGCTCGAGCACGCGGGCTCGACGCGACGCCTTGTCGCCCACCTTGTGCGTGGCGAGCGGCTCGGCGATCGTGTTCCCGACGTTGTACATCGGGTCCAGCGAGCCGTACGGGTCCTGGAACACCGGCTGCACGCGGCGGCGGAAGTCGAAGAGGTCCTTGCCCTTCAGCGCGCCGATGTCGATGCCGTCGAACTGCACGGTGCCGCTCGAGATGCTCTCGAGCTGCAGCACCAGCTTGGCGACGGTCGACTTGCCCGAACCGGACTCGCCGACGAGCGCCGTGGTGGTGCCCTTCGGGATCGCGAACGACACGTCGTCGACGGCCTTGAGCTCGCGGGTGGCGAGGCTCTTGCCGCGCAGCTTGTAGATCTTCTCGAGGTTCTTCACCACGATGAGGTCCTCGGCGGGACGGTGCTCGCGCTCCTGCGCCCGGGCGATGAGCTCGGCGTCGTCGTTGCCGGCGTCGGCGATCTCGATGCGCTCGTGCTGCACCTTCGACTGGATGCGGCGGCTCGCGAGCGAGGGCGCCGCGGCGACCAGGCGCTGCGTGTACGGGTGCTGCGGGTTGGCCAGGATCTCCTTCGAGGGACCGGCCTCGACGACCTGGCCCTTGTACATCACGACGAGCTTCTCGGCCCGCTCGGCGGCGAGGCCGAGGTCGTGCGTGATGAACAGCACCGAGGTGCCGAAGTCGCGGGTCAGGCTCTCGAGGTGGTCGAGGATGACGCGCTGGACCGTGACGTCGAGCGCGCTCGTCGGCTCGTCGGCGATGAGCAGCTGCGGGCGGCTCGACAGACCGATGCCGATGAGCACGCGCTGTCGCATACCGCCGGAGAACTCGTGCGGGTACTGCTTGAGGCGGGTCGAGGCGTCGCCGAGGCCCGCTTCCTTCAGGACCTCGATCGCGCGGTCGCGGACGGCCTTCTTGCCGGTGGCCATGCCGTTCGCACGGATTGCCTCCTCGACCTGGAAACCGATCGACCACAGCGGGTTGAGGTTCGACATCGGGTCCTGCGGGACGTAGCCGATCTCCTTCCCGCGGATCTCGGACATCTCCTTGTCGCTCAGCCCGACGAGCTCGCGCCCGTTGAACTTGATCGACCCGCCGGTGACCTGGCCGGTGCCGGGCAGCAGCTTGATGATCGCCTGGGCGCTCGTCGACTTGCCGGAACCGGACTCGCCGACGATGGCCAGACGCTCGCCCTGCTCGAGGGTGAGGTCGACACTGCGCACGGCCTGCACGAGACCGGACTGCGTCTTGAAGCCGACCTGCAGGTCGCGGATCTCGAGCAGCGGGGCGCCGTCGGCGTTGGTGCGTCGGCCGGTGGGGTTGGTCAGCGTCTCGCTCATCGGCGGGCCCTCGCCTTCGGGTCGAGCGCGTCGCGCACCACGTCACCGAGGAGCAGGAACGCGAGCACGGTGATGGACAGCGCGGCCGACGGCCAGAAGATCGTCGACGGGTTGGTGCGGATCGACGTCTGCGCCGTTCCGATGTCGAGACCCCAGCTGAGGGCCGACGGCGGCAGTCCGATGCCGAGGAACGACAGGGTCGCCTCGGCCACGATGAAGGAGCCGAGCGAGACGGTCGCGACCACGATGACCGGAGCCAGCGAGTTCGGGATGACGTGGCGCAGCAGCGTCTTGAACCGGCTGACGCCGAGGGCGGCCGACGCCATGACGTAGTCGGCCTGCTTGGCGCTCAGGACGGCACCACGCATGATGCGGGCGATCTGCGGCCACGCGAACGCGGCGAGCACGAGCGCGACGGTGATCGCGTTCCGCGCGGGGATGACGGACATGATCACGATCGCACCGAGGACGGTGGGGATCGAGAAGAAGATGTCGCCGATGCGGGACACGATCGTGTCGAGCCAGCCGCCGTAGAAACCGGCCAGTGCGCCGATCACGATGCCGACCAGCGACACCAGGACCGTCGCGACGATGCCGACGATGAGCGAGTTCTGGGCGCCCCAGATCACGCGGGCGTAGACGTCGGAGCCCTGACGCGTGAAGCCCAGGATGTGCCCGGCCTCGGGTCCGCCGTCACTGTTGTCGAGGTTCGACGCCCGCGGGTCGACGTGGGCGAAGAGCCCGGGGAAGACCGCGACGACGATGATCAGCAGGATCAGGATCGAGGAGATCCAGAACGTCGGGCGGGTCCGCATGGACTCCCAGGCGTCGGTCCACAGGGAACGGGTCTTCTCGTCCTCGTTGACCTGGTCGATCGCCTGCAGGGGCGTTTCCTCCAGCGGGGCGACGAAGTGCGTCGCCGAACGGGGTGCGGCGTTACTTGGCATAGCGGATCCTCGGGTCCAGGACGGCGTAGAGCAGGTCCACCAGGAGGTTGGCGAGCATGAAGATGATGACCATCACGGCGACGAAGGAGACCACCGTCGGGCCCTCGCCGAGCTTGACGGCGCGGAACACCGTGCCGCCGACCCCGTTGATGTTGAAGATGCCCTCGGTGACGATCGCGCCGACCATCAGGTTGCCGATGTCCACACCCAGGTAGGTCACCACGGGGATGAGCGAGTTCCGGAAGATGTGCACGCCGACCACACGACGACGGGGCAGGCCCTTCGCGGTCGCGGTGCGCACGAAGTCCGCCGTGGTGTTCTCGGCGACGCTCGCGCGGGTGAGGCGCACGATGTAGGCGAACGACACCGTCGCGAGCACGATGGCGGGCAGGACGAGCTCGGACCAGGGGGCCTCGCCGGACACCGTGACCCGGAACAACCCGAGCTTGATGCCGAACACGTACTGCAGCAGGAACCCGACGACGAAGGTCGGCACCGAGATGAGCAGGAGCGACACGACCAGGGCGGTGGCGTCGAACAGCTTGCCCTTGCGCAGACCCGCGATGACACCGACGACGATGCCGGCGACGGCCTCGAACACGAGCGCGAGGATCGCCAGGCGAGCGGTGATCGGGAACGCCGAGGCGAGCTGCTGGCTGACCGGCAGTCCGGAGTAGGTCACGCCGAGGTCGCCGCGGAACACGCCGCCGATCCAGAGCAGGTACTGGACGATGAACGGCTTGTCCAGGTTGTACTGCTGGCGCAGCGTCTCGATGACCTGCGGCGACGGCTGGCGGTCGCCGAACAGTGCTGCGATCGGGTCGCCGGGCAGCGAGAACACCATGAAGTAGATGAGGAACGTGGCCCCGAAGAACACGGGGATGAGTTGCAGGAGGCGCTTGCCGAGGTACCAGAGCATCAGATCCCTGCCCGGTCCGGAGCGATGTCGATCAGGTTCATTGTGGTGAGGGGTGGACGTTCCGAGGGTCGGCACGGATGTCCGGTTCGGGCGGCGGCGCCCGATGTGGTGGGGGAAGGTGTTGCCGCCGAGGTACGGGGGTTCGGGGACCTGTGCGGTCCCCGAACCCCCGTCCGGTGGTCGCGAGGCAGGATACCTGCCCACGCGGTGCTCTCGAGGAGAGCGGTGTTACTTCGTGACCTCGATGTCGTAGTACAGCGGCACCGAGTTCCAACCGAACTTCACGTTGGACACGTTGTCGGCGTTCCAGACACCGGTGACGTTCGAGTACCAGAGCGGGATCTCCGGGAGGTCCTTGAACAGGAGCTCCTGGGCCTGGTCGAAGGACTTGTTGCCCTCTTCGACCGTGGCGGCCGAACGGCCCTCGGCGAGCAGGTCGTTGTACTCCTTGGAGTCGTACCGCGAGTAGTTGTTCGACGAGCCCTCACCCATGGTCGGGCCGAGGAAGTTGTACAGCGACGGGTAGTCGGCCTGCCAACCGGTGCGGCTGCCGCCCGTGAGCTTGTCGTTCGTCTGGAGGTCAAGGGCCTCCTGGAACGTCGGGATCGCGTTGCCCTCGGCCTTGATGCCGAGCGTGTTCGAGATCGAGTTCGTGACCGCGGTCACCCACGCCTCGTGCCCACCGTCGGCGTTGTACGTGATGGTGAGGGTGTCGTCGTACTTCGAGATCTTGTCGGCCTCGGCCCACAGCTTCTTGGCCTCGGACTCGTTGTAGTCCAGGACGTCGGAGCCGTCGAGGTCGTCGTTCCAGCCCGCGATGACCGGCGACGTGAAGTCCTTCGCCGGGGTGCGCGTGCCGTCGAAGATCTTGTCGGTGATCTGCTTGCGGTTGATGGCCATCGAGACGGCCTCACGACGCAGCGTGCCTTCCTCGCCCTTCCAGTGGTCGAGGTAGTACGGCAGGTAGATCGCCTGGAAGATGGCGGCCGGCTGGTTGACGTTCGAGTCCGGGAAGTCCGACTTGTACGTCGCGAAGGCTGCGTCCGGCACGGCGTCGAGGACGTCGAGGTTGCCGCCCTGCGCGTCGGAGTACGCGGTGTCCTGCGAGGCGTAGAACGTGATCGTCAGACCACCGTTCTTCGGCTTGCGCTTGCCCTCGTAGTCCTTGTTGGTGACGAGCTTGATGGACTGGTTGTGCGTCCAGGCCTTCTTGCCGTCGAGCTTGTACGGACCGTTGCCGATCGGGCTCTCACCGAACGCCTTGGTGTCGTCGTAGAACGAGGACGGCAGCGGCACGAACGCCGAGTAGCCGAGCGACAGCGGGAAGTCCGACTGGGCCGACTTCAGCGTGACGGTGAACTCGTCGTCGTCGACGACCTTGAGGCCCGTGAGCTCCGAGTCCTTGTCGGCGTTGTAGCCCTCGATGTTCTCGAAGAAGTAGCTGGCGCCCTGGGCGTTCGACTTCTGCGCGGCCCAGTTCCAGGCCTTGGTGAAGGACTCCGCGGTGACCTTCTCGCCGTTCGTGAACGTGTAGTTCGTGTTCAGCTTGATGTCGAAGGTCTTCGAGTCATCGGTGTCGATGCTCTTCGCGACCTCGTTGACGGACTTGCCGTCGGCGTCGTAGGACACGAGGCCCTCGAAGAGCGAGTCGATGATCTTGCCGCCACCGGTCTCGGTGGTGTTCGACGGGATCAGCGGGTTCTGCGGCTCGCTGCCGTTGGTCGTGACGATGCCGGAGGCGTTGGACGAGCCCGAGCCACCCCCACTGTTGCTGTTGCTGGAGCAGGCGGTCAGGGCGAGTGCTGTGGCCCCGAGCACGGCGAGGGCTGTGAGCCCGGCGCGCTTCTTGATCAAGGTTCCTCCTGGTGCATGGGACGCGCAAGGGCACAGCGGTGTCACCCGGGCGCGTTTGACATCTGCACTGTAGGCAAGGTGGACAGCAGCCTCCAAACCCTGGAGCGAACGGTTACAAGCCGGTAACCAACTTGCACGATCCTTGCGAGAAGATGCAAGATTCGCGCGCTTGCTGGACGCCCTCGCGCTTTTGTTGCATCTGCATGAAATTCGTTGCACTGCGACACAGTTCTGTGCAAGGAAGACCTGTCCCGAGTCCCCCTCAGGACCCGGGCATCCGCGCCGCACCAGCCGTACCGTGAACACGTGCTCGCGAACGACATCCCCCATCTCCACGTCCCCTCCTCCCCCACCGTCAGCGGTGATCCCGGGGACGGCGGAGCAGCCTTCGTCGCGGTCTCGCGTCCGGACCTCGAACAGGACGCGTACCGCAGCACCATCGAACGCGTGACCGGCGAGGGCGCGGTCCGCTGGACGTCGGGCGACCGCGATTCGTCGCCGACACTGTCACCGGACGGTCGCTGGCTCGCCTTCCTCCGGTCCGTCGACGACGACCACGGCGTCGCCCACCCACAGCTCGCCGTCGCACCGGTGCACGGCGGCGAGGCCCGCGTCGTCACCGCGCTCCCCCTCGGTGCCGGCGACCCCGTCTGGTCGCCCGACTCGACACGTGTCGCGGTGACCGCACGGTTCCCCGAACCCGGGCGCTACGGCTCCGCAGTCCCCGGCGGCGACCGTCGCCCGGCAGCGGCCGCCGAGGCGCCGCGGCTCGTGTCGCGGCTCGACTTCCACGTCGACGGCACGGGGTACCTGCTCGACAAGCCGCAGCAGATCGTGGTCGTCGACGTCACCGACCCGGCAGCGGCACCGGTGGACTCCCCGCTCACGAGCGCGCCCTGCTCGGTCTCCGCACCGGCCTGGTACCCGGACGGCGGCGCGCTCCTCGTCGTCGCCCCGCGAGACCTCGGTGTGCGTGAGACCCACGACGACGACCTGTACCGCGTCGACGCGTCCGACGGCACGATCGCGCTGGCGATCCGGACCGAGGGCTCCGTCAGCTCGATCGCGATCGCCCCGGACCGTACCGTCCACTACGTCGGGGCGTCGCACCGCGACGGGCGACTGGTCGGCGAACCCGAAGGACTGTGGGTCGCGGCCCACGACTCCGAACCGGTCCGACTGACCGCGCGCGAGACGGTCGACGTCTCCGGGACGCCGGTGTTCCACCGCGACGACGTCCTCGTGCAGGTGCTCGACCGCGGCACCGTCACCGTCCGTCGTGTCCCGGCCGGCACGACGGCTCCGCTCCGGCTGGACCAACTGGGGGTCGTCCTCGGCGGCCGTCTGGTCGTCTCGGGCTTCGACGTCGACGGGGACGTCCTGGTCGCCACGGCTGCCACGACGGACTCGCCCGGCGAGGTCCACGTGGTCGACCTGACCGTGACCGACGATGCCCTCCCGACGGTGCTCACCGACTACGCGGCCCCGCTCCGGTCCGAGGCGTCGGCCCCCGGTGTCCGCCGCATCGAGGAGCTCACCGGGAACGCTCCCGACGGCACCCCGGTGCACGGCTGGGTCGTCCTGCCCGAGGGCGAGGGGCCGCACCCCGTCCTCCGGGTGGTGCACGGCGGACCGTTCGGCCAGGACACCTGGGCGTTCTTCGACGAGGCGCAGGTCTACGCCAGTGCCGGGTACGCCGTCGTCATCGGCAACCCGCGCGGTTCCGGCGGGTACGGCCTCGACCACGGCCGCGCGGTCATCGGGGCGATGGGCACCGTCGACGTCGACGACGTGCTCGCCCTGCTCGACGCAGCGCTCGAGCGCCCCGACCTCGACGCGGCACGCGTCGGCATCATGGGCGGCTCGTACGGCGGGTTCATGACGAGCTGGGTCGCCGCGCACCACGGCGAGCGGTTCGTCGCCGCGTGGAGCGAGCGCGCCGTGAACGCGTGGGACTCGTTCGCGGGCAGTTCCGACATCGGTTGGTACTTCGCCGACGCGTACGTCGGTGCCGACCCGGGAGAGCAGCGTCGCCGCAGCCCGCTGACGTACGCCGCGCAGGTCACCATCCCGTTCATGGTCGCGCACTCGGAAGCCGACTGGCGCTGCCCGATCGAGCAGGGGCAGCGCCAGTTCGTGGCCCTCCGGCGCGCGGGAGTCGACGCGTCGTTCCTCGCGTTCCCCGGCGAGGGCCACGAACTCTCCCGCTCCGGCACGCCGTGGCACCGCGTGCAGCGGTTCGAGCACGTCCTCGCGTGGTGGGCGCAGCACCTGCCCGTCACGCCGGTGGACGCGGGTCGCTAGGCGAACGCCTCCACCGGCGGGCACGCGCACACCAGGTTGCGGTCGCCGTACGCCTGGTCGATCCGGCGCACCGGCGGCCAGTACTTGCGGCCGCTGATGCCGGGCAGCGGGTAGACGGCCTGCTCGCGGGTGTAGGCGTGCGCCCACTCCCCCGAGATCACCGACGATGCCGTGTGCGGGGCGTGCACGAGCGGGTTGTCGTCCGCCGGCCACTCCCCGCGCTCCACCGCCGAGGCCTCGGCACGGATGGCGAGCATCGCGTCGACGAACCGGTCGAGCTCGGCCAGGTCCTCGCTCTCGGTCGGCTCCACCATCAGGGTGCCGGCGACCGGGAACGACATGGTCGGGGCGTGGAAGCCGTAGTCGACCAGGCGCTTCGCGACGTCGTCGACGGTGATGCCGGTGGTGTCACGCAACGGCCGCAGGTCGAGGATGCACTCGTGCGCCACGAGGCCGTCCTCGCCCGTGTAGAGCACCGGGAACGCGTCGCGCAGGCGGGCCGCGATGTAGTTCGCCCCGAGCACGGCTGCTTCGGTCGCACGGGTGAGGCCCTCGAGCCCCATCATCCGGACGTAGGTCCACGTGATGGGCAGGATGCTCGGGCTGCCGTACGGTGCCGCGCTGACCGGGCCGCCGGCGTGCGCCAGGCGGTCGTCGGCCTCGGCCGCGGTCGAACCGGGCCGTCGGTCGGCCTGCTGCGCGAACGGGTGCCCCGGCAGGTACGGCGCCAGGTGCGCCTTCGCCGCGACCGGACCGACACCGGGTCCGCCACCGCCGTGCGGGATGCAGAAGGTCTTGTGCAGGTTGAGGTGCGAGACGTCGCCGCCGAAGTCGCCGAAGCGGGCGTGGCCGAGCAGGGCGTTGAGGTTCGCGCCGTCGACGTAGACCTGCCCGCCGGCGTCGTGCACGGCGTCGCAGATCTCGCGGATGTCGTGCTCGTACACGCCGTGGGTCGATGGGTACGTGATCATCAGCGCCGCGAGGGTGTCGGCGTGCTGTTCCGTCTTCGCGCGGAGGTCAGCGAGGTCGACGTTGCCGTTCTCGTCGCAGGCGACCACGACGACCTTCATGCCGGCGAGCACCGCGGACGCGGCGTTCGTACCGTGCGCGCTCGACGGGATGAGGCAGACGGTGCGCTCGGTGTCGCCGTTCGCCAGGTGGTACCCGCGGATCGCGAGGAGTCCGGCGAGCTCACCCTGGCTGCCGGCGTTCGGCTGCAGGGACACGGTGTCGTACCCGGTGACCTCGGCCAGCCAGGACTCCAGGTCACCGATCATGTCGAGGTAGCCCTCGACGTCGCCGCGCGGCGCGAACGGGTGGATGTTCGCGAACTCCGGCCACGTCACCGCGGCCATCTCGGTCGCCGCGTTGAGCTTCATCGTGCAGCTGCCGAGCGGGATCATGCCCCGGTCGAGCGCGTAGTCCTTGTCCGCCAGGTGCTTCAGGTACCGCATCATGCGGGTCTCGCTGCGGTGTGCGCTGAAGACCGGGTGCGTCAGGTACTCGCCCTCGCGCAGCAGACCGGCCGGGAGGCCCGTGGCCGCGTCCCGCACGGCCGCCTCGGTCGCCGGGACGGTCACGTCCACCGCCCCGAACACGCCCGCTAGTCGGGTGACGTCGTCGGGCGTGGTCGTCTCGTCGACGGAGAGCTGGAACACGTCCTCGTCCACCTGGTGCAGCAGGAAGTCGGCGTCCTGCGCTGCGGCGACGACCGCCCCGGCGCGACCGGTGGCCCGCAGGGTGAGCGTGTCGAAGAACGCGTCGTGCACGACCTCGAGCCCGGCGTCGCGGGCGACCTCGGCGAGCGCCGACGTCGTCCGGGCGACCCGGTTCGCGATGAAGCGCAGCCCCTCGGGCCCGTGGTAGACGGCGTACATCGAGGCCATGACGGCGAGCAGGACCTGCGCGGTGCAGATGTTGCTCGTCGCCTTCTCGCGCCGGATGTGCTGCTCGCGGGTCTGCAGGCTGAGGCGGTAGGCCATCGCACCGTCGGCGTCGAAGGACACCCCGACCAGGCGACCGGGCAGCTGGCGTTCGAGCCCTGCACGCACGGCGAGGTAGCCGGCGTGCGGGCCGCCGAAGCCGAGCGGGACGCCGAAGCGCTGGCTCGTCCCCACGGCGACGTCGGCCCCCAGGTCACCGGGGCTGGCGAGCAGGGTCATGGCGAGCAGGTCGGCCGCGACGACGGCGATTCCGCCGCCGGCGTGGACGCGCTCGATGATCGACGACGGGTCGACGATCCGGCCGGAGGCACCGGGGTACTGCACGATCACGCCGAAGGCGCCGTCGAGCTGCTCGTCGGTCGGCCCGGTGACAGGGTCGAACGCACGCAGCGTGATGCCGACGGCGTCGGCGCGGTGGTCGAGCAGCGCGCGGGTCTGCGGCAGCAGGTCGTCGTCGACCAGGAACGCGTCGCCCTTGACCTTGGACGCGCGGCGAGCGAGGAGCATGCCCTCGACCACGGCGGTGCCCTCGTCGAGCATCGAGGCGCCGGCGGTGGCCATGCCCGTCAGGTCGGAGACCATGGTCTGGAAGTTGATGAGCGCTTCGAGCCGGCCCTGCGAGATCTCCGGCTGGTACGGCGTGTAGGCCGTGTACCAGCTCGGGTTCTCGAGCACGTTCCGCTGGATCACGGCGGGGGTGTGGGTGCCGTGGTAGCCGAGGCCGATCATGGCCCGGCGGACGGTGTTGCGTCCGGCCTTGGTGCGGAGTTCGGCGAGCGCCTCGGTCTCGCCGACGGCGGCGGGGATCACCGATTCGGTGACGGGTGCTGCGTGGATCGACTCCGGGATCGCCGCGCGGACCAGGGCGTCGAGCGACGGCCGGCCGACGGTGTCGAGCATCGTCTGCTGGTCGGCCGGAGTGGTGCCGATGTGGCGGTCGGCGAACGAGGTCTGCAGGTTCTGGAACCCCCGCTGGTCGTCGGGGCCGGTCATGCGATGGACGCCCGGTACGCGTCGTGGTCCATCAGGTCCTCGGGGAACGAGGTGCCGTCGACCTTGATCTTGACGAGCCAGCCGGTGCCGAACGGGTCCTGGTTGACGGTGTCGGGGGCGTCGACCACGGCGTCGTTGACCGCAACGACCTCGCCCTCGATCGGCGCGAAGAGTTCACCGACGCTCTTGGTGGACTCGATCTCGCCGATCTGCTCGCCCGCGGTGGTGGCGGTGCCGACGGCGGGGAGCTCGACGTAGACGACGTCACCGAGCTGCTCGGCGGCGTGGTCGGTGATGCCGACGGTGACGGTGTCGCCCTCGACGAGGAGCCACTCGTGGTCGGCGGTGTACTGGAGTGCGGTCTGGTCGCTCACGGGATCAGCCTTTCTGAGGACGGCGGTAGAAGGGGAACGCGGTGACGGTGCTGGGGATGGCCGTTCCGCGGACGTCGATGTGCAGGACTTGTCCCTCGGTGGCGAGCGCCGGGTCCACGAAGGCCATCGCGACCGGGTGGCCGAGCGTCGGCGAGAGGGCACCCGAGGTGACGGTGCCGACGACCGTGCCGTCGTGCACCACGTCGTAGCCGGCACGCGGGGCGCGGCGCCCCTCGGTGACGAGCCCGACGAGCACGCGGGCGTCGTCCGACGGCGCGACACCGGCAGCGCCGACGAAGTCACCGCTCTTCGCGACCACGCGGCCGAGGCCTGCCTGGGCGGGGCGCACGTCGGTGCCGAGCTCGTGCCCGTACAGGGGCATGCCGGCCTCGAGCCGCAGGGTGTCGCGTGCCGCGAGCCCTGCGGGGACGACACCGCGGTCGGCGCCGGCCTCGAGCAGCGCGTCCCAGATCGCCGGGGCGACCTCGGGTGCGCTGTAGAGCTCGAAGCCGTCCTCGCCGGTGTACCCGGTGCGGGCGACGAGCACCTCGGAGCCGTCGAACACGGCGTGCAGGGCGCGGTAGTAGCCGAGGTCGTCGAGGGGGCTCTCCGGCTGCAGGCGGTCGGCGACGACGAGGGCGTCGAGCGTGCCGGCGGCCGCGGGGCCCTGGATCGCGACGAGTGCGGTGCTGTCCGAGTCGTCCGACACCGCGACGTCGAAGCCGTCGGTGCGCGCGGACAGTGCGGCGACGGCGACCTCGCGGTTCGAGGCATTCGCGACGACGAGGAACACGTCGTCGTCGGTGCGGTACACGACGAGGTCGTCGAGGATCCCGCCGTCCTCGGCGAGCAGCAGCGAGTACTTCGCGCGGCCGAGCGGCATCGCGCCGAAGGAGCCGGCGAGCGCGTGGTCGAGGAACACGACGGCGTCCGGACCGGTGACGCCGATCTCGGCCATGTGCGACAGGTCGAAGACCCCGGCCGACTGACGCACGGCGTGGTGCTCGGCGAGGTCGGACGAGTAGCGCACGGGCATGCGGTACCCGGCGAAGTCGGTGAAGGTCGCACCGGCGGCTTCGTGCGCGGGTTCGAGCGGGGACGAACGCAGTGGCGTCGGACTCATGGCGGAGTTCTCCTGGCATCAGCAGGGCCCGGCGACGATCGCCGGGTGGAACTCCCCCTCTGTCATGGGCCTGAGAGTTTCACCGCGGCCCGTGAGGTCCGGCGGCTTTCACCGTGGGCGAGACGACTGAGCGTCTGCTTTTCAGAGTGGCCTGTCCGCTGCGGTGTGGGACCTGAGAGATTGACGGGGGGATTGCTCCTTCGGTGCCGTGCGTGCGCCCGAGGGCACGTGCAGGGCGTCTCCCGCGACGGATGAGCGGCCGGTGTGTTCAGTTGTCCGCGCCGAGCATACCGAGACCGCGTTACGAACGTGTGTCGCGTACCGGCCTTCGACATCTCGTAGAATGCGGGGATGGCCGGACAGCGATCACGCCCCAGGGGGCAGCTCGAGCAAGCGGTGCTCGACGCGCTCCGCTCCGTGACCGACGGCCTCACCGCACGACAGGTGCTCGATGCCTTCCCGGAGCCCCGGCCGGCGCTGACCACCGTGCTCACCGTCCTCGACCGGCTCGGCCGCAAGGGCCAGGTGGAGCGGCAGGAGCACGACGACGCCCCGCTGAGCTTCCGTGCCGTGCACAGTCGCGACGAACAGACCGCGTCCCTCATGTCGAGTGCGCTCGCCGCCTCGGCCGACCGCGAAGCAGCGTTGCTGCAGTTCACCGGCTCGCTCGCCTCCGACGACCTCGAGGCCCTGCGCCGCGCCCTCGACGCCCGCGCACGTTCCTGACCGGGGTCGCTCCGTGGTCGTCGCCGGCATCGCGCTCATCGTCCTCGCCCTGCTGGTGGTCGTGTTCGCACCGAGGGTGCTGACCCGATCCGCGTGGACCATCGACCGCCCGCGCACCGCCCTGGTCTGCTGGTCGCTCGCGGTGCTGCTCGGCGTCGTCGGGTTCGTCGCCGGCATCGCCCTCGTCGTGCTCGCCGACCGCCCGCTCACCGAGCTCCTCGGCGGTGACGGCTCCCCCACGCACGGCTTCAACGTCGGCGTTGCACTGCTCGCGGTCATCGCGTTCGTCGTCGCCGTCCGCGTCCGGCCCGGGCCCGAGCACGAGGCCGTCCGCCAGGCCATGCGCTCCGGCGTCGCGCCGCACCGCGAGATCGACGGCACCCCGGTGGCCGTCGTCGACGCGGACCACGCCCTGGCCTGCGCCGTGCCCGGGCGGAGCGGCGGTGTGCTGGTCAGCACCGGCTTGGCAGACCGGTTGCGGACGGACGAACTGGAGGCGGTGGTCGCCCACGAGCGCGCCCACCTGACCCAGCACCACGCGGCTGCGGTCGCGGTCGCCGAATCGATCGAACGTGCGGTCCCGTGGGTGCCCGGTGCGCGCGCTATGGCGCGCTCGACGCGCGTCCTCGTGGAGTTCGCCGCCGACGACGCCGCAGCCCGACGTGTCGGACGCGACGCCCTGCGCCGGGCCGTCCTGGTGGCGGACGAGAGCAGCGCGCTCGGGGCAATCCGGGCCTCCCGTCTGTCCTGAGCGAGCACGTGTCGGAGGCGAGGCATATGGTGATCGGACCGTGAAGCCACTGACCGAAGCCGACATCCGATCCTCGTTCGTCAACGCCACCCCCGACGAGCTCGAGCAGCTGCCGATCCCCGGCCTGCACGAGATGCTCTGGGACGAGCGCGAGTTCCTGGGCTGGCGCGACCCGCAGGCCGCCCGCCGCGGGTACATCGTGTCCTGGATCGACGACCGCCCCGTGGGCATCATCGTCCGGTCCGCGGGCGGGTCCCTGCGCGCCGGCATCGCCGCGATGTGCTCGTTCTGCCACTCCCCCCAGCCGGCGACGCAGGTGCGGCTGTTCTCGGCACCCCGTGCGGGCGAGGCCGGGCGCAACGGCAACACGATCGGCACCTACATCTGCGAGGACCTCGGGTGCTCCATGCTCATCCGCACCGCTCCTCCGCACCTCAACCCGCCGGCGACGATCGCGATGCGCGGTGCCTCGCTGCTGCAGCGCGTGCAGAACTTCACCGCGGACATCATGAAGTCGGCGTGAGCCGCTTCGGCACCGCCCGCTGGGCCGTGGTCGAGGAACTCGGCGACGGCCGCTGGCGCCTCACCCTCCGCGACGAGGCCGATGACGAACTCGGTGCGTTCGGCCTCGGGGTCGAAGGGCCGTGGGACCCGGACGTCGAACCCCACGTCGGGTTCGTGCTCGTGCAGCTCGGGCTGACCCTGCGGGGTGCACGGCCGTGGCACGTCGACGAGCTCGGCGACCACCGGGCGCCCGTGCTCGCGCTCGGCTGAGCGAAGCGCTTCCAGCCGGGCGTCGCTCAGTCGGCGTCGCTCAGTCGGCTTCGACGAAGTTCCGCAGGATCTCGCGGTCGTCGTCGGCGCGCATCGCCCACGACAGCTCGCTGCGGTGATCGCTGTCGGTGAGCGGCAGCAGCACGACGGTGTCCGGTGCGGCGAGTGCGGCACTCTCCGGAGCGACGGTCACGCCGAGTCCCGCGCCCACCAGGTGCAGGACGGTGGCCCAGGTCGTGGCCTCCTGCACGACCACGGGCCGTCTGCCACCGGCGGTGACCGGGGCGAGGTTCCGCTCGGTCGCGAGCGAACCGGCCACGGCGGGGAAGAACACGAACGGCTCGTCCACGAGTTCGGTGCCTCGGATCGCCGTCCGGTCGGCGAGCCGGTGTCCGCGTGGGACCGCCGCGACGAACGCCTCGGTCCGGAACGGCAGCAGCCGCACGGCGGGGTCCGGGTCCGGGTCGCGCACGACGGCCAGGTCCAGCTCGCCCCGCACGATCCGGGCGAGGAGCGTCGACGAGTAACCCTCGGTCAGGTCCACACGGACCAGCGGGTACCGCGCACGGAACGCCTGCACGCGCTCGATCGGCCCGAGGGGCAGCGCGGAGACGACGAACCCGACGTCGAGCCGGCCGGCCTCGCCCCGCCCGACCCGCACCGTCTCGTCGAGATCGCGGCGCACCTGCCCGAGCAACGACCGCGCGCGCCCCTGCAGCACCTGGCCGGCGGCGGTGAGGGCGACGCTGCGGCTCGTCCGGACGAACAGGTCGACGCTGAGTTCGCGCTCGGTGCGGCGGATCTGCTGGGACAGCGCGGGCTGCGCGATGCGGAGGCGCTCGGCAGCGCGTCCGAAGTGCAGTTCGTCGGCCACGGCGAGGAACGCGCGGAGCTGACGGAGGTCGACGTCCGGATCCCGATCCATGCACGCAGCCTATCGATCGAAGCGAACGAGTATTGGACGTGACCTCATCCGGGTCGGAGGATGGACACATGCCCGAAGCGACCTCCACCGTCACCATCGCCGACCTCGCCACCCCCGCTGACGCCGAGGCGTTCCGTGTCCTCAACGAGGCCTGGATCACGCAGTTCTTCGCGCTCGAGGACGAGGACCGCAAGTTCCTCGGCGACCCCGTCGGTCACGTCGTCGAGCCCGGCGGCGCCGTCTTCGTCGCGCGACTCGACGACCAGGTGATCGGGTGCATCGGCATCGCGCCGACGACCCCAGGGGTGTTCGAGCTCGTGAAGATGGCCGTCGCGCCCGGTCATCAGGGGCACGGCACCGGTCGGAAGCTCATCGCCGCTGCACTCGACCGCGCCCGGGAGCTCGGCGCGCAGCGGATCGACCTCGAGAGCAACGCACAGCTGGCCAGCGCCGTGCACCTGTACGAGGCGTTCGGCTTCCGGCACCTGCGCGAGGACGAGCTCGTCCCGAGCCCCTACGTCCGCGCCGACGTGCACATGACGCTCGAGCTGCGCTGACGTTCGAGCTGCGCTGACGTTCGATCGGCACTGACGTTCGAGCGGCACTGACGGCGGACCGGAGGCTTCGGTACGCTCGCGGCATGGCGACGTACGAAGTGCAGGCGGTCCGTGAGCGCGGCGTGTGGCAGGTGTTCATCGACGGCTTCATGGTCACCGAGGTCGACCGCTGGCCAGCCGTCGGCTTCGTCGCCCGCGAGATCCTGGCGATGGACCGCACCGACGACCTGCAGATCCGCGTCGTCGGGCGCGATCAGTACATCGACTGACCCTGTCAGCGAGCGGCGGCGACCAACTGCTGTGCTCGCTGGTGCGACACGTGGAGCAGCGGTCCGATCTCACGCACCGTGAGTCCGGACTCGTGCAGGATCAGCGCCGCCGCGGCCGTCTCCTTCGCTGCCTCGATGCGCGCTCGCTCGGATTCTTCGCGGAGCGCCACCGCGCGGTCCAGGTGCGCCTGTGCCGCTTCGGGCATCGCCACCTCGACGACGAGCTCGAAGGACTCCGGATCGCGGTCGTCGTTCATCAACGAGAGCCAGTCGCGGGCCATGAGCTCGATCTCACGCTCGCGCTTCGCCTGGGTCCGGATGACCCCGTCGATCCAGATCACCCAGTACTTCTTGCCGCGCTCAGCTCGCACCGTGTGTCGGCTCATCGTCGCCCATCTCCTTCTCGGTCGCAGTCACGGAGGATGCCGCGCGCCGTCATCTCCTCCACCTCTCGGTGCCTCGGGACGACGATCGTGTTCCGACCGAAGCGGAACAGGTCGTGACTCCCGCCGTGACGGTGGAACACGAACGCGACATCGTTCTCGTCAGCCTTCCGCGCGAGCCGGCGAAGCAACTCCGTGCGCTTCACCGTAGTTCGCCAACCAGGACTAGGCAAGTCTGCCTATCGCGGCTGGACAAGGACGGCTCGTATGTCTGCATCCACCGACCGTGGCGGCCCGCGGAGTGCGATCCGGGAGCGCCGTGGTGATCTGTGGACGGGCTGCAGCCGGGGCATGCTGTGGAGGAACAGCGGTTGGCACTCGCACCGGCGAGACGCCACCATGGACGGCATGCGCACCACGTTCGACGACCTGATCGCGATCGGCGAAGCCGCCGACGTCACCGGCTGGGACTTCTCGTGGCTCGACGGCCGCGCCATCGAGGAACGCCCGCCGTGGGGCTACGCGAAGATGCTCGGCGAGCGACTCGGTCACCTCGCCGGGGTCTCCGGCACCGCGAGTCTCGACGTACAGACCGGCGGTGGTGAGGTCCTCGCCGAGGCGCCGGCGTTCCCGGCCGCCGCGGTCGCGACGGAGTCCTGGGCGCCGAACGTCGCCACCGCCACGCGACTCCTGCACCCACGCGGCGTGGTCGTCGTCGCCGATCCGGACGAGCCGCCGTTGCCCTTCGCCAACGGCGCCTTCGACCTCGTGACGAGCCGGCACCCCGCTGCGATCCACTGGGACGAGATCGCCCGGGTCCTTGCTCCCGGTGGCACGTACTTCGCCCAGCACGTCGGCCCGGCGAGCGTCTTCGAGCTGATCGAGTTCTTCCTCGGCCCGAAGCCCGTCGAGCGGCGCGGCCGGCACCACGACGACGAAGCCGACGCGGCACGTGCCGCCGGACTCGAGGTCGTCGAGCTGCGGACCGCGCGGACCCGGATCGAGATCCACGACGTCGCCGCGGTCGTCTACCTGCTCCGGAAGGTGATCTGGTGGGTGCCCGACTTCACCGTCGAGCGGTACCGCGACCGCCTGCTGGACCTGCACGAGCTGATCCAGCGGGACGGACCGTTCGTGGCGCACTCGACGCGCCACCTCATCGAGGCGCGCCGACCTGCCTGAGCCGAACCGGGCCTCCTGGCCGCATCACCGTCACGCGCTCACGCGACGTGCCAGACCAGCCCCTCCTGCGCACTCGACGGGTACGCCGAGGCGATGCGGAACACGGCTTCGCGCAGCGTCTCCGGTGAGCACGCCAGGTTGAGGCGGACGAACCCACGCCCCTCGCTCCCGAACCCGAGCCCGGAGTTCAGCGCGACGTAGGCGTTCTCACGCAGCGGCACGGCCGGGTCGTCGCCGAGCCCGATCCCGCGGAAGTCGAGCCAGGCCAGGTACCCGGCTCGGGGCCGCGTGTAGACGACACCGGGCAGGTGCTCGGCGAGGAGCTTCGCGAGCAGCCGGTCGTTGGCCACGATCCGGGACACCACGTCGTCGAGCCAGGTGGTCCCGACGGTGAACGCGGCGAGGTTCGCGTGCAGCCCGAGGATGCTCGTGCGGCAGGCGACCTCTTCCCACAGGGTGTCGAGGAGTGCGGCGGTCCGGTCGTCACCGGCGACGATGATCGAGCACTTCACGCCCGCGAGGTTCCAGCCCTTGCTCGCCGAGGTCACGCAGACGCTGCGGGCTCCGACGGGCTCGGCGACGGCCGCGAACGGGGTGAACTGCACGCCGGGGTGGGTCAGGGGTGCGTGGATCTCGTCGCTGATGACGAGGACGTCGTACTTCGCCGCGAGTTCGGCGATCGCGAGCAGGTCGGCGCGGTCGTGCACGAGCCCGACGGGGTTGTGCGGGTTGCAGAGCAGGAAGACGCCGACCCCGCTCGCGAACGCCCGCTCGAGTCCCTCGAGGTCGAGTCGGTACTGCCCCCACTGCTCGAGCAGCGGGACCTCTTCCACCTGACATCGGGCCTCGTCGACGAGCTCGAAGAACGGCGGGTACACCGGCGGCGTGATCGCGACGCGACCGCCGTCGGGCAGCGCGAGCCGCAGCGACTCGACGATGCCGACGCTGACGTCGGTGGCCAGGTGGATGCGGGACGGGTCGATCTCCCAGCCCCAGCGGTCGAGCGCGAACTGCGCGAACGCGGGCGCGAGTGGCCCGGGTCCGTCGAGGTAGCCGAGGTCGGACTGCGACACGCGCTCGATCAGGGCCTGCCGGATCTCCGGCGCGACGTCGTGGTCCATCTCGGCGACGAACAGGGGCAGCACGTCGGGCGCGTACCGCGTCCACTTGATGCTCGTACGGACCCCGCGGAGCGTGCCGACCGGGTCCTGCTCGTCGCTCGCCATGCGTCCCAGCATGCACCGACCGGGAGGCCCGGCGCGACTCCCGACGTCATCCCACGTCGTCTTCGGGTGGGCTCGCGGCCGGGAGCCGCCCCGCCTCGGGCCCCAGCGCCTAATGCGAGCCGGCTGGGTTCAGGGGCGAGACGGCCAAGCGCCTACTGACTGCAAGTACTCCGTGGCATCGGCATCCTCCCGGAATTCCAAGAGCGCCCCGACCTTCTGCAAGAGGACCTCGCGCACCTCTGCTGGAGTAGCGAAGAAGAACTCCTTGCGGGAATTGGCCTGATTCAGTGCCCGGGCCGCGAAGTGCCGGTGGAGCTGTGTCTCCAGGGTGACGGCGTCCTCGGAGAAGTAGATCGTGTGCACGTCGAATCGGAACGGCACTGAGGCTCCGCTCAGTTCGCTCACACGATCCAGAGGCTCAAGTCGTCGAGTCAAACCGATCTTGACGACGTCCGGACCGAATGCGCCCCTGTTCGAGATCACGTAGACGTAACCCGCCCGGATGTTGGCAGCACGGAAGTCGTTCTGAGCGATGGCGTCATCGATGGCGAGCAGGCGATGTTCGAGGTCCGCGTCACTCTGCCCACTGCGGTGTAGCTGCGCGAGAGTCTGTTGAATGAGCGCGCGTTCTTTGTCGAGTCGCTCACGCTCGGCGTCGAGCTCCTGCTGAACGCGCCGCTCCTCACGGAGCTGCGCTCGCTCGTCGCGCTCCCGTTCACGCTCTTCCTGCTTCTTCATCAGCCAGTCAGCCGTGAGTTCGATTTCTTCTTCGCGAAGTAAGTGGAACGCGGGAGCGATCCGCATCTCCATCATCGAACCGAGCTTCGCAATGGCATCGCGTGACTTCTCGAGTCGACGCTTCGCTGTCTCCGCATTTCCCGCACGAAGTGATCGGATTGAGTTGTCAGCTTCGGCGTTGTACGCGCGGAGCATCAGCTTTGACAGATCATCGGTCATCTTCCGTCCCTTCGCGAGGGAGTTGTCGAAGGTGAACATGTTCGAGCGTTCGATCGCCCGACCGGAGCGGACGAGACCGGCGATCCGTGCCTCGATGTCCTTCAACCGTTCTTTGTAGGCGGCCGCATCTTCGAGGGGATGATGGTAACGGTAGATACCGACCTCTTGGAGGACCCGCTCATCATCAAGCGGCACAACTTGTTCGTCGGGGCCCGAGTTGAGGGCAGCACGGAGGTCCCGAATCGTGGCTTCGAGCGAATGGATCTTCTCGTCGCGGGAGTCCCCGTCGGCTTTCAGGCGTGCCGAGCGGCGCTCGCGGACAACAGCCGTGCTCGCAGGTTCTGCAGGACTCGGAAGCGAGGGTTGACCGGACGGTGCATGAGCATCTGGCGACGGAGCCGGATCACCTTCTCCGAGCCACAATTCCCACCCCTCAGGAGGGGTGGGCCAGTCGGCGGGAGGGGTCCAAGACGGGGGCGGCGTCCATCCCACCGGCACCGCAGGCCAGCCCGGAGGCGGGTTGAACCGACGTCCAACGTTCACGAGCGGCGCACCCCGCCGGGGTCAACGACGACGAGTCCAGCAGGATTCTTCGAGGTAGCTGCTCCGAGGAGTTCCAGTGTCGCCGACGGCACAACCCCCGTGAGGTCAAACGCCGTGAACTGGTCCCGTGAGGCGCTCACGGCGACGAGCGGAAAGAAGCGATCCAGGCCGGTCGCAGGGTCTTTCGTCGCCGGTCCGACCTGCAGTGCCACCGTCTGGATGATGCCGCGGCGATCTGCTTCGAACACCTCGTGCAGCGTCCGCAGTGCGACCTGCGCCAACGCGTCGCCGTACCGCTCGTTGATGTCTTTCTTCGTTGCGGGGCTGCCGACGATCTCGTCGTTGGCCTTCACCCAGCGATAACTCTTGACGGCCGGGACCGCGTCCGGCGCCGGAGTCACCGCCCGGATGAGCGCCTCGGACGTACTTCCATCGAACTCAGCCTGGTGCGTCACTTCGAAGGCGTCCGGGTACACGGAGTTGGCCAGCACGATGTCGACGTACTCTTCGACAGCCTCGGTAACGCCGTAGCCGAGTCCGGCGATCAGCGCGTCGATCTCACCGTTGTGCTCCGCAACCTCAGCCTCGCCAAGTCGGCATTCAGCGTTGTAGCGCTCTCGCTCAGCGCCGAGGAGTTCCACCCGACGCTGTTCGATCTCGTTGTGCTGCCGGTCCGCTTGAGCCTGCCGTTCAGGCAAGGAGGCACGGAGTGCCTCCCACTCAGCAGACGCGGCCTGGAAACCGGCCCACCACTCTTGCTTCAGCTGATCGTGCTTCTTCTTCTTTCCGAACATCCCCTTCGGGGCCGGCGGTTCCTGCCACACCGGCTGCGGCGGCAGAACAAGGGGAAGCGGACGGGGGCGCGGAATCTCGAGATCTGGGTGCGGGAACGGCGGGTGGTTTGCCGTGCGCTTGAGCTCTTCGAGATCGACGTGGTCGTCAACGTCGAGCGTTGCAGCGAGGAGGCTCGCAATGGCTTCGTTGATCGCTTGGACCTCTGCGTTCAGCTCATCGGCCTCTGCCTTGCGCGCCTCACCGTAGGCAGCCTGCGCCTCGCGTTCGAGGCGCTTTCTTTCCGCGTCAGTGGCGCGAGCGGCAGCAGCATTCGCACGCTCCGCCTGCGCACGAGCGCGCTCCACCGCAGCGACGGCCGCCGCTTGCTGGCGCACTACCGCCGCTTGCTGTCGCTGCGCTCGAGCAGCGTTTGCTTCCGCGACCCGCTGTTGGTGTTGGATCTCCGCGAAGAATCCGCGCTTCCGTGCCACTGGTGGACCTCCCAAGGTGCTGACAACGGAAGCCTATCCATGACTGAAACTTCATCTACGGCATGACGCGAGCTCCTCTCGGTCTCCGCGTTGTCCGGCTGATCGGTCCAGCTTCGCTGACCGCTCGGCGCTGCCCGCCCCGTCGGCCTACTGTCGGTCCCATGAGCACGAGCACCGCCGACAAGGCCACCACCCTCAAACAGCTGCACGAAGCCCCGGAGATCCTCCGCGTCGTGAACGTGTGGGACGCGATCACCGCGAAGGTCGTCACGGACCTGCCGGGCACGAAGGCGATCGCCACCGCCGGGCACTCGATCGCTGCGTCGTACGGGTACGAGGACGGCGGGATGCCCCTCGACCTCGCGCTGTCGGGCGCCGCGGTCGTGGCCGCCGCGACCGACCTGCCGGTCACCGCGGACCTCGACGACGGCTACGAGGACCCCGCCGACACCATCCGCCGCGCGATCGGCTCGGGCATCGTCGGCGCCAACGTCGAGGACCGTCTGCGCCCCTTCGACGAGGCCGTCGCCCGGGTCGCCGCGATCACGGCCGCTGCCCAGGCCGAGGGCGTCGACTTCCAGTTGAACGCCCGCACCGACGCGATCGCCCGCGGCGGCGACCGCTCGATCGACGAGAGCATCGCGGACGCCATCGCACGTGGCAAGGCGTTCCTCGACAACGGCGCCGCGCTCGTCTTCGTGCCCGGCGCGATCCAGCGCGACGTCGTGGAGCAGCTCGTCGCAGGCCTCGGCCGCGGCAAGCTGTCGGTCATCGGCCTGCCGGGTGCCCTGCCCGCCGCCGAGTACGAGGCGCTCGGCGTCGCCCGCATCTCCTACGGTCCGCTCACGCAGCGCGTCGCGCTGCGCGCGCTCCGCGACCTGGCGACCGACCTGTACGCCGACGGCGTCGTGCCGGAGGACACCCCGACCCTGAACTGACGGAGCGGACGGGAGGCCCGGTGTCAGCTGGCACCGGGCCTCCCGTCTGCATGTGGTCGCGATCGCGACCCGCTCAGCTCAGCCGAGCGCCGGGTACAGCGCGGGCGTGGTGCGCGCCTTCGTCTCCTGCTCGAAGGCGTAGCCGAGGCCGATCAGCGTGCTCTCGTCGAACGAGCGGCCGAGGAACTCGAGGTTCACGCCGGCGCCGGTGATCGTGCCGTCGGCCGCGGTCGCCTGCCCCATCGGGACGGTGATCGCCGGCATGCCGGTGTTCGGGCTCAGACGCATGTTCGTCGACTGCGTGCCGTAGGGCGTGCCCGACGGGTAGATGAGCGAGTCGAGGTCCTGGTCGTCGAGCATCTGCGTGACGAGCTGCTTGCCGGTGGCGAGCTGCGTCGTGTGCGACCCCGTCGGCCCGGCCCACGCCTGGTACTGCGCGTCGGTGATCAGGTCGCGGGACTCGTAGGTCGACTTGCGGCTCGGCACGTACTCGCCCGAGGCCAGGATGCCCTGCAGGGACCGGGCGGTCACGTCGGGGTCGAGGTGCTTCGCGACGTACTCGTCCAGGTCGTGCTTGAACTCGTTCGTGCTGCCGCTGCCCTCGGACAGGACCCGGTTGAAGGCCGTCGTCGCGGTGATCGGGACGACGGTCGCGCCAGCGGCCTCGAGCTTCGCGACGGACGCGTCGAACAGTCGCTTGGCCGTGGCGTTCGTGCCGACCATGCTCGTGACGTAGCCGATGCGGGCGCCGTCGAGCGAGTCCGCGTCGAGCGAGGACGTGTACGAGGTCGGCACCTTGCCGGACTGCGCGCTCGTGACGGGGTCGGCCGCGTCCACGCCGGTGACGGCGTCGAGCGCGACGGCCGCGTCGGTCACCGAGCGGGCGATGGGCCCGCCGGTGTCCTGCGACAGTGCGAGCGGGATGATGCCGTCGCGGCTGGCCAGGCCGACCGTCGGGCGGATGCCGACGAGCTGGTTGTACGTCGACGGGATGCGGATCGAGCCCCCAGTGTCGGTGCCGAACCCGATGCCGGCGAGGTTCGCCGCGATCGCCGCACCGGTCCCACCGCTGGAGCCACCGGCGGTCTGCGCCGTGTTGTACGGGCTGGCGACCAGCAGGGACGAGCCGGCGGGCTGGTTCGACGAGAACTCCGAGACGAAGCCGTAGGCGAACTCGTCGAGGCTGGCCTTGGCGAGGATCACCGCACCGGCACCGCGCAGTCCGGCGACCATGGTGGCGTCGGTGTCGGTCTGGTTGTCGTCCCAGCAGCCGCAGCCGCCCGTGGTCGGCATGTCCTTGGTGTCGTAGTTGTCCTTCACCGCGATCGGCACGCCCAGCAGCATGCTCGTCATGCCGTGCTCGGCACGCTCGGTGTCCGCCGTCTTCGCCGCGGCGAGGGCCTCGGCGTTCGTCGTGACGATCGAGTTGAGCGCGCGGCCGGTCGACGCGGAGTCGACCGTGGTGCGGTCGTACGCGGCGATGCGGTCGAGGTAGTCCTGCGTGATGGCGACCGAGGTGGTCACCCCGGCGTTCATCGCGGCCTGCATGTCGATGGTGGACGCCTCGACGAGCGTGAACGGGCCGTCATCGTAGATCATCCGCTGGGACAGCGCCGCGAGGTCCGCGACGGTGATCGTGCCGTCGGCGTCGGTGTCCGCGGCGCTGACCGTCGCCCAGTCACCGCTGGCGCTCGTGGCCCCGAGGTGCTCGGTGAGCACCGCGAGGTCGGCCTTCGTGACCTGGTCGTCGCCGGTCAGGTCGAGGTCCGTGTAGTACGGCGCGAGCATCGCAGCGGGGCTGGCGTCCACGGCTGCCGGTGCTGCTGCGGCCGTGATCGCGGGGGTCGCGGCGAGGACGGTGCCGACGAGGGCGATGAGCGAGGCGCCGGCGACGGCCGAGCGCTTCCGGCTGGTGGCGGTCATTCGGCTGCTCCGGTGCGCTCGCGGCGGGCGCGGCGCGCACGCAGGGTGATCAGGGTTCCGCCGGCGGCGAGGAGGGCCAGCGACGCGGCGATCCACGGGGCGACGTCGGCGCCGGTCCAGGCGAGTTCGCCGCCGGTCGGACGGTCACCACCCGCTGCGGCCACGGCGGTGGCGCCGCTGGTCGGGTCGGAGGGGTCGGTCGGGCCAGCGGTGGTCGTCGGGTCGGGGTCGCCCGTGCCAGCGCCCGGGTCGGCCGTGGCGGTGGCGCCCGGGGTGGGTGTGGCCGTCGGGGTGGGCGTCGGGGTGGCCGTCGCCGCTGCAGCGATCGAGATCGAGGTGCTCGCCGGGTCGGTGAGCGTCGTCGAGGTGCCGTCGGAGCCGACGAGCGTGATGCTCGTGACCGCCAAGTCGACGCTGCCCGGTGCGGTCGGCGTCAGGCCGATCGAGGCAGCGAGATCGCCGTCGAACGCCGGGGACGTCCCGAGGCGGGTGTGCACGATCGTCAGGGCGTCGCCGTCCTGCTCGACGCTGTCGAAGCCGCCGTCGGGACCGGTGACGCTGTCCTCCACGTACGACACGGAGTCCGCGTCGGCGTCGAGGGTGATCTCGTAGGCGTAGACGTCGGTCGTCGCCGGGATCGTCAGGTCGACGTCGAAGGCGGTGCCGACGGTCGCGGTGGTGGGGGCGTCGATGGTCGCGGTCGTCGCGGTCGGTGCTGCCTGGGCCGGCGAGGCGGTCAGGGCGGCGAGGCCGATCGCCCCGGCGGCGACGAGTGTCGAGGACACGATCGTCGCGCGGGGGCGCAGCCGGAGGCGGTGCTGCATGGGTGCAGGTCCTTCGGGAGGAGGTCGGGTGCTGAGCGGGTACTCAGTGATCCGAAAGCTAACGGTGCGCTGTTTCCGGCTCGGGCCCGGCACGTTTCCGCGTCGTTACGGCTCCGTCGCACCGCTACTGTCGTGCCATGTCGCTCGACGTCGAAGCTCTGCTCACCCCGCCCTCCCCCGTCGCCGCACGGGCGTTGGACGTCGTCCGCACCTGGTCCTCCCCCGCCCTGGTGAACCACTGCCTGCGCTCGTGGGCGTGGGCGGTCCTGCTCGCCCCGACCGTCGACCTCGAGCCCGACCCCGAGCTGCTGTTCGTCGCGACGATGCTGCACGACCTCGGCGTCACACCGTCGTTCGATGCCCACGACGTGCCGTTCG
The DNA here is from genome assembly GCF_004365385.1 of Curtobacterium sp. PhB190. Taxonomy (NCBI): domain Bacteria; kingdom Bacillati; phylum Actinomycetota; class Actinomycetes; order Micrococcales; family Microbacteriaceae; genus Curtobacterium; species Curtobacterium sp. PhB190. The sequence goes on along the minus strand of NZ_SODN01000004.1, from coordinate 40,647 downwards.
AAGACGCTGGTGGTGCCGTGGGCTCCGTCTTCGCCCTCGGCGCCGGGTGGGACGCAGCGCGCGCTCGACGCGTCGGCGAGGTCATCGAGCGGCACATGTGGACCTCCGTCGACCCCGCGGTCGACGTGGAGGGGCACCTGCTCGAGGTCGCCACCTCGCTCGACGTCTCCGGGGCCGGGTTCTCGCGGTGGTCCACCGACGACCTGCACGCCGTCGCCACCGCACTGCCCCGCCTCGGGTTCTCCGGCACGTTCGACGAACTCATCCACGCGCAGGCTTCGCGCAAGCCGTCCTCGGCCGCCGCTCGGCTCGACGGCTCCGGCAACGTGGCTGCGGGTGGCTCGCGATGGGACGCGTTCCTGGCCTCCTGAGTCGATCTGCCGGTCCGCTGGACTTCTCGGCATCGGGCCCGTATAGTGTTACTTTGGTGCACTGCAGCGAACCCATCTGACTCGCGCACACCAACGTCTCGACACCGACTCACCCGAGTCGCATTCCAACCGAGACCACCGCTTGATCCGAACGGATCAGCAGCACGTTGAAACTCGACGTGCGCGCCCCGCACTCGATGCGTCGCGCCGGACTGAGACGTCCGCCGACACCGAGTCGCCCTGGCGCCGAATGACCAGGAAGTACAGCACCATGACCAGCAACGAACGAATCACCGTGTTCGGGACCGCACTCGCGGCCCCGACGATCACCCCCGACCGCATCGCCGAGTTCCCCGTGCGTGACGACCGCTCGCAGCGCGAGTACCTCGTCCGCATCGCGGCCGACGACCTGCAGACCTTCGTCACCCGCGGCACCCGTCTGGATGCCGTCGGCGAGGCCGGCTGGACCGTCCCGGGCCGCTCCTGGGCCGGCGAGGCCAGCCGGACCCTGCTGCAGGCACAGTCCGTGCACGCAGGCGACATGGCCCTCGCGGCCTAGGCTCCACCAGGACGAACGCGAAGCGCCGCCGGGCTCCCCGGCGGCGCTTCGTCGTACGTGCCGCGTGCCGCGTGCCGCGTGCCGCGCTTCGGTGCGAGGTTCCGTGCATGGTGCGGGGCCGTGACCGTCGCACCATGCACGGAACCTCGCACCGTTCGCGCGGACCGACGTCAGTACTCGCCCTTCACGACGAAGAACGAGCCGCGGATCGTGCCGGCGAGCTTCGACTTCTGCCGCGCGAACTTGAACTTGTCGGCGAGCTCCTCGGGCACCTCCATGCCGTCGGAGAGCTTGAAGCCAACTGCACGCTTGCCACCCGGCTCGAGCGTGTAGAGCACGTTGATCGCGAGACCGGATTCGTAGAACACGTACGTCCATCGCACACCGTCGACGAGCGCTTCCGTGGCTTCGAGCGGTGGTGACGCGATGACCAGCCCGCGCTCCTCCTCGAGCACCCGCCGCACGTACTCGACGAGGTCCGGCACGTCAGCTGCGGCGTGCGTGGTGAACACGTGGTCGTACTTGTTCGCGAAGTACCGCGCCTCGTTGGCCCGGAGCCCGGCGAGTGCATCGGCAACCGGCGAGGACTCCAGACCCACCGTGGACACGTTCACGAAGTCGACGACGTACGACATGGGGGCCTCCTCAGGCGCTCGGACGAGCCGAATCTAGTCCACCGCACACCTTCCCGAGCGAGCTCGACACATATATAGTCGAGAGCTATAGATGGAGGTGCCCATGCGAGTCGAACGTGCAGCAGAACTCATCCGCGCTGCCCGCGAAGACCTGGGCCTCTCACAGACCAGCCTCGCCGCCGCCGCCGGGATGCAGCAGCCGACCATCTCCGCGTACGAGAGCGGACGCAAGCAGCCGCGGCTCGAGTCGCTCCAGCGGATCCTCACTGCTGCGCACACGCGCCCGAGCATCCCTCTTGCCGTCTACGCCGACGCGATCCTCGACGAGGCGAAGCGGTTCCACCTCGAGAACGTTCGCGTCTTCGGTTCAACGCTCCGCGGGCAGGACACCGAGCACAGCGACATCGACCTGCTCGTACACCTGACCCCAGCCGCATCACTGTTCGACCTCGGCGGCTTCGCCCACGAGGTCGAGACCATCACCGGCTTCGACGTCGACGTCCTCACCGACGACCTCGAGGACGACGAGCACTTCGCGCACGTGCTCGACGAAGCAGTGCCGCTGTGACCCCACCGCCCCGGTTCACCCCACGGCAACGCGTCGATCGCGATTCAGCCGACTCAGCAGACCGCTGGCCGTCGCTGCAGGCGAGCTTCCTCGACTTGCTCGCCGAATGTTCGCAGATCGTCGAACACGGCCGCGTCGAGTTCGACGCAACTCGGAGCCTGACGTATCGAGCGGCTGAGGCCGTCATCATCCACTTCGACGACCTGCTTGGACGTCTTCCCGCCGACAGGGAGGCCCGGCTTCCGTCCGACCTGTCGCTCGTCTCTGTCAGGAAGACGCGAAACATCCTCTCGCACGACTACCGGCAGGCGCGGAAGGAGATCATCTGGGAGGCGATCGAGCACCGCGTCCCAGCGGTGATCCTCGCGCTGGTGGACTGAGTGCGCCGAAGGCGGTTGCCGTCCCATCGGTCGCGCTCGCCCTCGGCGAGGCTCTCGCTGATCCTTGCGACGCCCAGCAGCAGACTCAGGCCGACAACGGCCGGATCTCCGGGATTGACGAGCATCGTCGGATCACGGGACGTCCGCTCCGGAAAAGTATCCCTGCAGTGCAAATGGCCGTCCATCTAAGCTGAGTCCATTCCAGGCTCGAGAGGACGGACCCGCTAGCTCACTTTTCGCCGAGGTCAGCAGCGTCTGACAGGTAATGGGGCGGCTGGGTAGGGAGCCCTCGACTCGTTGGACGTTCTCGCCACGCGCCGACGGAACTGGCAGCGGCTTCAAGTTCGGGACCGTATTCGGCCCACAGGTACGGCTGGATGCGCTTGATCCGATCAAAGCCGACTCGAACGTCTTCGTCGTCGATTCCCCACCCGCGGGTGTCTGCGGCGCGTGACGCGGAGCGGATCGCATCGGCGAGGTTCTGCGTCATGCGCATGGCGAGGTGATCGTCAGTGTCACTCAGCCAACCAACAGCCCTGATCAGCCAGGCGACGGTGGCTGTGACGGGTTCTGTCGACCCGCTGAGCGACCAGCGATCAAAGGACCGCAAATTATCTCGATGAATCATGGTAGCGAGTGCAACAGGCAGTGAACTACGTAGCTCCGCCACGGCACGGTCGCGGGGGACGGATCGAGGCCCAAGTCGCCCTAGGTCCGCGTCCTTCACCGCTAACAGCGTCCCCGTGAGGACGTTCAGTCGCAGGCCACCCGCGCTGCGAGAGTCGATGCCCTCCACTGCCCTGAGCAATCCACTCGCACTCTCAGGGAACACTCCGACCAACGCGCGGAAGAAGCTGTGCCCAGGACGCTGATGCTCAGAAGCCTGACCAGTCACGAGCGATGTGATCCTAGATGCATCAACTCGGGTTCCTTGTTCCCTCGCCGCCACGAGAAAGTCGAGGAGTCCCGGAAAGGATCGATACCCGCTGGCGTCCTCCGAGTAGCGACGTTCGAGCCCGTTGACGTACTGCTCCACGATCACGTCGTCGAGGCGGGCCTCCACCCGAACGCCGAACGACGTACCGGGAAGAGCGAGCCAAGGATTGGTTCGGAATACCGAGAGGAGGAGTTCGCGGTCTCCATCGTCGTACTCACCGACCTCTCGCCACAGGAGCGAGATGTGCGCTGCGTCCGACGAGCGGCCGACGATCTCGAGGAGCGAGTCTCGTCGCTGTCGCCGAAGGATGCCCTCTTGTCGTTCGAGAGTGGCAGCCTGGGACTTGTTCAGGAGAGCGTCGCGCTCCGCCTGCCGCGACCCGAGCCGCCACAAGAAAATCGGAATGAGTGCGGTGACAGCAATCGTGACGAGGCCCAGGAGCAGGGTCGGATCATCCCAGGACCACTTCGCAGCGAGATGCGCCCACCAGCTCGACAGCTCGGTACTCGCGCTCGGAGCGAAGACGCTGCGGCCGAACGACATCGGTCAGGCAATCGAAGGACTGAGCAGGGCGCGTCCGTCCTTGATGACTCGCAGGTCCACCTCGGAGTTGGACGACAACAGGTCCGAGATGATCCGCTCTGACGCTTGCCTGTTGAGGTTCGTGGCGACGTAGAGCACCTCGCCGTCCTCAAGATCGACCGCCTTGGCACGGGTCCACTTGGGCAGGTCGTCTCGAAGGCTGACGATGTCAGGCATGACCGCCGCCCCGGGACCCGCGACCCGGCTCACGGCTACGACCACGGCCCGGACCGCTGCTGCCCCAGGGAGGAGTTTCGAGAGCAGCTCGGGAGGGCAATCCGAGCCCTCGAGCGAGTACCGGGAGTAGCCCGTCTTCCCGCGCAGCCGATCGAAGCGCCATTCGAGCTGTTTCGCCCGAGAGCGGACGTTGCCAAGGTCTGCGGTGAGCCGGATGTACTTCTCTCCGTGCAGCGACAGGAGGTCGTCGTCGAGCCGACGCACCCTGGTGACCGGCACCTCGTAGTCCATCAGGGAGCGCACCTGATCACTGTCGATCGAGAGCAGATCATCCTCGAGAGCTTGGACGCTCGTGTACCCCACCGCGGATAGCAACTCGCAGGCGAAACGCATGCCGCTCTCGGAAGCCTCCTTGTCGCCCGGGAATTGGCGATGAAGAAGATCAGCAACCTCGGCGTCGGAGACACCATCCGGTCCAGGTGGCGCGTTCTCGGATTCTGCACGGCCCTCGTCGAGGTTCACCTCTTCGTCGAGCTCCGGTTGGGGAGCCGAGGACGTTGGATGCGCCAGAATCCTGTCGATGGCAACAAAGGTTTCGTCGAGGGCGCGCCGAGCATCGGAGGCCGCGCCGAACAGTTGATCGATGGTCTCTCGATCCTGTTCCGTCACGGCATCGTAGGAACGTCCCTTGTAGCGGCGAGCGTGCTCGAACTCCGCCCAGGCGTGGGCAGCCACCGTTCGCAGCTGCACTTCCAGACCGCCGAACGTGTTGAAGTACCGACTCAGATCGCCCCGCTCGATCAGCCAGCCAGACTCTGGCTGCTTCTCCCCCGTGATGACGATGTGCCAGCAGTCGTAGCCGCGACGACGCTCGCTCTTCTCGAGACCCGGGTTGCGGTCTTCGCCCGGCTTCACGACGAAGCGGTCTTTGATGATCTCCGCAATCCGATCTCGATCGGTGATCGAGAACGTGATGACCCGTACTGCGACGGTGTCCGTGATCTCGCCGACAGGATCCTCGTACGGCTTCGCAGCTTTCCGCTGGAACGAGGCGATCGACTTTGCCCGTGCCGACACATCGTGCGGTTTTATCGTCTGCTCAGCAAGCAGGCGAACGAGGTACGCCTGGAACTCCGAAGCCGCACGGGGAAGCCAATCCCAGTTCGTGTAATCGATCTCTACGCTCGCGGTCACGTATCTTCCCCCCAAGGAACGTTGATCGAAATTTAGCATACCGACCGCTAGTCAAGCTTGAGGTCAGTTGTTGAAGCGGAACTCCACCACGTCGCCGTCCTGCATGACGTAGTCCTTGCCCTCGATCCGGGCCTTGCCGGCAGCGCGGGCCTCGGCGATGGAGCCGGTCTCGACCAGGTCACCGAACGAGATGACCTCGGCCTTGATGAAGCCCTTCTCGAAGTCGGTGTGGATGACGCCGGCAGCCTGGGGTGCCTTCCACCCCTTGCCGATCGTCCACGCTCGGGCTTCCTTCGGACCGGCCGTCAGGTAGGTCTGCAGCCCGAGTGTGTCGAAGCCGATCCGTGCGAGCTGGTCGAGTCCGGATTCGGTCTGGCCGGTCGACTCGAGCAGTTCGGCAGCGTCGGCCGGGTCGAGGTCGATGAGCTCTGACTCGACCTGGGCGTCGAGGAACACGGCCTGGGCCGGGGCGACGAGCGCGGCCAGCTCGGCCTTGCGGGCGTCGTCGGTCAGGATCGCCTCGTCGACGTTGAACACGAAGATGAAGGGCTTGGCCGACAGCAGTCCGAGCTCGGCGATCGGTGCGAGGTCGATCTTGGTGGCCGAAAGCAGGGTGCCCTGCTCGAGCGCGGCACGGGCCTCGCGAGCGGTCTCGAGCACGATCGGCTCGGCCTGCTTCAGCTTCACGGTCTTCTCGTACCGCGGGAGCGCCCTGTCGATCGTCTCCATGTCGGCGAGGATCAGCTCGGTGTTGATGACCTCGAGGTCGTCCTTCGGGGAGACCTTGTTGGCGACGTGCACGACGTCGTCGTCGGTGAAGCCGCGGACGACCTGCGCGATGGCGTCGGCCTCGCGGATGTTGGCGAGGAACTTGTTGCCGAGCCCTTCACCCTCGCTTGCACCCTTGACGATGCCGGCGATGTCGACGAAGGACACCGGCGCGGGCACGGTCTTCTCCGAGTGGAAGAGTTCGGCGAGCTGGTCGAGCCGCGAGTCGGGCAGGTTCACCACCCCGACGTTCGGCTCGATCGTCGCGAACGGGTAGTTCGCGGCGAGGACCTGGTTCTTGGTCAGGGCGTTGAACAGGGTCGACTTGCCGACGTTCGGGAGACCGACGATTCCGATGGTGAGAGCCACGGAAGAAGAGCCTACCGGCGGCGGCCCGCCGGAGCCGACCCGGGCCTCCAGTCCGTCCTTGAGAACGGCGGAGGCTATCCGCCCGTCTGGTGTGCGGCCAGGGCCGCGACGCGGCGCTCGACGACGTCGAAGACGTCGGCCTGCAGCCGCTGCGAGCGCCGCCAGTCGCCGGCGACCTGCAGCGAGTGGTCGGCACGGTCGACGGTCTGGAGGCGCGCAGTAGTCCCCGAGACCCGCTCGGGCCGCCACATGGTGTCGTCTCCACCCCCGATCGCGTCGTGCGCGTCGGTGGCGGCGGCGAGCGCCGTGGCCACGTCGTCGTGTGTGAGGACCGGCGTGAGCCAGACCCCGGGCACGTCGTTCCGGATCGCCCACGGCAGGGCGAAGCACCCGAACGACTTCGCGATGACCAGGTCGGGTAGGCGATCGCCCAGCGCAGCCCCGATCGCGGCCTCGACGAACGCCACCGGGTCGGCTCCGGCGTCGTCGTCGATGGTCCAGGCTGGAGCCACGACCTCGCACCCGGCCGCCGACGCGATGGCCTGTGACCACCACAGCAGCGGCGCCTGTTGTCCGTAGCCCGCCCCGGCGAGCACCAGCACGAGCGGCCGACCGTCTCCGTCGTTCCCCATCCGGGCACGCTACCGCCCGGAACGCGCCGCGACGGCTTCTGGCAGCGTGGTCCCCGTCGTCCGGACCGGGCGACGGAACAGGAGGACGTCGATGTGGTTCGAACGCGACGAGCGCGGTGTGCACTCGGTGGGCATGGGAGCGCCGGGGCTGCGCCAGCGCTTCGCTCCGGAGACCCTCGCCGCCCTCGAGCAGGCCTCCCGCGCTGAGCTCGAGCAGCTGCACGACGCGATGGCCGAGCTCGAGGCGGACGTCCTGGTCGTCTACGACCCCGAGGACGACACGATCGACTACGCCGAGGAGGACCGCTTCCGCGGGATCCCGCTCCCCCGTGACTCCGGCTTCCCGGTCATCACCGGCGACCTGACCGCCGGACTCACCGAACACGTCGAGAGCCTGCCGCTGCGCTGGCGACTGGACGGCGTCGCGGTGGCGTTCGAGATGGTGGGCACCCTGCTCGCGCCGTACTGGAAGCGCGAACGAGCCCGTCGGACGGCGACGTGGCGCGCGACGGCACGACGCCGGCGCAGCGGTTCCCGCTCGGCACGACGCCGCTGAGCGTCCGGCCGCAACGCCGAGGCGGCTTCCGGCGATGTCGGCGCCCCGTGCGACGATCGGAACCGTGCCGTTGAACTTCACCGCGATCGACTTCGAGACCGCGAACAGCTCGCCCGCCAGTGCGTGCTCCGTCGGACTGGTCAAGGTCCGCGCGGGCCGGGTCGTCGACCGGGCGTCGTGGTTCATCCGCCCGCCGTTCGGACACGACGCGTTCCTCGAGTGGAACACCCGGATCCACGGGATCGTCGCCGAGGACGTCGTCCGCGCGAAGACGTGGGAGCAGCAGTACCCCGACCTCGTGGCCTTCGCCGAGGGTGACGTCCTGGTCGCGCACAACGCTCGGTTCGACATGGGCGTCATCGCCGGCGGCTGCTCGGCCACCGGCATCGACCTCGCCGAGCACCACTCGATGTGCTCGCTCGCGGTGGCCCGCAAGACCTACACGCTCGACTCCTACCGACTGCCCGTGGCTGCCATGGCCGCCGGGTTCGAGGGCTTCCAGCACCACGATGCCGCCGCCGATGCCGAGGCGTGCGCCGCGATCGTCATCCACGCCGCCGGCCACCACGGCACCGACACGGTCGAGGCCCTGGGGGCAGCGACCCGCGTGACGATCGCCCCGGTCCGGGCCCGTGCCGAGAAGCCCAAGGCCTCGACGCCGCAGCCACGGCTGTCGAACCGCCCGATGGTCTTCGCCGACTGAGCTGACCGAGCCGGCCGGCCGGGCCGAAGGGACCTGTCGCGGCCTCGACAGCAGCACTACGCTCAGCGCATGGCTGCGCTCACCACGATCGAACGCGAGACCGTCATCACGGCTCGCGCCGCGGACATCACCCCGTACCTGGCAGACCTGCACCGCTGGGTCGAGTGGTCGCCGTGGGAGGGGCAGGATCCCGCGCTGCAGCGGACGTACACCGGTGAACCGGGGACGGTCGGCTCGACGTACGCCTGGAAGGGCAACCGCAAGGCCGGCGCCGGGTCCATGGCGATCACCCGGGCCGATGCCACCGAGGTTGACGTCGACCTGCAGTTCACCGCACCGTTCAAGTCGTCGAGCGCGGTGGCGTTCCGGTTGCACGAAGCGACCGACGGCACGCTGGTCGTTTGGTCGATGACGAGCCCGCAGAACCTGATGTCGCGCGTGATGGGGGTGTTCGTCAACATGGACAAGTTCCTCGGCGGCGACTTCGAGAAGGGCCTCACCAAGCTGAAGGCTGCGGTCGAGCGCTGACGGGAGTGGCACACCGGGGAGCAGGGCACCCGGTGGTATTGTCACGACAATCCCTCGGCATCGATGCCGAACCCGCAATTCCCCGAAGGACCGCGATGACCAACGAAGGCCAGCTGCCGTCCGACCTGTTCATGGACCTGGACCGGTCGGGTCCCATGCCCCTCTACTTCCAGGTGGCCTCGCGCATCGAGGAGTCGATCCGCTCCGGTGTGATGCCTCCCGGCGCCCGTCTCGAGAACGAGATCGCGCTCGGTGAACGCCTCGGGCTGTCCCGCCCGACGATCCGCCGGGCGATCCAGGACCTCGTCGACAAGGGCCTGCTCGTCCGCCGCCGCGGCATCGGCACACAGGTCGTGCACGGCCCGGTGACCCGCAAGGTCGAGCTCACGAGCCTGTACGACGACCTGGCCCAGGGGTCACAGGCACCGGCGACGAAACTCCTCGAGCGCAACGACGTCCCTGCCTCGGACGAGGTCGCCGCAGCCCTCAGCATCGAGCCCGGCACGATCGTCGCGCACATCCGCCGCGTGCGGTTCGCCGAGGACGTCCCGATGGCGATCCTCGAGAACTACCTGCCGCCGGAGTTCCTCGAGATCACCGACCAGGACCTGCAGGACCACGGGCTCTACCAGCTGCTCCGCGGTCGCGGCGTGACGATGCGGGTGGCGAAGCAGCGGATCGGTGCCCGCGCGGTCACCGACGAAGAGGCCGGTCTGCTCGAGATCGAGGACGGCGACCCCGTGCTCACCATGAGCCGCACCGCGTACGACGCCTCGGGCCGCGCGGTCGAGTACGGCGTGCACTGCTACCGCCCCGACCGCTACTCGTTCGAGGTCACCCTCGTCGACAAGTAGGCAGTTCGCGCTGACCGCGTGACGTCCAGGTTCCACGAACTGCCGTACGCGTGACGCCGAGGTTCCACGGATGGCCGCTGGACGCCTCGAGATGCCGAGATTTCGGAACCTCGGGACCGGCAGACGGAGCGAGCGGGCGCGCAGGACAGACAGACGGACCCGCGCTCAGGCTGGCGCGGGCACGCCGAGCTCGCCGGTCACGTACTGCGCGCGGCCGAAGCCGAACGACCAGTCCTGCGGCCCGTTCTCGACATAGCCGATGAAGACGTCCTCGGACGCGACACCGATCGCCGCCAGGGCGTCGTGGATGGCCGCGTACAGCGTCGTCTTCGCGTCGTCGGTGCGCCCGCGCTGCGTGAAGACCTGGACCATGACGACGCCCTCGGTGCGCTCGAACCCCAGGCCGGCGTCCTCGGCGATGATCTGCTGCGCCGGGTGCTCGGTGATCACCTGGAACCGGTCGCGCACGGGGATCGCGTACACGTCGACGATCGCCTGGTGGATCGCGTCGGCGATGGCGCGCACCGCCTGCGGCGTGCGGCCGGTGGCGAGGTCGATACGGACGAGCGGCATGGTGCCTCCTGCAGTTCGGGACTTTGTCCTGACAAAGTAACATGGATCCAGACGCAGCAACAGACGGACTGGAGGCGCATTGCCAGCTGGCACCGCGCCTCCCGTCCGTCGTCCGCGACCGTCTAGAGCACGGGGGTCGCCGCCGCGTAGGTGAGCGGTCCGTCGACGCGCGCGACGTCGTGCCACGCGCCGTCGGCGAGGGACGCTTCCGCCGCCTCGACGATGGACGCGGCAGCCAGCCCGTCGGCGACCGACGGGGCGAGCTGCTCCCCGCGGCGGACGCTCGCGATGAACTGGGCGGCCTCGATCGTCTTCAGGTCGTCGTAGCCCATGGCCGTGCCGGCGCCGGGCTGGAAGCGCGCGAACTCGCCGTCACCCGAGGCGACGTAGTGCGTGGCGTAGCCGTCGACCTCCTGGCCGTCGAGGTACACCTCGAGCTCGTTGAGACGCTGGAAGTCCCACCGCACCGAACCCCTGGTGCCGTAGATCTCGAGCGTGTACTCGGCGTGCGGCCCCCGCATGACGCGGCTCGAGTCCATGGTGCCGACGGCGCCGTCCTCGAAGCGGAAGAGCAGGGCTGCGTAGTCCTCGTTCTCGACGCGGCCGAGGTCGCCGGTGGCGGCGGCGCTCCGGTCGACGATGCCCGCGGCTGGCTTCGGGCGCTCCTGGATGAAGGTCTCGGCGAGCGCGCTCACACTGGCGATCCGACCGACGACGTACTGCGCCAGGTCGAGGCCGTGCGACAGCAGGTCGCCGAGCACGCCCGAACCGGCACGCTCACGCTCGAAGCGCCAGGTCAGCGGCGCCGCCGGGTCGGACGAGTAGTCGGCGAGCAGCGAGCCGCGCACGTTCGTGATGCGACCGAGGCGGCCGCTGCGGACGAGTTCGCGGGCCCGCTCGATCGCTGGGGCGTGCCGGTAGTTGAACCCGACGCTCGTGATGACGCCCGCGCGCTGGACGGCCTCGTGGATCTGCCGGGAGTCGCTGGCGTAGCGGCCCATCGGCTTCTCGATCCAGAACGGCTTGCCGGCCTCGGCAGCGGCCACCGCCATCTCGCGGTGCAGGAAGTTCGGCGAGCAGATCGACACGACGTCGACGGCCGGGTCGGCGAGGACCTCGTGGTAGTCGGCGACCGCCCGCTCGTAGCCCAGGCGGGTGACGGCCTGGTCACGTGCGGCCTCGATCGGGTCCGCGGCGACGACGAGCCGGGGCTGCACGCCGAGCTCCGGGAAGTGGTCCGGCAGGGCGCGGTAGGCGCGGGAGTGCAGCCGCCCCATCCAGCCGACCGAGATGAGGCCGACACCGATGCTGTCCATGGGAACTCCTTCGTTCGTGGGCGCCGATTGGAGCGCGCCAACCATCGTACGGGATCGCTCGTGGTTTGTCAGTACAAAGACCGTGAGCAGAAGACGTCGGGTCACCTGGGGCGACCCGACGTCTTCTGCTCACGAAGTGGCTCGGCTCAGTTCGGCGGGAAGATGATGTCCCGCACCAGGGCGTCGAGCTGCGCGTCGGCGTCGAGGAACTGGCGCAGCGTCGTCACCGTGGCGCCGAACCGGTCGAACTCGTCGATCGTCATGCCGTCGACGTCGTACCCGCGCGCGAACTCGGGCGTCGCAGCGCGCAGAGCCGCGATGACGTCGGCCGGCACCTCGTCGTGGATGGCGTCCGGACGGAACGGGAACGCGTTCGCGTTGATGTCCTTCGTCCACTGGAACGGCGGCGAGACGACGAGGTCCCCGCCCTGGAACTCCGACCACTGCAAGGCGTTCCGGAAGGCGGCGACGAGCACGCGCGACCGAAAGCCACGCTCTTGGAACACCCGGTAGGCGTTCTTCACCGCGGCGACGCCGGCCCACTCGAGGATGCCGGGGTCGACCATGACGTGGTCCCGCTTGACGACGGTCTTCAGCCAGTCGTCGAACCGGCCGGCCATCAGCGTGACGACGTGGCCGAACTCCTGGTCGGGCAGCCCGTCGGCGGCACGACGGTCGAGCGCACGCTCGATGGCCTCACCGACGGCGACGACCTGCGGCACCGTGAACGACACCGTCGCGTTGATCGAGACCCCGCGGTACGCGGCCTCCTCGATCGCGGCGATGCCGACCTTGGTGGCGGGGATCTTCACGATGATGTTCGGGGCGAGCTGCGAGAACCGCACGGCCTGCTCGACCAGGGCGTCGGCGTCGCGGTGGAAGCGCGGGTCGGTCTGCATCGACAGGCGACCGTTGCGGCCGCCGGACGCCTCGAACGCGGGCAGCAGCTGCTCGGCCGCCGCGATGGAGAGCTCCTCGACGGCCTTCCAACCGATCCAGGACTCCCCCGCGGTCGGGTGCTCCGCGGCGATCTCGCGGATGCGTGGCACCCAGGTCTCCGGGTCCTGCTTGATGCAGGTGTACGCGATCACCGGGTTGCAGGTCGCCCCGACGGCGCCGTACTCGTGGATCGCGGTGGACAGTTCGCGCGGGTCGGCGGAGTCGTTCCACAGGGCGGTCACGGTCTGCGACGCGGCCTGCAGTGTGACGGGTCGGACGTCGGCGTCGGTGGTCGCCGGTGACGAGAGGGTGTCGGTCATCGTGTGAGTCCCTTCTTGATCGTGTCGAGCTGGAAGCGCGAGACCTCGTCGGCGTCCTCGTCCTCGGCGAAGACGCTCGACACCGCGACGGTGTCCTCGCGCGCCGTGAAGCCGACCCGGTCGAGGGCGGCCCAGAAGGCGTCGAAGTCGACGTCCGCCTGGCCGACCGGCAGGTGCTGGTGCACGCGGACCGGGTTGCCGGGCGGGTTGGTGATGTAGCGCAGGCCGTGCGACCGGTGCTGGTCGTACGCGTCGGCGACGTGCACGAGCTGCAGCGAGTCGCCCGCGGCGTCGATGATCTCGTCCATGTTGCCGCCGTAGTGGAACGTGTGGCAGGCGACGTAGACGAAGCCGATGCTCTTCGAGTTCAGCCCGCGGATCACCCGGAGCGCCTCGAGCCCGTCCTCGACGAAGTCGTCGGGGTGCGGGTCGATGAGGACCCGGATGCCGGAGTCCTCGATGATCGGCAGGAGCTCCTCCATCGCCCAGTGGAACTGGTCCTCGGACTCCTCAGCGCGTTCGGGGCGGCCGGAGAACTCCGTGTTGATCGTGTCCACGCCCAGGCGCTTCGTGATCTCGATGACCCGCTTCCACTTCTTGACGGCGGCCTCACGGGCCTCCTTGTCCGGGCCGGCCCAGCGCAGGACGGGCAGGACCGACGCGACCTGGACCCCGGCCGTCGTGCACGCCGCGGCGAACGCGTCGACGAGGTCGTCGTCGGCCGTGGGGTGCCGGTAGAAGGGGATGAAGTCCTTGTGCGGGGTGAGCTGCAGGTACTCGTAGCCGAGGTCGGCGACCTTCTGCGGGAACTCCAGCAGCGACAGGTCGTGGTGGTACGGCGTGGGGTCGAGTGCGATCTTCGGCATCGATCAGGCCGTCTCGTAGAACGCGGGCTTCGCGGTGGCGTACGTGATCGGCTCGAGCGCACCGGACTGCTGCGCACGCACGGCGACCTCGGCGACGACCGAGGCGGTGTACCCGTCCCAGGCGCTCGGGCCGTCGATGCCACCGGTGCGCGCGGCGTCGACCCAGCGCTGCACCTCTTCGTCGTACGCGGCACCGAAGCGCTCGACGAACGACGGGGTGACGCCCTGGCCGGAGACGCCCTGCGACACGAGGTTGAGCGAGGTCTCGCGACCGATGTACGCGACACCGGACTCGAACACCGCGTCGGTCGTGACCTGGTAGCCGAACTGGGCGTTCACGTTGATCTCGACGATCGCCATGGTGCCGGACTCGGTGGTGAACAGCACGAACTGCGGCTCGGGCAGGTCGGCCGGCGCGAGCGAGTTCTTCCGGGGCTTCTTGACCTCGACGCTCGTGATCGCCTCGCCCGTGATGAACGGGATGATGTCGATCTCGTGGATCACCGAGTCGTGGATGAGCATCGACTCGCTGAAGTTCGGCGGCGTGGTCGGGTTGCGGTGCGCGTGGTGCAGCGCGAGCAGGGCGCCGTTGGCCCCGGACTCGCGCAGCGCGCGCAGCTCCTGGTAGCCCTTGTCGAAGCGGCGCATGAAGCCGACCTGGATCTTCGGACGGTCGGACGTCGCCTGCTCGAGCTCGACGATCCGCAACGAGTCCTCGGCCGAGGTCGTGAGTGGCTTCTCGCACAGGACGGCGAGACCGCGCTCGATCGCCGGCACCAGGACCGGCTCGTGCAGGAAGCCGGGCGTCGCGACGATGACGGCGTCGATCGGGGTGGCGTCGAGCGCTTCCTCGAACGATGCCGCGGTGATCGCGCCGGGCGCCTTCGCCGCGGCGGCGGTCGCACGGCCGGAGTCGGGGTCGACGATGGCGACGACGTCCGCGCCGGCGATGGTCGAGGTGATGCGACGGATGTGGTCGCTGCCCATGGCGCCCGCGCCGACGACGGCGACGCGGAGGTTGTCAGTGGTGCTCATGGCGGTGCTCCTGGGGTAGATGACGCTGCGTGGACGGCTGCCGGGGCCGGTCAGGACACGCGGGCGGCGGACGTGGAACCGAAGATGTGCTGGAAGGTGCGCTCGGCGATCGGGCCGGGGGCGTCGACCGAGCAGCCGTACATGTCCTGCTCGACGATGCCGAAGATGTCCGGGTTGATCTTCGCGACGGCCTCGATGATCGGGCCGAGCTCCGGGGTGCCGTGCGGCGGCTCGGTCATGATGCCCTGGGACACGGCGGTGGCGAACGGCACGTCGTTCTTCAGCACGTCGAACAGCAGGTCGGTGTCGACCTGCTTGAGGTGCAGGTACCCGATGCGCTCCGGGTGCGCGGCGATGAGCTTGAGGTTGTCGCCGCCGTAGTACGCGAAGTGCCCGGTGTCGAGGCAGAGGTTCGTGTACGCCGGATCAGTCTCCGACAGGAACCGCACGGTCTCCTTGTAGGTGCCGACGTGGCTGTCCGCGTGGGTGTGGAACTGCTGGTGGACGCCGTACTCCTCGAGCAGCGCCTTGCCGAGCTGGTCGTGGCCCTTGCCGAGGCGGTCCCACTGCTCGTCGGTCAGGGTGCGCGACTCGAGGATCTCCTCCGTTGCGTCCGAGCGCCACAGGTCCGGGATCGTCACGAGGTGCTGGGCGCCGAGCTTCGCCGCCAGACCAGCGACCGCCACGGCCTGGTCCCAGGCACGCTGGAACTGGTCCTCACCCTTGTGGAACCCGGTGAACACCGTTCCGGCGGACAGCTTCAGCCCGCGCGACTCGAGCTCGTCCGACAGCTGCGACGGGTCGGTCGGCAGGTAGCCGTACGGTCCGAGCTCGATCCACTCGTACCCGGCTGCGGCCGCTTCGTCGAGGAAGCGCTTCCACGGCACCTGGTTGGGGTCGTCGGGGAACCAGACGCCCCACGAGTCGGGGGCGGTGCCGATCCGGATGGCGTCGGTGGCGGTGGCGGTGTCGGTCATGACGTCGTCGTCTGCTTTCTGGGTGTGGTGCGTGTGGTGGACGGTGGTGCTCAGCCGAGCAGCGGGCGCTGTGCGGCGACCTGCTGCTCGTACTCGGCGCGGGCGGTCTGCGTGCTCGACAGCGTCGAGGTCTGCGCCACCGGCACGTCCCACCAGCCGTCGCCCTCGGGGGCGTAGACCAGCGGGTCCGAGTTGATGTGCACGAGGGTGGTGTGGTCGTTCGCCTTCGCCTGGCGCACCGCGGCCTTGAGGTCCTCGATGCTGTCCGGGCCGGGCTGGACCTCGATCACGTCGACGCCGTACGACCGCGCGTTCGCCGCGAGGTCGACCGGCAGCGGGTCGCCGTTGTCGAACGACTGCGTCTCGTCCAGGTAGCGGTACTTCGTGCCGTAGCGCTCGGACCCGACGGTCTCGGACAGGTGCCCGATCGACGCGTACCCGTGGTTCTGGATGAGCACGACGATGATCTTGATGCCCTCGGCCACGGCGGTGACGAGCTCGGTGTGCAGCATGAGGTAGCTGCCGTCGCCGACCATGACGATCGCGTCGCGGTCCGGGGCGCCACGACGGACGCCGATGCCGCCGGCGATCTCGTAGCCCATGCACGAGAACGCGTACTCGACGTGGTAGCCGAGGGCGTCCTGCACACGCCAGAGCTTGTGCAGGTCGCCGGGCAGCGAGCCGGCCGCCTGGATGACGACGTCGCGCGGGTCGGACACCGACTGCACGGCGCCGATGATCTCCGGCTGACCGGGCAGGTCGGCGCCGGACGGCGCGAACGCGCCGTCGACGGCCGCGTCCCACGCCGCCTTCAGCGACGCGATCTCCGCAGCGTAGGCGGCGTCGACGACGAACGCGGGCTCTGCGGGTGACGCCCCGGACGACGCGAGCGCCGCGGTCAACGCGACCAGGGCCTCCCGGGCATCCGCGATCAGCGGCAGCTGCGAACCGTGCTTGTACGCGTCGAACGCGGCCACGTTGACGTTCACGAACGTGACGTCCGGGTTCTGGAACGCGGTCCGCGACGCGGTCGTGAAGTCGCTGTAGCGCGTGCCGATCCCGATCACGACGTCCGCCTGCGCGGCGACCGCGTTCGCGGCGGCCGTGCCGGTCGCGCCGATGCCACCGAGGTACTGCGGGTGGTCCCAGACGAGCGAGCCGCCGCCGGCCTGCGAGGTACCGACCGGGATGCCGGTGGCCTCGACGAAGGCGGCGAGCTCGTGCTCCGCGCCGGAGTACAGCACGCCACCGCCCGCGACGATCACCGGACGCTGCGCGCCCCGGATCGCGGCGACCGCACGCGCCAGCGGCCCGTGCTCGGGCAGCGGCCGACGGATGTGCCACTCGCGCGGCTGCAGGAACGCGACGGGGACGTCGAACTCCTCGGCCTGCACGTCCTCGGGCAGGGCGATCGTCACGGCACCGGTCTCGGCCGGGTCGGTGAGCACGCGCATCGCGGCGAGCGCGATCGAGAACAGCTGTTCGGGGCGCTCGACGCGGTCGAAGTAGCGCGACAGCGGCCGGAACGCGTCCGTCACCTGGATCGAGGTGTCGTGCGGCAGCTCGATCTGCTGGAGCACCGGGTCGGTGGTCCGTGTCGCGAACGTGTCCGACGGCAGCAGCAGTGCGGGCAGCCGGTTCGTCGTCGCGAGCGCAGCGGCGGTGAGCATGTTCGCGGCGCCCGGGCCGACCGACGCCGTCGCGGCGAAGGTCGCACGGCGGCGGTGCATGCGGGCGAAGCCGACGGCCTCGTGCACCATCGCCTGCTCGTTGCGGGCCTGGTGGTACGGCAGCAGGCCGGGCTGTTCGACGTGGAGCTGCTTGGTGGCCTGTCCGACGCCGGCGACGTTGCCGTGCCCGAAGATGCCGAAGATCCCCGGGATGGTGCGTTCGCGGACGTCGCCGTCGACGGTCCACTGGTTGGCCAGGAACTCGACGAGTGCCTGGCCGACGGTCATCCGGCGCGTGGTGGTGGTCACGCGTGCTTCCTTTCGTAGGGCAGGCGCGGGTCGAGCTGCTCGCTCGCCCAGGCCTGGCGGACCCAGCCGTGCGCCGGGTCGTCGGTGATGTTCCAGACGCGCTCCGGGTCGGGCCCGGCCATCACGTTGAGGTAGTACATGTCGTAGCCGGGGGCGGCGACGGCGGGACCGTGCCAGCCGTGCGGCACCAGCGCGACGTCGCCGGTGCGCACTTCGCGGAACTCGTCGATCGGACGGTCGTCCGAGGCGTACGTGCGGTGCAGCGCGAACGGGTCGGCGGTGGTCGGAGCCGAGACACCGCGGGCCACCGCGGACTCGTAGTAGTAGATCTCCTCGAGGTTCGACTCCTCGCCCGGCACGTTCGTGTCGTGCTTGTGCGGCGGGTACGACGACCAGTTGCCGGCCGGCGTGATCACCTCGCACACGATGAACTTGTCCGCGTCGAGGGCCGCCGGGGTGCCGAAGTTGTGCACCTGGCGGCTCGACTGCCCGGCACCGCGGAGCTCCACCGGCACGTCCTGCCGGGCCACGTACGTGGTCGGCTTGACGGTGTCGGTGGGCGCCTCGGCGACCGCGAACCGGCCTGCGCCGGTGATCGTCGCCGCGGTGCCCGATCCGAGGTACAGGACGTCGGTGGGGCCCTCGAAGACGTTCGCGCGCCCCTGCAGGGCCTGCTCGCCGTCACCGGCGGCGCCCGCGTAGGTCACGTGGAACGACCCGGCGAGCGGCACGACGATGCGCTCCACGGCGTCGGCCGGGAGGCGCAACTCGCGCGTACCGGTCGGGTCACCGTCCGTCAGGGTGCCGGTCCGGAGCCCGGTGTGCGCCCATCCTGCGATGCGGCCGTCGACGACGTCGGTCCAGCCGGCCTCCGGCCGGCTCCCCTTCGGGATGAACCACTGGTCGTGCTCGTGCTGTTCGTTCGCCATGCTGCGGCTCAGTTGTTCGACGGGAAGCCGAGGTTGATGCCGCCGTGCGACGGGTCGAGCCAGCGGCTCGTGATCGCCTTCTGGCGGGTGAAGAAGCTCACGCCGTCGGCACCGTACGCCTTGTGGTCACCGAACAGCGAGTTCTTCCAGCCGCCGAACGAGAAGTACGCGACCGGCACGGGGATCGGGACGTTGATGCCGATCATGCCGACCTGCACGTCGCGCTGGAAGCGACGGGCAGCGCCGCCGTCGTTGGTGAAGATGGCGGTCCCGTTGCCGTACGCACCCGAGTTGATGAGCTCGAGGCCCTCTTCGTACGTGGCGACGCGGACGACGCTCAGCACCGGGCCGAAGATCTCCTCGGTGTAGACGCGGCTCGTGGTGGGGACCTGGTCGATCAGCGTCGGGCCCAGCCAGAAGCCGTTCTCGTCGCCGTCGGGTCGGACGGTGCGGCCGTCCACCACAACCACCGCACCGTCCTGCTCTGCGACCTCGATGTACGAGGCGACCTTGTCACGGTGCTGCTTCGTGACGAGCGGGCCCATGTCGCATCCGCGACGACCGTCGCCGATGCGCAGGGTGGCCGCGCGGTCCTTGATCTTCTGGATGAGCTCGTCGGCCACCGGCTCGACGGCGACGACGACCGAGATCGCCATGCAGCGCTCACCGGCGGAGCCGAAGCCCGCGTTGATGGCGTTGTCCGCGACCAGGTCGAGGTCGGCGTCCGGCAGCACCAGCATGTGGTTCTTCGCGCCGCCCAGGGCCTGCACGCGCTTGCCGTGCTTCGTGCCGGTCTCGTAGACGTACTGCGCGATCGGCGTCGAACCGACGAACGAGATCGACTCGACGTCGGGGCTCGTGAGCAGGCCGTCGACGCTCAGCTTGTCGCCGTTGAGGACGTTGAAGACACCGTCGGGGAGACCGGCCTCGGAGAACTTCTCAGCGAGCCAGATGGCGGCGCTCGGGTCCTTCTCGGACGGCTTCAGCACGACGGTGTTGCCCGCGGCGATCGCGATCGGCAGGAACCACAGCGGCACCATCGCCGGGAAGTTGAAGGGGCTGATGATGCCCACGACGCCGAGCGGCTGCCGGATCGAGTACACGTCGATGCCGGTCGAGACCTGGTCGGAGAACTCGCCCTTGAGCAGGCTCGGGATGTTCGTCGCGAGCTCCACGACCTCCTGCCCACGGGCGATCTCACCCAGCGCGTCGTCGATGACCTTGCCGTGCTCGCTCGTGATGATCTCGGCGAGCTCGCCCTTGTCGCGGTTCAGGATCTCGCGGAACGAGAACAGGATCTGCTGGCGCTTGGTGAGCGACAGGTTGCTCCACGCCGGGAACGCCGCCTTGGCGCTCGCGATGGCGGTCTGGATCTCGTCCTCGTTCGCCAGGGCGACCTGCTTCGTCGCGACGCCCAGGGCCGGGTCGTACACGGGGGCGCTGTTGCCCGACGCGGACTCGACGTGCTTGCCGCCGATCCAGTGGCCGACGGTGGTGGTGGCGGTCTCCGTGGTGGTCATGCGTTGCTTCCTTCGAGTGTGGTGGCTTGTTCGTGCGTGGTGCCGGCGTTCGCGGTGCCGGCGCTCCCGGTGTGGACGAGGCCGGCGGCCACGTCGACCGCGGTGGCGACGTCGCCGTCCGGCGGGTAGAGCAGGGTCCGGCCGACGACCAGGCCGCGCACGCCGGGCAGGGCCAGGGCATCGGCCCACTTGGCGTACGTCTCGAGCGGCTTGCTCGACGGGTCGCCACCGAGCAGGAGCGTCGGCAGCGTCGTCGCCGCCATCACCCGCTCCATGTCGTCGACGACCGGGATCTTGAGCCAGCTGTAGGCGCTGGACTCCCCCAGGCCCGCGGCGATCGCCATCGAGGTGATGACGGCGTCGGCGGTCAGGTCGTTCACGACCCGGCCGTCCTGCCACGCGGACATGAACGGCTCGAGCATGATCGGCAGCTGGAGTGCGGCGGCCTCGCTGACGGCGCGGGCCGTGGCCTCGAGCGTCGGGGCCGTGCCCGCGTCCTCGAGCGCGATGCGCACCAGGAGCTTGGCGAAGTCGAGCCCGGAGTCCTTGATGGCCTGCGCCGAGTACGCGGTGTAGCGATCGTCCATCTCGAACGTCGCGCCGCGCAGCCCGCCGCGGTTCATCGACCCGACGACGACCTTGCCGTCGAGGGCGCCGAGCAGTGCCAGGTCCTCGAGGATGTCGGGCGTCCCGAGCACCCCGTCGACCCCGGGGCGACCGAGCGCCGTGACGAGCCGCTCGAGCAGGTCGTAGCGGTCGGCCATGGCGGACTCGTCGTTCCGGACCGCCAGGGCACCGCGTGCCGGGTGGTCGGCGGCGACGATGAAGAGCTTGCCGTCGTCGGCGAGCAGGGAGCGCTTGTGCCGAGCGTCGAGCACGGACCGCACCAGTTCGGGCTGTCCGGCGCGGATGTCCCGGAGGCGCTGGAAGTCAGCGGGGCTGATCTCAGGCATGGGTCTTCTCCTCGGTGTTGGTCGCACCCGTGCTGGTGTGGTTCGTGCCGTCGGCGGGGTTGCTGGCGATGAACGACTCGATCTCGTCGCTCGTGGGCATCGCCGTCGAGCACTCGAACCGGGTCGCGACGATGGCGCCGGCGGCGTTGCAGAAGGCGAGGATCCGTTCGAGACCCCAGCCCTGCAGCAGGCCGTGGGTCAGCGCGCCACCGAAGCCGTCGCCCGAACCGAGCCCGTTGACGACCTCGATGTGGTGCGGGCGGAACTCGACGAACTCGTCGCGGGTCTTCGCCAGCACGCCCTTGGGACCCTGCTTGACGATGGCGATCTCGACGCCGCGCTCGAGCAGGGCGTCGGCGGCACGGACCGGATCGGTCTCACCGACGGCGACCTCGCACTCCTCGCGGTTGCCGACGGCGACCGTGGCGTGTTCGAGGGCGACGGCGACCTCGCGCGTCGCGGCCTCGGGGCTCGACCAGAACATCGAGCGGTAGTCCAGGTCCAAGACGGTGTGGTTCTTCGTGCTGTTCTGCGCGGCTGTGCGCGCTTCGTACGCGACGTGGTGTGCCTGCCGACTCGGCTCTTCGCTCAGGCCGGTCACCGTGGTCCAGAAGATCTTCGCCCGCTCGATCTCGTGCAGCGGCAGCGACTTCGCCGTGATCATCAGGTCCGGCGCCTTCGGGGCACGGTAGAAGTACAGCGGGAAGTCGTCCGGCGGGAAGATCTCGCAGAACGCGACGGGGGTGTTCAGCCCCTCGACCGTCTCGACGAAGGCGTTCGCGACGCCGAACTCCGGCAGGGTGCGGGCGATGTACCGGCCGAAGGGGTCGTTGCCGGTGCGGGTGATGACCGCGGCGTCGGCACCGTGGCGCGCTGCGGCGATGGCGACGTTGGTCGCGCTGCCGCCGACGGACTTCGAGAACGTCATGACGTCTTCGAGTGGGCCGGTCTGCTGCGGGTAGATGTCGACGCTGACGCGTCCCATCGTGATCACGTCGTAGGCGTGGGGAGCGGGGTTCGTCATGCGACGTGGTGGACCTTCCGTGCGGCTTCATCGGCGGACGTTCACGACTGTACACCGTGTTTGCCCTAATGTCATGACATGGTTTTCGGGGCTGGTCCCGCCGGGCGCGTGGCCGCGTCGGTGTGCCGGGACGCCCGGCGTCGGTGTGCCGGGAGGCCCGGTGTCGGTGGGTCCTGCCAAGGTCACGACATGCAGATCCTCGCCCTGGTCATCGGTCTCGTGATCGGCATCGCCGTCGGTGCGGTCGTCGCCTGGTCGCTCGCGCGGTCGCGCGCCGGCGTCGACGCCGCCGCGTCGCGCGCGAGCGCCGAGGCGCTCCGCACACGGCTCGACGAGGTCAGGCGCGACGCCGAGGAACGCCTCGACGCGCAGGACGCCCAGTACCGCCGACAGGTCGACTCTCTCGAACGGCGCTCGGCCGAGCTCGAGCACCTCGTGCAGCGCATGCACGGCGCGGACTCGGCCCGGAACCAGAACGAGTCGAAGGTGCTGTCCGCCCTCAGCCCCGTCGCGCAGACCCTCGACGTCATGCGCACGAAGATCGCCGAGCTCGAGCAGTCCCGCAGCGAGCAGTACGGCGCCCTGTCCGCCCAGCTCCGCTCGGCCGCCGAGTCCGAGGAACGCCTGCGCGCCACGGCCGACACCCTGGCCAGTGCCCTGTCGTCGAACAGCACCCGCGGGGTGTGGGGCGAGACGCAGCTGCGCAACGTGGTCGAGGCCGCCGGGTTGCTCGAACGGGTCGACTTCGACGTGCAGTCCTCGGTCACCACCTCGGCCGGCACCGCCCGCCCCGACATGGTCGTGCACCTGCCCGGCGGCAAGACCATCGCCGTCGACGCCAAGGTGCCGTTCAGTGCGTACCTGCAGGCCGCCGAGATCCCGGTGACGGCTACCGGCGCCGAGGGTGCTCGCCGCGACCAGCTCATCGGGCAGCACGTCAAGGCGCTCCGCGCGCACGTCGACGCCCTGGCCGCGCGCGAGTACTGGACCGGGTACGACGCCTCCCCCGAGCTCACCGTCGCCTTCATCCCGTCCGAGTCCCTCATCTCGAGCGCCCTCGCCGCCGACCCAGGCCTGCTCGACCACGCCTTCCGCAAGCGCATCGCCCTCGCCTCACCCGTGACCCTGTGGTCCGTGCTGAAGACCGTCGCGTTCTCGTGGCAGCAGGACGTCGTCTCGCAAGAGGCGCACGAGCTCTTCCGGGTCTCGCGCGAACTCTACGGCCGACTGTCCACGATGGCGGGACACGTCGACAAGCTCGGGCGTTCGATCCGGGGCTCCGTCGTCGACTACAACCGGTTCGTGGGGTCGCTCGAGCGGCAGGTGCTGCCGAGTGCACGGCGGTTGTCGCTGCTCGACGAGTCGAAGGTCATCGCGGACCCGGCGTCGATCGAGGACGAGCCGCGGTTGCTCACGGCGCCGGAGCTGGTGGGGGCGGTCGACGAGGACTGACCGTCACCCCGTGGATCAGGCCTCGTCAGCTGCGGTGATGTAGCGCGGCGGGATGACCAACGCCAGCGTGACGCGGTCGTGGCCTTCCGAGAACTCGACGCCTTCCCGGTGCGCGCGACCCGCATCGACCCGCAGCAGGACGGGAGCGGGAGACTTGCGTCGACCCGCTTGCATCGCCAGCTCTCGATCAGTCGTCAGATGCGCGTACTGGCGCCCCATGGGCGAGAGACCATCGCGCAGGATCGACTCAGCCGCCGCGGGAGAAGTCGCGTGCCAGAGCACCGGTCGCGGCACGATCATTGGCTTCACGATGCGCTCGTCGGTCGAGTGGCCGTACTGTGCGCGGATCAGGTCACCCTCCACCGCGAAGCGCTGCTTGTCAGACTCGGCGACGATGCGGCGCAAGTCCTCCACCGTTGTGACCACGCCCGACCGCGCCAAGGCTCCGGCGAGATCTGCGAGCGGGACGCTCCCGTCGGCGCCGAGCTCCAGCCCGTACGCACCCGGTTCGTGCCGCAACGCGTGCGACATCGCCTTGCTGATCGACGTGTCCTTTCGGGGCATGCCTCAGTCCTCTTCCTGCTCCGCGAGCCACACTGCTCGGTGCTCCTCCATTTCCTCCCACCAGACGTCGAACGACGTCCACTGACCCCGGTATTCCGTCCGGGGCGAAGCGAACGTGTGGATGATCAGGACAGGAGGGTTGCCCGAACGGTCGCCACCGTCGAAACAGAACACGTCGTCCGTGTCCTGGTGCTTCGCGAAGGGCACGAGGGAACGGGTCGGATACTGCTCCGCAACGATGTCAGCCCAGTTCTTTGTCTGGCTCTCGTACTCAGACGTCCACATGAAGGGATCGATGGCGGGAAGCGGGTCTTGTGCAAGGGCACGTTGGAAGCGCTCGGGGTACTGGAATCCCTCGGGTGCGATCAAGCGCGCCTCGACTTGCCGTTCCTCGACGGTTGTTAGTCGACGTTCCCTCACTGTGGTGCTCCGGTGAGCTTCGGGAGGTCGTGAGACCCAGCTGGATTCGCTTTCGACCAATTCGTGCCTTGCGACTTATCCGAACCTCAGCCGCTTCGGCTTCGCGAGGTTCATCGCCGCTTGAGGTTCAAGAGATCTTGATCATCGAGTTTCCCGAGCGCCGAATCGCGCTCAGCCTCTGGTGTGCGCGTGAGCGTCTCGAGTTCTTCGTCCGTCAGCGGGAGCATCGAGACGAACGTGGTCTGCACTTCACGGCCATCACGACGGGTCGCTGACTCGGCCGGGAGCCACGGGTTCACATCGGCGATCAAGCCCGAGATGCGCGTTCCGATGAGAAGCGGTTCGCTGTTCCCGACCAGATCCCCGTAGGTGAACCCGCGCCCGCGTTCAAGGGCGACTTCCAATGCTGTCTGCAGCAGAATGAGCGCGCCCTCCCAGTGGTCAGCTTGCACTGTCACGAGGAGTTCTTGGGGAAACATGCTTGCGATCGGACGCTCAGCCAGTCCCGCGGACATCACCACGACGAACGGTTCCTTGGGGCCGGAGATCGCCAGAAGGTCGATTCCATCGACCTCGCCTACCTGCTGCGCAGTACCGACGTCGGCTCCGAGGAATGAGGCAATCCATCCTACGTCTTGCACAACACGTGGCAGGGTCATGCACGCTCCCTCTTGGCCGCTGCGTCAAGGGTCTTGATCAGGGGCTTCGGCGCCAGGAATGCTCGCGCGAACCCTTGAGCGGTGAAGCCGTCTGCACCAACTTTGCGGGCTTTGGCTCCGGCTCTCAACATCGCATTTGCACCCGACACCGCGTCGCCCACAGCGAGCGGGTGCGGGTTTGGTCGATTTGGTCGCACAGGAAGAGCACGTCGGACGAGGAGACGAAGCGGGGTCTCCCCATCTACCGTCGAGTTGAGCACGGCCGGATCGCCTCGAACTGCCGCTTGAATATCGGCGAGTGACCCGCGCGCAGCGGCCTCAAACACGACTGATCCATCCCCCTCGTCGTCATCGACCGCCCGGTCTCCGTGCAGCGCGGTGATGATCCCGGCGGGCGCGTCCGCAAAGATTCGAGCGTAGCTCAGCGGGGTCGCGCCAAGGTCGTTGACGGAGCAGGGATCGGCTCCGGCAGCGAGCAAGAGGGTCACCGGATCGATTCCGCCGTCACCCGAGTTGGCTACTGCGAGCTGGAGAGCCGTCGACCCCCATCGATCCCGCGCGTCTACCTCCACCCCGAGGTCCAAGAGCGCTCGCATCGCTTGCACCGCACCTTTCTGAGCGGCGAAGTGGAGCGGCGTGATGGCATCCGGGTTCACTCGTGACGCTGCCGACGCTTCGAAACCTTCAGCTGCTGTCCTCGCGATCGCCCTCGGATCGTCGGCCGTGATCGCGTCCCAGAAAGCAGAACTGTCGGTTGCAGTGCTCATCGGTTGATTCTATCCAGCGCTTCCGCGTCCGGCCTCGTGCGCATGTGACATGTTCTCGTCAGGATCCTCGAGCCGGAACTTCTTCGGATCGTTCTCGTGTTCGATGACGCGCCGTCGACTCCATCCGTTCTCCGTGGCATGAATGCGGGTCTCGCTCCACTCGTGGCCAGGGCGGTGCCCGTAATGCACCGCTCCGGCCTCCGGCACAGTCATGCCGGTGTCAGACGGACGACCCGTCTTCGGATCATGCAGCACAGGGTGCCCCTCCGGCGTCCGTTTGATCGGGATGACGGTACCGGTACCGGTACCGGAAAGGATGTCACCGTCGGGGGTCCGCTCTGCGTCCCGGATGATCGCCAACTTGGTGTCTTTCCGCAGCTGAACTCTGCTCCGGACGGCTGGGTTGGCGCGCACACGCGCGGCTAGTTCTGGGGAGACGTCCCGCAGCGTTCTCCTGATCTTCGTGCCTGTCTCGACAGCCTTCGTCGAGGCGGCGACCACCTTCGGAGCGCTTGCGAGCTTGCCAGCTACCCGCGCGATCGCCGCGGTTCGTCCCAGACCGCTGGCCAACGGGACGCAGTCGAGCAGGGAGAACGCGAGGTCCCACCCGTCGGCTTCACCCTTGCTCATCTTGTACAACGTGTCCGCCAACACCACGAGCGCGATCGCCGCGATGATCAACGTCCACGGCCCCGGGATGATCATCGCGATGATCCCACCCACCGCCACGACGACCTTCGCCACCGACACGATGGTCTCCCACGCCTCGGACCCGAAGATCTTGTCCCACGTGGACTGCTTCCCCAGCCCCGCGTCGGCCGCTTCACCGATCTTCGTCGCGGTCCGCTGCTCCGCGTCCTGCCAGTCACCCTTCGCATCGGCGACGAGCCGCTTCGCTGCGTCGATCCGCGACTGCGCCGCCGCGATGTCGCCCTGCGCGGACGACACGGACCCCTGCGCGACGGAGGCGTTGTCGGACGCCGCCCGCAACTGCGCCGGCGACGGCACGTCCACCCCGTCCGGCACCTCGGACCCAGCCGGGTACTTGTCGGCGACGGTGCTCAAGCGAGACGACGCCGACTGGTAGTGCGACAGGTTCGACTGCGCATCGGAGAGCCGGTCCTGCGCCGCGGCGAGGCCCCCGGAGGCGTCCTTCGCGTCCGCGAGCGCACCATCAGCCCGGTACTGGGTGTCATCGACCGTGTCCGCCCACCCCGACAACGCCGTCGCGGCGAGTTCGTACGAGTCGACGAGCTTGGTCAGGTCCGACGGGGTGTCCTCGATCGCGTCGACGAACACGTCCGCCGCTTCACCCTCCCAGTCGGTCAGCCACCCGGACCCCTTGACCGACTTCAACCGGGTCGAGGCGTCATCCGCTGCGTCGGAGATGCGCTGGTACTCCCGCGACATCATCCGCAACGTCGACGGATCACCCTTGACCGGATCATCACCCTGATCGACAACATCCCACCCCGACGGCCGCCCCATCATTCCTCCCCAGGTCCGATCTCCGCACACTTCTTCACAGATGTGCGGTTGTGACCGCATCAGGGGTCACAGATGCCGATGATTCGAATCATCGTGTGCTCTCGTCCCGTGCACGGGAAAACCCGTCCGCGCCACGCGACGACGTGGTGCGGACGGGTCTCGACGGTTCAGCGATGACTCGCGCCGATCAGGATCTCGCAGGGATCAGAACCACTTCTCCGCGCGGTGGTCCGCCTGGATCCGGCGGATGGTGTTCGAGCGGGACCGCAGCACGAGCGAGTCGGTGTGGATGACGCCGCGCGAGCGACGGACACCGTCGACCAGCACGCCGTCGGTGACGCCGGTGGCGACGAAGAACGTGTTGTCACCCGTGACCAGGTCGTCCTGGTCGAGGACCTTGTCCAGGTCGTGGCCGGCGGCGATGGCGCGCTCGCGCTCCTCGTCGTCCTTCGGCTGCAGCTTGCCGAGGATCACGCCGCCGAGCGCCTTGATCGCGCACGCCGTGATGATGCCCTCGGGAGTGCCACCGACACCGACGCACATGTCGATCGTCGAGCCGGGCAGCGCGGCGGCGATGCCACCGGCGACGTCACCGTCGAGCAGCAGACGCGTGCCGGCGCCGGTCGCACGGATCGCGCGGATCAGCTCGTCGTGGCGGGGACGGTCGAGCACGGCCACGACCATGTCCTCGAGGTCCTTGCCCTTGGCCTTCGCCAGCGCGCGGATGTTCTCGCCGATCGGCTTCTCGAGGTCCAGGACCCCGCGACCCTCGGGGCCGGCGGCGATCTTGTCCATGTAGAACACGGCGGAGGGGTCGTACATCGAACCGCGGTCCGAGACGGCCATGACGGAGATGGCGTTCTGACGGCCGGCGGCGGTGAGCGAGGTGCCGTCGATCGGGTCGACCGCGATGTCGCAGGCCGGGCCGTGGCCGTTGCCGACGTGCTCGCCGTTGTAGAGCATCGGGGCGTTGTCCTTCTCGCCCTCACCGATGACGACGACGCCGTCGAAGTTCACGGTGCCGAGGAACTTGCGCATCGCGTCGACCGCGGCGCCGTCGGCGAGGTTCTTCTCACCACGTCCGACCCACGGCTGCGCACGGATCGCGGCGGCCTCCGTCGCACGCACGAGCTCGAGGGCCAGGTTGCGGTCGGGCTGGAGGAACAGGGAGCCGGTTTCCGTAGAGGGAGTCACGACCCGAGCCTACCGACCGGCGGCCGACCGGCGGTCCGGACACCGGGCCCGTGCACGCATGTGCACGTCGGACGCGAGCCGACCGCGTAACCCGCACCGTCCCTCCAGTCCGGCTGACTACGATCGGCGGGGACATCACCGAAGTCGAAGGAGATCCACGTGCCCATCGCAACGCCGGAACAGTACGCCGAGATGATCGAACGCGCGAAGGCGGGCAAGTTCGCGTACCCCGCGGTCAACGTGTCCTCGTCGCAGACCATCAACGCGGTCCTCCAGGGCCTGCAGGAGTCCGGTTCGGACGGCATCCTCCAGGTCACGACGGGCGGTGCCGACTACTTCGCCGGCCAGACGATCAAGAACCGTGCCGCCGGTGCCCTCGCGATGGCGAAGTTCGCCCACGAGGTCGCGAAGAACTACGACATCACGGTCGCGCTGCACACCGACCACTGCCCGAAGGACGCCCTCGACGGCTTCGTCCTGCCGCTCATCGCGGCGAGCGAGGAAGAGGTCCGTGCCGGCCGCAACCCGATCTTCCAGTCGCACATGTGGGACGGCTCGGCCGTGCCGCTCGACGAGAACATCGAGATCGCGAAGACCATGCTGTCGAAGACGCGGAACATCAACGCGATCCTCGAGGTCGAGATCGGCGTCGTCGGCGGCGAAGAGGATGGCGTCGAGCACGAGGGCACGAACGACGCCCTCTACACGACCCCGAACGACGTCGAGAAGGTCGTCGATGCACTCGGTCTGGGCGACAAGGGCCGCTGGATCGCCGCGCTGACCTTCGGCAACGTGCACGGCGTCTACAAGCCCGGCAACGTGAAGCTCCGCCCCGAGCTCCTCGGTGAGATCCAGGCCTCGGTCGCAGCCAAGCACGGCACTGGCGAGAACCCCCTCGACCTCGTCTTCCACGGCGGCTCCGGCTCGACCGACGACGAGATCCACGAGGCCGTCCGCAACGGCGTCATCAAGATGAACATCGACACGGACACGCAGTACGCGTTCACGCGCTCGATCGCCGACTCGATGTTCCGGAACTACGAGGGTGTCCTGAAGATCGACGGCGAGGTCGGCAACAAGAAGCAGTACGACCCCCGCGCCTGGGGCAAGGTCGCCGAGTCCGCCATGGCGGCTCGCGTGGGCGAGGCCGCGAAGGTGCTCGGCTCCGCCGGTCACACCAAGGGCTGACACCGGGAGCAACTGCCAGGAGGAACGGGGCGCGTCCGACGGACGTGCCCCGTTCTGCGTCCGGTCGACTCCACCGCATGCCACGATGGGCAGGTGACCGTCGACGCCATCGCCTCCGAGTTCGCCCAGTTCGTCACCGAGTCGCCCACCGCGTTCCACGCGGCAGCGGCCGCCCGCGACCGCCTCGTCGCAGCCGGGTTCACCGAGCTGTCCGAGCTCGACGCCTGGCCGACCGAACCCGGCGCGTACGTCGTGGTCCGCGACGGTGCGGTCATCGCGTGGCGCCTGCCGGAGGGTGCAACGGCGACGGCACCGTTCCGGATCCTCGGCGCACACACCGACTCCCCCGGGTTCCGGATCAAGCCGAACCCCGGAGTCCGCACCGGCGGGTGGGAGCAGCTGAACGTCGAGGTCTACGGCGGCGCGCTCCTGTCGACGTGGTTCGACCGCGACCTGCGCATCGCCGGCCGGGTCGTCGACGCCGACGGCAGCGTGCGGCTCGTCAGCACCGACGCGGTCGCCCGCATCCCGAACCTCGCGATCCACCTCGACCGCGGGGTGAACGACGGCAAGGAGATCGACCGCCAACGCCACACGCTGCCGATCGTCGGGGTGGACGGCGACGCCGGAGGGACCTCGGTCGTGGAGTGGCTGCGCGCTCGCCTCGGAGACGATGCAGTCTCGTGGGACCTCTTCCTCGCCGACACCCAGGCCCCCGCCCGCATCGGCATCGAGCGCGAGTTCCTGGCGTCGGGCCGGATGGACAACCTGACGAGCGTGCACGCCGGACTCCGCGGCATCGTGGACGCTCCGGCCGACGGTGACCACATCCCCGTGTTCGCGGCGTTCGACCACGAGGAGATCGGTTCCTCGACCCCGTCCGGTGCCGGTGGCCCGTTCCTCGAGGACGTCCTCGGCCGCGTGCAGGAGGGTCTCGGCGCCACCCGCTCCGAGGCCGCTCGAGCGTTCCGCGCCTCGTGGCTGCTGTCGAGCGACGCCGGGCACCTGGTGCACCCGAACCAGCCGGAGAAGCACGACCCGACGAACCGTCCGCGCCCCGGCGCCGGTCCGCTGCTGAAGATCAGCGCGAACCAGCGCTACATGACCGAGGCCAAGGGCGAGGCCGTCTGGGCCGCCGCGTGCGACACCGCCGAGGTGCCGTGGCAGCCGTTCGTCAACGTCAACACGATCCCCGGTGGCTCGACCATCGGCCCGATCGCGGCGACCCGGCTCGGGATCCCGACGATCGACATCGGCGTCGGGCTGCTGTCGATGCACTCGATCCGCGAGCTCGTGCACGTCGAGGACCTGGCGTCACTGCACGGCGCCGTCGCGGCGTTCCTGGCAGGCTGAGCCCCGCCCGGCTGATCCCGCCCGGCTGAGCCCTGGCCGGCGTTCGCGGGCCGGGGTGGTCGCGACTCCCCGCGCGCGCAAGACCGAGTGGTCACGAACTGTCGGGGGCCCCGGCGCCGGACGACACTTCGTGACCGCTCGACGGCGGGCATGCGGCGTGTTGCGACCACTCGACGCGCGGATGCCAGCGCCGCGAGCAGCCTGGCGGTCAGGCGGTCCGAGGGTCAGGCGCCGGCCTGGCGCATCATGAACTCGACGAACTGCGGGTCCTGGAACACCACGACGACGAACGCGATGGTGCTCACGAACGTGGCCACGACTGCGCCGACGATCGGCACCCAGAACGTGCGCTTGCGTGCCCGGAGCCGGCGGATCGACCACCACGCCACGAGCGCGAAGACCACGACGTTCGTGATCGCCCCGATGATCGCGGCACCGCTCAGTGCACTCGGGTCGTTCAGCGCCGTGTACTGCGTCTCGAGGGTCCGACGCACCGTCGACGCGACGTTGGTCACCGCGAGGGACTGCACCACGGAGATGAGTCCGAAGGCGAGCAGCCCGACCGTCAGGACGAAGTCGGCGGGCGTGCGGCCGAACCGGCTCGTCGACGCGGACCGCTGCGGCCCGCCCGTGGTCGGGTCGCCGGCTGCGCCGGGTCGGCCTGGAGGCACGGTGCCGGTCGGCGCACCGGCACCGGACCGGTACGCGGTCGCGCCGTCCTGCCCGGCCTGGCTCGCCGCCTGCTGGCGGCGGTCGCGCTCCTGCTGCTCGCGCTCCTGACGTTCCTGTTCGACCAGGACCGGGTTGACCCATCCCTCGGGCGCGTACTCGCCGTACGCGGGGGCGGGTCGGCCGTGGACCCGGCCGCTGACGGCACCGGCGGCCGTCGTCGGGGACGTGCCCCGGGCCTCCTGGCCGGGTGCCGCCGTGTCGTCGACGTGACCCGGCTCGCGCTGCGGCACCGAGCCCCAGCCGTCCGCGCCGCTCATGCCCGACGCCCGCCGAGCGCGCGCGTCGGGTTGCCCGACGCGTCGGTGCGGAGCTCCTTGGGGAGCGAGAACATCAGGTCTTCGTGTGCGGTCACCACTTCTTCCACGGCGCCGTACCCGGCGTCGGCGAGTTGTTCGAGGACCTCGGCGACGAGCTCTTCGGGGACAGACGCGCCGCTCGTGACGCCGACGGTGGCGACGCCGTCGAGCCACTCCTGGCGGATTTCCTCCGCGTAGTCGACGCGGTGCGCGGCCTTCGCCCCGTGCTCCAGGGCGACCTCGACCAGACGGACGCTGTTCGACGAGTTCGCGGAGCCGACGACGATCACCAGGTCGGTGCCCGGGGCGACCTTCTTGATCGCGACCTGGCGGTTCTGGGTGGCGTAGCAGATGTCGTCGGACGGCGGATCCTGGATGGTCGGGTACTTCTCGCGCAGCAGGCGGACGGTCTCCATCGTCTCGTCGACGCTCAGCGTGGTCTGCGACAACCAGACGAGGTTGTCGGGATCGGGGACGTCGAGCGCGGCGACGTCGTCCGGGCCGTTGACCAGGATCGTGCGCTCGGGGGCGTGGCCCATCGTGCCCTCGACCTCTTCGTGGCCGGTGTGCCCGATCAGGATGATGGTCCGCTCGGCCTTGGCGAACCGGGTGGCCTCGCGGTGGACCTTGGTGACCAGGGGGCAGGTGGCGTCGATGGCATGCAGGTCGCGGTCGGCGGCACCGGCCACGACGGCGGGTGAGACGCCGTGGGCGCTGAAGACGACGTGCGAACCGCGCGGGACCTCGGCGACGTCGTCGACGAACACCGCACCGCGCTGCTCGAGGGTCGACACGACGTGGACGTTGTGGACGATCTGCTTGCGGACGTAGACGGGCTCGCCGTACTGCTCGAGCGCCTTCTCGACCGCCACCACCGCCCGGTCGACCCCGGCGCAGTAGCCACGGGGTGCCGCGAGCAGCACCTTCTTCGGACCGGCGACCGGCTCGTCACGCAGTCGCCCACGCGCCGCGTGCACACGCGGTGGGGCGAGCGGGACCGTGTGGCCGTTGGTGATCGTCACGTCCCCGATGATAGGTGAGCGGGACGCACGCGACCTGGGCGCGGGGGCCGGCTGTGGAGAACCCGCCGCTCGCCCGCTGTCACCGGTGTCGGGCACGATGGACGTCCCGCACGAGAAGGAGCGACATGGCGATCGAACAAGGCCCGCCGACGGCCGACAACCCGTGGCCGGTCGCGCTCCTCGGCGCGAAGCTCCGCGACTGGATCGACCGGCTCGGCACCGCGTGGATCGAGGGCGAGATCACGCAGTGGAACGTCGCCGGCGGCAACGTGTACGGCAAGCTCAAGGACGTCGAGGTCGATGCGACGGTGTCGTTCTCGATCTGGTCGAGCGTGCGGTCCCGGGTGCCGGCGGACATCAAGCAGGGCGACCGGGTCGTCGCAGCGGTCAAGCCGAACTACTGGGTCAAGGGCGGCTCGCTGACCATGCAGGTCGTCGAGATGAAGCACGTCGGCCTCGGTGACCTGCTCGAACGGCTCGAACGACTGCGCCGGACCCTGGGCGAAGAGGGGCTGTTCGACCCCGCACGCAAGAAGCGTCTGCCGTTCCTGCCGCACCGGATCGGCCTGATCACCGGCAAGGACTCCGACGCCGAGAAGGACGTCAAGCGCAACGCGCAGCTCCGGTGGCCACAGGTCGAGTTCCGCACCGTCCACACCGCGGTGCAGGGCGAGCGGACCGTGGGCGAGGTCACGGCGGCGATCCTCGAGCTCGACGCCGACCCGACGGTGGACGTCATCATCATCGCCCGCGGTGGCGGCGACTTCCAGAACCTGCTCGGCTTCAGCGACGAAGGACTCGTCCGCGCAGCAGCAGCAGCGAGCACCCCGATCGTGTCGGCCATCGGGCACGAGGCCGACCGTCCCATCCTCGACGAGGTCGCGGACCTCCGCGCCTCGACCCCGACCGACGCCGCCAAGCGCGTCGTGCCCGACGTCGCGGAGGAGCTCGCGAACGTCCGGCAGGCCCGCGCCCGCATCGGCCTGCGGTTGTCGCAGACGCTCGCGGTCGAGGCCGACCGGATCGCAGCACTCCGGTCACGCCCGGCGCTCGCGTCGACGGCGTGGCTCGTCGACACCCGCGCGGAGGAAGTGGCCCGCGACCTCTCCCGGTCGCGGGAGCTGCTCGATCGTCGGCTCGAGCGCGGCCACTCCGAGGTCGGGCACCTGACCGCCAGGCTCCGAGCACTGTCGCCGCGCGACACCCTGCGCCGCGGCTACGCGATCGTGCAGCGGGCCGACGGCGGCGTGGTGCGGTCGTCCGACGACCTCACCGGGCAGACGCCGGTGCACGTCACGCTCGGCGCGGGGACGGCGACCGGAACGCTCGAGCCGGACGGGCCGGGTCCGGACGGGTCGGGTTCGGCCGGGCCGGGTCCGGACGGGTCGGGTCCGGCTGCCTGACGCGTCGGGGTCGCCGACGGCCTGGTCACCAGCCGCGGTCGCGCAGCCAGGTCGTCGCCAACGTGCTCCACGCCTCGGCCGGCCCGAGGCCCTCGGCGAGCCCGATGCCGTGCACCCCGCGCTCGAACACGTGCAGGTCGAACGGCACCCCGTGCCGCGCCAGCGCGTGTGCGTAGGACAGCGAGTGCGTCACCGGCACGTGCTCGTCCTCGGCCGTGTGCCACAGGAAGGTCGGCGGGGTCCGGTCGTCGACGAGCAGGTCCGCGTCCACCGCGGACCGCTCGCGGACGCTCGCGCCCGGTCCGAGCAGGTTGTCGGAGCTGCCGACGTGCGGGTGGTCCGTCATCGACGTCACCGGGTAGCAGAGCACCGTCAGGTCGGGTCGGTCGTCGACGTCCGACACGGCGCGCTCGGCCGGCGTCGGTGCGTTCGACACGAGGGCCGCGAGGTGCCCGCCTGCCGACGAACCGATCACGACGATCCGCGGATCGGACGGGAGGCCCGCCCAGCGTCCGGCACGCAGGTCACGGACGAGCGCTCGGGTCGCCACCACGGCGTCCGGGTGGCGGTGCGGGGCGAGCGGGTACGCGAACACGACCGCGTCGATGCCGATCCCGTTCAGCCAGCGGGCGTACCCCTCACCCTCGTGCGGAGCGTGCATGCCGTACCCGCCGCCGGGCAGGACGACCGCGAGCGAGGGGCGGCCCGGCAGCCCGTCGCGCCCAGCGCTCGGTCCGTCCGGTGCCGGGTACCAGTCCACGCCCTCGGGGAGATCTGTCATGGCGCGACCCTACCGGCCGGTGTTCTCCCCAGGCGCAGCGGGCACGTCGGTCAGTCGGTGGACCCTCGGTAGGATCGAGTCGTGCCATCCCAGCAGGAACCCGAGCAGACCGACGTCCAGTCGCTGAGCTACGAAGCAGCCCGCGACGAACTCGTGCGCGTCGTGAGCGAGCTCGAACAGGGCTCCGCGACCCTCGAGCGCTCGCTGTCGCTCTGGGAGCGCGGCGAGGCCCTGGCCGCCCGCTGCGAAGAGTGGCTCGTCGGCGCTCGTGCCCGGCTCGACGCGGCCCGCGCGGCCAGCAGCGCCGAGGACGGCTCCGCCCGATGACCGACGCGAACGGTCGCCCGATCGTCGCCGAGCTCGGCCGACCCGAGACGGCAGAGGAGACCTGGGCCCGCAAGGACGCCGCACGGACCGCTCGCCGCCAGCACCAGACGGCCTTCAACCTCGTGATCGCGCTCATCGCGTCGCTCGGCATCGTGCTGTTCCTCGTCGCCGTGGTCGTGCGGCCGAACACCACGGTCGACCGCACCGTCGACTACCAGCAGATCGCGGCCGATGCCCACGTCGGCGACATCACCCTCGCCGCCCCCGACCTGCCGAGCGGCTTCACGTCGAACCGGGCCGACTTCTCCGACAAGACCTCGGACGACGTCGACGTCTGGACCGTCGGGTTCGTGACGCCGGACAAGCAGTACCTCAGCCTGCAGCAGGGCGTGGACGCGAACGGCTCGTGGGTCTCGAACCAGCTCGACCAGCGACCGTCGACCGGCACCCGCGTCATCGACGGCACCAAGTGGACCGTGTACGACCGACGGGCCGAGGGCTCGGATGCCGGCAACCACGCGTACTCGCTCGTGTCCACGTTCGGCACCAACACGATCGTGCTCTCCGGCACCGCCGACGACTCGTCGTACCGCACCGTGGCCACGGCCGTGACGAAGCAGTTCTCCCAGTAGCGACCGCCGGACGAATCCTGCCGGACACCCCGGCGCCCGACCACTCGACCTCATCCGACCCGATCCGAGGAGCCCCATGCCCGACCGCGCCGCCTCCACCCCGTCCGACGCCCTGCGCCTGCTCGTCGACGGCAACGCCCGCTTCGCCGCCGACAAGCGCCGCATGGGCCGCACGGACCCCGACCGCCGCACCGAGCTCCAGGGGTCGCAGGCGCCGTTCGCGACCGTCCTCGGCTGCTCCGACTCGCGCGTGCCGTTCGAGCACGTGTTCGACGCGGGCATCGGTGACCTCTTCGCCATCCGCAACGCCGGGCAGATCGTCGACGACGTCGTGCTCGGGTCGATCGAGTTCGCGGTCGTCGCGCTCGGCACCCCGCTCGTCGTCGTCCTGCGCCACACCCGGTGCGGTGCCGTCGCCGCCGCCCGCTCGGGTGAGCCGGTCCCCGCGCCGCACCTGCAGGCCCTGGTCGACGCCATCGCCCCGAGCGTCGAGAAGGTCCGCGCCACCGACGCCGAGCTCCCGCAGGAAGCGATCGGCGCCGCCCACCTCGAGGCCACGCTCCGCCAGGTGCTCGAGCGCTCCGGTGCCGTCTCCGACGCGATCGCCGAGGGCCGGCTGGCCGTCGTCGGCGCGACCTACGACCTCGGCACGGGCGAGGTCACGATCGACACGGTGGTCGGCAACGCCTGACGGCCCCTCGGCGCCGCACCCGCACGTCCCACATCCGTCGCACCGGTACAGTCGAACGAGACGCCCGGCGCCGGTTCCGTGACCCACGGAGACCTCGTGCGCCGGCGCAGTCCCCCGACGCGACCGCGTCCGGCGAGCACCCCAGGAAGGACCACGACGACGTGACCGACACCACCGAGACCGAGTTCCGCATCGAGCACGACACCATGGGCGAGGTGCGGGTGCCGAAGTCGGCGTTGTACCGCGCCCAGACCCAGCGCGCTGTCGAGAACTTCCCCATCTCGGGCACCGGGCTCGAGTCGGCCCAGATCGTGGCGCTCGCCCGCATCAAGCGCGCTGCGGCCATCGTGAACGGCGAGCTCGGCATCGTCGAGCCCGCCGTCGCCGACGCCATCGCGGGCGCGGCGGACCTGATCATCGGTGGGCAGCACCACGACCAGTTCCCCGTCGACGTGTACCAGACCGGCAGCGGCACCTCGTCGAACATGAACATGAACGAGGTCCTGGCCACGCTGGCGTCGGACATCGGCGGCACCGCGGTGCACCCGAACGACCACGTCAACGCCTCGCAGTCCTCGAACGACGTGTTCCCGACCTCGGTGCACGTCGCCGTGACCGAAGCCCTGCTGCGCTCGCTCGTCCCGGCGCTCGAGCACCTCGCCGAGTCGCTCGAGGCCAAGGCGACGCTGTGGGCCGACGCCGTGAAGTCCGGCCGCACGCACCTGATGGACGCCACCCCGGTCACCCTCGGCCAGGAGTTCGGCGGCTACGCACGCCAGATCCGCCTGGGCATCGAGCGGGTCACCGCGACGCTCCCCCGCGTCGCCGAGGTCCCGCTCGGCGGCACCGCCGTCGGCACCGGCATCAACACCCCGAAGGGCTTCCCGCAGCGGGTCATCGCCCAGCTCGCGAGCGACACCGGATTGCCGATCACCGAGGCCGTCGACCACTTCGAGGCCCAGGGCGCGCGCGACGCGCTGGTCGAGGCCTCCGGGGCGCTCAAGGTGCTCGCGGTCAGCCTGACGAAGATCAACAACGACCTGCGCTGGATGGGGTCGGGCCCGAACACCGGGCTCGGCGAACTGCACATCCCCGACCTGCAGCCGGGCTCGTCGATCATGCCCGGCAAGGTCAACCCGGTGATCCCCGAGGCCACCCTGATGGTGGGCGCGCGGGTCATCGGCAACGACGCCACCATCGCCTGGGCGGGTGCGTCCGGTGCGTTCGAGCTCAACGTCGCGATCCCCGTGATGGGGACGGCGCTGCTCGAGTCGATCCGCCTGCTGGCGAACAGCTCGCGGGTGCTGGCCGACAAGACCATCGACGGGCTGCAGGCGAACCTCGAGCGGGCCCGGGCGTTCGCCGAGTCGTCGCCGTCGATCGTCACCCCGCTCAACCGGGTCATCGGCTACGAGGCCGCGGCCAAGGTCGCGAAGTACGCCGTCGCCGAGGGCATCACCGTCCGCCAGGCCGTCATGGCACTCGGCCACGTCGAGCGTGGCGAGGTCACCGAGGAGCAGCTCGACGCGGCACTGGACGTCCTGTCCATGACCCACCCGAACTGAGCTCCTGCCGCGCAACCCCTCCGCGCTGACCCCTCCGCCAAAGCGACAGATCTCCGCGAACTGTTCGCGGAGATCTGTCGCTTTCGTGTGTGGGGAACAGCCGGGCGCTACACCAGGTCGGGCGAGTCCAGCAGGTCCGTCACGAGGGCGGCGATCGCGGAGCGCTCCGACCGCGTCAG
Organism: Curtobacterium sp. PhB190; assembly: GCF_004365385.1. Lineage (NCBI taxonomy): Bacteria > Bacillati > Actinomycetota > Actinomycetes > Micrococcales > Microbacteriaceae > Curtobacterium > Curtobacterium sp. PhB190. The sequence goes on along the minus strand of NZ_SODN01000004.1, from coordinate 1,690 downwards.
CGTGACGTGGGCGAACAGCGGGTGGCCCTTCAGCCGCTCGATGACGCTCGCGATGCCGTCGTGCCGTCCGACCCGGAGGTTGTCGCGCTGCGCGACGTCGTGGGTGAGCACCACGCGGGAGTTCTGCCCGATGCGGGAGAGCATGGTGAGCAGCACGTTCCGTTCGAGCGACTGTGCCTCGTCGACGATCACGAACGCGTCGTGCAGGGACCGACCTCGGATGTGCGTGAGCGGCAGGACCTCGATCAAGCCGCGCTCGATCACCTCGTCGAGGACGTTGTCGGACACCACCGACCCGAGGGTGTCGTAGACCGCCTGCGCCCACGGGTTCATCTTCTCGCCGGCGTCACCGGGCAGGAACCCGAGGTCCTGGCCACCCACGGCGTACAGCGGCCGGAACACCATGATCTTCTTGTGCTGCTGCCGCTCGAGCACCGCTTCGAGCCCGGCGCACAGGGCCAACGCGGACTTGCCCGTGCCGGCGCTGCCGCCCAGGGACACGATGCCGATCTCGGAGTCGAGCAGGGCGTCGATCGCGAGCCGCTGCTCGGCGGAGCGGCCGCGCAACCCGAAGACCTCGCGGTCGCCACGGACCAGGGCGACGGAACCGGCGGTGTGCACGCGACCGAGGGCCGAACCGCGCTCGGAGTGGATGACGACACCGGTGTTGACCGGCACGCCGTCGAGCTGGACGGAGCGGATCTCCTCCTTCTCGTACAGATCGGCCATCTGTTCGCCCGAGACCTGCAGGTCGGCGATGCCGGTGTAGCCGGAGTCGACCGCGAGCTCGGCTCGGTACTCCTCGGCCGCCATGCCGATCGACGACGCCTTGACGCGCAGGGGCAGGTCCTTCGACACGACGACCACGTCGAGCCCGTCGTTCTGCAGGTTCGAGGCGACGGCGAGGATGCGGGAGTCGTTGTCGCCGAGCTGCAGCCCGGACGGCAGGACGGACTGGTTGGAGTGGTTCAGCTCGACGCGGAAGGAACCGCCGTCACCGAGCGCGATCGGGAAGTCGAGCCGTTCGTGTTCGATGCGCATCTCGTCCAGCAGCCGCAGGGCCTGCCGCGCGAAGTACCCGATCTCCGGGTCGTTGCGCTTCGACTCGAGTTCGCTGACGACCACGACGGGCAGGATCACCGCGTGCTCGGCGAAGCGGAACAAGGCCCGCGGATCGCTGAGGAGCACCGATGTGTCGAGCACGTACGTGCGCTGGGCGACCGACGTGGACGAGTCCGCGGTGGGCTGGTGCTGGGTTCCGCGAGAGACGTTCTGAGAGGTCACGACCACTCCATCCCCGGGCCGCGAGCAGCCCGGTCCATGTCCTCGAACGCGGCCGTGGAGCGGGTCCCGAAGCACCGACTGTGGCCGCTTCGATCGGGCGCGGTGCCCGATGGGGACAACGTACGTCCGCCCTCCGACACCCCGCCAGCGACACGCGGTTTCCGGCGTTACGGTCACGTGAACAACGTGACTCCGGCAGTCGACGTGGCCGACCGCCGGACGGGAGGCCCGTGGCGGCGCCGCCCCGCGCCTCCCGTCCGCCCTTCCGCACGTCCAGATCCGCGAAAGCGACAGATCTCCGCGAACCGTTCCCGGGTGGATTCAAGTGGTCGGTGCAACACCGCCTGTCAGTGACGCCGAGAGTAGCTCGTCGAGAGCTTCTCTCGGCGTCATGGCGTCGAGGCGT
>NZ_SODN01000003.1:0-428762 GCF_004365385.1 Curtobacterium sp. PhB190 | reverse complement strand
TCGCTTCTTCCCTACTAAAAGAGGTTTACAACCCGAAGGCCGTCATCCCTCACGCGGCGTTGCTGCATCAGGCTTTCGCCCATTGTGCAATATTCCCCACTGCTGCCTCCCGTAGGAGTCTGGGCCGTGTCTCAGTCCCAGTGTGGCCGGTCACCCTCTCAGGCCGGCTACCCGTCGTCGCCTTGGTGAGCCATTACCTCACCAACAAGCTGATAGGCCGCGAGTCCATCCCCAACCAAAAAATCTTTCCACCACCAGACCATGCGGCCGGTGATCATATCCAGTATTAGACGTCGTTTCCAACGCTTATCCCAGAGTCAGGGGCAGGTTACTCACGTGTTACTCACCCGTTCGCCACTAATCCACCCAGCAAGCTGGGCATCATCGTTCGACTTGCATGTGTTAAGCACGCCGCCAGCGTTCGTCCTGAGCCAGGATCAAACTCTCCGTAAAAAAATACAGACCCAACACCCAAAGGGCATCAGACCGAGTTGATTCTGACTGTTGACTGTCTACTGACAATCTTCAATCCAAAAGGAATTGCATCATGACCTGAACAACCGAAGCTGCCCAGGCACGAGGTCAATCAATAAATTGGCATTGACAATGTGCACGCTGTTGAGTTCTCAAGGACCAGACGCACTCGCTCTTCGGCTCAGGTTCGAGCTCCAGCCACGAGGCTTGTGTACTTGGCTTGCCACCGGTGTGTCGTCGGACCCGGAGGTCCTGTGGCTCATCCCCGAGGGGAGAGAACCGGTGGGCTTGTCATCCTAGGCGTCGAAGCGATCGAGCACAAGGCGAGATCTGATCTTCAGTGGAGGATGGTCCCGCTTGAGGGCCGACGCGCTCTGGGCTTTCGCTCCAGCCGCTCCGCCGCACCTTTGGGGTGACGAGTAGGAACTTTACGCAGGCCTGGGCGAGTGTGCCAAGCCAGGCCCGATCCCGGGCGTGTCGCGTTGTGCAACACGCGTCGCCCGGGTGCCGGGGCGATCAGGCCAGCGTCACGCCGGCGAGGGTCTTCTTGCCGCGGCGGAGCACGAGGACTCCCCCGGGCAGGGCGAGGTCCGACAGCGGTGCGGTGGCGTCCTCGGCTCGGACGTTGTTCACGTACACGCCGCCCTGGTCGATCGCCCGCCGGGCTTCGCCGAGGGACTTCACGAGCTCGGTCTCGACGAGGGCCCGGGCCACGTCGGCGCCGGCCTCGATGGTGACCGACCCCGGCAGCTCCGCGATCGCCGACCGCAGGGTGTCCGGGTCAAGGGCACCGAGGTCCCCGTTGCCGAACAGCGCAGCCGCGGCGTCGATCGCGGCCTGGGTGGCGTCGACCCCGTGCACGAGCGAGGTGACCTCGAACGCGAGGGTCCGCTGCGCTTCGCGTCGGAACGGTTCGTCGGCGACCGCCTGCTCGAGTCGCTCGATCTCGGCACGGGACAGGAACGTGAACTCCCGCAACCGGGCGATCACGTCGGCATCCGCCGTGTTGAGCCAGAACTGGTACAGCGCGTACGGCGACGTCATCTCGGCGTCGAGCCAGATGGCGTTGCCCTCGCTCTTGCCGAACTTCGTGCCGTCCGAGTTCGTGATCAAGGGTGTCCCGAGCGCGTGCACCGTCGCACCCTCGGCACGACGGATGAGCTCCGTCCCCGAGGTCAGGTTGCCCCACTGGTCCGAGCCACCCGTCTGCAGCGTGCAGCCGTACTGCCGGAAGAGCTCGCGGTAGTCGAGGCCCTGCAGGATCTGGTAGCTGAACTCCGTGTAGCTGATCCCAGCGTCGGAGTTCAACCGCGCGGCGACGGCGTCCTTCTTGAGCATCGAGTTCACCCGGAAGTACTTGCCGACGTCGCGCAGGAAGTCGATGGCGGACATCGGCGACGTCCAGTCCAGGTTGTTCACCAGCCGGACGCCGTTGTCACCGTCCGGGCTCAGGAACCGTGACACCTGCCCCTGCAGACGCGCCACCCACTCGGCGACGGTCTCGCGGGTGTTCAGCGTGCGCTCCGCCGTCGGACGCGGGTCGCCGATGAGCCCCGTCGATCCCCCGACGAGCGCCAGCGGCTTGTGCCCGGCGAGCTGCAACCGACGCATGGTCAGGAGCTGCAGCAGGTTGCCGCAGTGCAGCGACGGTGCCGTGGGGTCGAAGCCGCAGTAGTACGTGATCGGATCACCGTCGAGGGCCTCTTGGAGTGCGGTCTCGTCGGTCGAGACCTGCACCAGACCGCGCCAGCGCAGTTCGTCCCACACCGAGGCGAAGGTGGGGTCGTTCTGCTGGCGCGTCAGGACGTCTTGAGCGGTATCACTGGACACCCCGCCATCGTAGCGGCGGCGCACCACCGACATCGCGCCGTCGACCGGGAGGCCCGTGGTGCGTCTGGGCCCACGCCGCCGGTTCCGGCGCGACGCGCCAGCGGCGGGCCGGCCGTGCCGGTGGGGATCAGTCGAGGGCACCCTTGTGCCGTCGGTACGTCGAGACCGTCGGGTCGCCCGTCAACCAGAAGCGCCAGGGGTACTGCGCACCGCCGGCGATGCCGCCGACGCCGGTGCGCGGTCCGCGCGAGATGCGCGGGACCGGACCCGTCCCGCCGGGGCCGGGTGCGGTCTCGGTCAGGAGTTCCTCGACGACCTGGGCCGGCGAGGCGGAGGCGAGCCGCGCCTCCAGGCCGGGTGCCAACGTGAGCACGAACGGACCGGACCCGTCGAGCAGCGAGGTGCCGTCGTCCTGTCCGAGCACCGCGCCGAGAGCACCACCGAGGTTGCCGGGGCCACGCGCCAACGCGACGTCGGCGACCGACGGGCCACGTAGTCCGCGTGCGGTGTCGACGCCCTCGATCACCTGCGCACCGCGGAGCAGGGAACCGGAGGAGGTGCCGGCCGGTGCACTCACGACGTTGACGCAGGTGTGGATGCCGTACGAGCGGTACGCGTACAGGGTGCCCGGCGAGCCGAACAGGTGGCGGTTGCGCTCGGTCGGACCGCGGTGGCCGTGCGAGCCGGGGTCGGTGGGGCCGAAGTAGGCCTCGACCTCGGTGATGCGCAGGGTCACGCCTCGGCCAGCGATCGTCGCACCGAGCAGCGCCGGTGCGATGCGCGGCGCCGGCTCGGCGAGCATCGCGAGCAGCCCCTCGGTCATCGCGTGAAGGGTGCGCCCTCGGCCAGGTCGTGGACGCGACGCGTGACGGACGCCAGCTGCTCGGCCACACGGTCCGGAGCGGTCCCGCCGACACCCGATCGGGACGCGACGCTGCCCTCGATCGTGAGCACGGCACGGACCCCGGGGGTCAGGTGCTCGGAGACCGACCGGTACTCGTCGTCGGTCAGGTCGTCGAGCTCGATGCCGCGCTGTTCGCAGTACCGGACCAGCGCACCGGACACCTCGTGCGCATCGCGGAACGGGACACCCTGGCGGACCAGCCACTCGGCCACGTCGGTCGCGAGCGAGAAGCCCTGCGGCGCGAGCTCGGCCATCCGGTCCGTGTCGAAGGTGAGCGTCGCGATCATGCCGGTGAAGGCTGGCAGCAGGACCTCGAGCGTGGCGACCGAGTCGAAGACGGGCTCCTTGTCCTCCTGCAGGTCACGGTTGTAGGCGAGCGGCAGTCCCTTCAGGGTCGCGAGCAAACCCGTCAGGTTGCCGATCAGACGACCGGACTTGCCGCGCGCGAGCTCGGCGATGTCGGGGTTCTTCTTCTGCGGCATGATGCTCGAGCCGGTCGAGAAGGCGTCGTGGAGCCGGACGAAGCCGAACTCCTTCGTGTTCCAGAGGATGACCTCTTCCGACAGACGCGAGACGTCGATGCCGATCTGCGCGAGGACGAACGCGAACTCGGCGACGACGTCGCGGGCGGCCGTGGCGTCGATCGAGTTGTCGGCCGGGCGGTCGAACCCGAGCTCCGCGGCGATCGCGGCGGGGTCGAGGCCGAGCGAACTGCCGGCGAGGGCACCGGCGCCGTACGGGCTCACGCTCGCGCGGCCCGCCCAGTCGCGGAGGCGCTCGAGGTCGCGGACCAACGGCCACGCGTGCGCCAGCAGGTGGTGCGCGAGGAGGACGGGCTGCGCGTGCTGCAGGTGCGTGCGACCCGGCATGATCGCTGCCGGGTGCTCGTTGGCCTGCTGGGTGATCGCGTCGACCAGGTCGATCACGAGCCGGCCGATGCGCCGCCCGTGGTCGAGCATGTGCATGCGGCCGAGCGTCGCGATCTGGTCGTTGCGGCTGCGGCCGGCGCGGAGCTTGCCGCCGAGTTCCGGACCGAGGTCGGCGATGAGGAGGCGCTCGAGGGCGCCGTGGACGTCCTCGTCGGACTCGTCGGGCTGCAGCGTGCCGTCGGCGTGCGCGGCCTCGAGCCGGTCGAGTCCGGCGAGCATGCGCTCGAGCTCGTCCGCCGTCAGGTACCCCGCCGTGTGCAGGGCCCGGGCGTGCGCGCGGGAGCCGGCGATGTCGTACGGGGCGAGCTGCCAGTCGAAGTGCGTCGACTTCGACAGCGCTGCCAGGGCCGCACTCGGGCCGTCGGCGAAGCGGGCGCCCCAGAGGGCTCCGGTGTTGGTGGCGTCGGTCTTCTCGTCGGTCATGTCGTCCTGCGTCGTTGTCGTCGGGCCGGGTGGCGGCGGGTGTCAGTTCGCCGCGTCGCGGCGGGCGGAGATCTTGCTGGGGAGCGACCAGAGTTCGATGAAGCCCTTCGAGAGGGACTGGTCGAACGTGTCGCCGGTGTCGTACGTGGCGAGGTCGAAGTCGTAGAGGCTCTGCTCCGAGCGACGGCCGGTCACCGTCGCCCGACCGCCGTGCAGCTGGAGGCGGACGTCGCCGGAGACGTGCTGCTGGGTGTGGTCGACGAAGGCGTCGAGGCTGCGCTTCAGCCCGCCGAACCACAGACCGCCGTAGACCAGGTCGGCCCACTCCGACTCGACACCGCGCTTGTAGCGGTTCACGTCGCGCTCGAGGGTGAGGCGCTCGAGCTCCTCGTGCGCCGTGATGAGCGCGATCGCCGCAGGGGCCTCGTACACCTCGCGCGACTTGATGCCGACGAGGCGGTCCTCGACGACGTCGATCCGACCGACGCCGTGCTTGCCAGCCACGGCGTTCAGCTCCTGCACGATCCGCAGCACGCTGAAGCGCTGCCCGTCGAGCGCCACCGGGACGCCGCGCTCGAACGTGATGGTCACCTCGTCCGGGTCGCGCGGGACGGCGGGGTCCTGCGTGTAGGCGTAGAGGTCCTCGGTCGGGGCGTTCCACGGGTCCTCGAGGAAACCCGTCTCGACCGCACGGCCCCACACGTTCTGGTCGATCGAGTACGGCGACCGCTGCGACTGCTGGATCGGCAGGGCGTGCTGCTCGGCGTACGCGATCGCCTTGTCCCGGGTCAGGGCGAGGTCACGCACCGGTGCCACGCTCCGCAGGTCCGGGGCGATCGCCGCGACCGCTGCCTCGAACCGGACCTGGTCGTTGCCCTTGCCGGTGCAGCCGTGCGCGACGCTGTCGGCGCCGAGCTGCTTCGCCGTCAGCGCGAGGTGCTTCGCGATGAGCGGGCGGCTCAGCGCCGACACCAGCGGGTAGCGCTTTTGGTACAGCGCGTTGGCCTTGAGGGCCGGCACGATGTACTCGTCGGCGTACTCGTCCTTGGCGTCGACCACGATCGACTCCACGGCCCCGCAGTCGAGTGCGCGCTGTCGGATCGCGTCGAGGTCCTCGCCGCCCTGGCCGACGTCGACCGCGAGTGCCACCACCTCTTTGCCGGTGGCGTCACGCAGCCAGCCGATCCCGACGGAGGTGTCGAGGCCGCCGGAGTAGGCGAGGACGACGCGGTCAGCCATGCGGTGCGCCTACGCGGTCGCGGCGGTCGCCGTCGCGCCGTTCGCGGCGAGGAGCCAGGCCAGCAGCGCCTTCTGGGCGTGCAGACGGTTCTCCGCCTCGTCCCAGATGATGCTGCGCGGCCCGTCGATGACGTCGGCGGTCACCTCGTAGCCACGGTCGGCGGGCAGGCAGTGCATGAACACCGCGTCGTCGGCAGCGTGCGCCATCAGGGCGTCGTCCACGCGGTACCCGGAGAAGGTGTCGAGGCGCGACTGCTTCTCGGACTCCTTGCCCATCGACACCCAGGTGTCGGTGACCACGACGTCGGCACCGGCGACCGCTGCCACCGGGTCGGTGACGACCAGGACGGAACCGCCGGTCTCGGCCGAACGGTGCTCGGCGTCGGTGACGACCTGCGGGGACGGCGAGAACTCAGCGGGAGCCGCGACGCGGACGTGCATGCCCGCGGTCGCGCCGGCGAGCAGGTACGACTGCGCCATGTTGCTCGCGCCGTCGCCGATGAACGCCACGGTCTGGCCCGCCAGCGTGCCGCGGTGCTCGCGGATGGTGAGCAGGTCGGCGAGCAGCTGGCAGGGGTGGAAGTCGTCGGACAGTGCGTTGACGACCGGGACGGTCGTGCCGGCGGCCATCTCCTCGAGACCGGCCTGACCGTAGGTGCGCCAGACGATCGCCGACACCATGCGCTCGAGCACGCGGGCGGTGTCCGACGGGGTCTCCTTGCCGCCGAGCTGGCTGTTCGCCGTCGAGATGATGAGCGGGCTGCCGCCCAGGTCGGAGATGCCGACGTGGAACGACACCCGGGTGCGGGTCGACGACTTGTCGAAGATGACCGCGACGCTCTGCGGGCCGGCGAGGGGCTTCGCACCCCAACGGTCGGCCTTCATCTGGTCGGCGATGTCGAGGATCGCGGACTGCTCGGCCTGGCTGAGGTCGTCGTCCCGGAGGAAGTGGCGGGTCATGCGGAGGTCTCCTGGGCGGCAGCGACGGCCGCGAGGCTCTGGGCGAGGATCGACACGAACTCGTCGATCTCGGCGTCGGACACGATGAGCGGCGGCGCGAGGCGCAGGCTCGACTCGTTCGGGGCGTTGATGATGAGGCCACGCTCGAGGGCGGCGGCGTTCACCGCGGCCGCGATCGGGCCGGTGAGCCCGACGCCGATGAGCAGACCGGTGCCGCGGACCTCTTCGACGAGCGGTGAGCCGATGCCGGCGATGCCGGTCCGGATCCGCTCGCCCTTGACCACGGCGGCAGCGACGAGGTCCGCGCGTTCGATCTCCTCGAGCACCGCGTTCGCCACGCGGGTGCCGAGCGGGTTGCCGCCGAAGGTCGAACCGTGCTGGCCGGCCGAGAACAGGTCGGACGCCCACCCGAAGGTCACGAGCGCACCGATCGGGAAGCCGCCGGCGATGCCCTTGGCCACCGTGACGGCGTCGGGGGTGAAGCCGTGGCCCTGGTAGGTGAACCAGTTGCCGGTCCGGCCGACGCCGGTCTGGATCTCGTCGAGGATCAGCAGCGCACCGTGCTCCTCGGTCAGCCGGCGCGCGGCGAGCAGGAAGCCCTCGGGCAGGTCGACGACGCCGGCCTCGCCCTTGATCGGCTCGATGACGATCGCCGCGACCGTGTCGTCGATGGACGCCTCGAGCGCTGCGACGGTGGAGTCGATGTGCTCGACGCCCGGGATCATCGGCAGGAAGTCCTGCTGCAGCGCGGGCTTGCCGGTGAGCGCGAGTGCCCCCATCGTCCGGCCGTGGAACCCCTGCTTCAGCGCGAGGATGCGGGTCTTCTGCCCGTCGGCGCCCTTGTTCAGGCGCGCGAGCTTGAACGCGGCCTCGTTCGCCTCTGCCCCGGAGTTGCCGAAGTACACCCGCCCGGCGTCGCCCGCACCGGTGATGCGCTTGAGGCGCTCCGCCAGCTCGAGCTGGGGCGGCGTCGCGAAGTAGTTCGACACGTGCACGAGCTTCGCGGCCTGGTCGGCGATCGCCTCGACCAGCACGGGGTGCGCGTGGCCGAGCGAGTTGACGGCGATGCCCGCAAGGAAGTCGAGGTACTCGTTGCCCTCGACGTCCCAGACACGGCAGCCCTGTCCGCGCTCGAGCATGATCTTCGGCGGGGTCAGGGATCGCATGAGCGACGCCCCGAACCGGTCGTTCCAGGTCTCGGTCTGCGTCTCGCTGCTCACGGCTGCTGCCCCTTCTCGGTCGTGCTGGCCACGTGTTGGCCGGTGCTGGTGCTCGTCGACGGTGCTGCGACGCGTCGGCCGATCTCGGCGTGGGTCATCTGGTTCTCGGTGCGTCGGCTCGGGTCCGGGATCACCTCGGTGCCCGCACCGCGCAGGGTGAAGACCTCGAGCAGGATCGAGTGCGGGATCCGACCGTCGATGATCGTCGCGCCGCCGACCCCGCCGACCACGGCGTCGAGGCACGCGGTCATCTTCGGGATCATGCCCGACTCGAGGGACGGCAGGAGCGCGCGGAGTTCCTCGACCGCGATGAGGTCGACGAGCGAGTCACGGTCCGGCCAGTTGCGGTACAGGCCGGGGACGTCGGTGAGCATGATGAGCTTCGACGCACGCAGCGCGATCGCCAGGGCACCCGCGGCTGCGTCGGCGTTCACGTTGAGCGCCTGGTCCGGGTGGGCGTCGTCGATCGCGATGCTCGAGACCACCGGGATGCGGCCGGCCTCGATCGCGGCGAGCACCCCTGACGGGTCGACGTGGGTGATGTCGCCGACGTGCCCGAGGTCGTACTCCTGCCCGTCGACGACCACGCCCTTCTGCTCGCCGGTGAACAGGGACCCGCCGTCACCGAACACGCCGACGGCCAGGCCTTCGCCGTGCTCGTTCATCAGGTCGACGATCTCGCGGTTGACCTCGCCAGCCAGGACGTCGCGGACGACCGAGATCGCCTCGGTGGTCGTGACGCGGTAGCCGCCACGGAACTCGGACTCGATGCCCTGTTCCTTGAGCGCGGCCGAGATCTGCGGACCCCCGCCGTGCACGACGACGGGGTGCAACCCGGCGTAGCGGAGGTAGACCATGTCCTCGGCGAACGCACGCTTGAGGTCCTCGTTCACCATCGCGTTGCCGCCGAACTTGACGACGACGACCTTGCCGGAGAACCGCTTGAGCCATGGCAGGGACTCGATCAGGGTCGCGGCCTTGACGGCGGCGAACTCGTGCTCTTCTTCCTTCGTGAGGGGCGTCCCGGCCCCTTCGGTGTCGTTCGCCATCAGCTGGAGTACGCGCTGTTCTCGTGCACGTAGTCGTGCGTGAGGTCGTTGGTCAGGATCGTCGCCGAGTGCGTCCCGACGCCGAGGTCGATGCGCACGTGGGTGTCCCGCGGCGTCAGGTCGACGGTGTCGCTCGGCTGGTCCGGGGCGCCGGCGTGGCAGACCCGGACACCGTTCATGCTGACGTCGACCGCGTACGGGTCGAAGTCGGCGTCCGTGGTGCCGATGGCCGCGAGGACCCGGCCCCAGTTCGGGTCGTTGCCGAAGACGGCCGCCTTGAACAGGTTGTTGCGCGCGACACTCCGGCCGACGGTGACGGCGTCGTCTTCGGTCGCGGCGTGCACGACCTCGATCGCGATGTCGTGGCTGGCGCCCTCGGCGTCCTGCTGCAGCTGGCGGGCCAGGTCGGCGCAGACCGCGGTCAGGGCTTCCTGGAAGTCGCCGACCTCGGGCGTCACCCCGCTCGCGCCCGACGACAGCAGCACGACGGTGTCGTTCGTCGACATGCAGCCGTCCGAGTCGACGCGGTCGAAGGTGATGCGGGTGGCCGCGCGGAGCGCCTGGTCGAGCTGGTCCGGGGTCTGCACGGCGTCGGTCGTGATCACGACGAGCATCGTCGCGAGCCCGGGCGCGAGCATGCCCGCACCCTTCGCCATGCCGCCGACGGTCCAGCCGTCCTCGGTCACCACGGACTGCTTCGCCCTGGTGTCGGTCGTCATGATGGCCGTGGCCGCGTCCGGGCCGCCATCAGCGGTGAGCGCAGCGCCCGCGAGGTCGACGCCCCGGAGCACGTTGTCGCGGAACGTCTGGTCGCCCACCCCGATGAGTCCGGTGGAGCAGACGACGACGTCGCCCGCACCGATGCCGAGGGCGTCGCCGACGGCTTCGGCGGTCAGGTGCGTGGTCTGGAAGCCGAAGGGGCCCGTGAAGCAGTTGGCGCCGCCGGAGTTCAGGACGACGGCGCGCGCGACGCCGTCACCGACGACCTGGCGGGACCAGATCACCGGGTGCGCCTGCGCGCGGTTGCTGGTGAAGACCGCGGCCACGGCCGCGTCGGGGCCGTCGTTGACGACGAGCGCCACGTCCGGCTTGCCGCTGGTCTTCAGGCCGGCGGTCACGCCGGCAGCGCGGAAACCCGCTGCCGCGGTGACGCCCTGGAGGCCCGGTTCGCCCTGGGTGGGCTCGCTCACGTCGGTGAGGTCGGTCACGGTGCGACTCCGTCCACGCTGAGGCCCAGGGTCTCCGGCAGACCCAGGGCGATGTTGGTCGACTGGACAGCGGCACCCGCCGTGCCCTTCGCGAGGTTGTCGAGAGCCGTCACGGCGACGACGCGGCCTGCGGCCTCGTCCACCGCGATGCCGACGAGTGCGGTGTTCGCACCGATCGTGTCCGCGACCCGGGGGAACTCGCCCTCGGGCAACAGGTGCACGAACGGCTCGTCGGCGTAGGCCTGCTCCCAGGCGAGCCGCACGTCGCGGGCGCTGACACCCGGGGTGAGCTTGGCCGTCGTCGTCGCGAGGATGCCCCGCGACATCGGGACGAGCACGGGCGTGAACGAGATCGTCACGTCGGCAGCACCCGCCACGACCAGGTTCTGCTGGATCTCCGGGACGTGCCGGTGCGTGCCGCCCACCGCGTAGGCGCTGGCGGAACCCATGATCTCGGACGCCAGGTAGGTGTTGGCGAGCTTCTTGCCGGCACCGCTCGGGCCGACGCTCAGCACGGCGACGATGTCGTCCGACTCGACGAGCCCGGCCTGGATGCCCGGCTGGATGCCGAGCGTCACCGCGGTGACGTTGCACCCGGGGACCGCGATCCGCTTGGTGCCGACCAGGGCCGAACGCTGCTTGCCCTGCGACGCGATGTCCTCGACCTCGCGCCACTCGTCGGCCGAACCCGGGGTCGGGGCGGCGAGCAGGAGCTCCGGCAGGCCGTAGGTCCAGGCGCCGTGGTAGTCACCGCCGTAGAACTGCTCCCAGGCCGCGGCGTCCGTCAGACGGTGGTCCGCGCCGCAGTCCACCACGAGGGCGTCGTCCCCGAGCTCCTCGGTGATCGCCCCCGACTGACCGTGCGGCAGCGCCAGGAACACGACGTCGTGCCCGCGGAGCGTCTCGGCCGTCGTCTTCTCGAGGGTCAGGTGCGACAGCGACCGGAGGTGCGGCTGTGTCGCGATCAACGGCTGTCCGGCGTTCGAGAACGCCGTCACCGTCCTGACGTCGAACTCGGGATGGGCGGAGAGCACGCGCAGGAGCTCACCACCCGCGTAGCCGGAGGCTCCCGCCACGGCGACGGATACGGACATGGGATTCCACCTTTGGTCGGACTGGTCGTCGAGAGAGTCGGAGGCGGCGACCCCGGGCGGTGCTGATCCCGTCGTGGGTCAGTCGCGCAGGGTCGCCCCGAATCGCTCGCCGGCACGTCGGACTGCGCCGTCACGGGCCTCGGTGGCCTCGGCAGCGGTCAGCGTGCGGTCCGTGGCACGGAAGCGCAGGGCGAACGTCAGGGACTTCTGTCCCTCGTCCACGCCGGAGCCCCGGTAGTCATCCACGAGCCGAGCATACTCCAACAGGTCTCCGGCACCAGAGCGGACCGCATCCAACACGTCACCGGCCGGCACCCCGGCGTCGACGACCAGGGACAGGTCCTGCGTCGCTGCCGGGTACGACACGATCGGCGCGACCGCGACGAGGTCGGGGGCCGCGGCCACCATGGCGTCGAGGTCGAGCTCGACCACGGCCACCACGCGGGGCAGCACCGCAGCGGCGGACAGTTCCGGCAGGAGTTCGCCGGCGACGCCCACGACGGTGTCGCCCACGAGCAGCGACGCCGCGCGGCCCGGGTGCAGGGACGGGTGGGTGGTCTGCACGACGCGCAGTTCCACGCCGACGGCCCACGCGACCTGGCGGGCCGCGTCGATCGCGTCGGCGATGCCGTACTGCTCGGCCGCGACGCCCGCCTGCTTGCCGACGCGGTTGCCGGTGAGCAGGGCGGACACGTGGAACGGCTGTGCGGGCAGGGACGCGTCGAGCGCCTGGAGCGTCGCGCGGTCGGGCAGCGCGGCACCGGCCGGGACCTCGTCGGTGCCGAGCGTCACGCCCGTCACCGGCAGGAACACCCGCGAGGTCTCGTAGAGCGCGACGTCGAGCAGGCCGCGCGAGACGTTCCGGCGGGCGGCGTCGACGAGGGCCGGCACACCACTGCGGCGGAGCAGGTTCTGCTCGCTGTCGAGGGCGTTGGCGAGGACGACGCTCGGGCCGCCCTGCGGGTCGATCCCCGGGTAGGCGTCCTGCGTCGCGGCGGAGACGAACGGCGCCGTCACCGCTTCGACCAGACCCGCGGCGGCGAGGGCCGCGGAGACCCGACGGCGCGCCTGCTGGTGCGGGGTGAGCCCGCGTCCGGGCGGGGCCACGGGGAGCACGCTCGGGATGCGGTCGTACCCGACGATCCGCGCGACCTCTTCGACCAACGTGGTGTCGTCGGTCAGGTCCGGACGCCAGGTCGGCGGGGTGACGGCGAGCTGCGCACCGTCGACCTGCACCGTCGCGCCGATCGCACGGAGGGTGTCCACGACCTCGGCGTCGGTGTAGTCCACGCCGATGAGCTCCGCCGGACGCGAGGTCCGCATGGCGACCGTTGCACGGGGCTCGGTGTCGACGAGCGTGGAACCGAGAGCATCGGCCGTGCCGCCGGCCAGCTCGACAAGGAGGTCGACGGCGCGGTTCGCAGCAGCCTCGGCCACGAGCGGGTCGACGCCGCGCTCGAACCGACGGGAGGCCTCGCTCGGCAGCTTGTGGCGGCGAGCGGTCCGCGCGATCGAGACCTGGTCGAAGCCAGCTGCCTCGATCAGGACGTCGGTCGTGCTCGCCGAGATCTCGGTCCGGGCACCGCCCATCACGCCGGCGAGCCCGACGGGGCCGTCGTGGTCGGTGATGACGAGGTCCTCGGGGTCGAGCTTCCGCACGGCGCCGTCGAGGGTCTCGAGCGTCTCGCCGACAGCCGCACGACGGACACCCAGGCCGCCGCGGACGGTCGACAGGTCGTAGCCGTGCAGCGGCTGGCCGAGCTCGAACATGACGTAGTTCGTGATGTCGACCGGCAGCGAGATCGAACGGACGCCTGCCAGGGCGAGACGCGACACCATCCAGGCCGGTGTCTTCGCGGTGGGGTCGATGCCTCGGACGACGCGGGTGACGAAGGTGCTCGCGCCGACGCGACCGCGGATCGGGGCCTGGTCGTCGATCGTGACCGAGAAGCCCTCGGCCGTGCGGGGGGCGACGCGGTCGACGGGGTCGTGGAAGCTCGCGCCGGTGGCGTGGGCGTACTCACGTGCGACACCGCGCATGCTCAGCACGTACCCGCGGTCCGGCGTGACGTTGATCTCGACCGCCGCGTCGTCGAGGCCGAGGAGCGCGATGGCGTCCTGGCCGACGTCGGGCTCCATGTCGAGGTCTGCGAAGCGGAGGATGCCCTCGTGCTCGTCACCGAGACCGAGCTCGCGTGCTGAGGCGATCATGCCGTCGGAGACGTGGCCGTAGGTCTTGCGGGCCGCGATCGGGAACGGTCCGGGCAGCACGGCGCCGGGCAGCGTCACGACGACGAGGTCGCCCACGTCGAAGTTGTGCGCACCGCAGACGATGCCGCGGGGCTCGGGCTCGCCGACGTCCACCTGGCACCAGTTGATCGTCTTGCCGTTCTTCTGCGGTTCCGGGACGCGCTCGAGCACCCGGCCGACCACGACGGGGCCGGTCAGGTCGAACGTGTGGACGTCCTCTTCCTCGAAGCCGACCGACACGAGCGCCGCGTGGACGTGCTCGAGGGTGACGTCCTCGGGGAGGTCGACGGACTCGCCGAGCCAGCGGAGTGGGACGCGCATCAGACCACCGTTCCGAACTGCTGCGAGAAGCGGATGTCGCCCTCGAGGAAGTCACGCATGTCGTTCAGGCCGTTGCGGAACTGCAGCGTCCGCTCGATGCCCATGCCGAAGGCGAAGCCCTGGTACTCGTCCGGGTCGATGCCGGCGGCACGCAGGACGTTCGGGTTGACCATGCCGCAGCCGCCCCACTCGACCCACCGGGCGCCGCCCTTGGCGTTCGGCTGCCAGACGTCCATCTCGGCGCTGGGCTCGGTGAACGGGAAGTAGTTCGGGCGCAGACGGATCTGCGCCTCGGCGCCGAAGACCTGGCGGGCGAAGTGCTCGAGCGTGCCGCGCAGGTGTGCCATCGTCAGGCCCTTGTCGATCGCGATGCCCTCGACCTGGGTGAAGACCGGCAGGTGCGTGGCGTCGAGCTCGTCGGCGCGGTACACGCGGCCCGGAGCGATGACGTAGAGCGGGAGGTCGCGGGACAGCAGGGACCGCACCTGCACGGGCGACGTGTGGGTGCGCATGACCAGGTGCCGGTCGACCGGCTCGACGAAGATCGTGTCCGCCATGGCCCGGGCCGGGTGGTCCTGGTCGAAGTTCAGGGCGTCGAAGTTGAACCACTCGTGCTCGAGCTCGGGGCCCTCTGCCACTTCCCACCCCATGCCGACGAAGATGTCCGCGACGGCTTCGTTGAGCAGCGAGAGCGGGTGGCGCGAGCCGGTCGGGCGGTGGGTCGGCAACGCGGTGACGTCGACGCGCTCGGCTTCGAGCCGCGCGCGCTCTTCGGCCACGGCGAGGACCGACTCCTGCTCCGCGATCGCCGCGTTCAGCCGCCCGCGGGCCTGACCGACGAGCTTGCCGGCCGCGGCCTTCTGCTCCGGCGGGACGCTGCGCATCGACGCGTTCATCCGAGCCAGCGGCGACTGCTCACCGGTGTGCTCGGCCCTGGCCTGCTTCAGTTCGGCGACCGTCGTCGTGGCGCGGACGGCGGCGAGTGCTGCGTCCACGGCGTCGGCGACGGCCGATTCGCTGATCTCGAGAGGTTCTGACACGAGACCCAAGCCTACCGGCCGACGGGATACCACCCGCCTGCACCGGTCGGACTGTGGATGGCCGATGCCGACGACCGAACTGTGGAGGGAGGTCAGCTCCGGAGTGCGAACGCCGACTCGTACAGGCAGACCGAGGCCGCCGTCGCCAGGTTCATCGACTCCGCCTGGCCGTAGATCGGCACCTTCACCGCACGGTCGACGAGCGCGAGGTCCTCGGTCGTGAGCCCACGGGCCTCGTTACCGAACACCCACGCGGTCGGACCGTCGAGCATGCCCTCGGCCCGGACCACCGGCAGGTCGTCACCCGAGACGTCGGCCGCGAGCACGGTGTACCCGAGTGCCTTCGCCCGCGCGATCGTGTCGGCCAGGGTCACGCCGACCGACACCGGCACGTGGAAGAGCGAGCCCGTGGTCGACCGGACGACCTTCGGGTTGTACGGGTCCACCGACCGCCCGGTGAGGACCACCGCGTCGGCGCCGGCGGAGTCGGCGGCGCGGATGATCGTGCCGGCGTTCCCCGGGTCCCGTACCTCTTCGAGGATGGCGACCAGCCCCGGCAACGCGGCCGGCTCGTCGGCGTCCCCACGGGCCTCCAGGTCGACGGCAGCAGCAGCATCACCGACGCGACGGTCCGGGAAGACGTCCTTGACCGACGTCGGGAACTGCTGGCAGACGGCGACGACGCCCTGCGGCGTCACGGTGTCGGCCATCGCGTCGAGGACCTGCTCCGTCACGAACCAGGTGTCGACCGGCGCGTCGTCGAGGCCGTAGCGGGCTGCGGCCGT
Organism: Curtobacterium sp. PhB190; assembly: GCF_004365385.1. Taxonomy (NCBI): domain Bacteria; kingdom Bacillati; phylum Actinomycetota; class Actinomycetes; order Micrococcales; family Microbacteriaceae; genus Curtobacterium; species Curtobacterium sp. PhB190. The sequence continues at coordinate 413,036 of NZ_SODN01000003.1, read as the reverse complement.
CGGCGTCACGTAGAGCTCGCGCAGCAGCTCCGGGGCGTACTCGAGTGCTTCACGCACCGCCTGCGGCCCCTCCAGCAGGAAGAGGCCCGTTTCGGCACGGACGTCCTTCTTCGACAGGGCCGCGACGGCCTTCACGCGTCCGGCACGGGGGTTCTCGAGGAGTTCGCTCACGACCCAAGTCTAGGAACGACGAAACCCCCGCCGTGCGGCGGGGGTTTCGCGAGCAGAAGAACTGACTACGCAGCCTTCGGGGCCGAGGTGTCGGCCGGGAGGGCCTTCTTCGCGGTCTCGACGAGCGCGGTGAAGGTCTCGGGGTTGTTCACCGCGAGGTCGGCGAGGATGCGACGGTCGACCTCGACACCGGCGAGACCCAGACCCTGGATCAGACGGTTGTAGGTCAGGCCGTTCGCACGGGACGCAGCGTTGATGCGCTGGATCCACAGGCGACGGAACTCGCCCTTCTTCGCGTGACGGTCGCGGTACGCGTAGACCAGGGAGTGGGTGACCTGCTCCTTGGCCTTGCGGTACAGACGCGAACGCTGGCCGCGGTAACCCTCGGCGCGCTCGAGGATGACGCGGCGCTTCTTGGCGGCGTTGACCGCTCTCTTTACTCGTGCCATTGCACTATTCCTTTACGATCCGGGGGCTCAGTGGCCGAGGAGCTTCTTGACGTTCTTCGCGTCTGCCTTGGAGAGGACCTGGTCCTCGTTCAGGCGGGCCTTGCGCTTGGAGCTCTTGACCTCGAGGTTGTGACGCATACCGGCCTGCTGCTTCATGACCTTGCCGGTACCGGTGATCTTGAAGCGCTTCTTCGACCCGGAGTGGGTCTTCTGCTTGGGCATGGTGGTGCCTTTCCGTGGGATGGATGGGAGCCGCGTCGTTGCGGGGTCGGTCTGGGTGACCTACTCGGCGGGAGCGTCGCTCTTGGCCGGTGCCGTGTCCTGCGCGGGAGCCTCGGCCGGGGCCTCGGTCTCCGTCTCGGCGTCCGAGTGGTCCTTCGCAGCGTGCTCGGTGGCACGACGCTCGGCCTTCTGTGCAGCGCGCTTCGCGTTCTGCTCGCCCTTGACGTCGGACTTGTTCTTCAGGGGGGCGATGATCATCGTCATGTTGCGGCCGTCCTGGGTGGGACGGGACTCGACGACGCCGAACTCGGCGATCTCCTCCGCGAACTTGTGGAGGAGACGGACACCCTGCTCCGGACGCGACTGCTCGCGGCCACGGAAGAGGATCATCGCCTTCACCTTGTCGCCACCGAGGAGGAACCCCTCGGCGCGCTTGCGCTTCGTCTCGTAGTCGTGCACGTCGATCTTCAGGCGGAAACGGACCTCTTTCAGGTCCGTGTTCACCTGGTTGCGACGGGCTTCCTTGGCCTTCTGAGCGGCTTCGTACTTGAACTTGCCGTAGTCCATGATCTTGGCCACGGGCGGCTTCGAGTTCGGCGCGACCTCGACCAGATCCAGTTCGGCTTCCTGCGCGAGGCGCAGTGCCATGGCGATCGGGACAACGCCGACCTGCTCACCCTGCGGGCCGACGAGTCGGACTTCGGGAACGCGGATTCGGTCGTTGGTACGGGGATCGGTGATGCGGAGCTCCTTCAATCAGGTGGTGGTCGTCCGGGACGTTTGCCCTGGACGACAGCACGAGAGAGGAGATCTGACGCACGGATCGGAACCCGTTCGGCAGCCGCCCTGCGTCGGATCCGTGGACCCGACCGACGTGTGCACCCAGTTGCTGTGCACTCGTGGAGCGGTGGTGACCCGGTAGCCTGGTGGAACGCGGCCGCGGGTGGGAGAGACTCCTCTTTCGTGACACCGTCCGAGCGCTTCAGGAGAACCTGATGGCACACGGACAGCATCTGCCGCGAGCGAGTCTAGCAGAGGAGTACCGTGACCGACACCCCGATCGACGACGACGGCAGCGGCATCGACGCCGCCAGGGACATCTCGGAGGTGCCGGCCGTCGAACTCATCAACACCGTGGCCGTGCACCTGCTCAGTGCCGCCGCCGTGAAGGTCGGCCTGGCCGACGACCCCCAGGAGCAGACCGACCTGGACGAGGCGCGCAAGCTCATCACCGCACTGGCCGGACTGGTCACCGCCGCGGCGACCGAGATCGGCGACCACCACGCCCGTCCGCTGCGCGACGGGCTGCGCTCGGTGCAGCTCGCGTTCCGCGAGGCGTCGGCGATCCCGGACGCACCGGGCGCCGGACCGGGCGAGAAGTACACCGGCCCCGTCAACTGACGGCTGGCGGCTGACGCACGACGGGCACTGTCCGTCACGGCGTTCGACGGGAGGCCCGTGGCGGGATCGCCACGGGCCTCCCGTCCGCCTTCGGGTGCGCGGTCAGGACCCGCTGCGGCCGACCAGGCGCGTGACGGCCGTGAGCGGGATGCCGACCCAGTCGGGTCGGTTCCGGGTCTCGTAGACGACCTCGTAGACGGCCTTGTCGAGCTCGAACGCATCCAGGAGTTCCCGGTGTGCGCCGAGGTCGGTGCCGGTCCCCCGCTGGTACCCGTCGAGGAACCGCACGCGTGCCTCGTCCGCCCAGCCCGCTGCGTCGACCGGTTCCGCGTCGTGCGCCAGGGCTCCGGCGACGTAGTCGAACGACCGGAGCATGCCGGCCACGTCACGGAGCGTGACGTCCGGCAACGAGCGTTCGGCCAGAGGGCGGAGCGGCTCCCCCTCGAAGTCGAGGAAGACCCACCCGCGCGGCTCCGGGGCAGCGAGCACCTGCCCGAGGTGCAGGTCGCCGTGGATGCGCTGCAGGTCCGGCCAGGGCGTCGCCGCCGCCCTGGCGTACACCGCTCGGATCGCGTCTGCGTGCTCGGCGACGGCCGGGGCCTCACGCGCGGCGGTGTCGAGCCGCTCGTCCATCGTCGCGACGGCGGTCCGTCGTCGCGCCTCGTCGGCGGGCTCGGACGGCAGTGCCTCGGCGAGGGTGCGGTGGACTTCGGCGAGCGCCGCCCCGAGATGCTCGGCCCGATCGCCGAAGGGCGTGCCGGCGTGCGCTTCCTCGAGGGCCACGCGCCAGGCGTCCTCGAGGCCCGGCAGGAACTCCTGCGCGAACGCGAGGTGACCGGTCGCCGTGCCGCTGCCCTGCCCGACGTCGGGCCAGCTGCCCCGTAGTGCGCCGTAGACCTGGGGGACGCGAGCACTGCCGGCTGCGGACAACGCGAGCTGCGTCGTGACGTCGGGGTTGTCGCCGTGGTGCAGGACGCGGAACACCTTGATGATGACGCGGGCACCGGACTCGGTGTCGCAGATGACCGAGGTGTTGGACTGCTCACCCGTCAGGACGCGGGCAGCCGTGACGGTGCCGATGGGGCGGAGGCTCTGCGGGTCCGCGTCGATGCGTGCGGCGAGCGCCGTGATCCACGCGTGGTCGGCGGTGGCGTCGGCGATGGTGCCGTCGGGGCCGCTGGTCACGGGTGACTGGTAGAGGACCGGAGCCGCTGGTGCTGCGGGGGCTTCGTCGAGGACGAGCCGGGTGTCGTCGGCGGTGGAGAGGGTGCGGAGGCGCGGCACGGACCCCTTCGAGGCGTACCACCGGCGGTCGGCGATCCAGGACTCGAGGTCGTGGTCGCTCGGGGCGGTGGCGCTCGGGGGTGCGGTGGCGCTCGGGGGTGCGGTGTCGCGGGTGTCGGGTGCGGTGTCGCTGGGGTGGCGGGCTCCGTCGCTCATGCAGCGGACCGTACGCGCCGAGTGCTGGCGAGGTGCCGAGTCCGTCACTCATCCCTGCACAGCTCGCGGTTCTGGGCCGCCCGTCCACAGAACGCGCCTGCGCTCGGACCGCACGGGTGCTGGCGGACGACACTTGCGGACATGCCGAGCCAGCACCCCGCCCCCGACACCGCCCGCACCGACCCCCGCCGGAGTTGGCGGATCCCCGACGACCGCCGGTTGCCGGCACTCGAGCCCCTCGCATCCGCCGTCGAACGGCACGAGCCCGTGTCGCTCCGCGAGACCGTGTGGGACTCCGACGAGCGCGTGCTCGCGGCCGAAGGGGTGACGCTCACCCGCGCCCAGGACGGCGCCTGGAGCCTCGACCACGGCGACGGCCCGGTGCCGGTGGGCGCGGACCTCGATCGACCGGACGGCGAGCAGCCCCCGCGTGACGGGGTCGAGGTGTTCCTGCGCGGGCGGGCGGTGGCGACGGTCCGCCTCCGGGACACCACGACGACGCTCGTGACCCTGCGCGGCAAGGACGGTCGGGTCCGGGCCGAGATCGCCGACGTCCGGGTGGACGAAGGCGACCCGGACACCACGGTGCTGCGGTCCGCACGGTGGTGGGCCCTGTCGGACGACGGGCGGGACGGCGCCACGGCACGGGCCGCGGAGCGAGCGCTGGACGACGCGGCCACCGAGCCGCCGTCGACCTCGGCGGTCGCGGTTGCGCCCGCTCCCGTGCTCGCCCCGGAGCGGCGCGGCAACCGGGCGAAGCGACCACGTTCGGGCACCGCTGCGGCGTTCGTGCTGCGGGTCCTCGAGTCGCTGCGCGCCGACCTCGTCGCGGTCGACCCCCGAGTCCGCGCCGACGACCACGAGTCGGTGCACGACTTCCGGAAGGTGGTCCGTCGGCTGCGGAGCGTGCTCGCGGCGTACCGCGGAGCCCTCGACCGCGAGGCAACCGAGGCACTGCGGGCCGCCCTCGCCGAAGCCGGACGGGTCGCCGGTGTCGCCCGCGATGCCGAGGTCCTGCACGGCGGGCTGTTCCGGTCAGCGGCGCGGGCCCCCGACGGCTTCGTCGACGCGCCGACGCTGGACCGGATCGGCGAGCAGGCGGCGGCACTCCGCAGCGCGGCCGCAGCGGAACTCCGCCTGGCGCTGCGTTCGGACGACTGGTTCCGTACCCTCGACGCGCTGGACCAGCTGCTGCTCCGCGCCCCGGCCGGACCGCACGCCGACGACGCCGCCGCTGCCTTCGTGGCGAAGCGCATCGACCGCGAGCGCGCTCGGGTCCGACGACTGGTCGACGGTGGTGCGGCGGGTCTCGACGTCCTGCGCGAGATCCGGAAGGCGGCACGGCGCCTGCGGTACGCGCTGGAGGCAGCCGGTGACGTCGCCGACCTCGGGAAGCGGCGGCTCGGCCGGCTGCGGCGGGTGCAGGAGACGCTCGGTGACGCCCTCGACGCGGCACACGCGGCAGATGCCTACCGGCGGCTGTCCGGGCCCGCGGCTCGGGACGGCGCGGACACCTTCGGGTACGGGGCGCTGGCGACGGCCGAGCACGCCGTGCTCGAGCGGGGGCTGCGACGATCGCGGAAGCTGCTCGCCCGGCTGTGAGCGCTGCTCGGCCTGCTGCTCGTCGCGCTCCTCTGCGAGAATCGCAGGCGTGCCCCACTACCTCGAGGACCTCGCCGCCGGACAGACCTTCACGACCCCGGGTCGCACGATCACCGAGGCGGACGTCGTGTCCTTCGCCTCGTGGACGAACGACAACAACCAGGTGCACACCGACGTCGAGTTCGCCGGCAAGACCCGGTACGGCCAGCGGGTCGTGCACGGGCTGCTCGGCACCTCCCTCTGCCTGGGGCTCATCGCACGGACCGGGGTGTTCGAGGGGTCGGCCGTGGCACTGCTCGGGATCGACCAGTGGCGGTTCACCGCGCCGGTGTTCATCGGGGACACCGTGACCTGCGAGGTCGAGATCCTGTCGACGCGCCTGACGAGCTCCGGCACGACCGGCATCGTCGAGCGGACGGTCTCACTGCGGAACCAGCGCGGCGACGTCGTGCAGCAGGGACGCATGGACGTGATGGTCCTGACGCGCGACGCCGCGATCGCCTGACGTCGCCCCGAGCACCCACCGAGTTCTCCGGATGGCAATCGTTGCGACACTCTTTACAACGATGTACCAGCGCGGGAGCATGGACCCATGAGCACGCTCGACGGCACCGTGGCCGCACCTGACACCGCATCCGCTCCCGCACTCCCCCTCGCCTCGCGGCAGGACGGCACCTACCCCCGGCCGCAGATGCTCCGCACCGCGTGGGCCGACCTCGACGGCACGTGGTCCTTCCGGAACGACGGCGACGACACCGCCTGGCGCACCGGGTTCCCCGACGCCCGCGACATCGTCGTGCCGTTCCCGCCCGAGTCTGTCGCCTCGGGCATCGACGAGCCCGGCTTCCACCCGGTGGTCTGGTACTCCCGTGCGATCACCCGCGCCGATCTCGAGGCCGCCGGTCTCGGCACCGCCGCACCCCGACTCGTCCTGCACTTCGGCGCCGTCGACTACCGCGCCCGCGTCTGGATCGACGGCCAGTTCGTCGGCGAACACGAGGGCGGCCACACGCCGTTCTCCTTCGACGTGACCGACGCCCTCGCCACCGACCCCGACGCCGTCCACACCCTGGTCGTCCGCGCCGAGGACGACCCGCACGACCTGACCCAGCCCCGCGGCAAGCAGGACTGGCACGAGGACCCGCACGCCATCTGGTACCGCCGCACCACGGGCATCTGGCAGACGGTCTGGCTCGAGGCCGTGCCGACCGCCTCGATCGAGTACCTGCGCTGGACGAACGTCGACCACGCCACCGTCCGCCTGACGGTCCGGATCGCTGGCGGCCGCACCGGCGGCGAGCGCCTGCGCGTCGTCGCCCGGTGGGACGAGCGCGACGAGCACCTCGCCACCGTCGAGGCCACGCTCGGTGACACCTCGGACGAGTTCGACGTGGTCGTGCCGATCGCGCGCCAGACGAACGGGCAGGCCGAGGACGAACTGCACTGGACCCCGGACGCCCCGCGCCTGGTCGACGCCACGGTCTCGCTCCTCCCCCGTACCGGCACGACGCCGATCGACTCCGTCGCGTCCTACTTCGGGCTCCGCACCGTCGGCGTCGACGGCGGCACCTTCCTGCTGAACGGCCGCAGCTACGACGTCCGCAGTGTCCTGAACCAGGGCTACTGGCCGGACTCGCACATCGCCGCACCGTCGCGCGAAGCACTGCGCCGCGAGGTCGAGCTCATCAAGGAGCTCGGCTTCAACGCGGCGCGCAACCACCAGAAGATCGAGGACCCCCGGTTCCTGTACTGGGCGGACCGACTCGGCATCCTGGTCTGGGGCGAGGCCCCCGGCGCCTACGCCTTCTCACCGCGAGCCGTCCAGCGCCTGATGCGCGAGTGGATGGACGCCGTCGAGCGTGATGCCTCGCACCCGTCGATCGTCACGTGGGTGCCGGCGAACGAGAGCTGGGGCGTGCAGCACATCGCCACCGACCCGGCGCAGCAGGCCTACGCCCGGTCCCTGGCCGACGTCACGCGGGCGATCGACCCGACGCGTCCGGTGATCTCGAACGACGGGTGGGAGCACACCAACTCCGACATCGTCACGATCCACGACTACGAGGGTGCCGGCGACGCACTCGCCCGCACCTACGCCGACGACGCAGCACGCACGGCACTGTTCGCCCACTTCGGCCCGTCGGACCGCTGGGTGCTCGTGGGTGGCGCGCAGGACCTCGGCCAGCCGGTGATGCTCACCGAGTTCGGTGGCGTGAACTACCAGCCGGGTGCACAGCGCGAGGACGGCTGGGGCTACACCTCGGCCAGCGACGGCGACGACTGGGTCACCCGCATCACGGCGCTGTACGACGCGATCCGGGCGAGCTCGTTCCTGGCCGGCTCCTGCTACACGCAGCTGACCGACACCATGCAGGAGACGAACGGCCTGCTCAACGCCGACCGCTCCCCGAAGGTCCCGATCGAGCAGATCCGTCGCGCGGTCACCGGTCGCTAGCCGGGAGGCCCGCACTTCGTGAGCAGTAATGGTCGGGTCCGGTAGACGGACCCGACCACCGCTGCTCACCATGAGGGCAGGTCGGCGCGCAGCCCGACGCACGGCCGCCCGCTGACGCGGGCACGGGCCCTGGTCTGCGAGGATCGGGCGGGTGACGAGCGTGGCGGAGACGAGCCGGGCCTCCCGGTCGGGGGTGCGCAGCCTGCTGACCGGAGCCCGCAGTGCGTGGACCGCGCCCCTGCTCATCTGGGCCGCCTCGCGCCTGGTGAGCACGCTGCTGCTCGCCACGATGTACGTGCTGGCGACCGCGAACGACTGGACGTTCGCGTCGTACCGGCAGGACCCGTCGTTCTTCACGTTCTCCGGATCGTGGGACGCCTCGTTCTACCGGACCATCGCGGAGCACGGGTACCCGGCCACGCTCCCCCTCGACGATGCGGGTCACGTCGCGCCGAACGCCTGGGCGTTCCTGCCGGTGTTCCCGGCCATCGTGCGGGCCGTCATGACCCTGACGGGGGCCTCGTTCTGGGTCGCCGGCGTCCTCGTGGCGACGATCGCGGGAGCCGGGGCCTGCGTGCTGCTGTACCGGTTGGTGCTCGCGGTCGGGTGCTCGCACCGGGCCCGCTGGGCCACCGCACTGTTCGCGTTCGCGCCGACCGGGTTCCTGCTGCAGGTCGCCTACGCCGAGAGCCTGCTGCTCGTGCTGCTGTTCGGAGCGCTGCTGGCGCTGGTCCGGCGGCGGTACTGGCTGATCGCGCCGCTCGGGGTGGTCGCGGCGTTCACGAAACCCGGGGTCCTCGCGTTGGCCGTGGCGCTGGCCGTGCACCTGGTCGTCCGGTGGGTCGGGTCCCGCCGGTCTGCTCGACCTGCCGAGGTGTTCCCGTGGCGTGACCGCATCACGATCGTGGCGTCCGGGCTCGTCGTCGCGGCGGCGGGTCTGGCCTGGCCGGTGATCGCCTCGGCGGTGACCGGGCGGCCGAACGCCTACCTGGACACCGAACTGTCGTGGTGGGTGGGGTTCGTCGGGCGACGACACTTCGCCCCGTTGACGCCGTGGTTCACGATGGCATCGACGTGGCTCGGACCGCTCGGCATCGTGCTCGTCGTCGCGGTGCTCGTCGGCGCGGTGTGGTTCTTCTCTCGCAGGAGTACCCGGACCCTCGGACCGGACGTCCTCGCGTTCACGGCGTCGTACGGGCTGTACCTGGTCGCGGTGTTCCTGCCGCAGCAGTCGTTGCCGCGGCTGCTCATGCCGATGGCGCCGTTGCTCGGGTCGGACGTGTTCGTGCGGACGCGGCGGCGAGCGGTGACGTGGCTCGTGGTCGGGGTGTGCCTGCAGCCCGTCGCGATCGTGCTGCTCTGGTTCCTCGGGTACCCCTGAGGTGCTCGGGGTGTTCCTGAGCTGCTCGCGGTGCTCCTGAGCGCGGCGCGGGCCCGTCGGGCTACGCGTCGAAGGTGTGGAACCAGGCGCTTCCGCCCGGGTGCTGCACCGTGATCATCTCGTCGAGGTCGCGGTACGGGCCGTCCTGGTTGTGGCTCGCCGACTTGATGCGGATGGTGCCGTCGGACTCGGTGAAGACCTCGGACACGATGGTGGTGTGGTCCGGCGACCCGTTCGCGTTCCAGTCGTAGAAGACGATGTCGCCGACCTTGACCTTGTCGCGCTCGTCCGAGGAGCGTCGGGTGAGCCCGAACTCCGCAGCGTTCGTCTCGAGCCACGGGTCCATCGTCGGGCAGTACGTCCACGTGGCGCTGTGCTCGGCGCCGGCGGCCCGGTTGTACCAGTCGGAGCGCTGCTCCCAACCGCGGGCGATGAGCGTCTGGCTGACGTAGTTCGCGCAGTCGCCACCGATCGGGTTCATGGTGCCGTACTCGGACAGGTTGTAGTCCTTCCAGTGCGCCATCGCGTACTGGAGCTGCCGGTCGACGTCGGTCAACGCGACGTAGGCCATCGACGACGTCGCCACCGCGGTGGATGCATCGGGCACCGGCGCTGCCGTGGGGGTCGGCGTCGCAGTGGCCGAGTCCTGCGTCGCGCCGGTCTGCCCGTCGTTCGCGGCGCTGCCGTTGCCGTCGGACGACTGGTTGGCGGACGGGGTCGGCTCGATCGACTCGGTGAAGAGCGCGACGGCGGCGTCACCGGCGGTGTACATCGCCTGGTGTGGAGCCGTGAAGGTGACCTTCGACGCCGTCGCCGTGACGTCGCGGGCGGCGACCCCGCCGACGGTGACGCCCTTGACCGCGGCGAGACCGGTGCCCGCGACGGTGACCGTGACGCCGCCGACGAGCGGGACCTGCGCCGGGGTCAGGGACTTCGCGGCGGGCTTGGGGGTGGTCGTGCTCGTGCCGCCCTCGGCGTTGTCGTCCTTGCCGCTGCTGCCACTCTTCTTGCCGGCATCGTCGCTGCCGGACGAGCACGCGGCGACCGCGAGCCCGATCCCGGCGACACCGGCGAGGGACAGGAGTGCGCGGCGGTTCATCGAGGCAGTCATGACACAGCCAGCGTAAGCGACGCACCTGACGTTCCGACACGGCATGATCGTCTCCGGGGGGCGAGCGTCCTCCGCGTCCGCACGGACGCGTTCGAGAGGATCAGCAGACCATGCCCGAGAGCCACGACTTCTTCGTCGCCACCGACCCCGAGACCGCTCGCGGTCAGGTCCGACTCGCCCTCAGCCGCGAGGGCTACACGGTGGACGACGCCGAACAGGGAGCGCTCCGGGCCACCCGCGGCAGCATGGGCCTGACGCTGCTCATCGGCGGTCTCGCGAACGACCGCACCTTCCACACTCGGCTCGACGTGCAGATCATGGTCACCGCGGACGGCCGCACCGTCGCTCGACTGCTGCGCGGCTCCGGCAAGTCCGCGATCAAGGGCGGGGCGATCGGGATCTCGCGCGGCAACCGCGCGTTCGAGCAGGCCGCGAACGCGATCCACACGTCATTCGCGCAGGCGGGCGTCCTGACGGACAGCTTCGCGAGCTGACGCGGTCGCCGCGGGCGCTGGCACGCGTTTTCCGACAGAACACCCGACGAACGACTCGTGGATCGTCGCGAACCGCGTGTGGCCTCGTCAGGAGCAGGAGACGTTTCGGTCAATCGTGGCTGAGCCGTACCGCACCTCGACCTGCACCATCGCGATCTTGCCGCCGGGCAGCGGCGCGCCAGAGCATGCCTTTCGCGCCTTCGTGACGGTGCTCTTGCCGAGGGCAATCCAGTTCGATCGTCCGTAGAGCGGGCTGTTCGACTTGACCGGACCTGCGATGGTCTTCCACTGCGAGACCGTCGAGTACAGGCCGATCGTCCGGACCCCACCGGCCTTGAGTCCAGTGATCATGCCCTGCATCGCAGCGCGGTTCTGCGCAGTGTTCGACTGGTAGGACAGCCCAGTCTCGACGTCCAGCCACCATCGGTAGGCGGCCGGGCGCCCGGCACCACGTATGGTGACGTCGTCGTACGCCCTCGCGTACCCGTACATGTACGAGCACGCCAGGGTGAGCTGCTTCTTACCGCCCTTGGTCGCGCACCTTCCGAACGGGTTCGACGGCGTCTTGCCGCGGTAGGCGTTCGACGTCGGCCAGACCTTCGCCTTGAGTCCCGGGTTGGCGAACAACACGTACAGCTGTGTCTTGGGCTGAGTCGATCCGCCTACGGACTGTGCAGCCCAGCGAAGCTGTTCGGCGAGGCACGGGTTCGTTGAGTCACCGAGGGAGCCGTTCACCCCGACGATGGCGAAAGCTTGACCCGTCGGCACCTGAGCGCCGCACTGCGGCCAGGAGATGTCGACGCCCAGCGGCGTGACAGCGGCAGAAGCCCCCGAAGCCGGCCCTGCCACTGCGAGGCCCGCAGCCACGACGACGGCGGCCGAGATGGTCGCGACAAGACGACTGAGACGGTTCATGTTCTCCCCCTGACTGGACCTGCGCGTGGGCGGGCCGCGCCCCGTCGACGCACCGTGAGTCTAGAACGATGCGCTCAGCAACACACCACCCCTGTTCGCGAACTGTGCACGACGACACAGTGACGCGAGCCTGTGGAACTCACCGAACGCAGAACGGCCCGGAACCTGTCGGTTCCGGGCCGTTTCGGCATTGCCTTGGTGGAGCTAAGGGGATTCGAACCCCTGACCTTCTCATTGCGAACGAGACGCGCTACCAACTGCGCCATAGCCCCAAGTGCTCGACCACACTAGCACCACCGTTCGGCCGATCCGAAATCGTGGACAGCCGGTCGGGCGAGCCGCGACTCAGACCGCGCGGCGCCGACGCATGATCGCGTCGAGGTCGGCCTGCTGGTACGCGTCGTCGTCCAGGACACCCATGCCGGCCCACTTGCTCGGCGGACCCGTCGGCGTGGTCGGCTCGTCCGGCGTCTCCGCGACGAGCTCCGGTACTGCGGGAGCACGGAGCCCCAGCCGCTCGGCGAGACGCCCCTGGTCGTGGGCGGACAGCGACGCGGCAGCGTCCTCGAGCTCGGGCCGCATGCGTGACACCCGGGCGAGCGACGGGTCGGCCTCGCCCGCTCGGATGGCGGCGGCTTCGGCATCCGCCTCCGCCTTGGCCTCGGCGACGCGCTCCTTGAGTCGCGCAGCGAGCTCGGCGGACGACTCCGGTGAGGCAGCGGGCGCTGTCGGTCGCTCCACGTACAGCGGCTTCGGCACCCGGTTCGGGGTCCAGCTGCGGTCCTGCGCGGGTTCTGCGGACTGCTCGGTCGTCAGCGGCGGTGCCGGGTCCGTCCACGTGCTCGCAGGCCGGGAGGCACGGGTCGCGCCCGCCTCGGCCGCCGCGACACGGGTCTTCCGTGCCGTCGCCACCTGGTGCAGCTGGGCAAGGACGGCTGCGGACCCACCCGCGGCGAGGAGCCCGGCGACACCGACGAGCCACAGGGCGGGTGCTGCGACGAAGACGACGAGCGCGACGACGACGCCGAGCGTGCCGAACAGGGTGGCTCCGAGCCGGGAGCGTCGCATGCGCAGCGCGGTCAGTGCGGGCACCGACGACGCACGCTCGAGGACGGGGGCCTGCTCGGCAAGCCGACGGGTGATCTCGCGCTGACGTGCGGCCTCGTGGGCGCGGACGATCGCGGTGCGCTTGGCCTCTTCGGACCGGGCGACGCGCTGCGCCTCGGCCAGGGACTTCGCGTTCATCTCGACACGGACCTCGTCGGGCAGTTCAGCGGTCTGCGCCAGGATCCGCAGGGTCTGCTGCAGTCGGATCGCGTTGCGTTCGGTGGCCAGGTACTGGCGTCGGGCGGCCCACGACGGCATCAGGTAGACGAGCCAGAGGACGGCCGCGACGAGCAGGACGATGCCGCCACCCCACGAGCCGATTCCTGCCATGGGGACACGGTAGGGGCGGGGGTATCCCCGTCGCGTGATTGCGGAACGCGTGTTGCGCGTGTCGCGGCGGAATCCGTGGGACGTGCCACGGGCCTCCCGTCAGAGACGCGGCGTGGTGGTGATCGGCAGCGCCGCTTCGTCACGGGCCGCGAGCGGCACGGCACCGAGGCCGGGTGGCACCTGCCCGCGGACCCAGCGCTCGAGGACGCCCTCACGGACCTCCTCGGCCACGAGCGCGAAGCAGAAGTGGTCGCGCCAGTCGCCGTTGATGTGGATGTACCGGCGGCGCAGCCCTTCGTACCGGAAGCCCAGCTTCTCGACGACGCGCAGCGACGGGGCGTTCTCGGGCCGGATGCAGATCTCGATGCGGTGCACGCCGACCGCGCGGAAGCAGTGGTCGACGGCCAGGGCGACCGAGATCGGGGTCACGTTGTGTCCGGCGGCGTCCTCGACGACCCAGTAGCCGATCGAGGCACTGGCCAGCGACCCGTAGGTGATGCCGGAGACGTTCAGCTGCCCGACGAACCGGCCGTCGAGTTCCATCGCGAACGGCAGTCCGAGTCCCGCGCGGGCGTTGGCCTGGAGCGCGCGGATGCTGCCGCGGACGTCGGTGGAGACGTGTCCTGAGGGGTTCGTGGCCTCCCAGGTGCGGAGCCACGAACGGTTCGACGCGAGCGCGAGGTCGAGGTCGCGCGTGTCACGGAGCCGGAGGGGCCGGATGGTGACCCGCCCGTGGGACAGGGTCGGGATCGTCGTCATCGCTTGGTTCCTCCGGGATCCCGCCGCTGTGCGGGACGGGGTGTCCCGCCCGGGTCCGTGTGCACGGTCCCGGGCGGGATGGCCGACTCATTCGCCCGCGTTGAACTCCTTCAGCCACGACTTGAGGTCGGGGCCGAGGTCTTCGCGGTCCGAGGCGAGCTGCACGATCGCCTTGATGTAGTCGAGTTTGTCACCGGTGTCGTACCGGCGTCCACGGAACACGACGCCGTACACGCCGCCGGTCCACTCCTCGGCGCTCGCCATCTTCATGAGCGCGTCGGTGAGCTGGATCTCGCCGCCCTTGCCCGGCTCCTGCTTCTCGAGGACGTCGAAGACCTCGGGGCGGATGACGTAGCGGCCGATGATGGCCAGGTTCGAGGGCGCCTCGCCCTGCGGGGGCTTCTCGACGAGCCCGGTGATCTTCACGACGTCGTCGGTGTCGGTCGGCTCGACCGTGGCGATGCCGTACAGGTGGGTCTGCGACTCGGGAACCTCGAGCAGCGCCACGATCGTGGCGTTCTTCTCGCCCTGGACCTCGATCATGCGCTTGAGCAGCGGGTCGCGGGCGTCGATGATGTCGTCGCCGAGGAGCACGGCGAACGGCTCGCGGCCGACGTGCATCTTCGCGCGGAGCACCGCGTGGCCGAGGCCGAGCGGGTCGCCCTGACGCACGTAGTGCATGTCGGCGAGGTCCGTCGACTGGTTGACCTTCTGCAGCTTCTCGTGGTCACCCTTCTTCTTGAGGGTCTCCTCGAGCTCCGACACGTGGTCGAAGTGGTTCTCGAGTGCGTTCTTGTTGCGGCCCGTGATCATCAGGACGTCGGTGAGTCCTGCGTCGACAGCCTCTTCCACCACGTACTGGATGGCTGGCTTGTCGACGACGGGGAGCATCTCCTTCGGCATCGCCTTGGTCGCGGGGAGGAAGCGAGTGCCCAGCCCTGCCGCTGGGATCACCGCCTTGGAAATCTGGAAGCCCATGCCCCAGACCGTATCCGATCCGGGTTTCCGGGGCATGTCATCGCTACTGGGGACACGGCATCAGCGCGTTTCCCGGCGGGAAGCCGCAACGGATGCGCTCGGTAGACTCCTGCGCATGATCGCTGATCTCGGGAACGAGAAGCGCGCCCTGCGAGCCGAACTCCGGCAGCGGCGGCGCACCCGGACCACGACGGAACGCGACGCGGACAGTGCGGCGCTCACCGCGACCCTGCAGCGCTTCGCCGAGGAGCGCCAGGTCACCTCGCTGGCGCTCTACCTCTCGGCGTCGGACGAGCCGAACGTCCGGCCGTTCCTGAACTGGGCGTTCGCGCACGACATCCGGGTGCTCCTGCCGGTCACGCGCGAGGACGGCCTGCTCGACTGGGCGGTCGGCGACGGTGAGAGCGAGACGGAGGGCATCTTCGGCATGCCCGAGGTCGTCGGCGAGGTCCTGTCCCCGATCGCCATCAACGACGTCGACGCGATCCTCGCCCCCGCGGCTGCGGTCGGGCACGACGGCGTCCGGATGGGATGGGGTCGCGGCTACTACGACAAGACCCTCGGGTCCATGGCGAAGCGCCCGCCCGTCTATGCTGTGATCTTCGACGCGGAGTACCTCGACGAGGTCCCGCGCGAACCCCACGACGAACCCGTCGACGGCATCATCACGCCGTCGCGCATCATCACGTTCCGGAGCTGACGTGCCCACTTACTCGTACCGTTGCACCGAGTGCGACAACGCGTTCGACATCAAGCAGTCGTTCTCCGACGCCACCCTGACCGAGTGCCCGGTGTGCGGCGGTGTCCTGCGCAAGGTGTTCTCCCCCGTCGGCGTGACGTTCAACGGCGGCGGCTTCTACCGCACCGACTCCCGCCCGGCGCCGAA
This sequence comes from Curtobacterium sp. PhB190, assembly GCF_004365385.1. Lineage (NCBI taxonomy): Bacteria > Bacillati > Actinomycetota > Actinomycetes > Micrococcales > Microbacteriaceae > Curtobacterium > Curtobacterium sp. PhB190. Next base: position 397,335 of record NZ_SODN01000003.1, on the reverse strand, counting down.
GTCCGAGAGCTCGTCGAGCACGCCGGCCAAGTCAGAGACGAAGTCCGCCCCGGCGAAGACCGAGTCGAAGCCGAGCACGCCGAAGCCCAGCGCCTCCTGACCACGAGCACTCCTCGCCGATAGGTTGATGGGGTCGCCGTCCGGCGACTGTCCTCGACCGGAAGGAGTCCCGTGAAGGGCTTCAAGGAGTTCCTGCTCCGCGGCAACGTCATCGACCTGGCCGTCGCAGTCGTCATCGGTGCTGCGTTCACCGCGATCGTCACCGCGATCGTCACCAGCCTCATCAACCCCCTGATCGGCGCGGTCTTCAACGCGTCGAGCCTCGACAAGGCGCTCGTCGTCCACATCCCGACGGTCTCCGGCGGGGACGCGAAGATCCTGTTCGGCGCGATCATCGGCGCGGTGCTCAACTTCGTCATCGTCGCCGCGGTCGTGTACTTCGCGCTCGTCGTGCCCGTGAACCACCTGAAGAAGGTGGCGTTCGAGCGCGTCAAGAACGACGAGGAGCAGACCCCGCAGGACGTGCCCCCGACGGACGTCGAGGTGCTGCTCGAGATCCGCGACCTGCTCCGCTCCCAGAACGGCGTCTCCACGAGCACGGGAACCGGCGCGCACATCGCCCCGAACACCGCTCCCGAGGGACCCGGCATCGGCGGCTCGACGAAGCTCTAGCAGGGTCGTCCCCGCCGAAAGCGCCGCGATCGCGCCCCTCCACGGCCATCGCGCCCCGACTCTTCGGGGCGCGATGCCCGTTCGGGGGCGCGATCGTGCGCTACCGGCCGCAGCCGGCGTCACGCTGCGGCAGGGGGCGCGTCAGGCGGCCGTGACCGCTCGGCGCTTGGCGAACATCGCCGTCGCGTACTGGATACCCGCCAGGACGTGGCCCACGGTGCCGAGGTAGACGAAGACCAGTGCGACGACCCGCACCCACGGCGCGTTCTCGTCGACGGCGTGCACGGCCGAGAACAGCAGCACCGGCAGCCCGACGAAGAGCAGCGCGGAGCGGATCTTGCCGGTCCACGTGACGTCGAGGTCCGGGTTGCCGTGGAACAGCACGCTCGACAGCACCACGAGCACCAGGTCGACGAGCACGACGACCGCGACGACCCACCACGGCAGCAGGCCGGTCAGCACGAGCGACAGCACGATCGCGATGATGGCGAGTCGGTCGGCGACGGGGTCGATCGCCTTGCCGAGCTTCGAGCCCTGGTCGAACTTGCGCGCGATGAAGCCGTCCGCCCAGTCGCTCACGCCGATGACGACGAGTGCGACGAGCGCCCAGCCCGGGTGTCCGGCGACGACGAGCCACACGAAGACCGGGATCAGCAGCAGCCGGAACAGCGAGATCAGGTTCGGCCAGGTCTGCCAGTCGGGGCGCTCCCGCACGGTGTCAGTCATCGCAGGCCAGGCTACCTGCTACCAGTGGGGCGGGACGTCCGCCCGGAGACGGACATCGTTCTCGCCGGTTCCGTGCCGCGCCGGCTCCGGCGCGGGGGTGGGGTCCGAGCCCGGCACCGGCTGGGTGGTGACGCGTCTGCGGCGCCGCACCGGGCCTCCCGACAGGTCGTCCGTGTCGCGTTCCGGAGACGCTGACCGCACGGGAGGCGCGGCTGACGACGCGTCGTCGGCTCGCGTCCACGTGCCCACCAGCTGGTCCGTCTCCGGCGTCACCGGACCGGCGGGCCGGGAGGCCCGCCGACTCGGCCGGTCGGTCATCGGCGTGCGGGGCCGATGGCGGGCACGCGGGGATCGAGATCTTGCGTGTTCACCGGCGGGCGGGGATCGGGGGGATCGAGATCTCCTGCGTGGCGCCACGGTCGACACCGAGCACGGCGGCGACGGTGTTCGCGACGCGGTCCGGGTCGGAGAACAGCTGGAACGCGTGCACGCGGACGTAGTGCCAGCCGAGTCGGCGCAGGACCTCCGGGCGGAGGCGGAGTGACTCGCGCAGCGACCCCTTGACCAGCGACGCGTCGGTCTCGATCGTGACGCAGACCCCGCCGTGCGCGGCCACCAGGCCGAGCTTGCCGCGGTGTCCGAGCGCGACCGGGATGCCGCGCATCTCGAGTCGGCGGGCCAGGTCGACGAGCAGGGGGTCGGAGTCGTCCGGCACGTACTCGGCGGTGGTGCGCGCACGCACCTCGGCCAGGATCTCGGCGAGGGCGACGGTGCCGTGGCCCATGCGCTCGGCCTCGATGTCGGACGGCTGGAAGCACGTCACGATCACCATCGAGCGGCGCGCACGGGTCATCGCGACCGCGAGCAACCGCTCGCCGCCGGGCTTGCCGAGCGGACCGAAGTCGCGCAGGACGCGGCCGTGCGGAGTGCGGCCGTAGCCGATCGAGAACACGACGCGGTCGCGGCTCTGCGCCACCGACTGCTCGAGTGTCGCCACGATGAACGGCTCGGCGCGGTCGCCGATGACGAACTCGGTCAGGTCCTTGTGCCCCTGCGCCGCGGTCAGCACGGCCTGCTCGACGCGCACGGCGTGCTTCGCCGAGGCGGTGATGACCATGAGCGACTCGGACGGGCGGGTGCGGGCGTGGTCGATGACGAGGCGGACGACGCGGTCCACCTCGGCGTCGACGCTCTCGACGGCGCCGGACTCGGGGTCCGGCACGGCCTTGCCGTCGCTGACGTAGTCGAGCGCGATCGAGCCGTGCCCGAGGAACGAGCCTGCCCACGGCAGCGACTCGATCTTGCCGCCGTAGAAGCGACGGTTCACGAGCTCGGCCAGGTCCTCGCCGCCGGCGCGGTACGACCGCGAGAGCGAGAGGGTCGGCAGCAGCGTGGAGAGCTTCGCCAGGGCGGAGTCGGCGTGGAAGGCGTCGAGGGTGCCCTCGTCGACCTGCAGCGCACGGTGCTCGGGGTCGACGGCGATGCGGAACGGCGACGGCGTCTGCGTGACCGGGTCACCGAAGACGACGGTCTGGCGCGCACGACGGACGGCTCCGACGGTCTCGGCGATGGTCACGGCGCCGGCGTCGACCAGGATCACGGTGTCGAACGGCATCGTGTCGGCGATCTGCGACACCTCGTACGGGCTCGCGAGCCACACGGGCGCGATCGACCGGGACAGGTGCGGTGCGGAGTCCTGGAGCAGCCGCGAGGTGATCGCACCCTCGCGCAGCTGGGTCTTCAGCGCCGTGGCCTCTTCCGGCCAGTCGACGAGTCCGACCTTCCAGTTCTCGGCGAGCTGCCACGCCAGGCCCTGGGAGACCCCGGCCGCGTGGGCGTCGTCGACGAGGCGGAAGTCGGCCTCGACCCGGTCGAGCATGTCGGTGTTCGCGCCGAGCAGGGCCCGGTCGGACTCGAGCATCGTCTCGAGCGCGGACTGCCACCAGGCGAGTTCGAGCTCGGCCGGCACCTGCAGGTCCGGCACGTGGCGGTTCGCCAGGTCGGTGATGAGCGGCTCGAGCTGCAGGTCGCGCAGGGTCTGCATGAGTTCGGTGCGCTCCTGCAGGTTGTGCAGGACGTCGGACTCGGCTGCGAGCTCGGCGATGGTGGGGACGAGCTGGTCGACCGGGGTGTTCGCGAGCTGCCGGTCGCGCTCGGTCCGGCCGAGCGGCTCGTCGAGGCGCGCGAGGTCCTCGGCGACGTTCGAGAACAGCACCTGCACGTCCGCGATGCCCGTGGGCACCTCGGGGTTCACGCCGGCGGCGACGTAGCGCTGCCACAGCACGCGCTGCTGCTGCACCCGGGTCAGGGCCTCGTGCAGGTCGGAGACGTGCACGCCGGGGCGGACGTACTCACGAGCGAGCTTCTTCAGACGACGGCGGTTCGTCGACGACATCGGAGCGCCCTCGCCACGCGGGGCCGTGGCGGCGACGAGCTCGGACACCGAGCGGTCGAAGACCACCGGCAGGAAGCGGTCGAGGGTGTCACGGATCTCGGTGAGCAGGCGCAGGTAGATGCCGAGCTCGTTGATCGTCGTGAACTGGCGCATGTGTGTCGAGCTCACCAGGTCGTGCGCCCGGCGGAGCAGCGTCGGCAGCCCGTCGGAGTCGAGGTCCTTCGCGATGCGGTGGGCGCGCTGGGCACCGTCGCTGGTGGAGAACTTCGCGCCGTACCAGGGCGAGTCGTCGGGGCCGTAGCGGAACTCACCGAGGTTGGCCGCGCTGACCATCGTCTCGGCGACGCGCGAACGCCCCTCGACCATGGACGCCACGGACTGCTTCGACAGCCGCGCGGTCGTCGACGGCGGGACCGGCAGGAGCGACAGGCGCGAGAGCTCGACCAGGCAGTCGAGCACCGAGACGCCGAAGTCGGCGTCCTTGCGGGTGAGCGAACCGCGGTAGTCCTTCAGGACCTTGCGGAGCCGGACCAGGGCGTCGTCGACCTCGCGCAGGTTCGGACGGGCCGCCTTCTCGTTCCGGGCGATGGCACGGACGACGTCACGGCGCAGGGTCGACGGTGTGACCGCGACGCCGGGCAGCTGGACCTCGCCGAAGCGCGCCGCGATGCCCCGCAGGGTCGCACGGCGCGGGCTCACCACGAGGACGCGCTTGTTCGCGGCGACCAGGCCGCCCAGGGCGTTCACGATCGTCTGGGTGCCGCCGGTGCCGGGCAGGGTCTTGACGACGATGGAGTTGCCGGCCGCGATCTGCGCGATCACGTTCTCCTGCTCGTCGTCGGCGTCGAGCAGCAGGGTGTCGGTCTCCGGGCTGCGCTCGTCCGACGGGGTCTGCTCGACCGGGTGGTACGACTGCTCGACCTGCCACTTGGCGCTCGGGTTGCCGGCCAGGGCGTCGAGCACGGGGTGGGACAGGTCGCCGGTGTCCTCGACCAGACCGGTCGCGACCTCGGCGAACGTGGAGACCACGAGCCGGGCGTGCACGGAGAAGCCGGGGATGTGCGCGGTCAGGCCACGCAGGCGGTCGATGACGGGGTTCGGGGTGAACGAGCCGTCCTGCTGCGCGAGCGCCACGAAGGACTGCGCGTCGAGGATGACGCCGAACTGCTCGTGCAGGGCGTCGGCGAGACCCGGGTTGAGCACCGGTTCGCCGAGGAGCCGGACCTCGAAGTCACGGCCGTGGCGGCGGATCGCCAGCGGGCGCAGGAGCACCGGGCCGCGGAACTGCTCGTCGCCGTGCTTCCAGTCGGCCATGCCGATGCCGAGCTTCACGGCGTCGATCCCGCGCACGGTGGCGAGCTCGGTGCCCTTCGCCTCGACCTGGCCGGCGGCGACGCGGGCGGCACGGAGCGCCACCTCGTCGCGGATCAGGCTGGACAGCAGGGTGGTCTTGCCGGTGATGAACTGGGCGAGGCCGCCCGGGTGCGTCGTCGACAGTTCGATGCGCGCGCGGGGGTGGTCGCTGAAGTGGGTGAGCGGGCTCGTTCCGCCGACGCCGGTGAGCTGGCCGCGCCAGCCGTCCCACGTCGGTTCGGCCGCGTTGCCCGCCTGCAGCCGGGGATCGCCGAGGCTGATCGCCTGCGGGCTGGTCAGCTGCAGTTCCGGGCGGAGCGTGCGGTCCGGTTCGTCGTCGGTCCGGTCCTCGTCCACGTCCTGCTGCTCGTCTCGGTCGTCTCGCTCGTCGCGGTGGTCGCGGTGGTCGCGCTGACCGCGGTCGTCTCGCTCGTCGTCGGGGCGCTCGTGGGCACCCTCGACGGGGACGTCGTCGTTCACGTCGTCCTCACCGTCGGTCACCCTGTCCGCTCGCCACACATCCGACACTGTAGGCGGGAACGAGCGCCCTCTCTGGCAATGAACCGAGGTTTCGGGGTTTCCGACGGACGCACCGCACGTCAGATCTGCGGTGTGACGCGTCGGATCTGCGGTGCAACGCGTCCGATGTGGTACCAACGGGGCATGGCCATCGACGACCGCACCACCCCGTCCGCCCCCACGCCGAACCGGCGTCGATCGGTCCCCGCCGAGATCTCCCGCTCGTGGCTGCTCGTCTCCGGCACCGCGACCGACCGGTTCGAGAAGTCCCAGCGGTCCCGCGCCGACCAGATCATCCTGGACATCGAGGACGCCGTCGACCCCGCCGCCAAGCCCTCGGCACGGCAGGGCGTCGCCGCGTGGCTGGCCGGAGGCGGCGAGGCCTGGGTCCGGATCAACGACGTCACGACCGACTTCTGGGCCGACGACGTCGAGGAGCTCCGCGGCCTGCCCGGATTGCAGGGCGTGATGCTCGCGAAGACCGAGTCCCCGGCCCAGGTCACCGACACGTGGCACCGGCTCGGCGGCCAGACCCCGGTGATCGCCCTGGTCGAGTCGGCGCTCGGCATCGAGGAGTCCGTCTCGATCGCGCGGGCCCAGGGCGCGTTCCGGCTGGCGTTCGGCTCCGGCGACTACCGCCGCGACACCGGCACGAGCGCCGACACCCTGGCGATGGCGTACCCGCGGTCGAAGCTCGTCGTCGCCTCGCGCGTCGGCGACCTGCCCGGCCCGATCGACGGCCCGACGGTGGGGTCGTCGCACCCGATCCTGCGCGAGCAGTCCCAGGTCGCGGTGTCGCTCGGCCTGACCGGCAAGCTCTGCCTGGACACCGAGCAGCTGCCCGTCATCAACGAGGTCATCTCCCCCACGCCGACTGACGTCGCCTGGGCGCAGGACTTCCTCGACGACTTCGAGGCCCGCGGCAAGGTCATCCGCGACGGTTCCGACCTGCCCCGCCTGGGTCGGGCGCAGAAGATCCAGCGGCTCGCACAGGCGTTCGGCGTGGAAGCGCGGTAGGACTGCTCCCATGACCTGGTCCAACGTCCCCGGCGGTCCGCCGCAGTCCTCGCCCGGCCCCCAGGACCCGCAGCGCGCGGCCTGGGAGCACAGCGGCACCACGTTGTTCCCGCCGGCGAAGCTCGCCGACCGGATCTCCACCGTGCTGTTGCTGGCCTTCGGTGCCGTGATGACGATCGTCACCGCCGTCGTCGGCATCATCGCGGTCATCTCGGCGACCGCGACCTGCGATGCCTCGGCCGGGTGCTCGCCCGGCGGGTACATCGGCGGCACGGCCATCGCGGTCGGCGGCGCGTTCGTGATCGGCGTCGCCACGATCGTGCTGGCGATCGGCGCGTGGATCCGTCGGAAGTCGTCGTGGTGGATCGCCGCGGTCGGCTTCGTGCTCGCGATCGCCGTGATCACGTGGGGCGGGGTCGTCTTCGCGAACGCCGCCGACGACGAGACCGCGTCGTCCTCGGTGTCCGCGAGCGCCTAGCCCCGTCGCGCACCACTTCTCCGACAGGACACGAGGTGATCACCTCGTGTCCTGTCGCGTTGTGCGTGCGCACAGTGCGCGGGTCCGACGGGGCGTAGCGTCCACGGCATGGTGACGGTGTCGCGGGCGACGGTCGCGGTGGTCGGTGGCGGCCCCGCCGGGGTCGTCCTCGGCCTGCTGCTCGCCCGAGCCGGCATCGCGGTGCGCGTCATCGAGCAGCACGACGACTTCAACCGTGACTTCCGGGGCGACACCGTGCACGCCTCGACGATCCGGCTGCTCGACGAGCTCGGCCTCGGCGAGCGCTTCCGGGCCCTGCCGCAGTCACGGCTCGACGACTTCTCCCTGCCCATGCCCGACGGGTCACGGCTGCTGCTCGGCGACTTCTCGCGGCTCGATCCCCCGTACGACCACGTGGCGATGGTGCCGCAGTGGGACCTGCTCGACCTGCTCGTGACCGCTGCCCGGCAGGAACCGTCGTTCGACATCGCGATGGCCCGCGCGGCGACCGGGCTCATCGAGGAGAACGGTGTGGTCACCGGGGTCCACCTCCGCTCGCGCGACGGCAGCGGCGAACCCGAGGAACTCCGCGCCGACGTCGTGATCGCGTGCGACGGACGGAACTCGGTCCTGCGCCGGGCGGCGGGGCTCGTGCCGCGGGCGTTCCCGGTGCCGTTCGACACCTGGTGGTTCCGGCTCCCCCGTCGGTCGGGCGACGCGGCGAGCGCCCTGACCCCCGCGTTCTCGGGCAACGACGTGCTGCTGAGCTTCCCGCGGCCCGACTACCACCAGGTCGCGTACTTCGCTCCGAAGGGCTCGGACGCGGCGCTGCGGGCTGAGGGGATCGACGCCTTCCGGGAGCGGGTGGCGCGGCTCCGTCCGGACTTCGCCGACCGGGTCGACGCGATCGGGTCGATGGACGACGTGCACGTGCTCGACGTCCGGATGGACCGGTTGCGGCGGTGGTGGCGGCCAGGGCTGCTGTGCATCGGCGACGCGGCGCACGCGATGTCGCCCGCGGGTGGGGTGGGGATCAACCTGGCGGTGCAGGACGCCGTGGCGACGGCGGCGATCCTGGTGTCGGCGCTCCGACACGGGCTCCGAGGTGCGGGGCTGGACGGTGCGCTGGCCGCGGTGCGGCGTCGTCGGAGGCCGCCGGCAGTGATCGTCCAGTCGGCGCAGGCAGTACTGCACCGTGTCGTGTTCGAGCGGGCCTTCGCCGGACGGCTGCAGGACGGGCCACCCCTGCTGCCCGTGCTGCTCGCCCGGTACGTGCCGCCGTCGCGAAGCCTCTACGCCCGGGGCATCGCGTTCGGGCCGCTGCCGGAGCACGCGCCGAGCTGGGCGCGCCGCTGAACGGAGCGGGCGCGGTGGACGGGACCGGACGGCGGACGGGAGGCGCGGGGCGGAGCCGCCACGGGCCTCCCGGTCGGCGGGCGGTCACCACCACTGCGCGACGCACCCTGTGCGCGACCGCGCACCCCCGGCGCATGCTGGGGCCATGAAGCAACGAGTCATCGGAGACGTGTCGGTCAGCGCCATCGGTCTGGGCGGGATGCCCATGTCGATCGAGGGGCGCCCCGACGAACGACAGTCCATCGCGACCATCCACGCCGCGCTCGAGAACGGTGTCACGCTCATCGACACCGCCGACGCGTACCACCTGGCCGCCCACGACGAGGTGGGGCACAACGAGGAGCTCATCGCCCGGGCGGTCCGCGAGTTCCACGGCGACACCGAGTCGATCCTCCTCGCCACGAAGGGCGGACACCTGCGACCGGAAGCTGGCGCCTGGGCGCAGAACGGCCACCCGGAGTACCTGAAGCAGGCGGCGAAGGCGTCGGCGAAGCGCCTCGGCGTCGAGGCGATCGGCCTGTACCAGTTCCACCGTCCGGACCCCGCGGTCCCGTACGCCGAATCCGTCGGCGCGCTCGGCGAGCTGCTCGACGAGGGCGTCATCCGGATGGCCGGCATCTCGAACGCGGACCCCGACCAGATCCGGACGGCCAACGAGGTCCTCGACGGACGACTCGCCTCGGTGCAGAACCAGTTCTCGCCGAAGTTCCGGTCGAGCGAGCCGGAACTCGAGCTCTGCGACGAGCTCGGGATCGCGTTCCTGCCGTGGAGCCCGCTCGGTGGCATCGCGAGCGCCGCCGACCTCGGCACCGCCTACGAGGACTTCGCGTACATCGCACGCGACCGTGGCGTGACCCCGCAGGTCATCGCGCTCGCGTGGGAGCTGCAGAAGAGCGACGTGGTCGTCCCGATCCCCGGGGCGTCGCGGCCGCAGTCGATCCTCAACTCGCTGACCGCACCGACCGTGAAGCTGCGGCCGGAGGACGTCGCCCGTCTGGACGCGTCGCAGCCGGCGGCCGTCTGAGGCAACCCCTGACGACGACGCCCCGCAGTTCCGATCGGAGCTGCGGGGCGTCGTGGTGTCGGGGCCGGGTGTGGCGACTAGTTGCTCGGGCAGACCGCCGAGACCTCGTTCAGCGAGGACTGCACGTCGGTCTGGGCGTCCTTCGCCTCGGCGGAGTCGCTCGAGCCGCTGGAGGTGAGCGCCGAGGCGTACTCCTTCGCGTCCTCGGTGAAGTCCTCGAAGGCGTCGTGGACGTCGTCGTTGGTGACCTTCGGCAGCGCCGCGTCGAGACGGTCGGTGAACTCGCCGACCAGCTTCGCCCGCGCAGCGGGGCCCGCCGGCGCCGAGGACGACGTCTGCTCGGCGATGAACGACTTGAGCTCGTTCTCGACCAGGGCGCACGCCTCGGCCTTCGTCTGTGCGGGAGCGGCGGCCGAGGTCTTCGACGGCGCGGACGTCTTCGACGTCTCCGTCGAGGCGCCGTCGTCGGACGAGCCGCCGTCGCTGGACGAGCCGCCGGAGCAGCCCGCCAGCAGCGCCACGGCGATGAGCGCCGTGGTCACCGCGGTGAGGGTGCGGCGCATCAGGAGTTGCACTCCTTCTGGAAGGCGTTGCCGGCGTCCTGCACCTTGGTGCTGGACTTCGTGAGCGCCGAGACGTCCGCCGACTGCGGGTCCTTCGCGATGTCCTCGATCTGGTCGACGAGGTCGCCGTAGGCGTCCTCGAACGCCTCGCCCTTGTCCTGCAGGGCGTCGTCGGACAGGTCGTCGACGCCGTCGGAGATCTTCTCGTCGAGTTCCTTGAGCTTCGTGACGGCGGCGTCCGGGTCGGACTGGAGGTTCGCGGCCTCGGACTGCACGCCCTCGGCGGCGGACTTGACCGTCTTCTCGAACTGGGTGCACTGGTCGGCCTTCGACGGCCCGGTCGAGCAACCGGCGAGCAGGGTGAGCGCGAGGCCGGCGGTGGCGAGCGCGATGAACTTGTTCTTCGGCATGGTGGAGAGTCCCCCTCGATCGGTCCGCACTCCCCCGGATGAGGTGCAGATCCGTCATCGAGCGTACATGGGGCACTCACAGGATGACCGGCCGCCCGGCGTACCGTCGAGGGCATGCGCGCCATCACGTTCGACGACACCACCATGTCCGTGACCGATCTGCCCGACCCGGTGCCCGCCGCGGGCGAGGTGCTCATCGAGGTCGCCGCCGCCGGGGTGAACAACGCCGACCTGCAGCAGCGCGCGGGGAACTACCCGCCGCCGCCCGGGGCCTCGGAGATCCTCGGGCTCGAGGTCTCCGGCACCGTCCGGGCACTCGGCGACGGGGTGACCTCGGTGGCCGTCGGCGACCGCGTGTGCGCCCTGCTGTCCGGCGGCGGCTACGCCTCGCTCGTCGTGGCTCCCGCGACGCAGGTGCTGCCGGTCCCCGAGTCGGTCGACCTGGTCGAGGCTGCCGGCCTGCCCGAAGCCGCCTGCACCGTGTACTCGAACATCGGCATGCTCGCCGGGCTCCGCCCCGGGCAGACCCTGCTCGTGCACGGTGGCACCGGCGGCATGGGCTCGCACGCCGTCCTGTGGGCGAAGGCCCTCGGTGCCACGGTGATCGCGACGAGCGGCGGTGACCGCAAGGTCCAGGCGTCGCGTGACCTTGGTGCCGATCTGGTGGTCGACCACCGCACCGAGGACTTCGTCGAGCGCGTCCTCGCGTTCACGGACGGCGTCGGTGTCGACGTGGTGCTCGACGTCGTCGGACCGTCCTACCTGCAGCGGAACCTGCAGGCCCTCGCACCCAACGGGCACATCGCCGTCATCGCCTCGGGCAGCGGCAGCACCGCCGAGCTCGACCTCGGCGCGCTGATGCGCAAGCGGGCGTCGATCAGCGGGACGACCCTGCGCGCCCGGCCGCTCGCCGAGAAGGCCGCGATCGTCGCCGCCGTCCGCGAGCACGTCTGGCCCTTCGTCGCCGACGGCAGCGTCCGCCCGGTGATCGACACCGTCCTGCCGCTCGCCGAGGTCGAGGAGGCGCACCGGAAGGTCCGCGACGGCGAGGTCGTCGGGAAGGTGCTGCTGACGCTCTAGGCGCGTGGGCGGGCTGCGCCCGGGTGTCCTGCGCCCGGGTGCGCTGCGCCCGGGTCTGCCGCGCTCGGCCGCACCAGGTCGAGTACCTGCCCGCACTTCGCGCCGAACGTCGCACGGAGCAGGTCCGCCGCGTCGCGGTCCTCGTCGAACCGTGCGGGCATGTCGATCGCGAGCATGATCGCGAAGATCATCCCGCTGCCGAGGAAGCCCTGCACCTGGTCGTCCGGGATCCCCGCCTCGTCCCGCAGGAACCGGTAGATCTCGAGGAAGCCGTCGCGTGCGGCCGCACCGATCGCGGGCTCGGCACCGGAGACGAACCCCTGCAGCAGCACGGTGTGCAGGCCCTGCTCGGCAGCGAGGTCGACGAACTGCTCACCGATGACGTGCGCCGGCACGTCGTCCGGGCCGAGGGTCGTCAGGGTCTCGCGCCAGGCGTCGAGCAGGATGCCGAGGGTGTCGCGGAAGACCTCGAGGAACAGCGCTTCCTTCGACCCGAACATCCGGACGACGTACGGCTGGCTGATGCCCGCCGCCGAGGCGATCTGGTCGGTGGTGGTGCCGTGGTACCCCTGGCGGCCGAACACCCCGCGTGCGGCTTCGAGGATCATCGCGCGACGCTGCGCTGCCGGCATCCGGACGGCTGTCTCCGTGCTCATGGTTGACATGTTATCAGTCGATTACTACAGTCTGTCGAGACAAGTAATCATCGGATTACCAACGACTGGAGACACCATGTCCCGACGCATCCCCGTGTGGCTCGCGATCGCCGCCGCATCCCTCCCGATGTTCATGGCGACGCTCGACAACCTCGTCGTCACCAGCGCACTCCCCGCCGTGCACGCCGACCTCGGCGCCTCGGTCGAGGAGCTGCAGTGGATCACCAACGCCTACACGCTCGCCTTCGCCGCCCTGATGCTGCTGGCCGTCGGCCTCGGCGACCGCATCGGCCGCCGCCACCTGTTCATCGCCGGCATCGGCGTCTTCACCGTCTCGTCGGCCTTCGCGGCGATGAGCACCGACCCGACCGCCCTCATCGTCTGGCGCGCGGTCGAGGGGGCCGGCGCCGCGGCGATCATGCCCCTGTCGCTGACCCTGCTCGTCGGCAGCGTCCCGGACCGCCTGCGGACCGTGGGCATCGGCGTCTGGGGCGGCATCTCCGGCCTCGGCGTCGCGCTCGGCCCGCTCATCGGCGGAGCCGTCGTCGAGAGCTGGAGCTGGGAGGCGATCTTCTGGCTCAACGTCCCCGTCGGCGTGATCGCGATCCCGCTCGCCCTGTTCGCCCTGCCGAACACCCGTGGCGCCCGGGTCCGGACCGACGTCCTCGGCGTCGTGTTCGCGGGTCTCGGGGTGCTCGGCGTCGTGTTCGGCATCGTCCGCGGCAACGACGCGGGCTGGACGAGCACCGAGGTGCTGGTCGGCCTCATCGGTGGCGGCGCACTGCTCGTCGCGTTCGTCGTCCGCCAGGCCACGACGGCCGCACCGCTCCTGCCGCTCCGGTTCTTCCGCGACCGCAGCTTCACCCTCGCCAACCTCGTCGCCATGACGTTCTCGTTCGGCGCGTTCGGGTCGGTCTTCATCCTGATCCAGTTCCTGCAGGTGGTGCAGGGCCGGTCACCGCTCGAGGCCGGCGTCTGGACGATGCCGTGGACGCTCGCACCGATGATCGTCGCGCCGCTCGCCGGGATCATCGCACCACGGGTCGGCACCCGGGTGCTCATCGCCGGCGGCATGGCGTTCCTGTCCGCCGGACTGTTCTGGATCGCCGCCACGATGTCCGCCGACGTCACCTTCACAGGCCTCCTGCCCGGCTTCCTGCTCGCCGGCATCGGCATGGGCGCCGTGTTCGGGCCGATCTCGACCGCCGTGCTCGCGCGGATGCCGCAGGACGACCACGCGAAGGCCTCCGGCGCGAACTCCACCCTGCGCGAGATCGGCGTCGCACTCGGCATCGCGGTGCTCACCGCCGTGTTCACCGGTGCCGGCGGCCAGCTCACGCCCACCGGCTACGTCGACGCGGCACAGCCCGCCGTGCTGGTCGGAGCGGCCGTCGTCGCAGCCTCGGCGCTCGTCGCCGTGTTCCTGCCGGCGGGTCGCGGATCCCACGTCCCCGACGTGGTCGCCGATGACGACCTGGGCCCACGCCGCCGGTTCCGGGTCGACGCGCCAGCGGCGAGCCGGCCGTGACGGTGGGGAGAGGCCCGGCCCACGCCCGCTGTCCCGGCTCCCGTCGTGTAGTCGCCCGGTCTGGTCCTAGGCGTGGACGCGGGAGAGGAACTCGACCAGCGCCGGGTGCTGCGGGGCGTCGAGGACCTCGGCGGGGACGCCCTGCTCGACGACCTCTCCCCGGTGCAGGAACACGATCCGGTCGGCCACGTTCCGCGCGAAGTGCATCTCGTGCGTGGTCATCAGGATCGTCGACCCCTGCCGCTTCAGCTCGGTGACCAGGTCGAGCACCTCGCCGACGAGCTGGGGGTCGAGGGCGCTCGTGACCTCGTCGAGCAGCAGGAGCTCGGGGTCGGACGCGATCGCCCGGACGATGGCCACACGCTGCTGCTGGCCGCCGGAGAGCCGGTCCGGGTAGGCGTCGGCGAACTCCGCGAGCCCGATCCGTTCGAGCAGCCGACGCGCGGTCGCCTCGGCCTCGGCCCGGCCGACGCCGTGCACCTGCCGTGAGGCGAGCGTCACGTTGTCGAGCACGCGCATGTGCGGGAACAGGTTGAACTGCTGGAAGACCACGCCGATCCGCGCCCGGACGCCGTCGACCGCGACGCGGGGATCGGCGATGTCGGTACCCTGCAGCAGGATCTCGCCGTCGTCGATGCCCTCGAGCAGGTTCACCGTCTTGAGCAGGGTCGACTTGCCCGAGCCGGACGCCCCGATGACGCAGATGACCTCGTGGCGGTGCAGCGTCAGGTCGATGCCGCGCAGGACCTCGTGCTCGCCGAAGGCCTTGCGCAACCCGCGCAGCTCGAGGACCGCAGCGTCCGCACCCGACGCACCACGGGCCTCCTGGCCGACCTCGCTCATACGGTCCCTCCGATCTGCTCGCGCCGCTGCTGGCGGCGCGCGATCGCGTCCGTGACGCGGATCAGCGGCAGGCTGATCACCACGAACAGCAGCCCCGCGACGAAGTACGGCGTGAAGTTGTAGGTCTCCGCCTGCGCGATCTGCGCCGAACGGACCGCGTCGACCGCGCCGAGGATCGACACCAGGCCGACGTCCTTCTGCATCGAGACGAAGTCGTTCATCAGTGCCGGCGTGACCTTGCGGATCGCCTGCGGCAGCACCACGAGCCGCAGGGTCTTGGCGTGCGAGAGCCCGAGCGACCGGGCGGCCAGACGTTGCGAGGGGTGCACGGCCTCCATGCCGGCGCGCAGGACCTCGGCGATGTACGACGAGTACGTCAGGACGATCGCGATGGTGCCCCAGACCTCGGCGGGCAACCGCGGGAACACCCCGAGACCGGGGATCCCGTAGCCGACCAGGTAGAGCACGATGATGAGCGGCAGGCCGCGGAACAGGTCCGTGTAGCCGGTCGCGAGCATCCGCAGCGGGAAGAAGACCGGGTTCCGCAGCCCCCGCACCACTGCGAGCAGGGTGCCGAACACGGCGACGCCGATGGCGCTGAAGAACAGGATCCGGACGTTCAGCCAGAGGCCCAGCAGGATGTCCGGGAACGTGTCGATCGCTGTCTGCGGGTCGAAGAACGACTGCTGGACCGCTGCCCAGCCGGGGGTGTTCACGACGCCGAAGTAGGCGATCGCGATCACCACGAGCGTCGACACCACCGACACCACGATCGACCGGCGTCCGCGCTGCCGGCGGTAGAGCCGACGTTCGAGCTCGACCTGGCTCGGCGCGGCTGCGGCGACCGGGGTCCCGGCGCCTGCTGGCACGGTCATGCGGTTACTTCAGGACCGGGGTGTTGGTCTCCGAGGAGAGCCACTTGGTCTGCAGGTCCTCGAGCGTGCCGTCGTCCGTCAGCGACTTGAGTGCCTTGTCCACCTTGCTCGTGAGCTCCGAGCCCTTCGGCAGGACGAAACCGAACTGGTCGCCCTTGCCGTCCGACGGGAACTGCGCCGACACCGTGCCGTCGTCGAGCTGCGCTGCCGCCATGTAGAACGCCGTCGGCAGGTCGGTGACGATCGCGTCGATCTGGCCCGACTTCAGTGCGAGGACGGCGTCGTCGTTCGAGTTGAAGACCTGCGGGGTGATCCCGAGCACGCTCTTCACGCTCGCGATCGACGTGGACCCGGTGGCGACGCCGATGGCGTCCTTCTTGAGCGCGGCGATGCTCGTGTCGTCGACGGCCTTCGAGGTGCTGGTCGTCACCACGGCCTGCGTGGTCGTGTAGTACGCGCTCGACATGTCGACGGCCTTCTTGCGCTTCGCGTCGATCGAGAACTGCTGGACGTTGAGGTCCCAGTCCTTCGGGCCCGGTGCGATCGCGCTGTCGAAGGTGCTGCGCTTCCACACGACGTCGGACTTGGCGTAGCCCATCTCCTTCGCGACCGCGTAGGCGACGGCGGACTCGAAGCCCTTGCCGGACTCCGGCTTGTTGTCCTCGATCCACGGCGAGTACGCCGGCTCACCGGTGGCGACCGTCAGCTTGCCGTCGGTGACGGTGCCGTCTTCGTTGCTGCCGCTGCCGGCGGCGCACGACGTCAGGGCGAGGGCGGCGACCGCGGCTGTTGCGACGGCGAGGGTGAGGCGGAGGGATCGGGTCACGGTCGGGCCTTCGTGCGAGGGGGGTGGGGGCAGGTCGAAGTGTACTTCGCGGTGGGATACCAACGCGACTCCGGGCGCTCCTCGTGACCCGGTCTCGTGTCACACACCAGTCGACGGGTCGACGTCTGGCTGGTAATCTGGCGACGCGGGCTGAACCGAGCGCATGCTCGGCTGAGGTCTGAGATCAAGGGGCGTCCCAGCACGGGGCGCCCCCTTTCTGCGCTCTGGACCTCCTCCGCTCTGTCCCGCAGAACGACGGCGTCGTGCCGAGCGCACCAGGCGATCAGCCGAGATCTGCAGTCACAGCCGGTCGCGCATCAGCCTCCGATGCCAACCCAACGTCGACGACGCGGGAGGTCACGGCAACGACTTCCCGTCCGGCCAAGAGACGGGTTGCCTAGATCGCTGTCGCCGTGCAGTATGTGTGCATCCGGTAACACTTCACCGGCTACTCAAGGGTGAGAGATGACCAAGAAGAACACATTTTGTGCTGTACTCGTGTCGACCGCGGTCGCGGCTTCAGTGCTGGCACCCGCCGTCCCGGCACATGCAAGCGATGAACTCCTACGGGCCGCGATCCCGCCGCACGTCGTGGTCGATGGGAGCTTTGATCCCGACAGTGAGGTCGTAATGGTCGGCGACGGCCCCACGACCCAGTCCGGTAACTGTAAGGACCGCGCCTTCACGGTGCTACCGGTCATGGGCCAGTCCGTCAACGGCTGCAACGTGATCGGCTGGAACGCCGCAGCGCGGGCCCCGTACAAGTGGTACAAGCACATGGGTACCACCAACCCCTGCATCTGGGGCAAGGGGTTCAACTCCAAGCACGCACCCACCTGGACGGCGATCGGCTGTGGCTCGGGGCAGACGAAGACCGTTCCGTGGGGCAATGTTGCCGGCACCAAGAAGATGAAGGGGCTCACCGCGGTCGGCTGGGCCGGCGTGCAGTGGCAGTGACACGGCACAGCATGCGGCGACGCGGGCTCGGGGTCATCGCCTCGAGCTGCGTCGCCGCAGCTCTTCTGTCGGGTTGCGCATCCGGCGAACTTCGAGCGGCTCCTTCCGGCCCGGCGCCCCGGCCCGACGAGCCTGCGCTCGACGTGGCTTCGATGCAGTCGATCGCTGATCAGCTCCGCGATTCCGTGCCGTGCGACGACGCCGACGCGTTGCTCGATGACCTTGCCTTCTGGGACGCGATGCGGGGATTCGATTGCTTCAACGGTGGTGATGCAACGTTCGTCCGCGCCTACGCTCACACCGCGTCCGTTCCGCAGACGCTTGAGGACTGGGCCGACACGTTCAACGGGGAACGTGCCGTCGCTCGCGGTGAGAACTGGTACGTGATCGGACCACCTGCCATCGTCGCGGCGTTGGACGCTCCTCCAGACGCGCCGAAGATCGCCGGGGATGCCGGGTCCCCCACGAAGCTGACAGCGGAGCAGGACTACCTCACCACCTGCACGCAGTTCGTCGCGAGCGAGGGAGAGCGGTACGTGAACCATCCGAGTGGGCGCAACGAGACAGCGGCCCAGTACGACAGGTTGTTCCCGGCCGTCACTGCCGAAGTGCACGCAGCAGTCGACAGCCTCGGCAGGGACCGCATCCGCAAGGTCCCGGACACGGAGCGATGGGTAGCAGCGCTCTCACCGATCGGTCCTCGCCTCAAGGCGAAGTGCGCGACCGCGTACGAGAAGGTGGCCGCCACCGTGAGTCCAGTCGAGGGAAGCCCATGACGAGCACGTCCAGGCCTGCTTCGGAGCGCACCGCGGTCGCGACCACCGGAACGATCGCATCACTCAGCAGCACCGTCCTGTCCGTCGACAACCTGCTCGGCTTCGGTGGCTCCCACCTGTTCGGCTTCGGCGCGGCGGCGTTCTTCGTCGCGTTGGCCGTGCTCGGTGGATCGGCCTGCATGGTGTTCGCAGTGCGTGGACGTGATCTCGCACCCGGCGTCGCCGCCGCATCCGTGGCGGGGTTCGTCGTGACACAGTCGCCAGCTCTCGGCACCGATCTGTGGCTCCCGCTGTCGACCGCGTTGCACGCGCTCGTGCCGCTGGCGTTCGCGGCCTCCGCGCTCGTCACATGGAGCAGATCTCCGATGAAGGTGCTGCGCGTGGGGTCGTCGCTCACGGCGATCCTGGCGGTGTCGTGGGCGGTGGGCGGGTTCGTGCCGCTGTGGCTCGAGTTGTTCCTGGCCCTGCAGGCGGCAACGCTGCTCGCAACCACGGCCCTCATGGCCGGCCCGTTGCTTCCACGTGTTGCTGGCTTCGTGCGCAACATCTGGGACAACGCAGCAATCCGCTGACCAACCTTCACCACTCGACGCCGCGGTCACGCAAGTGATAGGTCAGTCGGCCATCGTGAAGTCCTCGAACGAGAAGCCCGGCGACACCAGGCAGCTCAGCAGCACCTCGCCGTCGTTCGGGATCGTCCGCTGCCACACGCCGCCGCGCACGAACGCCTGTGCGTCGTTCACCCGGTCACGTCCGGCGTCGGGCCCGAGGGTGATCCGCGCGCCGGGCTCGGGAGCATCGCCGGAGCCGCCGAGTTCGAGCTCCACGGTGTCCGGACCGTGCCACATCCAGATCTCGTCGCTCGTCACCCGGTGCCAGGCCGAGGCCTCGCCCGGGGGCAGCAGGAAGTGGATCAGGGTCGCGGCGGGGCGGTCCCCCGCGGGCGTCGTCACCGTGGCCGGCGAGGTCCAGGTGCGGACGTACCAACCGCCCTCGGGGTGCGGTTCCATGCCGAGGGCGATGGCGCGCTTCGGCACGTCGAGCCACTCGATCAGTTCGCCGTCGACGGTGCGACGGGCGGCCATGCCGGGGCGGGGTGCGGTCTCGGTCATGATTCCTCCACAGGGATGACAGGGCGAGCGGGGCGGTCGGGCGACGACGTGGGCACGCCGGTCAGTGCTCCGTCGACGGCGCGGACGACCCCACGGATGACGGTCGCGGACGCACGCCCGGCCCCGTCCTCGACGAGCTCGGCGAGTGCGTCGGGCACGGTGCGGGCATCGACGTCGAAGGCGGCCAGGTCGGCGCGGGCCCCCACGGCGAGGTGGCCGATGCGGTCCGGCCCGACGGCGAGTCCCATGGCGTGCGCACCACCGAGCGTCGCCGCCGACAGGAGCCGCTCGTGCAGGTCGCGGTGGCCGTACCCCTGAGCACGGGCGATCCGGTGCAACGCCGTGACGTCGGCCATCAGGTCGAGGGACGGTGACGACGACAGCGAGTCGGTGCCGATGGCGATCGGGCTGCCCTCGCGCAGGTAGTCGGCGACCGGTGGCGGATCGAGGCCGATGACGGCGTTCGAACGCGGGCACAGTGCGACTGCGGTGCCGCGAGCGCGCAGGAGCGCCCGGTCGGCAGCGGTCATGTAGACGCCGTGCGCGATGTGGCAGTCCGGGCCGAGCACCCCGAGCCGGTCGACGAACGCGGTGGCGCTCGCCCCGAACCCGAGTGCCCGGAGCGCCCGGAACGAGGGCACGTTCGCCAGGTGCCAGTCGTTGCCGTGGCCGACGCCGTCGACGCCGTCGAGTCCGGGGACCGGTCCGAGGGCGATGCGCTCACCTTCGAAGGCGGCCTCGCCGAGGTGCAGGTGCAGGCGGAGCCCACGCTGCCGGACGATGTCGGGGAGTTCGAGGAGGGGCGCGACCTCGAGCGAGTACGGCGCATGCGGCGACAGACCGGCGCCGGGGTTCGTCGGGATCCGGGCGAGTTCGTCGAGCACCTGGTCGCGGCCGTGCGACTGCCAGGCGTCGTTCTCCCAGTCCATCACCTCCCAGTAGGCGATGCCGCCGAGCCCGGCATCCTCGAGCGCGGTGGAGGCCTCGATGTCGGTGACGATGTCCGCGATGCTCGTGACGCCCCCGCGGATCGAGGCGGCGGCACCAGCGGCTGCTTCGGCCCGCCAGTCGTGCGGTTCGGCGTAGTCCTGGTTGAACGCGGACGCCCAGTCCTCGAAACCGTTGTACTGGCCTCGGCCGACACTGGCCATGCCGGTGTACTGCAGGTGCGAGTGCGCGTTGACGAGGCCCGGCAGGAGGGCTCCGCGCCACTGCCGTTCGGTGAACGTCGCACCCGAGCCGGCGAGCTGGTCGACGACCCAGGACCGGTCGCCGACGTGCAGGATGCGGCCGTCCTGCACGGCGACGGCACCGTCGGCGATCGGGGGCGCGGTCATCGGCACGACGACGCGCGCCGAGTGCACGACGACGGAGTGGTCGGCACGCGGGTGCGTGGCGCTCGGGGGCGCGGTGCTCGGGCGCGACTCGCTCATGCGGGGTCTCCGAAACGGCGCGTCCGGACGTCCGGCTCGCGGTCCGCAGGGTGTTCGGCTGGAAGGCCGGGAGGAACGGGGCGCGCTCCGAACGCGGCGAGCGCCGTGCGGGCGGTCGCGTCGTCGACCGCGGGATCGATGGGCACGACGGCTCGCTCCAGTTCGTCGCCGCGCTCCAGCAGCATGCGGACGGCCCCGAGCTGCGCGGCGAAGGACAGGTCCATGATCTCGATCGGGTTGCCCTCGGCCGCCGTGATGTTGATGCAGCCGCCGCGGTCGAGCACGATGGGTCCGCCCTCGGCGTCGGGGAACACGAGGCGCTCGGCCTTCGGACCCACCGGCCGCAGTTCGGCACCGGCGGCGCGGGCGTCGTCGAGCGCGACCTCGTGGTCGACCCCGCCCGCGACGGCGACGACGGCCCCGTCCGCGCACGAGCGCAGCACGCGCAGGTCGATGGTGTCGGCGACCCCGGTGGCGCTCACCACGAGGTCGGCGTCCTGCACCGCCTCGGCGAGCGGTGCGACGGCGTGGCCGGCGAACAGCGCCTGCAGGGCGCGCACCGGGTCGGTCTCGGCGACCGTGACCCGGAACCCGAGGGCGGAGAGCACCAACGCGACCCCCTCGCCGACGTGCCCGAACCCGGCGACGACCGCCGCGCCTCCCGAGATCGCTCGGTGCGTACCGGACGGGAGCCCGTCGACCAGGTCGAGCATCGCGAACACCGTCGACTGCCCGGTGCCGTACCGGTTGTCGAAGAACGTCTTGGTGCGGGCGTCGTTGACGGCGACCACGGGGATGCCGAGCTCGCCCCGCGACGCCATCACGCGCAGGGGTCGGAGGCCGCTCGTGGTCTCCTCGGCCGCGCCGAGCATCGTCGGCAGCAGGTCCGGACGCTCCTGGTGGGCGAGCCGGATGACGTGGGAACCGTCGTCGAGCAGGATGTGCGGCCGGGTGTCGAGCATCGCGAGGGCGAGCGCCTTCTGCTCCGGCAGCGAGGCCGTGCTGCTCGCGTGCACCGTGAGCCCCGCTGCCCGGAGCGACGCGGCCACGGCGTCGTCGGTCTCGTCGGCGTGCGCGTAGACGACGACCTCGGCACCGGCGTCGCGGAGGAGCAGGCTCAGCACCGCCGTCTTCGGCTCGAGGAACATCGCGACGCCGATGCGGGTGCCGCGCAGGAGTCCGCCGTCGCGGAGTTCGGCGGCGACCGCGCGCGAGACGGGCATCGAGCGCCGTGCCCAGCGCAGCCGGGCGTCGGCGGCCGGGTCGTCCTCGGGGTCGCGGCCGGTGGAGACCAGGAAGACGTCGTCGGAGAGCATGGGGACGCCGAGCACGCCGGGGCGGGCGGTGACGACGGGGCCGAAGGCGTCCTCGTCGACCGCGGGCAGGTGCCGGCCGGCGTCGATCACGATGAGCGTGGCGCCGCGGGGGCGGTCCGCCTCGCGCTCGATGACGGGGGTGGAGTCCTCGGGGGAACCGAGGCACCAGAGCTGGTCGATCGGTTCGTGCTCCGCGGCCGGGCGCGCACCGAGGCCGGTCAGCAGGCCGTCCAGCGCCGACGCGTCGCGGGGGTCGCCACCGACGATGCGGAACCGACGGGCTGCGACGAGCAGGTTCGTGACCGCGGCGAAGCGCCGGACGTCCGCCGACGCCCAGGATCGCGTCTCGGGGTCGGGTCCTGGCGGCATGCCCCAATCGTAGGGAATGCGCGGGGGTCCGCCGACGTACTCTCTGGGCATGAGCGATGCATCCACGACCGAAGTGTTCGACAAGGTGACGATGTTCGGCGCGGACTGGTGCCGCGACTGCCGCCGGTCCAAGGCGCTGCTCGACACCCTCGGCGTCGACTACGAGTACGTCGACGTCGAGCAGGACCTGTCGGCGGCCGACCGTGCCGAGGCGATCAGCGGGCGGAAGAACATCCCCGTCGTGGTGCTGCCGAACGGCAAGCACTTCGTCGAGCCGTCCGACGCCGAGCTGCGCGCCGAGCTCGAGGCCTCCGGCGCCGTCTGAGCCGCGGGCGGCTCGGCCGGCCGGCCGCTTCCGCGAAAGCGACAGTCTGTCGCCGAACATCGGCGGCAGCCTGTCGCGCTGGCGGCACCGACCGTGCGACGGGACGAGATCTGTCGCCTTCGCGGGATGCTCTGGGATCAACCCGGCCGGGAGGCGCGGTGCGCGCCCGACGCGCACCGTGCCTCCCGGCCGTGGTCGTGTCCAGAGCCCACCTGTCGCCGTCGGGCGCGGGTGACGCTTTCGCGAAAGCGACAGTGTGCCGCCGAACATCGGCGGCACACTGTCGCTCTGGCGGACCGGACCGGCAGGTGCGGCGACTTCTGTCGCTTTCGCACCAAGCACATCGAGCACCGGGCGGACATCGGATGAATCGGGCATCATGAGGGCGTGATCATCGACGCTCACCACCACCTCTGGGACCCCGCCGACCGGCCGTACCCCTGGATGGACGACTCCGTCGCCCCGATCCGCCGCCGGTTCGACGTGGACGACCTCCGCGCAGCGACGCAGGACACCGGCGTGACGCGGACCATCGTCGTGCAGGCCGTGCACGATTCCGACGAGACGGCCTGGCTCCTCGAGCAGCCCCGACCGGTCGCGGGCGTCGTCGGCTGGGTGGACCTGACCGCGCCGGACGTGGCGGACCGGATCGCCGCCGTCCGTGCGCTCCCCGGCGGTGATCGCCTCGTCGGCATCCGGCACCTGGCACAGGACGAGCCGGACCCCGGCTGGCTCGGCCGCCCCGACGTCGCCCGCGGGGTGCGAGCCCTCGCCGGTGCCGGCCTGGTGTTCGACTTGCTCGTCCGCGCCCGAGAGCACTCGGCCGCGCTGGCCCTGGTCGACGCCGTCCCCGACGCATCGTTCGTGCTGGACCACGCCGGCAAACCATCGATCGACACGGGTGACCCGGCCTGGCTCGGACGGATGGCCGACTTCGCCGCACGCCCGAACGTCACGTGCAAGGTCTCCGGCCTGCTCACCGAGGCCGGACCGGACTGGCGCGACCGCCCGGTCGGCCGGTACGCCCGCGAGGTCGTGGAGCAGTTCGGCCCCGAGCGGTCGCTGTTCGGCTCGGACTGGCCGGTCTCGACCCTGGCGACCGGGTACGCGGCGGTCGTGCAGCGGACGACGGACGCACTCGCCGACCTGTCGACGACCGAGCACGACGCCGTCTTCGGCGGCACCGCGGCGCGCATCTACCTTGTCCCGAGGACCACGCAGACATAGGATGTTTCTGGTTGCACTGGCGCAGCCGGAGAGCGAGGAACGATGCAGTTCGCACGACTCGGCCCGGCGGGGAGCGAGATCCCCGTGGCCATCGACACCGACGGCGAGGTCTTCGACCTCCGCTCGATCACCAGTGACATCAGCGGGTCCTTCCTGGCCTCGGACCCGGTCGGCCGCGTCGACCACGCCCGCAGCGCCGGCGACCTGACGATCATCGGCCGAGACCGGGCCGACGGCATGCGCCGCGGGGCACCGATCGCCCGCCCCGGCAAGGTCGTCTGCATCGGCTTGAACTACCGCGACCACGCCGCCGAGACCGGTGCCGACATCCCCACCGAACCGATCGTGTTCATGAAGGACCCGATGACGGTGATCGGCCCCGACGACGAGGTCCTGATCCCCCGGAACAGCACGAAGACCGACTGGGAGATCGAGCTCGCGATCGTCATCGGCCGCACGGCTCGGTACTGCGAGACCGATGCGGACGCCGAGGCCTCCATCGCCGGCTACGCCATCGCGAACGACGTGTCCGAGCGGGAGTTCCAGCTCGAACGCGGCGGGCAGTGGGACAAGGGGAAGTCCTGCGAGACCTTCAACCCGCTCGGACCGTGGCTGGTGACGCCCGGGTCGCTCGCCGCCGCCGGCCTCGACCCCGCGGCACTCGCGCTCCGGCTGACCGTCAACGGCGAGGTCCGGCAGGACGGCACCACCGCCGACATGATCTTCCGTCCTGTGGAGATCGTCCGGTACCTGTCGCAGTTCATGGTGCTGTACCCCGGCGACGTCATCAGCACGGGGACCCCGGCGGGCGTCGCGCTGGCCGGACACGCGCCCTACCTGCAGCCCGGCGACGTCGTCGAGCTCACCGCCGACGGGCTCGGCTCGCAGCGCCAGACGGTCGGAGCAGCCTGATGGCGGACGCAACCGGCAGCGCCGGCGGCGCTCGCAGCGCCGGCAGCCACGACGGCGTCCGGGCCATCGTCACCGGGGGCGCGTCCGGCATCGGCGCAGCGATCGCCGCCGCCCTGCGGGATCGCGGTGCGACGGTCGCCGTGCTCGACCTGCAGCCGTCGACCGCAGAGGGGTTCCTCTCCATCACGTGCGACGTCAGCGACGACGCCTCGGTCCGCGCCGCCGTCGCCACCGCCGTCGAGCAGCTCGGCGGCCTCGACGTCCTGGTCAACAACGCCGGCATCGGCGCCCAGGGCACGGTCGAGGACAACGACGACGACGAGTGGCGCCGCGTGTACGAGGTCAACGTCCTCGGCGCCGTCCGGCTGTCGCGGGCCGCGCTCCCCCACCTGCGGGCGTCGGGCAACGCGAGCATCGTGAACACCTGCTCGATCGCCGCCACCGCCGGGCTGCCCCAGCGGGCGCTCTACTCGGCGACCAAGGGTGCGATCGCCGCCCTCACCCGCGCGATGGCCGCCGACCACATCCGCGAGGGCATCCGCGTCAACGCCGTCAACCCCGGCACCGCCGACACCCCCTGGGTCGCGCGGCTGCTGTCCACCGCGGGCGACCCGGCCGCCGAACGCGCAGCGCTCGAGGCCCGGCAGCCGCACGGCCGGCTCGTGCAGGCGGAGGAGGTCGCCGAGGCGGTCGCCTACCTGACGAGCCCGCTCGCCCGGTCCACGACGGGCGTCGACCTGGCCGTCGACGGCGGGATGCAGGCCCTCCGGCTGCGGCCCGCCTGATGGTCGGGCCGTGACGACCGGGAGGCCCGGCTATCGTCGACCTGTCGGCTCGCGTCCGCGAGCTGGCCGGGATCAGGAGGTGGTGACGTGGCGTCGCTGACCGACGATGCGATCGCACGCATCCAGCAGATGATCGTGAGCGGTGAGCTCCAACCCGGGCAGCGCCTCCCGCCCGAGAAGGAACTGAGCGAGTCGCTCGGCCTGTCCCGGAACAGCCTGCGCGAAGCGGTGAAGGCCCTCGAGCTCATCCGCGTGCTCGACGTCCGCCGCGGCGACGGCACCTACGTGACGTCGCTGGAACCCGGCGTGCTGCTCGAGGCGGTGTCGTTCGTCGTCGACATGCACCACGACCGGTCCCTCGTCGACCTGCTCGAGGTCCGCCGCATCCTCGAGCCCGCGTCCGCCGTCCTGGCGACCGCGCGGGCCTCGGAGCAGCAGATCGACGAGCTCGCCACGCTGATGCAGTCCGTCGGCGAGGACACCGGCGTCGAGGACCTCGTCGCGCACGACCTGCTGTTCCACTCGACCATCGCGGGCATCGGCGGCAACCAGTACCTGTCCGGACTGCTCGACGCCCTGTCGAGCAAGACCGTGCGGGTGCGGGTCTGGCGGGGACTGACGCAGAACGGCTCGGTGCAGCGCACCCTCGACGAGCACGCCGCCATCGTGGACGCCATCCGACGCCGGGATCCGCAGCTCGTGCAGGCGCTCGTGGTGTCGCACGTCGAGGGCGTCGAGCGCTGGTTGCGGCGCTCACTCGACTGAAACCGAGAACGCGTGCAGCCGGGTGGGTGTTGTGTCGGTCGTCGGCCCCGACTCCGGCAACCATGCCGCGGCAACCGCACCCACGAGGAGGAAACCGTGCTCGGTCTCATCATCAGCTTGATCATCGTCGGACTCATCGCCGGCGCCATCGCCCGGCTCGTCGTCCCCGGCAAGCAGCACATCTCGATCCCCATGACCATCCTGCTGGGCATCATCGGCTCGTTCGTGGGCGGGTTCCTCGGGTTCCTGATCTTCCAGCACGACCCGATGGACGGCTTCTTCCAGCCGGCCGGCATCATCGGTTCGATCATCGGCGCCATCATCGTGCTGATCATCTACATCCGCTTCTCGGGTCGCAGCGCCAAGACCCGCTAGGCAGGTCTCGGCGGGTACGACTCGCTGCACAACCAAAGTCACCCCGAACCGCGCATCCGTGCGGTTCGGGGTGATTTTGGTTGTGCGGGGCTCAGGCGGTGAGCAGGCCCGCGGCGCGGAGGTCGTCCCACAGGGTCTCCGGAACGACGGCCGCAGCCCGCTCGACGTTCGAGCGCACCTGCTCGGCGGACTGCACGCCGAGGGCGATCGCGGCGACCGCAGCAGCACGACGCGGGAACGCCAGCGCCGCCTCGGGCAGCGTGACCCCGTGCCGCTCGCAGACGTCGGCGATCGCGTTCGCCCGCGCGACGAGTGCCGCCGGTGCCGTGGCGTAGTCGTAGGTCGCCGTGGCGTCCGGCCGGTCCCGCCCGAGCAGTCCCGAGTTGTAGACCCCGACCGCGACGACCGCGACGCCGAGCGAGGCGCACCGGGCGACGAGCTCCGCCGCCGGCTGCTCCAGGAGCGTGTACCGGCCCGCGAGCATGACCACGTCGCACAGCCCGGTGGACACCGCGGCGTCGAGGGCCTCGACCGAGTTCGACCCGACGCCGACGGCCCGGACCACGCCGTCGTCCCGCAGCTCGGCGAGCGTCGGCAGCGCCTGCGTCAGGCCGTCCTCGAGCGAGTAGACGTCGGGGTCGTGCAGGTACGCGACGTCGACGTGGTCGAGCCCGAGCCGTCCGAGCGACTCGTCCAGTGACCGCCGCACGCCCGACGGCGACGGGTCCCACTGCCGCACGGTGTCGTTCGGCACCGCGAACCCGCCGGAGGCCAGGTCGTCCCCGTCGCCACGCCCGGGGACGAGCAGCCGCCCGACCTTCGTCGACACCAGGAACGAGTCGCGCGGACGGTCGGCGAGCGCCGCCCCGAGTCTCCGCTCCGACAGCCCGAGGCCGTAGTGCGGCGCGGTGTCGAACCCGCGCACGCCGGCGTCCCACGCCGCGTCGACGGTGGCACGGGCGTCGTCGTCGGACACCGGGCGCAGCAGGTTGCCGATGCCGGCGCCGCCGAACCAGAACGGGCCGCGGTCGAGGTCGAGGTCGAGGTCCGTCATGCGTCCACCTGGTCCGCCAGGGACCAGACCCGCGGCACGCCGTCGTCGTTCCCCGAGTAGTCGTCGTCGGCCTCGAGCAGCGGGTTGATGGTCTCCTGCCATTCCGCGTTGACGGGGTCGTCGGCGAGCGCCCGGCGCATCGCGCGGTAGTCCTCGACCTCGATGAGGTGGACCAGGTCCTGCCCGTCGCGCCACACCGTCCAGTCGTGCACCCCGGCATCACGCAGCCGGGCCGCGAGCGCGGGCGGGATCGACGCGTGCACGGCGTCGTACGCGGCCTCGTTCCCCGCCCGCAGTCGGGTCCTCGACAGGATGCGCTGCATCAGTCGCGCAGGAACAGCTCGACGACCGGCACGGCGACGTCGGGTCGCACGATCGGCAGCGTGAGCGTCAGCGTCCCCGCCGGCTGCCCGCCGAGCCCGGTGTTCTGCGCACGGGTCCCGGGCGGGATCTCGCGGAAGTGCAGCTCCGACGCATCGTTGAGCAGCTGGGCGTAGGCGACTCGGCCGGCCAGGTCGGGAAGGTGCACGTGCTCGAACGGCCACGCGAACAGGTGCAGGTACAGGCGGTTGCCGTTCTGCGTGTACACGCTGTTGCGCGGTGCGACGAACGACGACGGCCCGGCGCCGTAGACGGAACGGGCGTGCTGGTGCATCCACGTCCCGATGCCGTCGAGGGTCTGGCGCGAGACCCCGTCGAACTCGCCACGACCGGTGGGGCCGATGTTGAGCAGCATGTTCCCGTTGTTCGAGACGCCGTCGACGAGCATGCGGACGAGCAGGTCGACGGGCTTGAGGTTCACGTTGTCGCGGTCGTAGCCCCACGATCCGTTGAGCGTCTGGCAGGCCTCCCACGGCACCTGGGCGCCGTCGACCTCCATCGGCTTGTCGGGCTGGTACTGCTCCGGGGTGACGATGTCGCCCGGCAGGTCGAGCCGGTCGTTGACGATGATGCCGGGCTGGAGCCGTCTGGTCAGTTCGAGCAGCTCCGAGGATCCCCAGTCGTTGCGACCCTTGCCGCCCCAGATGTCCTCGTGGTCGTTGTCGCGGTACGAGAAGTCGTAGAACAGGTAGTCGACCTGCCCGTAGTCGGTGAGCAGCTCCTCGACCTGCCCGTGCAGGTACTCCCGGTAGCGCGACATGTCGCGGCCCTGGTTGAACGCCTCGATCTCCTCGGGCGAGTCGTCGCGCCGGGGGTGCACGCCGTCGACGGTGAAGTCCGGGTGGTGCCAGTCGATGAGCGAGTGGTAGAAGCCGACCCGCAGTCCCTCGGCCCGGACGGCGTCGACGAACTCGCGCACGATGTCGCGGCCGAACGGGGTGTTCGTGGACTTGTAGTCGGTGAGCTTGCTGTCCCAGAGGCAGAAGCCCTCGTGGTGCTTCGTGGTGAGCACGACGTACTTCATGCCGGCTTCGCGAGCACGGCGGGCCCAGTCGGCGGCGTCGAACAGGTCGGGGTCGAAGTGGTCGAAGTACTTCTGGTAGTCGGCGTCGGTGATCCGTTCGCGGTTCTTCACCCACTCGTGCCGTGCCGGCAGGGCGTACAGCCCCCAGTGGATGAACATGCCGAACCGGTCGTGGGTGAACCAGGCGGGCAGGCCGCTCGCGTCGGTCGCGGTCTGCGGCTCTGCAGGTGCGGTGATGGTCATGAGGCCAGTGTTCCTTTCAGAGGGGGGAGGGGTGTCACCGGCCGCCGAGGCCGCTGGTGACGATGCCCTTGACGAGGTGCTTCTGCAGCAGGACGAGCAGGATCACGGTGGGCAGCATCGAGATCACCGAGGCCGCCATCACGAGGTTCCACTCGGAGCCCTGCTGGCCGAAGAACTGCTGCAGGCCGAGTGGGATGGTGCCCCGGGCCTCGACGTCGTTGACGATGACGAGGGGCCAGAGGAACGAGTTCCAGTACGAGATGAACGAGAACACCGCGAGGACGGCCATGGTCGGTCGGGCGAGCGGCATCATCACCGAGAAGAAGGTCCGGATCGCGCCGGCTCCGTCGACCCGGGCGGCGTCGTCGAGTTCCTGCGGCACGGTCAGGAAGAACTGCCGGACCAGGAACGCGCCGAGGGCCGTGAACGCCCACGGGATGATGAGTGCCTGGAACGTGTCGACCCAGCCGAAGCCCTGCATCATCACGTACATCGGGATGACGAGGACGTCCTGCGGGATCATCAGTGTGACGAGGAACAGCAGGAACACCGTGTTCCGGCCGCGCCAGCGCAACCGTGAGAACGCGTACCCGGAGAGCACGGCCACGGCGACGTTGATCGCCGTCCCGACCGCCGCAACGAAGACGCCGTTGAGGATGAAGCGGGCGAACGGCAGGTAGGTGAACGCCTGCACGTAGTTGTCCCACTCGAGCGAGCGACCCCAGAGCGTCGGCGGGGTGGTGAACACCTGGTCGGCGGGCTTGAGGCTCGTCGCGACCATGTAGATGAGCGGCGAGACGAACAGGAGCGTGACGAGGCAGAGCAGGGCGTACCCGATCGCGTGCCGGACCCGCCCCGGTCGTGGCGCGGACTTCGTCCTGGCGACGGCACGGGGGTTGACCGTCCGGTTCGACGTGGTGGCACCGACGTGCCCGCGGACCGCTTCACTCATAGTGCACCCACCGCTTCTGCCCGAGGAACTGGACGGCCGTGATCCCGAGGATGATGACGAACAGCACCCAGGCGCCGGCCGAGGCCAGACCGAGCTGCTGGTTCTGGAAGCCGGTGTTGTAGATGTACTGCACGAGGGTCTCCGTCGCGGTGCCCGGCCCGCCCTTGGTGAGGACGAACGGCTGCACGAACACCTGGAACGAGGTGATCAGCGTCATCATCGTCGCGAAGAACACGGACGGCGAGATGAGCGGGAACTTGATGGCCCAGAAGGTCTGCCAGGCGTTCGCGCCGTCGAGCTGCGAGGCCTCGATCTGGTTCTCCGGCACGGCGTCGAGCGCCGCCGAGAAGATCAGCATGTTGTAGCCGAAGCCTTGCCAGACGCTCATCGCGACGATGGCGAGCATCGCCCAGTGCTCGTCGGCGAGGAAGTTCGGCGCGTGCACGCCCACGGTGGACTGCAGTGACGCGTCGATCGCCCCACCGGGCTGGTACAGCATCCGCCACACCACGACGTTCGCGACGATCGGCGTGATGGTCGGGATGAAGAACAGGACGCGGAAGACGTGCCGGCCGGCGATCCGCGGCGTCAGCCAAGCGGCGAGCCCGAGCGACACGACGAGGTTGAGGGGCACGTAGAGCACCACGAACAGCGCCGTGTTGAGGGCGACGGTGCGGAAGACCGGGTCGGCGAAGAGCCGGGCGTAGTTCTCGATGCCGGCCCAACTGCGCTCGCCGAGCATCGGCCAGTTCATGAAGCTGACGACGAGTGAGGCGACGATCGGGAACGCCGTGAAGACGACGAGTCCGATCGAGTGCGGTGCCGCGAACGCGGCGCCCCACCAGGAGCGGCGCCCGAGTGCGCTCGTGTCCTCGCCGTCCTTCCGCCGCGGGGTGGCGGCTCCGACCGCGATCGCGGTCGCGACCGCGGGGACGGCCGCTTCGGCCGGTGGGTCCTGGATGGTGGTCATGCGACGACCTCCTCGTCGTTCGCGCGGTCCTGAACAGGGGATGGATCGGACGGGAGGCCCGTGGCGGGGCCGCAACGGGCCTCCCGTCCGATCACTGGTTCAGCTGGTCACTGCGTGCCGAGCTGGCCGGCGATGGAGGACATCGTCTCCTTGCCGGAGGTCTGCCCGTTCACCGCCTGCAGCGCGTACTGCGTGAACAGCTGGGAGAGCTGGTCGCTCTGCTTGTTCCCGAGGAGCGGCGAGGACTTCGCGAGCCCTGCCTTGAGCGCGGCCTCGGCGCCGTCGATGCCGGCGCTGGAGTACCACGCCGACTGGGCCGCGGTGCGGCCGGGGAAGGCTCGTCCCGCTTCGGCGAGCGAGGTCAGGACCTTCTCGCTGGTCATCGTCTGGACGGCCTTGAACGCCTGCTCCGGGTACTTGCACTGCTTCGAGACACCGAAGCCGGAGCCGGCGGCGAAGGTCGACGGACCGGACGTCCCCGCGGGGAGCGTCGTGACCCCGAGGTCGAACTTCACCTTGGCCTTCTGGCTGATGAGCGACCACGGACCGTCGGTGTACATCGCGACCTTGCCGGCGGCGAAGTCGTTGCCCGGCGTCGACGCGTCCGACGACGCCTGCGTCGCGTAGCCCTTCTCCACCAGTGTCGAGAGCCAGTCGAGGCCGTCCGCGAACTTCGCGTTCGACGCGTCGAGCTCGCCGTCGGACGTGATCACCCGGCCACCGTTGTAGCCGTAGACCATCGACTCGAGGTTGAGGTCGCCCACCGTCGAACCGAACATGGTGACGCCCTTCGCCTTGAGCGCGGCGCCCGCCGCCTCGAAGTCGTCGACGGTCCATCCCGGCTTCGGCTCGGCCACGCCGGCCTTCGTGAAGACGTCCTTGTTGTAGAACATCATGATGGGGCCGGTGTCGTAGGGCAGGCCGTAGAGCTTCCCGTCGACCTTCATGCCGTCGAGCGCGGTGCTGTCGAACGCGGACAGGTCGGTGCCGTCCTGCTTCGCGAGGTCGTCGAGCGGCAGCAGCGACGACGTGTAGTTCGCGGTGCGGAGCGACTGCATGCTCACGACGCACTGGGCGCCGCCTGCACTCAACTGCGTGCTGAGCTTCGTGAAGTAGTTCTCGAACGGCGCGCCCTGGATCGTCAGGGTGATGTCGTCCTCGCTCTTCACGGTGTCGGCGACCTTCTGCCAGGCGGCCTTGTCCTCCTTCCCGGCGATCCACATGGACCAGGTCAGGGCGTCCTTCGACTGGCTTCCACCGGCACTGCTGCCGGAGGAACAGCCGGTGAGCACGAGGGCCGCGGCAGCTGCTGCCGCGAGCCCGGTGATGATGCGTCGTCGTTGCATCGGAGTCTCCACTTCGTCGTGGTGATGGGGTGTGTGGGGTGGTGGGATCAGGCGACGCGGACCGCGTCGGGGACCGTCTCCGTGTCGACCACGGCCCAGGCCGGGCCGTCCGGGAACGCGTAGGCGTCGAGGGAGTCGGCGAGCATCTCGGTGCCGGCTCCCGGAGCGGTCGGCGGC
Source organism: Curtobacterium sp. PhB190 (assembly GCF_004365385.1). Classification (NCBI taxonomy): domain Bacteria; kingdom Bacillati; phylum Actinomycetota; class Actinomycetes; order Micrococcales; family Microbacteriaceae; genus Curtobacterium; species Curtobacterium sp. PhB190. The sequence continues at coordinate 364,515 of NZ_SODN01000003.1, read as the reverse complement.
CAGTAGCGGCCGTCGTGGACGTCCACCGGGGTCACGAAGTGCTCGTGCAGGTGGTCGACGAACTCGATGCAGCGGGTGTCGAGGTCGCCGGTCAGCGCGACGGCGTCGAACATCGACAGGTGCTGCACCGCCTCGCACAGGCCGACCCCGCCGGCGTGCGGGCACACCCGGACGCCGTGCTTCGCGGCGAGCAGCAGGATCGCGAGGTTCTCGTTGACCCCAGCGACCCGGGTGGCATCGATCTGCAGCACGCTCATCGACCCGGCCTGGATGAGCTGCTTCGCGATCACCCGGTTGGCCATGTGCTCGCCGGTCGCGACCGGGATCGGGGCGATGCGCCGGGCGATCTCGGCGTGCCCGAGGACGTCGTCGGGGCTCGTGGGTTCCTCGACCCAGGCAAGGTCGAACGGGCTCAGCCGTTCGATCCAGGTGACGGCCTCGTCGACGTCCCACCGCTGGTTGGCGTCGACCGCGATGCGGATGTCGGGGCCGACCGTGGCGCGGGCGATGCCCATTCGGCGGACGTCCTCGTCGAGGTCGCCGCCGACCTTGAGCTTGATCTGCTCGAAGCCCTCGTCGACGGCCTCGCGGCAGAGCCGGGCGAGCTTCTCGTCGTCGTAGCCGAGCCAGCCCGGGGTCGTCGTGTACGCCTGGTAGCCCTGCGCTTCGAGCCGGGCCCGACGGGTCGCGCGGTGCGGTTCGGCAGCCCGGAACAGCTCGAGCGCCTCGTCCGGGGTGATCGCGTCGGTGAGGTACCGGAAGTCCACCAGGTCGACGAGTTCCTCGGGGCTCAGGTCCGCCAGCAGCGCCCACAGCGGCTGTCCCGCGCGCTTGGCTCGGAGGTCCCAGAGCGCGTTCACCACGGCGCCGATCGCCATGTGCATGACGCCTTTCTCCGGGCCGAGCCAGCGCAGCTGCGAGTCGTGGACCATCGCGCGCCAGGTGCCGCCCATGTCGGCGAGGACCGCTTCGGCGTCGACGCCGACCACGTGCCCGCGCAGGGCGGCGATCGCGGCTTCCTGCACCTCGTTGCCGCGGCCGATCGTGAACACGAAGCCCGTGCCGACGTGTCCGTCCAGGGCGTCGGTCGTGATCTCGACGTACGCGGCGGAGTAGTCGGGCGCGGGGTTCATGGCGTCGGATCCGTCGTGCTCCCGAGAGGTCGGGAAACGGATGTCGCGCACGTGCAGACCGGTGATGCGGCTCATTCGTGTCTCCTGCCGTCCGGTCTCCGTCGACCGAACGAGGCAATCAAAACATCGGATGTCTCGCGCGTCAAGAGAACTCTTCGTCACGTTCTGGTCTCGAACGGGGCCGAGTCGTCGGATGGCTGCGCGGCTTGCGCTTGCGTGGCCGATCCGCCAAAGCGACAGATCCCCGCCAACTGTTCGCGGAGATCTGTCGCTTTCGCGAAACCGTCGACAGCGGAGCACGCGCATCTGTCGCTTCGGCGGGGGCGACCGGTCGCGCCTCAGGCGGAGGCGAGCCGGCCCATCTCGGCCACCACGCCGCGGAGGCGGTCCGCCAGCTCGTCGCGCGAGCCGTCGGCGAAGCGGTGTGCCGACTCGATGAGCGCCGCCATGACGAGCGTCACCGCGGTCCGCGCGGAGTCCACGTCGGTGCGCTCGGCGGCGACCGTGAACACGGCGAGCCGGGCACGCGCCATCCACTGCAGCATCGCGGGCACCATCTCCGGTCGCGCCTGCACGAGTTCCTTCATGCGACGGCGGTCCGCCGGCAGTGTCACCGTGCGGGCGACGAGGTCGCAGAGGTCCGACACGAGCGGGCCCTCCGCGGTCAGGAACGCCTGTCGTGCCACCTCGGGCACCGAGCTCTCGGGGAGCCCGAGTGCCGCGTCGCCCTTCGACGGGAAGTAGTTGAAGAAGGTGCGGGGCGAGACGCCGGCGTCGGCGCAGATCTCCTCGACCGTGACGCCGGCCAGGCCCCGGTCGGAGACCAGGGCCAGCGCGGCCTGGTGGATCGCGTGCCGGGTCTGCTGCTTCTTGCGTTCCCGCAGGCCACTGTCGCCTGCCGGGTGCGATTCGATCGTGCTCACTGCTGCTCCTGGTGCGGGTCGGGGCCTCCCGTCTGGTGACGAGAGGCCCCGGTGGCCAGTCCTACGCGCGGTCCCGCTGCACGGGGATCGATCCGGTGACGGGCGCCGTGGGCGACCCCATCGTGTCGGCCGCCTTGACGGCCTGCACCTCGAGGTCATCAGCGGTGCCGGCCTGGTCGGCCTGCTCCTGCAGGGCCGAGCTCTTGCGGAGCGGCGGCGCCTTGAAGAACCAGCTGAGGATGAACGCCAGCAGGATCACGGCGAAGCCGACCCAGTAGACGGTCACGGCCGACGCGTTGAAGCCGGTCATGAACGGCTTGGTCAGCGCCGGGGTCGCACCGTTGAGGTAGGACGTGTCGCTCGTCTCGCTGCTCGAGCTGCTGCCGTCGCCGGCTCCCTTGTCGATCTGCTTCGACAGTTCGGGGGCGAGCTCGCCGACCCAGTACGAGCGCTGCGAGGCGTCCGACCAGTCGACCACGAGCTTGCCGTCCTGCACGCTGGCGTGCGCCTTGTCGGCTGCGGCGGTGAGGGCCTGCTGCTGCGCGGCCTCCGGGGCGCCGGTCGTCGCAGCGTTGACCTGCGCGGTGGCCTGGTCGAGGCCGGACTGCACCTGCGACTTCACCGGGGTGACGATCGGGTTCCAGATCTGCTCCATGACGCCCGCGTTCGCCTTCGCCGTGGCGACGGTCGGGTTCAGGGCGGCGTCGAGCGCACCGGACAGGTTCTTCTGGTCCGCGGTGGCGTGCAGGATGTTCGCCGGCATGATCGAGAACAGGATGCTGAGCAGCACCGCCGTACCGAGCGTTCCACCGATCTGGCGGAAGAACGTGGCGGACGACGTCGCCACACCCATGTCCCGCGGCTGCACGGAGTTCTGGGAGGCGAGGGTGATGCTCTGCATGAGCTGCCCGAGGCCGAGGCCGATCAGGAACATGCCGATCATCAGGAACCAGAGCGGCTTGTCGATCGTCATGAACGTCAGGACGACGTAGCCGACCGAGACCAGGGCCGTGCCGATCACCGGGAAGATCCGGTAGCGACCGGTGCGGGCGACGATCTGCCCCGAGGCGATCGAGGCGATCATCAGACCACCGATCATCGGCAGGGTCGCGAAGCCGGACTCCGTCGGGGTCAGCCCCGTGACGATCTGCAGGTACAGCGGGATGGTCAGCATGGCGCCGAACATCGCGAAGCCGACCAGGAACCCGAGGATCGTGGCCATCGAGAAGGTGCCCGAGCGGAACAGCTTGAGCGGGATGATCGCGTCGTCCTTCATCAGGGTCTCGATCACCAGGAAGGCGACGAGCCCGAGCGCACCGATCACGTAGCAGGCGATGGCGCCGGCCGAACCCCACCCCCAGGTGCGGCCCTGTTCGGCCACGAGCAGGAGCGGGACGAGCGTCGCGATCACCGAGGTGGCACCCCACCAGTCGATGCGCGGCTTCGCCTTGGCGTCACCGAACTTCGGCAGGTGCAGGAAGGCGATGACCATCAGGAGCGCCGCGACGCCGATCGGCACGTTGATCAGGAAGACCCAGCGCCAGCCGGTGACACCGAGGATCGTGCTCGCGCCGGCGAACAGGCCACCGATGAGCGGCCCGATGACGGACGAGATGCCGAAGACCGCGAGGAAGTAGCCCTGGTACTTGGCACGCTCACGCGGGGCGAGGATGTCACCCATGATCGCGAGCGGCAGCGACATCAGCGCACCGGCACCGATGCCCTGGAAGGCACGGAACGCGGCGAGCATGATCATCGAGGTCGACATCGTCGAGAGCAGCGAGCCGAGGATGAAGACCGCGATGCCGAAGATGTAGAGCGGGCGGCGCCCGAAGACGTCGGAGAGCTTGCCGTAGATCGGCGTCGTGATGGTCGACGCGATGAGGTACGCGGTCGTGACCCACGCCTGCTGGTCGAGGCCGTGCAGGTCGTCGCCGATGGTGCGGATCGCGGTGCCGACGATCGTCTGGTCGAGCGACGACAGGAACATGCCGGCCATGAGGCCGTAGATGACGAGCAGGATCTGACGGTGCGACATGATCGGCTTGCCCGGCGTGCTGGCCGGGGAGTCGTGTCGTCCGCGCGACACCTCGACGGGTGCGGTGGCAGTAGACATGGGGGTCCTTCAGGGGTGCGTGGTGGTCGTCGTGCGGGCAAGGGACGCCGGAGCGTGTGTGGCGGGCCGTCGAACGGCGGGTCAACCTTGCAGACGCTGCAACTTTACATCATCAGCACGTTTGCTGCCAACGCAAACTTGCCGTCCGTGCACGTTCGTGAACGGCTTCTCAGGTAGCGTCGTCGGCCATGGGGCGAACTGCGTGGACGGACGTGCCGGTGATCCTGCGCGACCGGGTGGAACAGATCCTCGGCGGAGCGGTGACGACCACCGAGTCCCAGACCGCCGGGTGGTCGCCGGGGAGTGCCGACCGTGTGGTCACGGCGACGGGGCGACGGGCGTTCGTCAAGACGGTCTCGCGATCGCGGAACGCCGATGCCTTCGCCCTGCACCGCCGGGAAGCCCGCGTGGTGGCGCAGCTGCCGTCGACCGTGCAGGCACCACCCCTGCTGGACGCCTTCGACGCCACCGTGGACGGCGACGAGTGGGTCGTCCTGGTCCTCGACGACATCGAGGGCAAGCACCCCGGGGCAGCACTCGACGGCAGCGACACCGCGGCGGTGCTCGATGCGCTGGACACCCTGCCGCCGGCGACCGGCGACCTCGGCACGCTCCCCCGGATCGCCGACGACCTGCGCCACGAGTTCGGCGCCTGGGACCGGATTCTCGGCGACCCGACCCTGGCCGACCGGGTGGCCGAGGTCGTGCCGGCACACGTCCTCACCGCCGGACCCGCGATCGCCCGAGCCGCCGACCGAGCAGCGGCACTCGTCGACGGCGACCACCTCGTGCACGCCGACTGCCGCGCCGACAACCTGCTCGTCGACGGTTCCGGGGTCGTCTGGGTCGTGGACTGGCCGTGGGCGAGCATCGGCGCGCACTGGCTCGACCCGCTGACCTACCTGATCGACACACTCGTCCGCGGCGAGGACACCGACGTCGAGCACCACCTCGCCACCCATCCGGTGTTCGCCGGCGTGCCTACCGCTACGGTCGACGCCGTGCTCGCCGGTCTCGCCGGACTGTTCTTCGAGCACGCACTGCCCCCGGCACCGCCGAACATGCCGACCATCCGTGACTTCCAACGGCGCGAGGGTCTCGCCGCGGCGGAGTGGTTGCTCCGCCGGTGGGACACGACACCGCACTGACGACGGGCGACAGGCGTCGGGTACCCCGTCTGTCCAGCAAGCGCGGCGCCCCGGAGCGTACGGTCCCCCGCATGACTGATGAGCACCGCACTCCGCGTCCCGAAGACGACGCAGCGCGCCTCGGTCTCGTCGTCGTCGGAGAAGCAGCAGCGCTGCACTCCGGTGACGAGGCGGCACTGGACGCGAGCGAACAGAACATCCGCGACACCATCGAGGAGATGATCGACGAGCCCCTGACCCCACGCCAGGAGCAGGTGATCGAACGTCTGGCGTCCGCCGGCGGGACCCTCACCGCCGGACTCAGCGGTGCGCTCGCGGCGCAGACCGGACGGAGCGTCGACGACATCCTCGAGGGTGCGGCCCGCAGCGTCGTGTGGCAGCAGCGGCTCGCTGACCAGCGCGAGGACGCCGGTGGCCAGCAGCGCGAGCGCCGGGACGAGAACGGGCGCGACGAGGACTGATCCTCGCCACGCCCGCCCAGGGTACCGCTGAGGACTACTCGGTCGGCTCCGCGACAGCGGTGGACTGCTCACGCACGACGGCCCGAGCGGCAGCCTGCCCCGTCGTCGAACTCTTGACGATGTCACTCAGGGTGAACCCGGCGGTCGTCCCGAGCAGGGCGTCGACCTCGCTGAACTGGCTCACGATGCTCTTCGACAGGGCGCCGGCGCCGTCGGAGGACACCACGGTCAGCTTGTCGATGTTGCCCATCGGCGCCGCGAGCTCGCGGGCGATGCTCGGCAGGGTCTCGATGGCCTTGACGCGCAGGACGGCCTCGGAGTGCTGTGCGAGCGCGTCGGCCTGGGCCTTCGTGGCGTCCGCCTCGGCCTGACCCTTGGCGCGGATCGCGTCGGCCGCTGCCTCACCTTCGGCACGGGAGGCGTCGGCGGCGAGCTTGCGCGCCTCGGACTCGGCCTTCGCCTCGGCGGCGATCGCTTCGGCGGAGATCCGACGGGCCTCGGCCTGGGCGCGGGCCGTCTCGACCTGGGCACCGGCGGCCGCCTCGGCCTCGACGCGGGTCTTGCGCGCCTGCGCCTCGGCGACGGCGGAGACCTCGGACTCGAGCTCGGCACGGCGCAGCTCGGCACGCTTCTGCGCGGTGATCTGCTCCTGCTCGACGACGCCCTGCGCCGCACGGGCCTGGGCGAGCGGACCAGCGGCTGCGGCCTCGGCCGATGCCCGGTCGGCGTCGAGCTGCAGTGCGGCGCGGCGGATCGCCAGGGTGTTCTCGGCTTCGGCGATGGCCTGGTCGGCGGTGGCACGGGCTTCTCGCGCTTCGCGGTCGGCCTGCGCCTCGGCGTTCTCCGCCTCGAGCCGGACGCGGGCGCGCTCGGCACGACCGAGGTCGCTGATGTACTCGTTGCGGTCCGAGATGCCCTTGATCTCGAAGGAGTCGACGTCGAGCCCCTGGCTGTGCAGGGCCTCCTTCGCCACGTCGAGCACCGCGACGGTGAGCTGGTCGCGGTTGCGGATGATCGTGGACACGTCGGTCGCACCGATCGACGCACGGAGCGATCCCGACAGGACCTCGCGCGCGAAGTCGTCGATCTTCTTCTCCTGCCCGAGGAACCGCTGCGCGGCCGCCCGGATCGAGGCGTCGGTCTCGCCGACCTTGACCAGCGCGACCGCTTCGACGTCGATCGTCACGCCGCGGGAGTCCTGCGCGTTGACGTTGATGTCGATCGCCCGGGAGCTGAGCGAGAGCTTCGCGACCTTCTCGAAGAACGGTCGGACGAGGACGCCGGCGCCGAGCACGACCTTGATGCCGGACTCGACGGTCTCGGTGCCGTCGTCGTTCTTGACCTTGCGCGAGCGCTTGCCGGTGATGATGAGCGCTTCGTCGGCGCCGGCGTTGCGGTACACGACCTTCGCGTAGATCAGTGCGATCACGGCGAGGACGATGATCCCCACGATGATCAGCGGGATGGCTCCGAGTGCGAACAGGACTTCCATGACTCCCCCTCCGGACCAGGCGCCAGCCTGGATTCCGCATCTGTTGTTCCGTCGGCTCCCATCCTAGGAGATCGCGCGGACGGACAGGAGGCGCGGTGCAGGATCACCTGCAGCGCGCCTCCTGTCGATGGTCGCGTCTGCGCCTACGCGCCCGCACGCCACCAGTCGTCGAACGGCGTCGCCGGCACCTGGCGCTTGTGCTCGGTCGCGCGGTACCGCGACTCGATCGCCTCGGCGACCTCGAACGGCACGTCGTGCCCCTGCAGGTAGGCGTCGATCTCGGCGTAGGACAGCCCGAGGTTCGCTTCGTCGGTCTGGCCGGGCGTCTCGTCGAGCAGGTCCGCGGTGGGGGCCTTCTCGTACAGGCGGGCGGGCGCTCCGAGGTGCTCGAGCAGCTGCCGCCCCTGGCTCTTCGACAGGCCGGTGAGCGGCGTCAGGTCGACCCCGCCGTCGCCGTACTTCGTGAAGAAGCCGGTGACCGCCTCGGCAGCGTGGTCGGTCCCGACGACGAGCAGTCCGCGCTGGCCGGCGACGGCGTACTGGGCGACCATGCGCATCCGGGCCTTGACGTTGCCCTTCACGAAGTCGCTCAGCTCGACGCCCGAGGCAGCGGTGTCGAGCATGACGCCGTCGACGCCGTGCTCGATGTTGACGGTGATGCCCGGGTCGGCTGCGATGAACTGCAGGGCGAGCTGGGCGTCGTCCTCGTCGGCCTGCACGCGGTACGGCATGCGGACGGTCGTGAACTCGGCGGGGTGGCCCTCGGCGCGGAGGGACTCGACCGCGAGCTGGGTCAGGCGCCCGGCGAGCGTGGAGTCCTGGCCGCCGCTGATCGCGAGCAGGAACCCCTTCGCGCCGGTCGTGAGCAGGTAGTCACGGAGGAACCCGACACGGCGGGCGATCTCCTGCTCCGGCTCGATGGTCGGCTGGACGTTGAGGTCCGCGGCGATGGCGGCTTGGAGTTCACGCACCACCCCAGTATCCCGCTGCACCCGCCGGAGTGCACAGCGTTCAGCGGACGGGTTCTGCGTGCACCGGCCGGATCGTGTTGTCGTGGTCGACGCCGATCGCGCAGGTGCAGACGACGCCGAGCGTCTCGGCGCTCTGCGTCAGTCGGAACCGCTCGACGTGCGGCGGGCCGACTCGACGGTCGAGCGGGTGGGTGTCGTGATCGTGCACGGTGGTCCTCACTGACTCGTGGTGGTGCGGATGTCCGGTGCGGTGGCGGTCCGAACCGCCACCGCACCGGAGGGCCCGAGGCGACCCGAACGCCGCGGCCCCGTGGAGACGCACGCCGGTACCCGCCGGCGCGCGTCGGAGTTCATGGACGCCGGCGGCGTCGCGCTCGGAGCGCAGTGCGAGTCATGGGTCCCTTTCCCGGGCGGAGGTCCGCCGCTGCTGATCCGTCCCCCGGCGGTTCGACGGGAGACCCGAACGGTCCGGTACCGGACCGAGGACGACGGCTGGTGAGGCCGTCTTCCTGTGCAAGCTACCAGCGCCACACCCCGAGGCCATACCCCCGTTCCGGGGCCGAGCCACGGGTCGGACCCTCGTTGACAGTTAGAGATCAAACAGTTAGAGTTCTGATCATGCAGGCACCGGATCTCACCACCCCGCTCGAACTCATGCGGTGGATCGGATGGGCACAACGCAAGGCGGCTGACGAGTGGGTCCGTGATCGGGACCTCACCCGCGAGCAGAGCTTCGTGCTCGGGTACCTGCAGCAGAACCCCGGGGCGATCCAACGCGACATCGCCGAGATCACCCGGACCAGCGCGGCCAGCGTCTCGAGCCTCCTGCAGGGCCTCGAGCGGCGCGGCCTCGTCGAACGGCGACCCGACGCCACGAACGGTCGGACGAAGACGGTGCACGCCACCCCGGCGGGCATCGACCTCATCGCCGGCTTCACCGACGCGATGGTCGCCCTCGACGACACCCTGCTCGCACCACTCGACACGGACGAACGCGCCACCCTGCGGCACCTGCTGCAGAAGGTGACCGCGGAGCTCGCACCGCCGACGCGGTAGCGCCGCCCCGGCACCGACGTCACCGGCGCGCTCGACGCGCCACGGGCCTCCCGGCCCCACCCCCCGCACGCGACGGCATCCCGTCGCGCCCTCAGCCCTGCCCACGAGGAGGCAGTCATGACCACCACCACCCCCGAGAACACCGCCGCGGCCACCAACCGCTGGTACCTCTCCGCCGCCCCGATCGCCCGGGCCCTCGTGCACCTGTGTGTGCCGATGGCCGCTGCGATGGTCGTCAGCGCCCTGTACAACGTCATCAACGCCGGCTTCATCGGCTCGCAGCACGACACGTCACTGCTCGCCGCGATCACCTTCGGCACCCCGCTGCTCGGCATCGTCATGGCCGTCGGCGGCGTGTTCGGCGTCGGCGGCAGTGCCCTGATGTCCCGTCTGCTCGGCGCCTCGGAGCACGACCCCGCCAAGGCGCAGGACATCAAGCACGTCGCCTCGTTCGCGCTGTGGGGAGCCGTCGTCACCGGTGCGGTCCTCGCCGTCGTCGGGCTCGTGCTCCTGCGCCCCCTGGTCGCCGTGCTCGGTGCCGACGCAGCAGCTGTCCCCGCCACGAGCGAGTACGTCGCCGTGATGCTCGCGTTCGTCCCGGTGCTCGCCTCGTCGTTCGCCCTCGAGCAGATCGTCCGCTCCGAGGGTGCTGCACGCCAGGCGATGATCGGCCTGGTCCTGTCGACCATCGGGAACCTGGTGTTCGACGTGCTCTTCATCCTCGTGCTGCACTGGGGCGTCGGCGGCGCAGCGCTGGCGGTCGGACTCGCGAACGTCGTGTCGATCGCCTACTGGGTGACCTGGCTGCAGCGGAACAGCGAGAACGTCAGCTTCGCGCCGAAGTGGTTCACGCTCCGTGCCGACATCCTGAAGCCCGTCTTCGGCATCGGCGTCGGCGAACTGCTGCAGTCCGCCTTCCTGATCGTCACGACGCTCGTGCTCAACAACCTCGCCGCCGCCTACGGCGACGACCCGCTCGCCGCCATGGGCGTCGCGGTCCGCATCGCGCAGGTGCCGGAGTTCCTGGTGATGGGCGTCACGATCGGCGTACTGCCCCTGCTCGCCTACGCGTTCGGCAAGGGCGACGCCGCACGTCTCCGGGCCGCCCTGCGCGGAGCCGCCTTCACGGTCGGCGCGATCGTCCTCGTGTTCTCCGGCGCGGTCTTCACCTTCCGCGAGCAGGTGTTCACGATCTTCTCCGGCGACCACTCGGTCCTCGCGATCGGCCTGACGATCCTGACGGCGCAGCTCGTCGCCGCCATCGTGAACGGGTTCACGGGGTTGCTCACCTCGCTGTTCCAGGCGACCGGCATGGTGCTGCCCGCGATGGTGCTGTCGCTGGCGCAGGGCGTGCTGTTCATCCCGATCGTCATCGTCGGCAACCTGTGGTTCGGACTCGCCGGGATCATCTGGGCGCTGACCGTCACCGAGGTCATCGTGTTCGTCGCCGCGGTGGTGCTGTGGCTGGCGTCGCGCGGGAAGATCGCGCGCGGCCTGGCCGCCGGCAGCGAGGAGCGGGCGGACGCCGCACTCGAGGAGGCGCCCGCCGCCGCGTAGCGCGGTGCGCGGTGCGGTGCGGCGCGCTCGCATGGTGAGCAGAAGAGGTCGGGTCCCGTTCCAGGACCCGACCTCTTCTGCTCACCAAGCGGGGGTGAACGTGGCCAGCGTCTGACGGGAGGCCCGTGGCGGCCGGGTGGCGGGCCTCCCGTCCGGCGCGTGGCCGGGTGGCAGGCACGGCGCATGGTGCGCAGGAATGGTCGCGTGGCGCTCGGCCACCCGACCATTCCTGCTCACGAAGTGCGTCGGGTGCGGCGCAGGAGGAGCACGACGACGGCCCCGGCTGCGAGGACCGTGCCGGCGCCGAGCGCGACCCAGACGCCCGGGGCGATGCCGGGCGCCGAGTCGGGCGCGCCGTCGGATGCCCCGGTGGCGGTCGCCGTCGACGTCGGAGTGGGGGTGACGGGGTCCGACGTGGGCACCGTCGTCGCCGGAGTCGTCGCGGATGGTGCCGCGACCGCGGCCCGGTACTCGAACCCGTACGAGCCGTCGATCGGGTGGCCGTCCGGCGACACGTACCGCCAGAGCACCGTGTACGCGCCGTTCTCGAGGTCGACGGCCTTGCCCATCGTCATGCCGGAGACGGTCACCTCGCCCGTCGACACGTCGGTGCCGTCGGCGTCGGTGACCTGGATCCGCAGTCCGGCGTCGAGACCCGCGAGCGGTGCCTCACTGAACGTCAGGTCGACCCGGTCGAGCGGTTCGGTGACGACCGCGCCGTCAGCGGGCGAGCTGCCGATGAGCGCCGAGTGCGCCGAGGCCGGTTGAACCCCGACGAGCGCCAGGAGCCCTCCGATGACGATCGCGAGGGAAGCTGCCGTCGTTCGTCCTGTCCGCATGCACAGACTCTACAAGCCGTAGAGCAGCGGACCGGGACGGATCAGATCTGCTCGCCGAGGAAGTCGGCGTAGGACGGCTCGCGCCGTGCGTCACCCGTGCTGGTGGAAGCGTGACCGGTTCCTTCGAGGCGCTCGGCCACGAGGGCTTCGAGGTCCTCCGGCGACCGGAGGCCGTGGCGGTGCCAATCGTGCTGCATCCTGGCGGTCATGACGACCAGCCCTTCGTCGAGATGATGCGCATCTCGGATTCGTCCGGATCGACCCGCTGTGCCAGACCCCACATCTGTGAGGAGCATCGTGACGACGGGTCCCTGATGACCGATCCAGTTCCTCCACGGTAGGGGTTGCGTCCGACGCCGTCGAGCGCGGTGCGCTTCTCGGCCGATCGCACGCCGCCGCCCGGATCGCCGTAGCGTCGGGGCATGGAGATCCTGTTCATCCACGGCGCCCTGGTCCGCGACGGTGCCTGGTGGTGGCAGCCCACCGCCGACCTGCTGCACAGTCGCACCGGAACCCGCGGCCGCACCGGCATCCGCAGCCGAGCGGTCTCGTTGCCGTCCTGCGGCGAGGGGCAGTCGGGACACCCCGACGGTGGGCTCGCCGAGGACGCAGCCGCCCTGCGCGCCGCCCTCGACGACAGCGACGGGGCGATCGTCGTCGGGCACTCCTACGGCGGCACCGTCATCGCCGAGGCCGGACGGCACGGCGCCGTCGCTCACCTGCTGTACGTGTCCTCGTACCTGCCCGACGTCGGCTCCGCGCAGGCCGGCATCATGGCCGACGAGCCGGTCCCCGTGTCGATCGGCCCGGCCGGTGAAGGAGTCCTCGCCGTCGCCGGGTACGACGCTGGGTCCTTCGGTGCCCGCTTCCTGCAGGACGCCGACACGAGCACCCAGCAGGCCGCCTGGGACCGGGTGACCGCCCAGTCGGCGGGGGCGTTCGTGACGCCGACGACGGCAGCAGGGTGGCAGGACGTCGACTCGACTTATCTCGTCTGTACCGAGGACCGCAGCACCACCGTGGGGCTGCAGCGCGCGCACGCGGCGCGGGCGACGCGGAGCGTCGACGTGCCGACCGGGCACCACCCGTTCATCACGCGGCCCGACCTGGTCGTCGAGCAACTGGAGCTGCTGCTCGGAGGCGCCGCGGCCTGAGCCGGGGCAAGACGACGGACGGGAGGTGCGGTGCCAGCTGGCACCGCGCCTCCCGTCCGTCGGGTCCGTGCCATCAGGGCACGTGACCAGTCGCGTGGTCTCGCTCTGGTCAGTCGGTGCCGGAGTCGAAGGCTGCGCCCTCGGAGGCGAGGTCCGTCCGGCGTCCGAGTGCGTCCTCGGCGTCCGAGGCGATGACGGCGCCACCGAGGATCTCCTCGGACTCGCCCGCCTCGAGCTCGCCGACGAGCTCGGCCGTCGCACCGCCGATGAGACCGGCGGCCGCGTACTGCTCGAGCCTTGAGCGGGAGTCCGCGATGTCGAGGTTGCGCATCGTCAGCTGACCGATGCGGTCGTCCGGACCGAAGGCGGCGTCGCCGACCCGCTCCATCGAGAGCTTGTCGGGGTGGTACGACAGCGCCGGACCCGTGGTGTCGAGGATCGTGTAGTCGTCGCCGCGACGCAGGCGCAGCGTGACCTCGCCGGTGACGGCCGAGGCGACCCAGCGCTGCAGGGACTCGCGGAGCATGAGCGACTGCGGGTCGAGCCAGCGGCCCTCGTACATCAGGCGCCCGAGGCGGCGGCCCTCGTTGTGGTACGACGCCACGGTGTCCTCGTTGTGGATCGCGTTGAGCAGCCGCTCGTACGCGATGTGCAGCAGGGCCATGCCCGGTGCCTCGTAGATGCCGCGGCTCTTCGCCTCGATGATGCGGTTCTCGATCTGGTCGGACGCGCCGAGGCCGTGGCGGCCGCCGATCGCGTTCGCCTCGTAGACGAGTGCGACGGCGTCCGTGTACTCCTGGCCGTTGATCGCGACGGGGCGTCCGGCCTCGAAGCGGATGCTGACGACCTCGGTGGCGACCTCGACGTCGTCACGCCAGGCGGCGACGCCCATGATCGGCTCGACGATGTCCAGGCCGCTGGAGAGCTCTTCGAGGCTCTTCGCCTCGTGCGTGGCACCCCAGATGTTGGCGTCGGTCGAGTACGCCTTCTCGGTGGAGTCGCGGTACGGGAAGCCACGGGCGACGAGCCACTCGCTCATCTCCTTGCGGCCGCCGAGCTCCTCGACGAACTCGGAGTCCAGCCACGGCTTGTAGACGCGCAGACGCGGGTTCGCCATCAGGCCGTAGCGGTAGAACCGCTCGATGTCGTTGCCCTTGTAGGTGGAGCCGTCGCCCCAGATGTCGACGCCGTCCTCCTTCATCGCGCGGACGAGCATCGTGCCCGTCACCGCACGACCGAGGGGCGTCGTGTTGAAGTACGTCTTTCCGCCGGAGCGGATGTGGAACGCGCCGGTCTGCAGGGCGACGAGGCCCTCTTCCACCAGGGCGCTCTTCGCGTCGACCAGGCGGGCGATCTCGGCACCGTACTCGTGGGCGCGGCTCGGGACGGCATCGATGTCCGGCTCGTCGTACTGACCGATGTCGGCCGTGTACGTGCAGGGGATCGCCCCCTTCTCGCGCATCCAGGCAACGGCGCAGGAGGTGTCGAGACCCCCTGAGAACGCGATGCCGACTCGTTCGCCGACGGGGAGACTGCTCAGGACCTTGGACACGGGGTCAATCGTACGGGGAGACCGGGGGTCGCTACCGTCCAGCGCGACGGTTGTGGAGAACTCGAACCGGGAACCGATCCGCTGCGCCCGGACAATACAGGGCATGAACCAGATCACGGGGGACCGAGCGGACTGGGCGCTGGGCATCGCCGGCGACGGCCGGGCGGTCGGACGCGTCTTCGACCGCCACGCCCCACGCCTGCGCCGGCACGCCGTCGGCCTCGTCCCCACACCGGCCGACGCCGACGACGTCGTGGCCATCGCGTTCCTCGAGGCCTGGCGGAAGCGCGAACGCGTCCGCTTCGTCGACGACTCCATGCTGCCCTGGCTGCTCGTCACGGCGACGAACACCGCGCACAACCTGACCCGCGCCACCCGCCGTCACCGGCTCTTCCTCGGGAGGTTCCCGGTCGACGACCCCGCTCCCGACCCCGCAGAGTCGTTCACCGACGCCGAAGCGGTCGCAGCATTGCGCGGGCTCCCGATCGCAGACCAGCGGGTCCTCACGCTCTGCGTGCTCGAAGGCCTCGGCGAACGCGAAGCGGCCGCAGCCCTCGGGGTCGCACCGGGCACCGTGAAGTCCCGGCTCCACCGGGCGAAGGCACGACTCCAGCAGCAGTACTCGACGTCAGCGGAACCCCTCGGAGGCACACTGTGAACGACCACATCTCCCCTCGTCTCGCCGCGATGCGCGACGCCCTCGTCGCCGACGTCGACGCAACGGCCCACCCCGCGCGTCGGCGGCGACCCACTCGCGGCACGGTCGCCGCGGTCGTGACGGCCTTCGCCGTCGGCGCCGGACTCACCGGAGGGATCACGGCTGCGGCGCTCCCCGGCGCCACCGCGGACGCCGCACGCGAGGATCTGCTCGCGACGACGACCCGCTACGGGACGGTCGAGGTCAACCACGCATCGATGCTCGGCTCCCCCGCGTTCACCGTCACCCACGGCGACGCCTCGTTCTCCCTCGGCGCTCGGCCGGAGGGCGCCGACCGGGTGACGCTCACGTGGGAGTGTCTCGACCCCGGCACCTTCACGGTCGAGGTCGGCGGGACGACCGTCGCGGACGCCGTCGCGTGCACGCCGGGTTCCATGCCGCGATGGAGCCTCTCCCCGCTGACCGGATCCGGAGCGGCCGCCGTGTCGGTCTCCGGTGGCGGCGGTGCCCGCTACGCCGTGTGGGCGTCGTGGGCCCGGTCGGCACGGATCGCGCAGCCCTCGCCCCAGCAGCAGGCTGCGATCGCCGACGGGACCATCACCCTGGCCGAGTACACCGCCGCCTTCGACCGGCTCGCGGCCTGCATGGCGCAGGCAGGGCACCCGATCGGCGACGTGGCGCCGTCGTGGTACGCCGACGGCTTGTGGTCGAGCACGGGCCCCGGCGCCGGCCCGTGGTACATCTGGTCGACGCCGACCGAAGCCGTCGACGTCCTCGACACGCAGTGCGCACCGCGCGAGTTCGAGCAGGTCGACACTATTTGGCAGGGCGAGCACCCGATCCCGGAGGACCCGCCGGCCGCGGGGTGATCCGCGTCGCCCGGCTTCGGTGCCCCTGGAGGGACTCGAACCCCCAACCGTTTCCTTAGGACGGAACTGCTCTTCCATTGAGCTACAGAGGCTGGCCCGTCCACTCTAGCGGCGGAACGGCTCCAGGAAGGTCGTCAGCTCGTCGACGTACAGCGCCGGTTGCTCGAACGGCGCGAAGTGCCCGCCGCGCGGCATCATCCGGTACGACACCAGGTTCGTCGTGCGCTCGAGCCACGCCCGCGGCGGCTCCACCAGGTCGCCGGGGAACAGCGAGAAACCGGAGGGCACCTCGACCCGTCGGGCCGACTGCTCCGGCGGGATGGCGGCGTTCGCGTGGTACATCCGCATCGCCGAGCCGATCGTGCCGGTGGCCCAGTACTCGGTCAGGAGTGCGAGCACCTCGTCCTGTGTGTACACGGACCACAGGTCACCGTCGCAGTCGCTCCACGACCGCAGTTTCTCGACGATCCACGCGGCGAGCCCGGCGGGTGAGTCGTTCAGGCCGACCGCGACGGTCTGCGGCTTGGTGCGGTGCATCATCGCGTAGGCACCCTCGGCGTCGCGCCACCGGGCGGTCGCGGCGACGAACCCGCGTTCCTCCGGCGACAACGTGTCGAGGTCGATGCCGGGCCAGGCCAGGCCGCCGTCGATGCGGTGCACGGCGACCACCCGGTCGGCGTGGTCGAGCGCGAGGTAGCGGGCGACGTGGGTCCCGATGTCCCCGCCGGCGACCGCGAAGCGTTCGTGGCCCAGCTCCGTCATCAGCTCGGCCCACATGCCGGCGACCGCGCGGGCGTCGATCGGCTGCGGGGGCGCGTCGGAGAAGCCGTACCCGGGCATGTCCGGCACGACCACGTCGAACCCGGCCTCGACGAGCATCGGCAGGACCTTGCGGTACCGCCACCCGGAGTCCGGCCAGCCGTGCGCGAGCAGGAGCGGCAACGCGTCGGGCGTGCCCGCTCGGGCGTGCAGCACGTGGATCCCGGTGCCGTCGATCGTCAGCCGTCGGCTGGGCAGTGCGGCGAGCGCCGCTCGGTGCGCGTCGAAGTCGAAGCCGTCGGCCCAGTACTCGATGAGCGACCGGAGCTCGTTGACGTCCGCCCCGAGGGACCAGCCAGCGCCGGCGGGTGCATCCGGCCAGCGCGTGGCCCGCAGTCGCGCGCGGAGGTCCTCGATGGTCGCGTCGTCGATCTGCGGTGTCTCGCCCATGCCCGCGACGCTACTCAGCGGGACCGACACCCGGGCGGCGGTCACCGCACCCGAGCCCGCGTCAGCAGCAGTCGCAGGCGTCGGCCGCGCGCTCGCCGGTCAGGGCGGCGACCGGCTGCTTGCATGCGTCACCCCGCCAGGCCTCGAGCCCCTCGCGCACCGCGAACACGACGACCACCAGGCCGGCCACCGGATCAGCCCACGACCAGCCGAACAGCGTGTTCAGGAGCAGCCCGACCAGCACCGCGGCGGACAGGTAGCTGCACACCAGGGTCTGCTTGGAGTCCGCGATCGCCGACGCCGAACCGAGTTCCTTGCCGGTGCGCCGTTCGAGCAGGCTGAGGAAGGGCATCACGGCCAGACTGACCGCCGCCAGCACGATCCCGACGGTGCTGTGCTCCGGCTCGCGCATCCCGGTCAGGGTCAGCACCGCGTCGACACTGACGTACAGCGCCAGTGCGAAGAACGACACCGCGATGACCTTGAGCGCGACGCGCTCCCGCGCTTCGGGGTCCGGTCCGGCGAACTGCCACGCGACCGCTGCGGCGGACAGGACCTCGACGACGGAGTCGAGTCCGAAGCCGATCAGGGCGGTCGACGATGCCACCGAACCGGCGACGATCGCGATGACCGCCTCGATGACGTTGTACGTGATCGTCGCGGCGACGATCCACCGGATCCGTCGCTGCAGCACCCGTCTGCGATCAGGAACCGCCCGGACGGTCGCGTCGGTCATGCGCCGGGTCCGCAGCAGAGCGGGACGTCGCAGTCCTCGTCGGTGCAGGCTTCGCCGTCGTCGACGGCGAGCACGACCTCGAGGAGCGAGCGGATCGCAGCCCCGAGGTGCGGGTCGGCGATCTCGTAGCGGGTGGAGCGCCCCTCGGGCACCGCGACGACGATGCCGCATCCGCGCAGGCAGGCGAGGTGGTTCGAGACGTTCGAGCGGGTGAGCCCGAGGTCGGCCGCGAGCCGGCCCGGGTAGACCGGCGCTTCGAGCATCTCGAGCAGAATCCGGGAGCGCGTCCGATCCGCCATCGCCCGGCCGAGCCGGTGCATGACGTCGAGCCGCGGGGCTATGGTCAGCATGCGCTGACCATACAGCGTTCACTGACCTGTTGCGAGCGAACGGCGGACGGGAGGCCCGTGGCGGGCCCGCCACGTGCCTCCAGTCCGTCATCGAGTGAGCACAAGACGACGGGTCGCCGCCCGCGACCCGTCGCCTTCTGCTCACTGGGCGCCTGCAGCGCAGGCCGCTACGCGGCCACGAGGTACTCGTCCCACTCCGCCTGCGGACGCTCGATGCCGCGGACGACCCACGACGAACCGTGCGGGATCTTCGGACGGAAACGCAGCCGCCACCCCATCTCCTGCGGGGTTCGGTCACCCTTCTCGTTGTTGCACGCCAGGCAGCAGGCCACGAGGTTCTCCCACGAGTCCTGCCCACCGCGCGACTTCGGCTGGACGTGGTCGATGGTCGTCGCGTGCCGGTCGCAGTACGCGCACCGGTTGGCGTCGCGGCGCAGGACTCCGCGGCGCGACACCGGCACGAGTCTCGAGTGCGGGATGCGCACGTACCGGGTGAGGATGATGACGGACGGCCGATCGAAGCTCGAGGTCGACCCGGTGACCGGGTGCTCGAGGTCGGCTGCGACGACGGAGGCCTTCTGGTTCATGACCAGCACGAGGGCTCGTCGGAACGAGATCACCGCGAGGGGCTCGTAACCGGCGTTGAGGACGAGAGTGCGCATTGGTTCCCTTCCGACGTGCCTGGACGGCTTCCAGGCGCTGCGGGTGCGTCGGACCGGGGTCCTTCGCAGGTGACCGTCGCTCGCGCACACGTCCCCTGAACCACGAAGAGCACCACCCGGATGGGCAGTGCTCTGGTCATGCAGGGGCGTGCTCGTGCACGCAGGCGGTGGTCGACCGTATGTCGATGCGCGCGCGCCGACCCATGGTGCGGGTCGTGCGGAACAACGACATGGGGTCTCCCTGCTCGGGGCCTTGCGGACCGGTGCAGCGCCAGGCTACGTCAGAAACCGGCCCGGCACGAGGGTGCACGGGCCGGTTTCGGCGATGTTCACGGGTTCGATGCCCCGCGGTCGGGTCTGATGCCTCAGATGCCGAAGCGGACGATGTGGTAGTCGCTGGTCCAGATCGGACGGATCGACACGGAGCCACCGGGCTTCGGGGCGTCCATGATCATGCCGTTGCCCATGTAGAAGCCGTCGTGCGCCTCGTTGTTGAAGATGACGACGTCGCCGGGCTGCGCCTCGGACTCGGGGATCGTGGTGCCGGCCTGGTCCTGCAGCGGCACGGAGTGCGCGAGGTTGATGCCGTACTGGGCGTAGACGAACATGACGTAGCCCGAGCAGTCGAAGCCGGACGGGTCGGCGCCGCCGAAGACGTACGGGGTGCCGATGTACTGCTTGGCGGTGGCGACCACGGCCGGCAGCGAGAACGGGGTGTCCGCGGCGCTGGAGCTGGCCACGTAGTCGGCGGCGGACGGGCCGGTGTACGAGGCATACTGCTCGGCGGTCTGGGCACGCGCCGCCTGCGTGGCCGATGCTGCCTGCTCGGCCTGCTCAGCGGCTGCCTCGGTCGCTTCGGCCTGGTCGGCTGCAGCCTGCTTGGCCGCGGCGCGTGCGTCGAGCGTCGCGGTCGACGTCGCGCCGTAGCCGTCGCGGCTCGTGCCGGCCAGTGCGACGGCGTCGGACACCGAGAACTCCTGGCTCTCCGTCGCACGGACCTGGCGCTGCGCGTTCGCCGCCTCGGTGCCGGTGGAGGTCTGCGCGGCGAAGGCCGGCGCGACCGCCACGGTGCCGAACATGCCGGCGGCCACCGTCAGGACGATGGGGGCGAGGAACTTGCGCTTGCGCGACGACGAGCTCGCCTTGGCAGCGGTCGCGGTGGCTGCGGCCTGTGCGGCACGACGGCCACCGGGGAGCGGGGCGGAGCGGACCGGGACGACCTTGCGGGTCGGGCGCGCGTCGGCCTGGCGAACGGACCGCCGGGTGAGCGGTGCGTCGGTGGCGTTCTCGGTGTTCGTCGGGTTGGCGGGCGTCTGGTCGTCCGCGGCGGAACCGGTCTGCGTCAAGGGTGTGGTCTCCGGCGTCTCGTCATCACGCTGCCGTGGGTGTCCGGCGACGTGCAACCCCATCCGTTCGTCATCGTTTCCGATCGAGGCAGGAGACGGGTTCGAGACGTCCTGCCACGGGTCTCCGGCTCAGGCGCAGCGCGGGGACTCGACGAGTGTACGGGGCCGTCGTTACCTTGTCGAGATGAAACGGGCCGTTTGTAACGAAACGGTAAAGAAGCCCTGGTCAGGGCCCTGAAATCAGTCCCGCTCGATGTACACGTGCTGCGCGACCTCGACGGGGAGCTCGATGCCCGAGTCCTCACCCTCGACGCGGACGGCGACGTAGGCCCCGGCGCGCTGCACGCTCGCCAGACGACCGGGCATGACGCCGGCCGTGCGGAGCTGGTGCAGGAGCTCGGGCTCGAACTGCACGGGCTCGCCCAGACGACGGATCACACCGGTCGCGACGGCGTCGGTGCCCTCGGTCGCGGCGACGATGTTCTGCACGCCGTCGAGGAACCCGGCGGCTGCGGGGCCACCGATCTCGGCCAGGCCGGGGATCGGGTTGCCGTAGGGCGACTCGGTCGGGTTGCCGAGCATCTCGAGCAGGCGGACCTCGACCTGCTCGCTCATGACGTGTTCCCACCGGCAGGCCTCGTCGTGGACGAACGCCCAGTCGAGTCCGATGACGTCGGCCAGCAGGCGCTCCGCCAGACGGTGCTTGCGCATGACGTGGGTGGCCCGGGAGCGTCCTTCGTCGGTGAGCTCGAGGTGGCGGTCGCCGGAGACGACGACCAGGCCGTCGCGCTCCATGCGGGCGATGGTCTGCGAGACCGTCGGGCCCGAGTGGCCGAGGCGCTCCGAGATGCGAGCGCGCAGCGGAACGATCGCCTCCTCCTCCAAGTCGAGGATGGTGCGAAGGTACATCTCCGTGGTGTCGACGAGATCGGTCACGGTCCGCCTCTCATGTCTGGGCCCAGCGGCCACCACCCTACTTGTTCGGACCGACGAACTCCGACCGACACTTGCACGGGGCAAGAAGAGGGCCGTGGCCGCAGCGGTCCAGGCCTCCCCGTCCGGCCGGTACAGGCGCACCAGCACTGGGATCGCGCTCGGTAGGATCGGTGCATGGCAGACATCGTCATCCCCGCCGAACTCCTCCCCACCGACGGCCGCTTCGGCTGCGGACCGTCCAAGATCCGCGGCGCGCAGCTCGAGTCCCTCGTGACGCGCGGGGCCACGATCCTCGGCACGTCCCACCGCCAGAAGCCCGTGAAGGACCTGGTCGGCAGCGTCCGCTCCGGGCTCGCCGACCTGTTCCAGGTCCCCGAGGGCTACGAGGTCGTCCTCGGCAACGGCGGCTCGACCGCGTTCTGGGACGCCGCCGCGTTCGGCCTCATCGAGCGTCGCGCAGAGAACCTGTCCTTCGGCGAGTTCGGGTCGAAGTTCGCCAAGGCCGCCAGCGCCCCCTGGCTCGAGGCACCGCACGTCGTCGAGGCCCCCGGCGGATCGCTCGCCGCGCTCGAGCCCGTCGACGGCGTCGACGTCTACGCCTACCCGCACAACGAGACCTCGACCGGTGTCATGGCCCCGGTCGTCCGCGCCGCCGGTGACGCCGGAGCACTGACGGTCGTCGACGCCACGAGCGCCGCCGGTGGTGCCGCGTTCGACGTGGACGCCACCGACGTCTACTACTTCGCCCCGCAGAAGAACTTCGCCTCCGACGGCGGCCTCTGGCTCGCGCTGTTCTCCCCCGCCGCGATCGAGCGCGTCGAGCGCATCGCAGCGAGCGGTCGGTACATCCCCGAGTTCCTGTCGCTCAAGAACGCCGTCGACAACTCGCGCCTGAACCAGACGCTGAACACCCCGGCGATCTCGACGCTGCTGCTGCTCGACGACCAGGTCCGGTGGATCAACGAGTCGGGCGGCCTGGCCTGGGCGGACACCCGCACGAAGACCTCGTCGTCGACGCTGTACGACTGGGCCGAGTCGGTCGACTACGCGACGCCGTTCGTGACCGACCCCGCAGCCCGCTCGCAGGTCGTCGCCACGATCGACCTCGACGACTCGATCGACGCCAAGGCCGTTGCCGCGACCCTGCGCGCGAACGGCATCGTCGACACCGAGCCGTACCGGAAGCTCGGGCGCAACCAGCTGCGCGTCGCGACGTTCACCGCGATCGACCCGGACGACGTCGCGAAGCTCGTGCAGGCGATCGACTTCACGGTCAACGCCCTGCGCTGACCCGTCCGTCGCGCGGGCCAGCGCCGGCGACGAACACCACGGAAACGACGAAGCACCACGGGATCCCGTGGTGCTTCGTCGTTGTTCGGGTGCGTGTCAGGAGCGGTGGAAGTCCGGGTCGACCTCACCGGCATCGAGCTGGGCGCCGTCGAGGTCGGCGTCCGGGTCGACGGGCTGCACGCGCTGCGCGCGACGACGGCGAGGGGGCTGCGGGGCGTCGTCGACGTCCTCGTCGTCCGCATCAGCGGTGTCGGCGAGCGCGTCGACGTCCACACCATCGATGTCGTCGTCGTCCGGTTCGTCGAGGTCGTCCTCGTCCGCTTCGAACTCGGAGTCCTCGTCGTCCTCGTCGTCATCCGACTCGTCGTCGGCTTCGTCGTCGTCCGAGTCGTCGTAGTCGGCGTCCTCGTCCGACTCGTCATCGAAGTCGTCGTCGTCCTCGTCGTCTGACTCGTCGTCATCGCCCTCGTCGTCGGACTCCTCGTCCGAATCGTGGTCCTGCGCCGCCCGGTACTCGGCCAGTCGCTCGGACCACGGCACCCACTCCGGCGCGACGAGCGAGCCGTCGCCGGGCATCAGCTCGACCTCGAGCACGGTGGGGTCCTCGTCGCCGACCTTCGCGACGCTGACGGTCCAGCGCCAGCCGGGGTAACCCGGCATGCGGTTCGCGAACAGGACGGAGACGGCGCCGTCGCCCTCGTCCACGGTGCCGACGGGCGCGCCGATGCTCGACTCGGGGGTCACCTCGAGCAGCGCGGTGCGCGCCAGGTCGGTGTAGTCCACAGGTACTGCGTCGCTGTCTGTCATGGCGTCACGCCTCCAACTGGTCTGCGACGTGCCGCAGGATGGCGGCGAGTCGATCGCCGTTCTTCGGGTAGCGGCCGTGGCGGAGGTCTCCGCTGATCCGGTCGAGTTCCTTCACCAGGTCCTCGACGATCACGGCCATGTCGTCTGCGGAGCGACGGGTCATCCGGGACAACGACGGCTGCGGGTCGAGGAGCCGCACGGACAGTGCCTGCGACCCCTTCTTCCCCTGCACGACGCCGTACTCGAGCCGGGATCCCGCCTTCACGGTCACGACGCCGTCGGGCAGCGAGGACGCGTGCAGGAACACCTGGTCGCCGTCGTCTCCGGTGATGAAGCCGAAGCCCTTGTCGTCGTCGTAGAACTTGACCTTGCCGGTGGGCATGCGTGGACTCCTCGAGGTCGTGGTACGGCCGTGGTGCGTCGGATATCCTGGGTCGATGGCCAATCCGACCCGATCAACCGGGAACCCGCAGGATTCCGCAGAACCCCCGGTGACGTTCAATCGTACCGAACGCGCTCTGGCGTTCATGATCGGTGGGATCATCATCCTCGGCCTGCTCTGCTTCGTCGCGATGATCATCATGTGGCTCACCGCTCCGGCCGCCCGGGGCACGATGCCGTGGCCGGTGGTCATGGCCATACCGCTCTACGGCTTCCCGATCGCCATGGTCCTGGTCTTCGCCCTCCTCGGCATCACCTGGACGCGCCGCGCACGAGCCAACCGGACGGCTCGCTGACGTCCGCCCCGGACGCTGGCACCGGACGATGACGACCACCGCCGACCTGGCCGCCCGACTCCGGGCGCTGCCGGACGACTCCCTCGAACGACTCGTCGCTGCGCGGAGCCTGCCCCCGGCCGCCCTCGGCGAGACCGGTCCGCAACGAATCACCGACTTCTTCGACCTGGCCGAGGCGCTCCGCACCGACGACGCGGTCGACGCCGCCGTCGAGCACCTGCCCCGCGCCACGATCCTGGCGCTCCGCGACGGCGGGGACGCCGACCGCCTCGGTCCGGCGATCACGCTCGGCCTGGCCGACGAGGACGGCGCCGTCGACGACGCGGTCGCCGCTCGCGTGGCCGCCCACCCCGACCTCGTGGCACTGCGATCGACGGGAGGCCCGGATCGCCCCGACCGCGCCGCCCACGCCGACGACGTGGCCGGCCAGGACCGCGCGCGCACCACCGGCGCGGAGCAGGCGTTCTCGAGCATGACCGTGCTCGCCGAGCTGCTGCGTGCGGTGGACGCCGGCACCGTCCGCGAACTCGTCAAGGGCGGCATCGGCACGCCGCTCGCGAAGACCCTGGCCGAGCGCATCGGCACCGACGCCGACGTCGTGCCCGGCCGCCTCGCACTGCTCGACCGGGTCGGGTTCGCCGACCCGGGCTCCGGCCGGTGGACGGTCACCGACGCCGGACAGGACTGGCTCGTCGCCGACTGGCCGGACCGCTGGGCGACCCTCGTGTCGGCCTGGGCGGACACCCTCGGCCCCGCGGTGCACGAGGTCCTCGCACTCGCCGACGACGACCTGCGCGACCTCGTGGCACTCGGCCGCTGGGCGTACCCGGCGGGCTCCCGCTGGCTCGACGCCGTGCTGCTCGAGGCGGCCGGCACCGCCGCGTCGCTCGGACTCGCGGTCGACGGCACCGTCACGAGCACCGGCCGCGCGTTGCTGGACGGTGACGCCAGGCCTGCAGCGGACGACCTGCCCGGCACCGTCAGCCAGGTGTACCTGCAGCACGACCTGACGGTGATCGCCCCCGGGCCCCTCGCCCCGGTCGACGACGCCGCCCTGCGCACGGTCGCCGTGCTCGAGGCACCCGGTCTGGCCGCCCGCTACCGCATCTCCGAGGACACCCTGCGCACGGCGTTCCGTGCCGGGCACTCCCGTGACGACGTCCTGGCGCTGCTCACCCGGCTGTCGTCGACCGGCGTCCCGCAGCCCCTCGCCTACCTGGTCGACCAGGTCGCCGGACGCGACGGCAGCATCGTCGTCGACCGCGGCGAGGGCGGGGTCGGCACCGTGGTGCGTGGCACCGCGGACCAGCTCGACCTGATCGGTGTCGACGCCGAACTCCGGCAGATGGCGTGGGAGCGCAGCGACCTGACGACGCTCACCACCCGCTACCCAGCGCACGTCGTGCACACCGCGCTCGAGGACCAGCGCTACCCGGCCGTGCTCGCGACCGGCGCCCGCCCCGAGACGCACCACGGGCCTCCCGGTCGGCGCAGCCCCACCGGACGCTCGCCGGAACAGGCGGCGCACGCACTCGTGGAACGGCTCCGCCTGACCACCCAGCGTGGCGATGCGGAACCCGAGCAGGAGTGGCTCGGGCGGCAGATCGACCTGGCCGTGCGCGGTCGCACGCCGATCCGGCTGACGGTGCGGATGCCGGACGGCTCCGAACGGCCGTTCTCGATCATCCCGACCTCGGTCGCCGCCGGACGCGTCCGAGGGCGCGACACCAGCGTCGACGTCGAGCGCACGCTCCCGCTGTCGCTCGTCGTGGCGGTCGAGAGCGACGCCTGAGGTGCACGGTCACCCGAACGCAGGTGACGACGGCTAGGCTGGCAGGTCATGAACGGACCGCTGATCGTGCAGAGCGACCGCACCGTGCTCCTCGAGGTCGCACACCCCGACGCCGAGGACGCACGCCACGAGCTCGCGGCCTTCGCCGAACTCGAACGCGCCCCCGAGCACGTGCACACCTACCGCATCACCCGCCTCGGCCTGTGGAACGCACGGGCCGCCGGACACGACGCCGAGGCGATGATCGCCACCCTCGAGCGCTTCGCCAAGTTCCCGGTACCGCAGAGCGTCACCGTGGACATCCGCGACACGGTGTCCCGCTACGGCCGACTCGTCATCCGGCGTGAGGAACGCGAGGACGCCCCGGTCATCGCGAACTCCCCCACCGAGGAACTCGAGCGCCTGCCCGTCCTGCTCCTGACCGCCGAGGACCCGTCCGTACTGGCCGAGGTCATCCGGTCGAAGCGGATCAAGCCACTGCTCGGCGACATGCGGACACCCTCCGAGGTCGAGCTGCAACCGTGGGCACGCGGGCAGATCAAGCAGGAACTCGTGAAGCTCGGCTGGCCGGCCGAGGACCTGGCGGGCTACACCCCCGGGCAGCCGCACCCGATCGACCTCGACACGGCCGAGTGGCACATGCGCCCGTACCAGGAGCAGGCCGTCGACACCTTCTTCGCGCAGGGGTCCGGAGTCGTCGTGCTGCCCTGTGGCGCCGGCAAGACCCTGGTCGGTGCCGGGGCGATGGCGACCGTCAAGGCGACCACGCTCATCCTCGTGACGAACACCGTGTCCGCACGGCAGTGGCGCAGCGAGCTCCTCAAGCGCACGACCCTGAAGGCCGAGGACATCGGCGAGTACTCGGGCAGCGTCAAGGAGATCCGGCCGGTCACGATCGCGACCTACCAGATCCTGACTGCCCGTCGGAAGGGCGAGTACACGCACCTGTCCCTGCTCGACGCCCTCGACTGGGGCCTCATCGTCTACGACGAGGTCCACCTGCTGCCGGCCCCGGTGTTCAAGCTGACCGCCGACCTGCAGGCCCGCCGACGCCTGGGCCTGACCGCGACGCTCGTGCGCGAGGACGGCCGCGAGGGCGACGTGTTCTCGCTCATCGGCCCGAAGCGCTACGACGCTCCGTGGAAGGAGATCGAGGCCCAGGGCTACATCTCCCCGGCCGAGTGCTACGAGGTGCGCATCGACCTGCCGCACCAGGAACGCCTGGAGTACGCGGCCTCGAGCGACGACGAGCGCTACCGGCTCGCCGCCACGTCACCCGCGAAGACCCCGGTCGTCCGCGAGCTCATCGAGAAGCACCGCGGCGAGCAGATCCTGGTGATCGGGCAGTACATCGACCAGCTCGACGCACTGGCCTCGTCCCTCGACGCCGCCGAGATCACCGGTGCGACGCCCGTCGACGAGCGCGAGCGGCTGTACGACGCGTTCCGTGCCGGCGAGGTGGACGTGCTGGTCGTGTCGAAGGTCGCGAACTTCTCGATCGACCTGCCCGACGCCACCGTCGCGATCCAGGTCTCCGGGTCGTTCGGGTCACGACAAGAAGAAGCGCAGCGCCTCGGTCGACTGCTCCGCCCGAACAAGGACGGCCTGCCGGCGTCGTTCTACACGCTCGTCGCCAGGGACACCGTCGACCAGGACTTCGCACAGAACCGGCAGCGGTTCCTCGCGGAGCAGGGGTACTCCTACACGATCCTGGATGCCGACCAGGTCCAGGCGCCCGTGGGCTGACGTACGCACCGCTCTCAGGAAACCATTAGGGAACGGTCAGAAGATAGGACCATGAGCGATGGCCCCAAGATCCTGATCGTCGACGACGAGCCGAACATCCGCGACCTCCTGACGACCTCGTTGCGCTTCGCCGGGTTCGCCGTCCGTGCCGTCGGCAACGGCGCACAGGCGATCTCGGCCGTGCTCGAGGAAGAACCCGACCTGATCATCCTCGACGTGATGCTCCCCGACATGAACGGCTTCGGCGTCACCAAGCGCCTGCGGTCGTCCGGGTACACCTCGCCGATCCTGTTCCTCACCGCGAAGGACGACACCGAGGACAAGATCACCGGCCTCACCGTCGGCGGCGACGACTACGTCACCAAGCCGTTCTCGCTCGACGAGATCGTCGCTCGCATCAAGGCCATCCTCCGTCGCACCATGAACGACGAGGAAGACGCGATCATCCGCGCCGGCGAGCTCACCATGGACCAGGACACGCACGAGGTCACGATCGGTGACGCGCAGATCGAGCTCTCCCCCACCGAGTTCAAGCTGCTCCGCTACCTGATGCTCAACCCGAACCGCGTGCTGTCGAAGGCGCAGATCCTCGACCACGTCTGGGAGTACGACTTCAACGGCGACGCCGGCATCGTCGAGAGCTACATCTCGTACCTGCGTCGCAAGCTCGACCAGTACTCGGCCGAGCCGATCATCCAGACCAAGCGCGGCTTCGGGTACATGCTCAAGGCGTCCAAGGCCTCGTAGCACCTCCGTTCTTCACGGCGGTCGTCCGGTTTCACCGGGCGGCCGCTGTCTATCGTTGGGGCAGCATGCACACGCGAATGAGCCGCTGGTGGGATGGGATCTCCCTGCGCACCAAGATCACCGGGATCACGGTGCTCCTGGTGGCGCTCGGCCTGCTCGTGGCCGGACTCGGCACGATGACCGTCCTGTCGACGTACCTGATGGCGCAGCTCGACAACAACGTCAAGGGCACCACGGAGCAGCTCGAGGGCCAGAACATCAGCGACGGCGAGCAGTACTGCAAGTTGTCGGTCGTGCTGTCGCAGAGCGCCTACGTGGCCGCGTACGACGCCGACGGCGACCAGATCTGCCAGACGAAGGCATCGAGCCGCCCGGACATCCGCGAACTGGACTTCTCCGCAGCGGCGCAGAACGGTGCGCGCTTCTCGCTCTACGACAGCCAGCACAACCACGAGTGGCGCGCCCAGGTCATCCCGGCGTCACTGCAGAACCAGACGAGCGGCTCCACCGAGACCGGCTTCGTTCTCGTCGCAGTGTCGAGCGCCGACACCGACCAGACCATCGCCCGGTTCACCGTCATCTTCCTGGGCTTCGGCATCTCCGTGATCCTGCTCGGCGCCATGCTCACACGGCTGCTCGTCACCGCCACGTTCGACCCGTTGCGCGACGTCGAGGACACCGCCGCACGCTTCGCCGCCGGTGACTTCAACCAGCGCCTCGAGGCCGACACCCCGAACACCGAAGTCGGGCGACTGAACCGCTCCCTGAACGTCATGCTCGAGCGCATCGACACCGCGTTCGAGGACCGCCAGCGCACCATCGACCAGATGCGCCGGTTCGTCGGCGACGCCTCGCACGAACTCCGCACCCCGCTGGTGTCCCTGCGCGGGTACGCCGAGCTGTACCGGATGGGCGCCCTGCGCAAGGAAGAGGACGTCGCCCAGGCGATGGAACGCATCGAGAAGGAGGCGAAGCGGATGGGCCTGCTCGTGCAGGACCTGCTCCAGCTCGCCCGCATCGACGAGTCCAAGCCGCTCGAGCTCGGCCCGGTCGACCTCGTCGCGATCGCCCGTGACTCGGCGCTCGACACCATGGCGTCCAACCCCGACCGCGAGATCCAGGTCCTGGTCGAGGACGCCATGACGGGCGAGAGCGTGCCGCAGGCCGTGCGGCCGCCCGCGTCGTCGTCCTCGCTCTCGTCGGGGTCGTCGGACTCGTCGGGCTCCTTGTCCGACACGGGCGAGGTCCCCCCGGCATCGCCCACGTCGGCGAACACCACGGGTCCCATCGCGTTCTCGCGGCAAACGATCGCGCGGCTGCGTGCTCGGCGGACCCGGGCGATGGACATCGAGGCCGGTGCCGCTCCCACCGACGAGACCACGCCGCTTCCGACGGTCGTCATGCCCCAGCGTCCCCCGATCGTGCTGGCGGAGGAGAACAAGATCCGCCAGATCGTCACGAACCTGATGGGCAACGCCATGCGGTTCACCGAGCACGACGACCCGATCGAGATCGGCGTGGGGGTGGACGACGACCGTGGCATGGCCCACATCGACGTCATCGACCACGGTGAGGGGATCCCGGCGCAGCTGCGCGACAAGATCTTCCAGCGGTTCTGGCGTGCCGACACCTCGCGTGCGCGGGACACCGGTGGCTCGGGCCTCGGGCTCGCCATCGTGTCGGGCATCGTCGCGGCGCACCACGGCTCGGTCGAGGTCTTCGACACCGAGGGCGGCGGCGCGACCTTCCGCGTCTGGCTGCCGCTGCTGCCGCGCGACTACGCCGCCTGACGCGGGCGCGCGGCGCGGCCGTGGCCCGTGCGGTCGCAACACCCCGTCCGACGCCGCCGAGTGGTCACGGGCCGTCGTCTGCGCCCCCGCTGACCGACAGTTCGTGACCGGTCGGCGCGCAACCGACGGCATGTCGTGACCGCCCGGCGAAGAGATCTTCAGCGTGGCGGTCACGGCCGTCACGCTGACCGCCGACGACTTCCGGCCGCTCGGACCTCGAACGCCTGGCGGAGTCGCTCGAACAACACCGCGGGTCGGTGTGCGTCCGATGCCGTCGCGTGGATCACGAGCCAGTCGTTCACCACGAACCCGTTGTCCCGTCGTTGATCGTGTCGGAAGGTGTCGCGCTCCCGGTGGTGATCGCCGTCGTACTCCAACGCGATGCCGAACTCCGACCACGCCATGTCGACGCGCCCGAGGAACCGCCCCGCACCGTCGTGCACGTCGACGTTCAGCTCCGGCTCGGGGAACCCCGCTTCGACCACGGCCAGGCGGAGCCAGGTCTCCTGCGGCGACTCCGCCCCGGCTCGGACGAGGTCCAGCGCGCGCCGAGCAGCGAGCGCGAAGCGTGTGCCGGGGCGGATCGACGCACGGAGGTCATCCGCCGTCGCCAACCCGGCTGATCCGACGAGATGATCTCCGATCGCGACGAGCGCGTCTTGTCCGAGCACGCCGACACACTCGAACCACATCTGCGCTGGGACACTGACCAGGAACCCGCGGTGTTCGACCGTCCTCGGCCGGTCCAGGCGGTGTGCGACCACGCCGGGCCGACGCATCCGGCTCCCGTCCCTCGTGGTCGAGACGTGCACCGGCCCGACCGAGCGCACCGACAGCGGAAGTGGCGCACCCCAGATCGCGGCGGCGGTCGTGTGGCTGAAGAACTGATCGGGACGCATGACCAGGGCGACGGCGTCGACGAAGTCCACCGAGCCGATCGGGGCACGGACACCGTGGACCGGGGCTGCCAGGTCGGCTCGTCTGACTCGTTCCGGATCGATGCCGTGCCCCACCGCATCGGCCACACGGAAGGTGGATCGGTCGAACGGAGCAGGGAGGCGACGGGCAGCTGGCATGCCGTCATGGTCGTTGCGGGGCACGCGAGCCGACCATGAGCGCTCGAGACCTGTGAAGAACGAGGTGAGCCGGGCCTCCTGTGCGGGAGAGAAGACCCCATATACGCGCAAGCCGCACACACGAGCCGGCCACGACTCCCCGCTCCTGCGCCGGCCAACGGTCACGATGCGTCGACTGGGACGGGCACAACCGACGGCTCGTGACCGCTCGGCGGACCTGAGCGGGGTGTTGTGACCTCCCGACCCACCCCGCCGGCCCCGCACGCGGAAGGGCCCCGCACGCGCAGCGTGCGGGGCCCTTCGA
Organism: Curtobacterium sp. PhB190; assembly: GCF_004365385.1. Classification (NCBI taxonomy): domain Bacteria; kingdom Bacillati; phylum Actinomycetota; class Actinomycetes; order Micrococcales; family Microbacteriaceae; genus Curtobacterium; species Curtobacterium sp. PhB190. Next base: position 333,058 of record NZ_SODN01000003.1, on the reverse strand, counting down.
ACAGGACTGCTTAGAAGTCCATGCCACCCGTCGGGTCGCCGGCCGGAGCGGCCGCGGCACGCTCAGGCTTGTCGGCGACGACGACCTCGGTCGTCAGGAACAGACCAGCGATCGACGCAGCGTTCTGCAGCGCCGAACGCGTGACCTTGGCCGGGTCGATGATGCCCGCGGCGATGAGGTCGACGTACTCGCCGGTCGCGGCGTTGAGGCCCCAACCTGCTTCGAGCTCGCGGACCTTGGCGGCCACGACACCCGGCTCGAGACCGGCGTTCAGCGCGATCTGCTTGAGCGGTGCGTCGATGGCGACGCGGACGATGTTCGCACCGGTCGCCTCGTCACCCTCGAGGGTGAGTGCGTCGAGCGCGACCTTGCCGGCCTGGATGAGGGCGACGCCACCACCGGCGACGATGCCCTCTTCGACGGCAGCCTTCGCGTTGCGGACGGCGTCCTCGATGCGGTGCTTGCGCTCCTTGAGCTCGACCTCGGTCGCGGCACCCGCCTTGATGACGGCGACGCCACCGGCGAGCTTCGCGAGGCGCTCCTGGAGCTTCTCGCGGTCGTAGTCGGAGTCGGTCGCGTCGATCTCGGCGCGGATCTGACGGACACGGCCGGCGATCTGCTCGGCGTCGCCGGCACCCTCGACGATCGTGGTCTCGTCCTTGGTGATGACGACCTTGCGGGCACGACCGAGCAGGTCGAGCGTCGCGTTCTCGAGCTTGAGGCCGACCTCTTCGGAGATGACCTGGCCACCGGTCAGGATCGCGATGTCCTGCAGCATGGCCTTGCGGCGGTCACCGAAGCCCGGGGCCTTGACGGCGACGGACTTGAAGATGCCGCGGATCTTGTTCACGACGAGCGTGGCCAGGGCCTCGCCGTCGACGTCCTCGGCGATGATCAGGAGCTGCTTGCCCGCCTGGATCACCTTGTCGACGACCGGCAGGAGGTCCTTGATGTTCGAGATCTTCGAGTTGACGATCAGGATGTAGGCGTCCTCGAAGACGGCTTCCTGACGCTCGGGGTCAGTGACGAAGTACTGCGACAGGTAGCCCTTGTCGAAGCGCATGCCCTCGGTCAGCTCGAGCTCGGTGCCGAAGGTGTTCGACTCCTCGACGGTGACGACACCTTCCTTGCCGACCTTGTCGATGGCCTCGGCGATGAGCGCGCCGATGGTCGGGTCTGCAGCCGAGATCGACGCGGTCGCGGCGATCTGGTCCTTGGTCTCGATGTCCTTCGCGTTGGCGAGGAGCTGGTCGGAGACGGCGGAGACGGCCTTCTCGATGCCGCGCTTGAGCGACACGGGGTCGGCGCCAGCGGCGACGTTGCGCAGGCCCTCGCGGACGAGTGCCTGGGCGAGGACGGTCGCGGTGGTCGTACCGTCACCGGCGACGTCGTCGGTCTTCTTGGCGACCTCCTTGACGAGCTCCGCACCGATCTTCTCGTACGGGTCGTCGAGCTCGATCTCCTTGGCGATGGAGACACCGTCGTTCGTGATCGTGGGGGCGCCCCACTTCTTCTCGAGGACGACGTTGCGGCCGCGCGGGCCGAGCGTCACCTTCACGGCGTCGGCCAGCTGGTTCAGGCCGCGCTCGAGGCCACGGCGGGCCTCCTCGTCGAAAGCAATGATCTTAGCCATGTGAGTTCTCGTCCCTCCCGGACGTCGTGGGGTCGTGCTGGCACTCAACGTGAGCGAGTGCCAACGCCGATTCTGGCACTCGCCCGGTGCGAGTGCAACACGATCGGGAGGCTCGTCACGTCTTCCCAGGACACGCCCCGCCAACAGCGCACCCCGACCACCGCCGCGGACCGCCCGCCACGCACGTCATGCAGCGCGGGCCACGCACGACGAACGCGCCGCCCCTGACGGGACGGCGCGTTCGCGATGAGTGTCGTGCGTTCAGGCCGGTCGGACTGCCTCCGCCTGCGGGCCCTTCGACCCGGTGCCGACGTCGAACACCACTGCCTGGCCCTCCTCGAGGACCTTGTAACCCGACATGTCGATGGCCGAGTAGTGCACGAACACGTCCTGGCCTCCTCCATCGACGGTGATGAAGCCGAAGCCCTTTTCAGCGTTGAACCACTTCACGGTTCCGTTGGCCATGATCTCTTGCTCCCTGGTACTGCCGTGCGAACGACGTGTTCGCCGTCTGCAAGGGACTCTGCTCGAAGCGCGCCGATCAGGCAAGAGGTGTGACGTTGTTTCACGTCGATTCCGTCAGAAATCAACGTGCCCGAAACACGACCGTCACAAATGCGGGTGGAAAGCGCCCGCGGAATGCGGATCAGCCGGTGTAGTCGGCCCCGAGCACGACGCTCACGTCGGCGTTCGGGAACGCTGCCGACTGCTGCACGGCTGTGACCCCGAGCTGCTTCGCGATGCCCTGCGCGACCGCCGCCTGTGCGGCCTGCTGGTAGTACACGACGGTCGAGGTCGACCCGGTCGTGCCGGCGTCCCCGGTCGAGGCGACCTGCCAGCCGGCACCGGTCAGCGTGGCGCTGGCGCGGGCGGCGAGACCGGTGGTCGTCGTGCCGTTCAGGACGACGACGGTGGTCGTGCCCTGCTGTGCCGGCGTCGCGGCAGCGGCTCCGGAGTCGGCACCCGACCCGGCCGACGACGACGCCGAGGGCTTCGAGGTGGCGGACGCGGACGGCTTCGACGTGGCCGACGAGCTCGACGACGCCGAGGGCGAGTCCGAGCCGCTGAACGAGTAGCTGCCGTTCAGGAGCGCGAGGACGAGCACGCCGATGCCGACGAGCACACCGGTGGCGAGTGCCGCCCAGGCGAACGCGATCCAGCCACGGCCGCGGCGCTGGGCACCGCGGTGTGCGCCGACCCGGGGGCCGTCGGCGACGTCGTCGAACCGGTCACGGGGGAATCTGGTGCTCATCGTTCCTCTTCACGTCCTTCGGGAGCGGCACCGGGCGCGACGAAGCTGCGCGTCGCCCGGGCGCTGGTGCGCGCGTGCCGGAGCCGCTGCAGCCTGGTGACGAGCTGCGGGTCGTACGCGAGTGCCGCGGGCGAGTCGATCACGCGGTTCAGCACCTGGTAGTAGCGCGCCGCCGACATCTCGAACTCGACCCGGATCTCCGCTTCCTTCGTGCGGTCGTGCCGTGCCCGGTCGTGCTCGAACGACAGCACACGCTGCGCGAGCTCGCTGAGCTGGTCAGCGCGGCGCTCGTCAGCGCGGCGCTCGTCAGCGCGGTGCTCGTCGGTGGAGCTGGTCACGGCGGTTCCGATCACGGTCGGGTAACGGGTCTCGCACATCGTAGGGGCGGAGAGCATCCGGACCCTGGCACGGCGCTGGACTGTCGCGAACACCGGTCACAGGTTCAGGTCGCGGAACCAGCGCACACGCGTGCCGAACGGGTCCGAGACGGCGACCGCGGTGCCGTCGATCGAGGCCGTGGCGAAGGCGTCCGGATCCGCCGCGTCGACGTCGTCGGGCGGCGTCGCCGCCACACCGCGCAGGATCCCGGTGCGTTCGAGCGCGATCCAGTGCACGCCGCGTTCGCGGACGCGGTCCACGAACCGCTGGCGCTCGGCACCCGGCACGTAGACCAGGGTGCCGGTGGTCAGCACGACCGGCTCCACGTCGTCCGGCAGGGCGTCCAGTGCGCGGTCGAGGTCGCCCGGCAGCGTGCCCCGGATCCGCACGGGAGGCACGGCGAGCGTCGCGCGCGCCGCCTCGCGCATCAGGGCGGTCCGGTCCAGGGCCTCTGGTGGGACCGCTTCGACCAGACGGTCGAACGCGCCCGGTACGGCGAGGTCGATCGGGTTCGGGTCGAGCAGCACCCGCGCACCGACGCGGATCGGCGCGCGGGCCGGAGCCGGCACCGTCCCCGAGGCCTCGACGACGAGACGGACCGCGGGTTCGTCGACCGCCGTGTGCATCCGGACGAGCTCGGTGCGCACCCCGCTGTGGTCGTCGCGCCCCGAGGAGTCGGGGCGCGACGACAGCACCGGGGCGCGATCCGCCGGCACCCGGGACTCCGACTTCCGGTGGTCGAGCGTGACCCGGTCCGGGATCGAACAGAGCCCGGCGGCGCCCCCTGCGTCCACCAACCCGAGCGGCCGCGAGGCCCGCTCGGCGAGCGCCGCGAACAGCGGGACGACGGGACCGAGCCGCCGCGGGTCGTTGGCCTGCACCGTGGCGGAGGCGAGGGCCGTGACCAGGGCGGGGCGGGCCTCCCGACCGATCGCGCGCAGCGCACCGGGGTCCGACGGATCCGCGCCGAGCCGCCGCGCGACCGCGAAGAAGAGTTCCGGCTGCCGCTGCTGCTCGGCGACCTCGTCGAGGAGCGCGACCAGCGAGTGGTCCAGCGACCGCGCCCAGGCGGCGTAGGACGGCGACACGGCCTCGATGCGGTCGGCGTAGGCGGCGTACCGGCCGAGGGTGTCCATCAGCGCCCCGGGCGGTGCATGCCGACGTGCCGGATGCCGGCTTCGTCGTAGGGCGTCCCGAACCGGACGAAGCCGTGGCGTTCGTAGAGCGCAGCGACGTACTCCTGGGCGTGCAGGACGACGGGTTCGTGCCCGTGGGCCGCGAGCACGGCGGCGACGAGCCGGCCAGCGATGCCCTGCCCACGGTGGTCGGGGTGCGTCGCGACCCGGCCGATCACCCAGGACGGCGGCGGTGCGTCCGCCGGGTGTTCCTCGTCGGCAGCCGGTCGGATCAGGCGCAGGTACCCAACCGCTTCGGTGTCCGTACCGAACCACCAGTGCTCGGTCTCGGGCTCGCGGTCACGGCCGTCGAAGTCCTCGGCCGTCACCCGTTGTTCGAGTGCGAAGACGCGGTTCCGGAGCACCACGATGCCGTACAGTTCGTCCGTCGTCAGTCGGGTCCAGCGGGCGTGGTGCACGGAATGCTCGGACATCGTCGCGAGTTTACTGAAGTGGTCGGGAGTGCCCGGAAGAACCCGACCGGAAGCAGGAGGAAACAATGGCATACAACGTCGACAAGTCCGACGCCCAGTGGCGCGAGGACCTCTCCCCGGACCAGTACGCCGTCCTGCGTCAGGCGGGGACCGAACGGCCGTGGACCGGTGAACTCCTCGACGAGGAGCGTGCCGGCGTCTACACCTGTGCGGCCTGCAACGCAGAACTGTTCAAGAGCGGCACGAAGTTCGACTCCGGCTGCGGCTGGCCGTCGTTCTACGAGTCGGTGAACCCCGACGCCGTGCAGCTGATCGACGACAAGTCGCTCGGCATGGTGCGCACCGAGGTCCGTTGCGCGAACTGCGGTTCGCACCTGGGCCACGTGTTCCCCGACGGCTTCGGCACCCCCACCGGCGACCGGTACTGCATGAACTCGATCTCGCTGAACTTCGCGGAGAAGCCGGCCGAGTGAGACCTCGACGCCCTCACCGGTAAGATGAGCGGCGTCAGCCGGCATGGCGCAATTGGTAGCGCACCGTACTTGTAATACGGGGGTTGCGGGTTCAAGTCCCGCTGCCGGCCCCATATACTGGATTCGCAGGCCGCGACCTCTTCGCCGCCCGCACCGCCTTCAGCCCCGCCGCGAGCGGGGCTGTCGTGCGTCCGGGGCTTCTCCCACTCCGCACTCGTCAGGGCCAGACCCCCGCGCTGTACGCGCAGCTCTCGATGTCCGAGACGAGTGCAGAGAGGACCCGCGCCTGACGATGATCCCGTTCGTCGACGGTCTGGGACCGCAACCAGACGAACGCGACGAGATCAGCGACCTGCAGCATCCTCGAGTAGTGGCTCGGCGCGAAGTGCACCGTGTCGAGAAGCCGTTCAAGCCGGGTTTGCATGTACGTTCCCGGGGTCCCGTAGGCCTGGTACACCGCGAAGCGCTCACGATGACGGTCCCGATCCGACCGTTCATCCGCGATGACCAGGGCATGCATCTCCAGGTCGCCGGCCCTCCTGTCCACCCGTTGCAGCAGGTGCTGGAAGGCAACCTGCTCCGGAGTGTGCCGATCGCGGAACCCACGCGTGTCCTGGTAACGGCGGAGTTGCTCCAGCCGAGCGCCGCGGAGCAACACGGTCGCGCCGGAGGCAACAACGGCTTCGACGACGTCGAGGAACACCTTCACGCGCACGCGCGGAGGCACCCCGCTCCATGCTCCCTTTCCGTGGAAGATCGGATGGGCGTGGAGCTCCGTCTGCGGCTCGACGCCGTACTCCTGGAGCGCGGCGACGATCTCGTGCATGCGTTGCGTGAGCCAGCGGGTCTGCGAGGCATCCGCCATCACGGCGCCGAACCCGTAGAGGTCCGGTTTGAACGATTCGTCGACGAAACAGAGCAGCACGCTGGAATACTGCCGTACACGATGCGCGGCGGGGATCGCGACGCACTGCCGAGCACGGAACGATGCCCCGGGTGATCACTCATCCGGGGCATCGGCGCGTGTGGAACACGGATCAGGGAGTGTTCCGGGCGCTGGACACGGTAACCAGCCGGTCGTGCGAAGAGGATGACACCTCACCGAACCGTGCGTCCACACTCGGAGCCCACATCAGCGCGAATCCGCACGAACGTGCACGGATCTTCAGCGCCCGCCGGTGATCTTGCGCCCCCGCTGTGCGACGCCCGCGGTGCCGTACGGGTAGTCGTCGATGCGCGGCGCGCTGGCGTCGGTGAGCTGCGCGAGCTCCGCGTCGGTCAGCACGAGGTCGGCCGCACCGAGGTTGTCCTCGAGCTGGGACACGGTCCGGGCGCCGAGGATCACGCTCGTCACCGCCGGCCGGGCGAGCAGCCAAGCGAGGGCGACCTGCGACCGCGAAGCGCCGTGCGCGTCTGCAACCGCGGACACCGCGTCGAGGACGGCCCAGGTGCGCTCGTCACCGTTCCGTGCTTCCCAAGCCTCCATGCCGCGCGACGGGTTCTCGCCGAGGCGGGTGGAGCCGGTGGGCGCTTCGTCGCGCTGGTACTTGCCGGACAGCCAGCCGCCGGCCAGGGGCGACCAGGGCAGCAGGCCGATCCCGGCGTCGAGGCTGGCGGGGACGATCTCGTGCTCGATGTCGCGGACGAGCAGGTTGTACTGCGGCTGCAGGGTGACCGGCGGGGCCCACCCGTGCGCCTTCGCCTCGTACACGGCCTTCGTGATCTGGTAGCCGAGGTAGTTCGAGAACCCGTACGAGCCGATCTTGCCGGCGGAGACCGCGTCGTCGAGGAACCGGAGCGTCTCCTCGATCGGCGTCAGGGCGTCCCAGGCGTGCATCTGGTACAGGTCGATGTGGTCGACGCCGAGGCGCTCGAGCGAGGCGTCGAGCGCGACCCGGAGGTGCCGGCGCGACAGGCCGACGTCGTTCGGACCGTCACCCTGCGGGAAGCGGCCCTTGGTGGCGAGGACGACCTGCTGCGCCTCGGTGGGGTGCGCCGCGAGCCAGCGGCCGATGATCCGCTCGGACTCGTTGCCCGAGTAGACGTCGGCCGTGTCGATCAGGGTGCCGCCGGCCGCGACGAACGTGTCGATGATGGTGTGGGAGGTGGGTTCGTCGGCTTCGCTGCCGAACGTCATGGTGCCGAGGGTCAGCGTCGACACCGATGTCCCGCTGTTGCCGAGGAGTCTGTAGTCCATGGCGGGGACGGTACGCGCGGTGTCCGGCGACAGCGAGGACCTACGAGTACCCCTCAGCGCGGGGCGGACAACGCGCCGCGGTCAGGAACGCAGGAACGCCAGCGCGGCTTCGCGGAACGCCCGTGACGTCGGTGCGTTGAAGTGGTTGCGCCCCGGGATCTCGAAGAACGACGCGTCCGGGGCCGCCTGCGCCAACCGCACGGCGCTGTCGCGGATGCCGTCCTCGCTGCCGGCGGCCATCAGGATCGGCTGCGCGGGGGCGTTGTCGGGCGTCGGCTCGATGCTGTTCCGCATCCCCTCGACCATCGCCACGAGCGCCGCGAGGTCGTTCCCCTCGACGTTCCCCGCCATGGTCAGGTAGCCGTTCGTCACGCGGTCCTCGATCGGTGTGCCGTCCGCCAGGTACGCCTTCGCCTGGTCGACCCGCACGCGGCGCATCGGGTCGGCGTCGGGGATCCCGCCGAACACCGCGCGGGTGATGCGGTCCGGCAGCCGCTCGGCGGTGTGCCACCCGACGCGTGCACCGAGCGAGTACCCGAGGAACGCCACCTCGTCGAGCAGGTACGTGTCGATCACGGTGGTGACGTCCGCCACGAGCAGGTCCATCGAGTACGCACCGGGGTCGCGCGGCTTCGCGCTCGCGCCGTGCCCGCGCTGGTCGAACGCCAGCACGCGGTACCCGGCGCGGACGAGGTCGCGGGTCCAACCGGAGGCGTGCCAGTTCAGCACCGCACCGGAGGCGAACCCGTGCACCGCGACGACCGCAGGGGCGTCGGGATCGCCGAAGTCGTAGGTCGCGATCCGGAGGCCGTCGGGCGACATCACGATGCGGGGACGGGGCGCTTCGGGGACGAGTGACATGTCCCCTCCAGGGTACCGGGGCACTGTGGTCGCCATGGACGGCTACGGCGGTGACCAGATCCGGGCGGCAGAGCGGCCACACCTCGACGCGGGTGAAGCCCTCATGCAACGAGCGGCCGACGGGCTGGCCCGCATCGTCGGCGACCTGCTCGACGACCCGGCCGTCCGGCCGGGCGACGGACCGGGGTCCGTCCTGCTGCTGGTGGGCAGCGGCGACAACGGTGGAGACGCCCTGTTCGCGGGTGCGCGGCTGGCGACGGCCGGGAGGCACGTGGCAGTCCTGCGCGTCGGCTCACGCGTGCACGAGGCGGGCCTGGCAGCGGCGCTGGACGCCGGGGCGCGCTTCCTGGACGACCCGGCCGGACCCGAGGCTGCGGTGACGGACGCGGCACTCGACGCCGACCTGGTGCTCGACGCGATCCTCGGGATCGGGGTGCGGGGGCCTGCGGCCCTCCGCTCCCCCGCCCGCGAGGTCGTCGACGCCGTCCGTGAACTCGCCCGCGACCAGCGTGCACCGTTCGTCGTCGCCGTCGACGTGCCGAGCGGCATCGACGTCGACACCGGCGGGATCGCGGACGACCACGTCCTGCACGCCGACGTCACGGTCACGTTCGGCGGGGTGAAGGCCGGGCTGCTGACGGGGCCCGCCGCCACCCTCGCGGGACGGATCGAGCTGGTGGACGTCGGGATCGGTGCGGACCTGGCGACGATGGAGCCGCTGGTCCGCACCTGACCCCGATCCGTCAGCGCAGCAGTCCCTCAGTGGTGCTGGTACAGGACCGGCTCCGGCAGACCGTGCTCGGCGCGGATGCTCCGCGCGATGCCCTCGACGGCGATGAGCGCGTCCACCACGAGTTCCGGCGTGACCGGGAACGGCATGTTGTGGATGGTCTCGCCCTCGACGGTCGCGGCCTCGGCCACGGCGCGGAGTTCCGTCGTGTCGTCGACGGTCAGGCCGATCTCGGTCAGGGTGTTCGGCAGGCCGACCTTCGTGGTGAAGACGACGAAGTCCTCGATCTCCTCGGCCGGTGCACCCTCGAGCACGAGCTGCGCGATTGTGCCGATGTTGACCTTCTGCCCGTGCGCCAGACCGTGCGCCTGCGGAGCGGCGGTCAGGCCGTTGTGGATCGCGTGCGCTGCCGCCAGTCCGCCGGACTCGAACCCGAGGCCCGACAGCAGGGTGTTCGCCTCGACGACCTTCTCGAGCGCGGGCGTCACGACCCCGGCCTTCACGGCCTCGATGGCCTGCAGGGCGTTCTCGTGCAGCAGCTTCCAGGACAGCTCGGCGAGCGCGACGCCGGCCTCGGTCTGCAGCCCGCCGGCCATGGTGTCGGCGTTCGCACGCTTGGCGGCACGGGCCTCGACCCAGGTGGCCAGGGCGTCGCCGATGCCCGCGACCAGGAACTGGACGGGAGCGTTCGCGACGAGCTTCGTGTCGATGAGGACGAGGTCGGGGTTGTGCGGGAAGAACCGGTACTCGATGAACTCCCCTTCCTCGGAGTAGATCACCGCGAGCGCCGAGGTCGGGGCGTCGGTGCTCGCCGCCGTCGGGACGCTCGCCCAGCGGATGCCGGCCAGGTGCCCGGAGGCCTTGGCCGCGTCGATCGCCGAACCGCCGCCGAGCCCGACGATGACGTCCGCCTCGGTCGACCGGATCTGCTCGACGAGGTCGTCGACCGCCTTCGGCGTCGCGAAGCGACCGAAGCCGACCCGCTCGACCCGCAGGTCGGCCGCCTGGAAGCTCTTCGTCACCGCGGCCTCGACGATGCCCCACACGACGTCGTCGGCGACGATCAGGGGGCGCTTGCCGATGGGGGCAATGAACTCGCCGACGCGGGTGATCGCGTCCTTGCCCTGCACGTAGCGGGCGGGGCTCATCACGGTGCTGATGGGAGTGGCCATGGTTGCGGTTCCTTCCGGTTGTACGACACGTGTCGGGGTCGCCGACGTCCCAGACGGTACGCGCGGGGCATGCGTGCGGCGTGCGAGTCCCGTGGGCCGTACATTCGGGGGCATGACGTTCAACGACGATTCGCAGCTCAAGGGCGGCAGGGTGAAGCGCCGGGGTCGGACGGCCGCGGTCGGCGGCGGTGCCGTCGGCGTCACGGCGATCGTCGTCTTCCTGATCGCGCAGTTCACGGGCGTCGACCTCAGCGGGTTCGTCGGCGGCGGCAGCGGCACGACGCAGATCCAGCAGCAGGACCAGCCGGTCGACGCCGCCCCGGAGTGCCGCACCGGCCGTGACGCCAACCTCAAGGTCGAGTGCCGGATGGAGGGCGCCGCCGAGTCACTCGACGGCTACTGGACGGCCGAGGCCCGGAAGCTCGGGATCTCGTACACGGCGCCGGACTTCTTCCTGTTCGACGGCTCGACCGACACGTCGTGCGGTCAGGCGTCCGCCGCCACCGGGCCCTTCTACTGCCCGCCGGATCGCGCGATCTACCTCGACACCGCGTTCTACGACGACCTGCAGTCGAAGTACGGGTCGTCGGGCGGGCCGCTCGCGCAGATGTACGTCGTCGCGCACGAGTGGGGCCACCACATCCAGCAGCTGCAGGGTGCCTTCGCGAGCACGGACCGCTCAGGCACCGGGGCGTCGTCCGGCAGTGTCCGCGTCGAGCTGCAGGCCGACTGCTACGCCGGCGCCTGGGTCGGCGACGCGGCGAACACCGAGGACGCGAACGGCGAGACCTTCTTCGAGCCGATCAGCCGGTCCGAGATCGCCGACGCCCTGTCCGCCGCGAGCGCCGTGGGCGACGACAGCATCCAGGAGCGCTCGAGCGGCCGGGTCGACCCCGACTCGTTCACGCACGGCTCGAGTGAGCAGCGCCAGAAGTGGTTCGTCCGCGGCTACCAGCAGGGCGCGACGAGCTGCGACACGTTCAGCGTCCCCGGTTCGTCGCTGTAGCGATCAGCCCTTCGTCGGTGTGGGCGTCGGGGTCGCGCTCCGCGTGCGGGACGGCGTCGCGCTCGGCGTGGGGGTCGGGGTGAGCGTCGCCTCGGTGGCACCGGCCGCGGTGACCACGAAGGTGCGGAAGTCGTCGTTCGTGATCGGCGACGTGAGCTCGTACTGCTGCCCGTTGACGAGCACCAGCGGCGTGCCGGGGAAGTCGCTCAGGGTCGACCCGGGGATGTCGCCGCCGGACACCGTGGTTGTCTGCTCGTCGACCCACTTGCTGTAGTCCTGGTCGGCGATGCAGCTCGTGACGGCCCGGCGGTCCTGCAGGCCGGCGACCCCGGTGACGACCTTGGTGAGCTGCGCGTCGGTCAGGCCGGGGGTGCCCTCTTCCGGCTGCTCGGCGTAGAGCGCCTTGTTGACCGCGTAGAACTGGTCCGGCGAGTGCTCGGCGACGCAGGCCGCGGCGTTCGCGGCGCGCAGTGAGTACTTGGTGCCCTGCGACCGGTTCGACAGGACCGCGAGCGGGTGGATGTCGACGGTGGCGGCGCCGGAGTCGACGAGGCTCTCGATGTAGTCGCCGTTGGCCTGTTCGAACTCGCCGCAGGTCGGGCAGAGGTAGTCGACGTACAGCGTGATGCGCACCGTGCCCGCACCAGCGGTCGCCGAGGCGCTCGGCGACGCACTGCTCGACGCGGTCACGGGCTTGAGCCCCTCGCCGAGGGTGATGCCGCCCTGAGACATGGTCGAGGGCCCGGGGCCTGCTGGCTTCACGGAGTCGACCAGGACGAGCGTGACGACGGCGGCCGCTGCGAGCAGGACGACACCGAGTCCGATCTGGAGTCCGAGCCGGGTTCCGCGCTGGCGGCGCTTCTGCTGTGTCCTGTGGCGCTGCGCTCGCTGTCGGGCGGCTTCGCGGCGCTCGTTCCGCGCGGCGCGGGCGTCACCCTCGGGGCGGTTGGTCATCGGTGCGTCGTCCTCCTGATCGGCGTCCGCACGACCTACCCCCGCTCGGCGGACGGACCCGGCGATTGTAGTGGGCCGCTCTGGGAACCACCCAACCACGCTCTGGGAACCGACCGACCAGGGGGAAAACACTGGCGCACCCGCGAGAACTCGTGTTGTATGAACCTCGATGGTCGACGACGACCATCCGGGGCCCTCGCGGGCTGACCGCTTCACTCGGATCGTCCGGCACGTACCTGCCGGTGAAGAAAGGACCGAACGCTCATGGCGTCCGTCACCTATGACAAGGCAACCCGTCTCTACCCCGGAGGCAACCGTCCCGCGGTCGACTCCCTCGACCTGGACGTCGCCGACGGCGAGTTCCTCGTCCTCGTCGGCCCCTCGGGTTGTGGCAAGTCCACCTCGCTCCGCATGCTGGCCGGCCTCGAAGAGGTCAACTCCGGTCAGATCCGCATCGGCGACCGCGACGTCACGGACGTCCCGCCGAAGGACCGCGACATCGCGATGGTGTTCCAGAACTACGCTCTGTACCCGCACATGACCGTCGCCGAGAACATGGGCTTCGCGCTCAAGATCGCCGGTGTCGGCAAGGACGAGCGCGCCACCCGCGTGCAGGAAGCCGCGAAGCTCCTCGACCTCGAGGACTACCTCGGCCGCAAGCCGAAGGCGCTCTCCGGTGGTCAGCGTCAGCGCGTCGCGATGGGCCGTGCGATCGTCCGTCAGCCGCAGGTGTTCCTCATGGACGAGCCACTGTCGAACCTCGACGCCAAGCTCCGCGTCCAGACCCGTACGCAGATCGCGTCGCTCCAGCGTCGTCTCGGCGTCACCACGGTCTACGTCACGCACGACCAGACCGAGGCACTGACCATGGGTGACCGCATCGCGGTGCTCAAGGACGGCATCCTGCAGCAGGTCGGCACGCCGCGCGACCTGTACGAGAAGCCGAACAACGTCTTCGTCGCGGGCTTCATCGGCTCGCCGGCGATGAACCTGCTGCCGGCCGACGTCGTCGAGGGCGGCATCAAGTTCGGCACGCTCAACCACGCGATCGACCGCGACACGCTCTCCAACGCGCGTTCCGCCCAGATCACCGTGGGCATCCGCCCCGAGGACGTCGTCGTGGCGCAGTCGGGCGAGGGCCTGCCGGTGACGGTCGACGTGGTCGAGGAACTCGGCGCCGACGGCTACCTCTACGGTCACGCCGACGTCAAGGGCACGCGCGTCGACATCGTCGCCCGCGTGGACGGCCGTTCGCACCCGTCGATCGGTGACACCATCGTGGTGACGCCGAAGTCGGGCCACGTGCACGCCTTCGACACCGAGTCGGGCGAGCGCCTGGACGACAAGGCCGTCGTCAGCGCGTAACCGAAGCGCACTCCCCGAGAGCCCGCGCCGCCTCACAAGGGCGGGTCGCGGGCTCTCGGCTGTCCCCCACGACACCGAAGGATCCACCGTGCCCGACTCGATGTCCATCACTGCAGCCACCGTCGACCCCGGCCTGCTCGACCTGCCGTGGGACCTGCCGCTGGCGGACTGGCCGGACGAGACCATCGTGGCGCTGCCGAAGGGCATCTCACGGCACCTGGTGCGCTTCGTGCACCTGAGTGGGTACGTCGCCGCCGTGAAGGAGACCGGCGAGGAGATCGCGCGCTCCGAGTACGAGATGCTCCGCACGCTGCAGCGCATGGACGTGCCGTGCGTCGACCCAGTCGCCGTCATCACCGGTCGGGTCGACGCGGACGGTGAGCAGCTGCACCCCGTGCTCGTGACGCGGCACCTGCGCTTCTCGCTGCCGTACCGCGCGCTGTACTCGCAGACCCTGCGCCCGGAGACCGCGACCCGTCTCGTCGATGCCCTCGCGCTGCTGCTCGTCCGGCTGCACGTCATCGGCTTCTACTGGGGCGACGTGTCGCTCTCGAACACGCTGTTCCGTCGCGACGCGGGCTCGTTCGCCGCGTACCTGGTCGACGCCGAGACCGGCAAGCTCTACCCCGGCGGGCTGTCGAACGGGCAGCGCGAGAACGACCTCGAGGTCGCGCGCGTGAACATCGCCGGCGAGCTCCTCGACCTCGAGGCCGGCGGGCGTCTCGACGAGAACGCCGACCCGGTGGACGTCTCCAACCGGATCGTCGCGCAGTACCGGACGCTCTGGACCGAGCTCACGGGCACCGAGCAGTTCGACATCAAGGAGCGCTGGCGCATCAACGACCGCGTCGAGCGGCTCAACGAGCTCGGCTTCGACATCGAGGAGCTCTCGATCCACACGACCGAGGGCGGTTCGCAGGTGCGGATCCAGCCGAAGGTCGTCGACGCCGGACACCACCAGCGACGCCTGCTGCGGCTGACCGGCCTGGACGCCGGCGAGAACCAGGCCCGACGCCTGCTCAACGACCTCGACTCGTACCGCGCACGCAACGGCCGCGACGAACTCGACGAGGAGATGGTGGCGCACGAGTGGGTCTCGCGGGTCTTCGAACCCGTGGTCCGCTCGATCCCCCGTGACCTGCGCGGTCGCCTCGAACCCGCGGAGGTCTTCCACGAACTGCTCGAGCACCGCTGGTTCATGTCGCAGGAAGAGGAGCGGTCGGTCTCGCTGCCCGAGGCCACCACGGCGTACATCAACGACGTGCTGCGCCACCGCCGCGACGAGCGCCTGCTCATCAACCCGCCGACGTCGTCGATGACGCTGCCGATCCCCGTGGTCGACGACGCCGACCCCGCAGACGACGACGCCGACGTCCAGGACTGGCGCACCACCGTCTGACCCGCCCGGGCCCGGTCGGTCACGACACCCCGCCGGGTGGGTGCCGACTGGTCACAGACCGTCGCCGGCGGCGTCGCGCAGCGACGACTCGCGACCACCCGGAGGACACCGGCCGACATGTCGTGACCGTTCGGGGTCCGTGAACGCGACCGCCTGGAGGCCCGGCGTGCGTCCCGGAGACCGGCGCCGCGCCTCCAGACCGTCACGCCTGCACCGCCGGTGATGCCGTTGGACGTCGAGCGGTCACGACACCCCGCCAGGTGCACGTCGGCCGGCCACGGACCGTCGCCTACGGCGTCGCGCAGCGACGACTCGTGACCACACGGCGGGCATCATCCGACGTGTCCTGACCCGTCGGGCCTGACCCGGCCGGCACCGCACGCAGGAACGGCCGCCTCCCACGAGGGGAGGCGACCGTTCCTGCGGACGAAGCGCCGGGGCTTACTCGGCGCGACGGCGCCGGGCGACCTCCCACAGGGTGACGCTCGCGGCGATGCCGGCGTTGAGGGACTCGGTCGCACTCGAGATCGGGATCGACACGATGGCGTCGCAGGTCTCGGTGACCAGGCGCGACAGGCCCTTGCCCTCGGAACCGACGACGATCACGATCGGGCGGTCGGCGAGCGCGAGGCCGTCGAGCTCCACGTCGCCGTCGCCGTCCAGACCGAGGACGAACAGGCCCATCGACTTGAGGGACTTCAGCGTCTGGGTGAGGTTCGGGGCCATCGCGACGGGCGTGCGGGCCGCGGCGCCGGCGGAGGTCTTCCACGCCGACGCGGTGACGCCGACCGAACGACGCTGCGGCACGATGACGCCGTGTCCGCCGAACGCGGCGGTCGAGCGGATGATCGCACCGAGGTTGCGGGGGTCGGTGATGCCGTCGAGCGCGACGAGCAGCGGGACCTGGTCGCGCGAGAAGGCCTGCTCGACGATGTCCTCGGACACGGCGTACTGGTACGCCGGCACCTTGAGCGCGACGCCCTGGTGCACGCTGTCGTGGCCGGTGATGCGGTCGAGCTCGGGGCGCATGAGCTCGATGATCGGCACGCTGCGGTGGTTCGCGAGCGTCAGGATCTCCTTGACGCGGTCGTCGACCTCGATGCGCGACGCGATGTAGAGCGTCGTCGACGGGGTCTTCGTGCGCAGCGCCTCGAGCACGGAGTTGCGTCCGGTCACGAGCTCGGAGTCATCGGTCTTCCGGGCCGGCGGGCGACCGGTGCGGCCCTGCGGGGTGCTCGAGGAACCGTGACGGCCCTTGGCTGCCTCGAAGCGGTCCTTCGCCGCCTTGCGCTTGCCGGCGGGGTGGTACGGCCGGTCCTCGGCCTTCGGGGTCGGCTTGCGACCCTCGAGCGCCTGGGCACCCTGACCACCGGAACCGACCTGCTTGTTGCCCTTGCGACCGGTGCGGACGGCGCCGGGCCGACCCTTCTTGCTTCCCGAGACGTTCTTCATGCGTAGCTCCTGTTCGGCACTGCCGTGTTCAGGCGATGCTCCAGCGTGTTCCGGACGGCGTGTCCTCGATCGTGATGCCCGCGGCGGCGAGGTCGTCGCGCACGCGGTCGGCCGCAGCGAAGTCCCGTGCTGCCCTGGCGTCCGCGCGCTCCTGCACGAGGCGTTCGACGAGAGCGGCGAGCGGGCCTGCCGAGGTGTCCTGACCGCCCCCCGACCAGTGGGCGGCTCGCGGGTCGATGCCGAGGACCTCTACCATGGCGGCCACCTGATGGTACGCGACCCCGAGCGTTTCCGCATCGTCGGCGTCCAGGGCAGCGTTGCCGGTGCGCACGGTCTCGTGCAGGACGGCCAGCGCCTGGGGCACTGCGAGGTCGTCGTCCATCGCGGCAGCGAAGGCGTCCGGCACGGCGGGGGCGTCGGCGAGGTGCACGCCTTCGAGCCGCACCTCGGCCCGCTGCAGGAACCCGTCGATGCGGTCGTAGGCCGCCTCGGCCTCGGCCAACGAGCCGTCGTGGTGGTCGATCGAGGAGCGGTAGTGCGCGGCGCCCAGGAAGTACCGCACCACGGCCGGACGGGCAGCGGCCAGGAAGTCGGCGGCGAAGATCGAGTTGCCGAGCGACTTGGACATCTTCTGGCCCTCGACCGTGACGAGCCCGTTGTGCAACCAGTACGACGCGAACGGGTCGCCCGCCGCGGTGGACTGCGCGAGCTCGTTCTCGTGGTGCGGGAACCGCAGGTCGAGTCCGCCGCCGTGGATGTCGAACGCCGGACCGAGGTACCGCCGCGACATGGCGGAGCACTCGATGTGCCAGCCCGGACGACCGGGGCCCCACGGGGAGTCCCACGACGCGGTCGACGG
Source organism: Curtobacterium sp. PhB190 (assembly GCF_004365385.1). Classification (NCBI taxonomy): domain Bacteria; kingdom Bacillati; phylum Actinomycetota; class Actinomycetes; order Micrococcales; family Microbacteriaceae; genus Curtobacterium; species Curtobacterium sp. PhB190. Next base: position 315,718 of record NZ_SODN01000003.1, on the reverse strand, counting down.
CTCGCCGGGCTTCGCACCCTTCCAGAGCGCGAAGTCGCGGGCGTCGAGCTTGCCACGGGGGTCGGCGTCGGCGGCCTCGACCATGTCCTCGCGACGCTGCCGGGTGAGTGCCCCGTAGGACTCCCAGCTGCCGGTGTCGAAGTAGACGTCGCCCGAGTCGTCGGCGGCGACGTAGGCGTGACCGCGGTCGATGAGCTTCGTGATGATGTCGTGCATCTGCGGCACGCTCGCTGTTGCCCGCGGCTCGTAAGTCGGGGGCAGGATGCCGAGGGCGTTGTACGCGGCGGTGAACTCGAGCTCGACGCGGTAGGCGCGGGCGAACCACGCTTCGTCGGTGCCGGCGGCCAGGTCGAGCACCTTGTCGTCGATGTCGGTGACGTTCCGCACGAGGGTGACGCGCAGACCGCGGTACGTCAGCCAGCGGCGCCAGATGTCGTAGACCAGGGCCGAGCGCAGGTGTCCGATGTGCGGCGACGACTGCACCGTCGGACCACAGACGTAGACGCTGACCTGTCCGTCGACCAGGGGGACGAGGTCGACGACGGCTGCGGCGCGGGAGTCGTAGAGGCGAACGGTCACGATCCCAAGCCTAGGACGTCAGGCCGGTCGGGTGACGGCCGTGGCGATCGCGGCGAGCCCCTCGCCCCGGCCGGTGAACCCGAGGCCGTCGGTCGTCGTGCCGGACACCGCGACGGGGGCACCGACGACGGCGGACAGGGCGTCCTGCATCTCCGCACGACGGGCCCCGATGCGCGGCCGGTTCCCGATGACCTGCACCGTGACCGACACGGGGACGAGGCCGGCGTCGGCGAGCAGCCCGACGGCACCGCGGATGAAGACGTCCCCCGCGGCACCGGCGTAGGCGGGGTCGGCGGTGCCGAACGTCCCGCCGATGTCTCCGAGGCCACCGGCGGAGAGCAGGGCGTCGCACACCGCGTGTGCCACGGCGTCACCGTCGCTGTGCCCGGAGAGGCCGGGTTCGCCGGGGAAGTCGAGCAGGCCGACGCGGCACGGCGACTCGACGTCGAACGCGTGCACGTCGACGCCCAGCCCGAGCCGGACCGCCGAGGCACCGGGGTCGCCCGGGGCCGTGGCGCGCGACCGGACGATCGACTCTGCCCGTCCGAGGTCCCACGGCGTCGTGATCTTGAAGGCATCGGCGTCGCCCGGCACGAAGCGCACCGTGCCACCGGCCGCCTGGAACACGCCGGCGTCGTCGGTCTCGGACTGCGTCGACACCGCGTACGCCCGTCGGAGTGCGTCGAGCGGGAAGCCCTGCGGCGTCTGGACCCCGACGAGCGCGGACCGGTCGACGGTCTCGACGACCACGTCGCCGGACACCCGCTTGACCGTGTCGGTGACGGGGAGCGCGGGGACGACGCCGTCACCGGTGCCGGTCGCGACCGAACCCTCGACCGCGTCGAACACCCGGTCGAACTGCGCGGCCGGCGTGAGGCACCGCGCCGCATCGTGCACCAGCACCGCGGTGACGGAGTCCGGCAGCACGCCCAGGCCGGCCTGGACCGAACCATGGCGATCCGTGCCTCCCGGAACCACCGCCGTGTACGCGACCGCGGCGCCCGCGACCGAGGCGACCACCTGACGGCAGTCCTCGAGCAGGGTCGACGGCGCGACCACGACGACCAGCGTCGGAGCCGACAACGTGAACAGCGGCTCGAGCGCCCGCGCGAGCATGAGCTGCCCCGCGATGGGCACGAACGCCTTCGCGGTGCCGATGCCGAGCCGGGTTCCGGACCCGGCTGCAACGACGACGACCGCCCGGTCCACCCCTTCGGGGAACCGTGCGGTCGTCGTGGTGTGCAGTGCGCTCAGGACGCGAGGACTTCGTCGAGGACGGTCGATGCCTTGTCCTCGTCGGTCTTCTCGGCCAGGGCCAACTCGGAGATCAGGATCTGCCGCGCCTTGGCCAGCATCCGCTTCTCGCCCGCGGACAGGCCGCGGTCCTGATCGCGTCGCCAGAGGTCGCGGACGACCTCGGAGACCTTGATGACGTCCCCGGAAGCGAGCTTCTCGAGGTTCGCCTTGTACCGGCGCGACCAGTTGGTGGGTTCTTCGGTGAACGGCGCCCGGAGGACCTCGAACACCTTGTCGAGCCCTTCCTTGCCGATCACGTCGCGGACTCCGACCAGGTCGACGTTGTCCGCCGGTACCTCGATCGTCAGGTCACCCTGCGTGACCCGCAGTTTCAGGTAGACCTTTTCCTCGCCCTTGATGACGCGCGTCTTGACTTCAGAGATGGTTGCCGCCCCGTGGTGGGGGTAGACGACGGTCTCGCCGACCTCGAATTGCATGTATCAGGCTCCGTTCCCAGACTTCCAGTTTACCACAAGGGGTGTTCGGGTAAGGGGACCCTCAGCACTGGGCCTTCCCGGTGATCGCTAAGATGGAGCGGGACCGTCTGGTCCTCATCGACTTACGGAGGAATCTCTTGCGAGCTCGGGTACTCGTGTCCGTCGCCGTTGCGGCAACCATCGCGCTGGGCGCCACCGGGTGCGAGTTCATGTCGCCCGCGCACACCGTCGACATCAAGCAGATCACCGACGGCGTCAACGTCTCGACCGGCAAGGTCAACGTGCGGAACGCCATCCTCATCTCGGACGACGGCGAGGGTGCGCGGTTCATCGGCACGCTGGTGAACAACTCCGACACCGACGGCATCACCGTGTCGGTCGAGATCGGTGGCGACACCGAGACCGTGCTGGTGCCGGCGAACTCGCACGTCGACCTGGCGAACGACTCGCAGCACGACACCCTCGACTTCGACAGCGCGGACGCGAAGCCCGGTTCGCTCGTCAAGGTGTACTTCTCCTACCCCGACGCCGAGGGCGTCTCGGCCAACGTGCCGGTGCTGACCACCTCGCAAGAGGAGTACGCAACCCTCGCGCCGACCTCGACCCCCGAGCCGTCCAGCCAGATCACGCTGCCGGTCGAGACCCCGTCGGCCACGCCGACGGACGGCGAGTAGCCGCTCCGCGCAAGCGCCACCGTGTCAGACAGGAGGCCCGGTGCGAGTCCCAGGGACTCGCACCGGGCCTCCTGTCCGTCCGTCTCAGGCCTCGATGCGGTACCCGAGACCGCGGACCGTCACCAGGATCTCCGGGGTGGACGGCACGCGCTCGATCTTCGAGCGGATGCGCTTGATGTGCACGTCGAGCGTCTTGGTGTCGCCGAAGTAGTCGGAGCCCCACACCCGGTCGATGAGCTGCCCACGGGTGAGCACCCGGCCGGCGTTCCGGAGCAGCAACTCGAGCAGCTCGAACTCCTTGAGCGGCATCGCCGTCTCCGACCCGTCCACCGACACCGTGTGCCGCTCGACGTCCATCCGGATGCCGCCGACCTGCAGGATCCCGCTGTCCGCCGGGTCGTCCTCGGTGCGGCGGCGCAGGACGGCACGGATGCGGGCCAGCAGCTCACGCGTCGAGTACGGCTTCGTCACGTAGTCGTCCGCGCCGAGCTCGAGCCCGACGACGATGTCGACCTCGGAGTCCTTCGCCGTCAGCATGATGATCGGCGCGTTCGACCGGGTCCGGATCTGGCGGCAGACCTCGGTGCCGGAGAGCCCCGGCAGCATGAGGTCGAGGAGCACCAGGTCCGGGTTCTCCGAGTCGAACTTCGACAGCGCGGTCACGCCGTCGGCCGCGACGGAGGTCTCGTACCCCTCACGCTGCAGCAGGAACTCCAGGGGCTCGCTCAGGGCCGGCTCGTCGTCGACGATGAGGATCTTGGTCACGATGGCTGCTCTTCCAGTTGCTCTTCGAGTGCGGTGGTCAGTTCGGTGTCCGCCTCGGGCAGGCGGATGGTGAAGGTCGAGCCCTTGCCGGGCTGCGACCAGACACGGACGTCGCCGCCGTGGTTGCCGACGACGTGCTTGACGATGGCGAGCCCCAGGCCGGTGCCGCCGGTGGCCCGTGACCGTGCCGGGTCGACACGGTAGAACCGCTCGAACACGCGGTCCAGGTCGGCCTCGGGGATGCCGACGCCCTGGTCGGTGATCGCGATCTCGACGAAGCCCTTCGCGGACCGGACGCCCACGCCGACGCGGGTGCCGTCGGGCGAGTACTTCACCGCGTTGGCGATGAGGTTCGAGACGGCGACCTGCAGCAGGCCCGGGTCGCCCATCACCCGGAGCTTCGACTTCTTCGCCCGGATGATCTCGATCGAGCGGGCGCGCGCGACGACCTCGTTCGCGTCGATCGCTGCCTGCACGATCTTGTCGACACCGGTCTCCTCGCTGTTCTCCAACGCGTCGACCGACTGCAGCCGGGACAGCTCGATGATGTCCTTCGTCAGGGCGCCGAGCCGCTCGGACTCGGTGATGAGCTGCGCCGCGAACTTCTTGACGTGCTCCGGGTCGTCGGCCGCGATCACGAGGGTCTCGGACAGCAGGCCGATGGCGCCGATCGGGGTCTTCAGCTCGTGCGAGATGTTGGCGACGAAGTCACGGCGGACCTCTTCGATGCGCCGGCTCTCGGTCAGGTCGTCGGCCGTGATGAGGACGTACCGGTTGCCGAGCTGCGCGGCCCGGAAGCTGAGGTAGCCGATGAGCTCCCCGTGCCGTCCGCGCGGGAGCTCGAGGTCCTCCGCCCCCATCTCGCCGCTCTTGCGCACCCGGTCGACCAGGTCGAGGAGTTCCTGGTGCACGAGCCGGCGCCGCACGACGAGCCCGACGGTCAGCGCCTGGGGCGATGCGGCCACGACCGTGTTCGACGGGTCGATGACCACCGCCGGGTTGTGCATCGTCGCGATCACCGCTGCGACACCGTCCGGCAGGGTGCGTTCCGCCACGTCTGCTGCACGAGCCGTGCGCTCGGCGGTGATGATCAGCACCACGACGCCCGCGCCGAAGACCCCGCCGAGGAGCATCGACAGTGGCACGAGCCACGCGTTGTCCATGCCGCCAGTGTAGGGATGGTCATGCGGGGTTCCGGTACCGTTCACCCGTCCCGGAAGGCCGGATCGCGAAGCGTTCAGCCCCACGTCACCGTTCGTTCACCTGGGCTGACGACACTCGTCCGGTACGCAGAGAGAGGTACTCCCCCATGCGCGAAGTCTTCCAGCAGGAACTCCAGGACGTCCAGGAGCGACTGACCGAGATCGCAGGACTCGTCGAGTCCGCCATCACCCGGGCCACCCAGGCCTTCAGCGACTCCGACGTCGCCCTCGCCGAGGAGGTGATCGCGGACGACCAGAAGATCGACGAGGCCGCCAACAGCCTCGACGAGATCGCCATCGACATCCTGGCCCGCCAGGCTCCGGTCGCCCGCGACCTGCGCGTCGTCGTCACCGCCCTGCGCGTGAGCTCCTCGCTCGAGCGCATGGGCGACATGGCCGAGCACATCGCGCAGCTCGCCCGCCAGCGCTTCCCCGAGAAGGTCGTGCCGAAGGGACTCCGCGGCACCTTCAAGGAGATGGGCAAGCACGACGTCGCGATGTCGCAGAAGCTCACGCGGCTGCTCGCGACCGAGGACATCGCGCTGGCCGCGGAGATCCGCGACGAGGACGACGCCGTCGACGAACTGCACGCGAGCGTGTTCGACTTCGTGCTCGGCGAGGCGTGGAAGGGCGGGCCGATCGACACCGTCGACGCCACCCTGGCCTCCCGCTACCACGAGCGCTTCGCGGACCACGCGGTATCGATCGCCAAGAAGGTCGAGTACCTGGCGACCGGCGACTGGACCGGCGCCTCGAGTTCGACCGCCGCGGTCTGAGCGCCGTGGTCTGACCGCGGTTGCGCGGTCTGCGAGGATCGAGGCATGGCTCAGGTCGCGATCATCGTCAACGGCATGCCCGGTTCCGGCAAGAGCACGATCGGCGCTGCGCTGGCCGAGGTGCTCGGCTGCCCGTTCCTGTCGAAGGACCGGATCAAGGAGCCCCTCGCCGACATCGTCGGGCCGATGATCGCGTCGCGTCCGCTCGGTGGCATCGCGATGGAGACCATGTGGTCGATGACGCGGGCCGTGGAGAACGGGGTCGTCCTCGACGCCGTCTGGCTCCCGTCACGCGATCGCGACCTCCTGGAGGCTGGGCTCGCGTCCGCCGGGTCGCCTCGCGCCGTCGAGGTGTGGTGCGACACGGACCGCGCCGCCGCCGAAGATCGGCTGCACGACCGGTACGACCCGGGCACCGTCCCGGTGCGGCACGAGGTGCACGGGGACCTGGCCGGCGTGCTGGCCTTCTGGGACGAGCACGGCGACGACGCGCAGCCGGTCGGGCTGCCGGGCGTCCCGGTAGTCCGCGTCGACACGACGAAGCCCTACGACGTCGGTGCCCTCGTGCAGGAGATCGCGTCGCACTTCGTCTGACCAGCCGATGCTCGAGGAGCCGACCGCCCCGCCGAAGCGACACGTCGTCGGCGCGGTGATCCGTTCCTCCCGGCAGAGCGACAGGAGTCGGCGGAACGTTCGCGGCACACTGTCGCTTTCGCGGCCACACCAGGCAGAACGACGAACGCCCCGCCCGGAGACCGGACGGGGCGTTCATGCGTGCGGTGCTACTTCTTGGCGCCCTGGGCAGCCACGGCGGCAGCGCCGGCGGCAGCGGCCTCGGGGTCGAGGTAGTACGCCGGCTTCGTCGGACGGAAGTCGTCGTCGAGCTCGTACACCAGTGGGATGCCCGTCGGGATGTTCAGGCCGGCGATGTCGTCGTCGGAGATGTCGTCGAGGTGCTTGACGAGCGCGCGGAGCGAGTTGCCGTGCGCGGTGACCAGCACGGTCTTGCCCTCGCCCAGGTCCTTCGTGATGTCCGACTCCCAGTACGGCAGCAGCCGGTCGATCACGAGCTTGAGCGACTCGGTGCGCGGCAGCTGGTCGCCGAGGTCGGCGTAGCGGCGGTCACCGGCCTGCGACCACTCGGCGCCGTCGGCGATGGGGGGCGGCGGGACGTCGAACGACCGGCGCCACTCCATGAACTGCTGCTCGCCGTACTCGGCCAGCGTCTGGGCCTTGTCCTTGCCCTGCAGGTCGCCGTAGTGACGTTCGTTGAGGCGCCAGTCCCGCTTGACCGGCAGCCAGGCGAGGTCGGCCTGGAGCAGCGCGATGTCGGCCGTCTGGATCGCGCGGGTGAGGAGCGAGGTGTACAGGACGTCGGGGACGATGCCCGATTCGGCGATGAGGTCGCCGGCGCGCTTCGCCTCCTTCTCGCCCAGCTCGCTGAGCCGGACGTCGACCCAACCGGTGAACAGGTTCTTCTGGTTCCAGTCACTGTTTCCGTGACGGAGCAGGACGAGCGTGGAGGTCATGCTCCCGAGTCTACCGAGCGTCGGCAGGCCCGTACCCTTGACGTCATGCCCATCGGGAACGTGACGCGCGGGACGACCGGGTACAACCGGCTCCGCCGTGTCGACCGGTGGATCGCGTCGCTGCCGGCACTCCGCAAGGCCGACGACCCGCTGGTCGCCGACGTCGGGTACGGGGCCTCGCCGACGACGACGCTCGAGCTGCGCGACCGTCTCGCCCTGGTGCGTCCGGACGTCGAGGTCACCGGCATCGAGATCGAACCGGCACGCGTGGCGTTCGCGAACGCGGGCACCCGCGACGGTGTGACGTTCCGGCTCGGCGGCTTCGAGACACCCACGCCCGGGCAGCGCCGACCGGCCGTGATCCGGGCGTTCAACGTGCTGCGGCAGTACGACGAGTCCGCCGTGGTGGGGTCGTGGCGGATCATGCAGGACCGGCTGCAGCCCGGCGGCGCGCTGGTCGAGGGGACGTGCAACGAGGTCGGGCGGGTGGCCTCGTGGGTGACGCTCGACGAGCACGCGCCGGTGTCGTTCACGGTGTCGCTGCGGCTCGCCGGACTCGACGTGCCGTCGATCGTCGCCGAACGGCTACCGAAGGCGCTCATCCACCGGAACGTGCCGGGTGAGCGGGTGCACGCGTTCCTGCGCGACCTCGACCTGTCGTGGGCGGTCGCGGCGCCGCTCGGCACGTACGGGCCCCGGCAGCGGTGGATCGCCACGGCGCGGGGCATGCGCGACCGCGGGTGGCCGGTGCTGCACGGGCCGACGAGGTGGCGGCTCGGCGAGCTCAGTGTGCCGTGGGACGTGGTCGCGCCCGCCTGACGGTCGCGGCGGCGGCGCGGCGGCGGGACTGCGCCACGGCGGCGGCGGCGAATTCGCGACGATCCACGAGTCGATCACCGCGTGCACTGTCGGAAGATGCACACGCACAGGATGCGTGCGCATCACCCGACGGAACACCAGTCGATCAACTCGTGGACTGTCGGAAACCTGCGCACACACCAGGCGACCGACGACCGGCGGCGAACGCTAGGAGCGCTTGACGGCTCCGAGCCGGGGGAGCCGCGGGACGTTCGCCGTGGCGCCGGCCTCCGGCGGGACGATGGTCTCCTGCGCCGCCGTCACCACGACGTCGTCGGCGATGAGCGTCAGCGTCGCGGTCGGGTCGAGGGAACGCTTGACCACGGCCAGCCCGATCGGGCCGAGCTCGTGGTGGACCGCCGAGGCCGACAGTCGCCCGACTTCCTTGTCGCCGAGCATCACGGGCGTGCCCGGAGCTGGCAGCACGGCGTCGGAGCCGTCGAGGTGCAGCTGCACGACCCGACGCGGCGGGTGGCCCAGGTTGTGCACCTTCGCGACGGTCTCCTGCCCGCGGTAGCAGCCCTTCGTCAGGTGCACGGCGGAGCGGAGCCAGTCGAGCTCGTGCGGGATGGTGCGCTCGTCGGCATCGGACAGCGTCGGACGCCAGGCGGCGATCCGCAGTGCCTCGTACGCGAGCAGCCCCGCGACGGGTTCGTCCGACGCAGCGATCGCGGCCGAGGTGCCGGGCGTGACCACGGCGACGCGGAGGGTCCAGTCGGAGCCGGGATGGGCCTCCTGGGCGGCGTAGCTCCACCCACCGGGCGTGACGGCCGCCCACGGGTCGACCCACTCGACGACGGGCGGGTCCGGCAGGACGGTCGACGCGAACGGGGCGGCCTCGCCGAACCAGCCGAGGGTCGCGAAGTCGGCCGAACGGTCGGCGACCTCGACCCGGAGCATGAAGCGCATCGAGTCGAGCCAGGCGGCGAGCGGTGCTGCGTCCTGCGACTCGGTGAGGAGCCACACGACCGCACCGTCGTCGACCACGCGGGCGGCGTGCTCGACCCGGCCGGACTGGTCGAGCACGAGGGTCTCGGTGCTGACGCCGGTCGGCAGGCCGGTCAGCTGCTGCGAGGTGATCGAGTTGAGCCACGACAGGCGGTCCGGGCCGGAGACGGTGACCATGCCGAGACCGAGCTCGACGACCGCGCGGCCACGGGCCAGCAGCCGTTGCTCGCCCAGGGGGTTGCCGAAGTGGGCTGCGGGCGCGCCGGGCGCGTCAGATGCCGCGACGAACCCGTCGCGCACCGCGAACGCCGACATCAGTCGACCTTCGCGAGCTGCCCCGAGGCGTGCGAGGTGAGTTCACGACCGAGCGCGGCGATGTCCCACGCCCAGAACAACTTGCCCTCGACCAGGCCGTACAGGCGGGTCGCGGCGGAGTAGTCCTTCGCGTTCGGCGAGCGCATCACGGCGTCGGTGGCCAGGTCGATCCGGCCCTTGAGGACGCGGCCGACGTAGAGCTCGTTGACGCCCGTCGGGTGCACGATCGCGGCCTCGACGTCGAAGCCGTCGGTGGTGTTGCGCAGCGCCTCGACGCTCTCGACGGTGGTGAACGGCGTCGGTCCCTCACCCAGGAGCATCGCGGGGCCGCGGTCGCCGGGCTCGGTCGGACGGTCGATCCGCCAGTAGCCCATCTCGGCGGCGAGCGGGGTGTGGTCGTCGTCGAGCAGCCACGTCGTGGACGAGTAGTTGAGGTACGGCAGGCCGTCGTGACTGAAGCTCACGCGCTGGCCGAACTCGTAGGTGCGTGGTGCCTCTTCGTCACCGACGGGGTACTCCACGACGCCGGTGCCCTCCCAGACGCCGACGAGCCACGACAACGGGACCAGTTCGGGCGCCAGGCCCTCGGGGAGCTCGATCAACGCTGACCCTTGAACAGCTTCACGACGACGACGACCGAGATGAACGCGATCGCGAGCGACGCCAGGCCGAGGAGGCCCACGTAGAACAGCTCGAGCGCAAGCAGCGAATCCATGCCCTGGAGTCTACGCGGCTCGGCTCAACGCGCCAGGAGCACCACCGCGGTGACGAGGACCACGACGAAGGCACCGGACGACGCGATGCTGATCCGTTCGACCAGCCCGTCCTTCGTCGCGGTGATGAGCTGGAGCACGAAGCTCACCATCACGCAGGCGACGAACACGAGCAGCAGCCAGGCGAAGGCGTCGCGCTCGGCGAGCGTCAGGACGAGCACCGCCCCGGCGACGCTGAGGATCCAGACCGGCAGGACGGACGTCAGCTTGAGGCGCCGCTGGTCGGTGGGCTGCACTGGCTGGGTCACGCGTTCCATCATGACAGGGGTGACGCCCGGCGCGCAGGCGCAGCGACTGCGCGCCCGGCGCGCGGGCGCAGCCCCGCGCCCGGCGCTTGCGGCTTCACGCGCAAACCGTCCGGCCGGATGAGGACTTCCCGAGCATCACTAGGATGTGTCCACGACGTCATCCACCTGCGGAGGTCCTGTGGCACAGCTCCTGGTACTCACCTCGACCGCGCCCGGCGACGTCCTGCCGAGCCTCGGTCTCCTGAGCCACAGGATCCGTCACGTGCCGGCCGAGGCCGCACAGCTGGTCAACGCGCCGCAGAGCGACCTGATGTTCGTGGACGCCCGCACCGACCTGGTCAGCGCGAAGGCCCTGTGCAAGATCCTCGCCTCGTCCGGCTCGACGACGCCCATCGTGCTCGTCGTGACCGAGGGTGGCCTGACCGCCGTCAACAGCGAGTGGAACGTCGACGACGTGGTGCTCGAGAGCGCGGGCCCGGCCGAGATCGACGCCCGCATCCGGTTGTCCGCGGGCCGTGCGGCCAAGGGGCAGTCCAGCTCGAAGATCCAGGCATCGGGTGTCGTCATCGACGAGGCCAGCTACTCGGCGAAGGTCCGCGGCCGACCGCTCGACCTGACGTTCAAGGAGTTCGAGCTCCTCCGGTTCTTCGCCACGCACCCGTCCCGGGTCTTCACGCGCGAGCAGCTGCTCAGCGAGGTTTGGGGCTACGACTACTTCGGCGGCACCCGCACGGTCGACGTGCACGTCCGACGTCTCCGCGCCAAGCTCGGCGACCTCGAGTCGCTCATCGGCACGGTCCGCAACGTCGGGTACCGCTTCAACGTCTACGACGACGAGGCCGAGCGCCTGATGGGCCAGTAGTGCCGGACCTCGCACGGTTCGTGGTGCCCGGTGAGGCGCCGCCGTTCTCCGACCAGACCCTGGTCGACGTCCGCGCGGGGCGCGCGACGGTCCTCGAGACCGACGACGGGGTCGCCGTGGTCCGTGACGGCGAGCTGGAACTCGTGGTCGACCGGGAGGCCCGTGGCCGCGGCACCGGCACCGCCCTCGTCACGCAGGCGCTCGCGCTGGGCGGCGGGGCCGCTCCGGTGCTCGCCTGGGCACACGGGGACCACCCCGCAGCACGGGCCCTGGCCGATCGGTTCGGCTGGCGCGCGGTCCGCACCCTGCTGCAGCTCCGGGCGCCGATCGACGGTGGCGCGCCGTCTTCGGACGCGGCTCCCGTCGACGTGCCGGCTGGGTACAGCCTGTCCGCGTTCCGACCCGGCACCGAGGACGAGGCCGACTGGCTCGCCCTCAACGCCGCGGCCTTCGCACACCACCCCGAGCAGGGCCGCATGACACTCGACGACCTGCACGCCCGCGAATCGGACGCCTGGTTCTCCGGCGAGGACCTGCTGCTGCTCCGCGACGCCTCCGGGCAGCTCGCCGGTTCGTGCTGGCTCAAGGTCGAGGACGGCATCGGCGAGTTCTACGCCGTCGCCGTCCGGCCCGACCTGCAGGGACAGCGGCTCGGCGGGGTGCTCATGCGCGCGGGGACCGGTCGACTCAGCGGCCGCGGCTTGACCGCCGCTGCACTGTACGTCGAGGGCGACAACGAGCCCGCGCTGGCGCTCTACCGGCGATCCGGGTTCGAGCAGTACGCGATCGACGTGCAGTACGCCGCGCCGGAGCAGGCGGAGGCGCCGACCGGCCGGTAACATTGCGTGGTCGGCGAGGGGTCGGCCACCGGGGGAATCGGGAAGTCGGGGACGCAGTGGCGCAGTACGGTCAGGGTGAGCCGCTCGGCGCGTCGTACCGATTGGTCGAGCTGCTCGGGACCGGTGCCACCGGCGAGGTCTGGCGCACCGAGCACACCGCGACCGGCGAGCACGTCGCCGCGAAGCTGCTCCGTGCCGAGCTCGCCGCCGACCCGCAGATCGTCGAACGCTTCGTCCGCGAGCGTTCGGTGCTCCTCGCACTGCAGCACCCCTCGATCGTGGGGGTGCGGGACCTGGTCGTCGAGGGCGACCGGCTCGCGATCGTCATGGACCTGGTGCCGGGTGGGTCCGCGCGCGATCTGCTCGCATCGAACGGTCCGCTGACCCCGCGGGACGCCCTGACGATCACCGCCGAGGCGCTCGACGCCCTCGCCGCGGCACACGAACGCGACGTGACCCACCGCGACGTCAAGCCCGACAACGTGCTGCTCCAGACCGCCTGGGTCCCCGGTGCGACGGGCGACGTCCGGGTCACCGACTTCGGCATCGCGTCGGTCGTCGCCGAACGCGAGCGCACGACCACCGGGCTCCTCGGCACACCGCAGTACATGGCCCCCGAGTCGATCAGCCACGGCCGCGCCGGTCCCGCTGCGGACGTCTACGGCGCCGGGGTCATGCTCTACGAGCTGTTGTCCGGCCGAACGCCCTTCGCCGGGCCCGGCACGGACTTCGCCGTGGCGTACCGGCACGTCACCTCGAACCCACCGCCGCTCGACGTGCCCGATGCGCTGTGGTCCGCGGTGTCCGCCCTGCTGACGAAGGACCCGAACAGCCGCCCGGCAGCAGCGGACGCCGCGGCGACCCTGCGGCGACTCGCCCGGTCCCTCGCCTCGGCCCCTGCGCTGGCCGCGACGAGCGATCCAGACGCGTTCGACGAGGTCGAGCGGCCGGCCACCGTGGTCCGCGGGGTCCGTCCGGAGCGCGATGCTGATCGGGATGACACCGGGGTACCAGAGGACGAAGCCCTGGCCGGGCCGGCCCCGGAACTCGGCCCCGCCGGGTCGCAGACCGTCATCCGGCCGATGGCACGACAGCCGCTGCCCACCGCCCCCGCCGCCGAGCCGGTACCGACGCGTCGGTTCGCCCGGCCCGAGTGGCTGACGAACCGTGCGCTCCTGTTCGGCGGCATCGGCGTGGTGCTCGTGGCCGCGCTCGTCGTCGGCGGGGTCGTCTGGCTGCCCGGTGCCGTGCGGAAGACGCCCGGTACCGGCACCGCGACCGCACAGGCCGCCAACGCCTACCAGCAGGACCGCCCACTGCCCACCGGCCTCGCGACCACCCGCCGCGCGACCATCGACCCGGCGAAGGGAACCGTCGACCTGCGCGTCACGTACGCGGCGCAGGCATCGGCCCTGACCGGTCCGTTCCTCGAGGTCGTCCCCGGAGCCCGCTCGGGTGCCTCGTGCCCCGCCGTCACCTGGACCGGCGAGGGCATCTCGGCGAAGCGCAACCAGCCCTCACTGACGGGTGTCGACACCGCGTGCGCCTGGGCCCTGTCCGGCGTCGAGGTCCCCGCTGGCGGCGACGTCACGGTCGAGGCCTCGGTGCCGCTCGCCTCCGTCACGGACGGCGCGGCGTTGCAGACGTGGCTCGACGGCGTCGGCGAGGCGACCACAGCTGCCGTCACCGACGACTCGGTGCGCGGGACCGCCTACCCGGTGCAGCGGTTGCAGGGCATCGAGGTCCGGACGCCCGACCGCACGGTCAGTCAGACGGCCCTGCCGGTCACCCTGGTACCGGTGTGGCCGAACGGTGCCGACGAGCTCAACCCGCTCTACCGCAGTCCCGCCACGGGACGCCCGTCGCAGATGCTCGTCGACGTGGCCGGCGGGGAGTCCGGCGTGCGGTTCGCCGACGGCTGCTCGGGGGCACTGGCGGTGTCGTCCGACGGGCTGGTCGTCACGGCCCTGTCGGTCGCGCCGTCGTGCACGGTGCGGGCGACGGTGGGGAACTTCACGAACCTCGAGAGCTCGCCCTTCGGGATCACGACGCGCGACTGAGCGCGCTCTGGTCGTGACTGCGGGTCGCGCCTGCCGTCCGTGGCGGACGCGGCCACGGGCCTCCAGGCCGACGGTCTCGGCGTCTCGGTCAGCTGCCGGCGGACGCGGTCTGCACGAGACGGACGGCACCGCCTGAAGCGGCGTAGCCGCGGCCGACGGTCAACGCGACCGGTGCGCGACGTGGCAGCGTGACGCCGAGGAGCTCGCCGTCGTAGTCGACGTCCGGCTGCAGCAGGACGCCACACCGGGACTTCCGGACCGCACGGGTCCAGTGGCTGTACAGCGACCGGAGGTCAGCGGACCGGCCGGCCGCCACGACGCACAGTCCGGGGCGCTCGGTCGTGAGGAGCGTCGCGATGGCCTGGTCGCCGTCCTCGAACCGCTCCGCGTCGTCGATCAACAGCAGCACCGGTCCACGCTCGAGCCGCAGCCCGGCCAACAGGGCCGGGACCTCGTCCGGGCCGACGGCGATGCGGTCGAACGAACCGGCAGCAAGCGGGGAACGGCGGTCACAGATCGCCCACACGGCTGGACGCACGCCCTCGGCTGTCCGCGCGAGTTCGGCGACGGCGAGGAGCACGCTCGACTTGCCGGACCGTGCCGGGCCGGCGACGAGCACGTGTTCGCCGTCGTAGACCTCGACGGACGCGGGCTGCAGGTCGTCCTCGGCGATGCCGATCGGGATCCGCCAGGGCTCGCCCGCGAACACCGCGCCGGTGCCGAGTTCGTCCACGAGCACGGCGTCTGGGAGCCGGCCGACCGCACTCGCCTTCTTCGTAGCGTCCGACCGGGTCTCCGCGATCCGTGCGACGGCCTGCGCGAGCGGGACGTCCGGCGTCGCGACGTGCGACTGCAGCCGCATGGTCGAGTCGATGAAACGGCCGGGCACCGGCGGCGGGACGTCCTTGGGGCGGACCCCGATGGACGCGTAGTCGTAGGGGTCGGCGAGGCGGAACATCCACTTCTGCGTGGTGACCTCGTCCATCGCCGACGGCACGGCCTTCGCGCGGGTCGTGGAGACCGCGAAGGAGATGCCGAGCGCCGGACCCTCGGCGTACACCCGGTAGAGCGCGTCGAGCAGCTGCTGGCCCTCGAAGTCCTGGTACTCGTCGCGCAATGCGGCGAGGCCGTCGATGAGCACCACGGCACGGCGCCCACCGGGTGCCGCACGGCGACGCTCGAGCTCGACGCGGAGGTGCCGCAGGAACCGCGTCTGCAGCTCCCCCGCACCGGCACCCGAGCCGACGTAGGCCGTCGTGTGCGGCAGCTGCGCGAGTGGAGCGAGGTCCCCCGGACCCATGTCGAGCACGAGGAGGTCGAGCTCGTCAGGGCTCGACGCGGCGGCGAGCTGGAGCGCGATAGTGGCGAGGGCGGTGCTCGTCCCGCTGCCGGGGATGCCCATGAGCATGAGGTTGCCCTCGTCGAGGTCCCATCCGGTGGTGATCTGGCGCTGGTGGTCCGGGTCGTCGGCGAGGGCGACGGGCACCGACGCGGGGCGCGGGTCGATCAGGGCGGCGAGCTCGACGCGGTCGCCGAGCGCCTCGGGCCAGATCGGGCGCGGCGGGGTGTACCCGGCAGCCTCGTTCGCCTGCCCGATCGACTCGATGAGCTGGTCGAGGTCGGTCACGTCGGACGCCGTCGGAGCCGGGGCAGGCACCGGCGCGGGAACGCCGAAGACGTCCGTCGGTCGGACGGACACCGGCTGCTCGGCACGCTCGTCACGGGCACGGCCGGTGACCAGGGCGGTCTGCACCGGGGTGATGTCGTCCTGCCCGAGCTTCACGTAGGCGCGGCCGGTCTGCTGTCGACCGATCCCGGCTGCGGCGGGGACACCGATGACGTTCGTCGAGTCCTCGCGGCTCTGCACCCGCAGGGCGACCCGCATGTTCGTGTTCGCGAGGATGTCCTCGCTCACCACACCGGCCGGCCGCTGGGTGGCGAGGATCATGTGGACGCCGAGCGTTCGGCCGACGGCCGCGATGCTGACGAGCGACGTCAGGACGTCCGGGAAGTCCTTCGCGAGCATCGCGAACTCGTCCACGACGAGGAGCAGGCGCGGCATCGGCTCGTTCGGCTTCGTCGCCAGGTAGGCGTCGAGATTGTCGATGTCCGCCCCGGCCGCGGCGAACACGCGCTGCCGTCGCTCGAGCTCGGCCTCGAGTGCCCGGATCGCACGGTCGGCGAGCTGTTCGTCGAGGTTGCTGATCGTGCCGATGGTGTGCGGGAGGCGCTCACACGCTGCGAAGGCCGCACCACCCTTGAAGTCGACGAGCAGGAAGTTCAGGCGCGTCGGGTCGTTCCGCGCGGCGAGCCCGGCCACGAGGGACCGGAGGAACTCGCTCTTGCCCGAACCCGTCGTGCCGCCGACCAGGCCGTGCGGGCCGTCGCGCACGAGGTCGATCTCGAGCACACCGCTCTCGGACGAGCCGATCGGGGTCGAGAAGCCCGTGCGCGTGTCCCACGCCGTGCGGATCCCGTCGCCCGACAACAGCTCCGGCAGGCGGACGAGCGCGGGCAAGGACGCCCCCGGCACCAGCAGTTCGGGATCGTCGAAGTGCGCCACGCTGCGGGCGCTGCGCTCGGCGGTCTCGACGCTGAGGCCGGCGAGCACGACGTCCTCGACACGGGTCCGGTCTTCCGGCCGGTAGACCGTGGCGGCGGCATCGGCACCGACCGTGATGATCGACGTGCAGGCGGCGGGGAGCTGCTGCTCGTTCGTCGCGATGACGATGCCGCTCACCCGGCGCGGTCGCTCCCCCGGGCGCAGGGACTGCCCGGGCACCGTGCGGCCCTGGCCGAGCAGGTTGCGGGCAGGGGCATCCCGTCCCTCGGTGAGCACCTCGGAGTCGACCACGACGAGCAGGTTCGGCGTCGGCAGCTCGTCGAGCGACTCCCGCAGGCCACGGAGCATCGCCGCGCTCTGGTCGCGCTGCGCCGACATCCAGCGGGCGCCGGTGCTGCTCCCCGCCACACGCGCGTGCGGCAGCCAGGAGGCCCACCCCCAGTCGTCCGCGCGGCCCGCGTCGCAGAAGACGCCCACCGTCAGGTCCGCTGGACCGCAGTGCACGGTGGCCTGCGTGAGCAGGCTGCGCGCCAGGGCGAGGGCGCCCTGACGGTCGCCGACGATCCCGACGACGCCGGCGTCGGACAGGTCGGCAACCACCGGCGCGGCCGTCAGACGGCTGTCCGCGATGGCGGCCTTCGCCTCGTCCTCGAGCTTCGCGGACGCTGCACGCTGGTCGACCTCGGGCCGCCAGGGAGCGTCTCCGGTGCCGGCGTGCAGGCTCAGGAAGTCCTCGTCGTCCGATCGACGCTGCCACAGCAGGGTGGTCGGCAGTTCGGCTCGCCGCACCACGGTCGCTGGGTCGGGCACGAGCTCCTGGCGGCGGGCGGCCTCGACGGCCGCGGCCTCGGAGATCTCACCGCGGAAGGACTCCACAGCCTCGGCGAAGCGGGTGTCCTCTTCTTTGAGGTTCTTCGCGCGGCGGTGCTTCTGCTCGAACCACATGCCGATCGCGGTGACCGGGGAGAGCAGGGCGAAGAGCGCGAACCGTGCGTCGCCGAGCAGGAGCACCATCGCCCCGGCGAGCACCAGGGGCGCGGCGACGGTGATCCAGCTGAACTTCGACGCCGGTGGCACGTCCTTGCGTCCGGGTGGCACGACCGTCTCGGCGTCGGAGGTCCGTCCGGCGCGCGGTGGACGGTTGAACGGCGCCGTCGCCGCCGGGGTCAGGTTCGCCATCGAGCCGGCCGCGGGCACGGGGACCTCGTCGAGCGCCGGCCGGACGAGCAGCACAGCCCCGCCCCCGATGACGCTCGTCGTCCCGGTGAGCAGGACGCCCTCGGCGTCGATGCGCTCCCCGGCGATGACGGTGCCGTTCGTCGATCCCGCATCACGCACCCGCACACCGTCGTCCTCGCGCTCGACGGTGCAGTGCTCCCACGACGCGCTCTCGGTGGGGAGCACGACGTCGGCCTGCGGCGCCCGGCCGACCACGAGCTTCCGCCCGCGCGGGACCGGCACCACGAGGCCGGCTTCGAGCCCGCCGGCGAGCGTGACGGTCCAGCCGTCGGTGCCGAGCGGCCGTTCCTCGGGGGTTCGTCCGATGCGCGATCCCTCGAGCAGCACCAGGTCACGGAGCGGGGTGTCGACGCTGGTGCGGTGCCCGTCGACCGCCAGGGTGGTGCCGGGTTCGAGCGTGAGGCCGATGGCCGCGGACACGAGGTCCCCGAGCGAGGATGCGCCGGACCACCCGTCGACCTCGACCGCATCACGTCGGTCGTCGAGCTCGATCAACAGGCGCATGCTCGCGTTCCTCTTCCGGGTCGGTGCGTGGGTGGGTCAGTCCGTGCTGGAGTCGTCGAACCAGACGAGCGACGCCGTCCGGGCAGCGTCGGTTCCGCTCCCGGTGCCGTCGCCGGACGCGGTGCTGGCCGGACGGAGACCGAGCTGCTGTGCCGACGCCGCGAGCACCGTCGCGTGTGCGCCGAGTGCCTGCTGCCGCGTGAAGTCGAGTGCCGGACCGGCGATGCCCGCATCGGCGTCGAGGTCGAGCGTGGCGAGGGCATCGGTGACGTCCGCCGGCTCGACGCTCCGCGCCGAACCGACGGCGCGGACCAGGGCGATGACGGCGTCGTGGCTGCGCGAGTCCGCTGCGCCCGCGACCGCCGAGAACGGCTGGTCACCGGTCAGGTTCTCGGCGTCCTGGTCACCGGCGAGCACCCGGACACCGCCGAGGAAGGCGGACATCGCGCGGCCCCCGGCATCGGAGGCCAGCGCTCGGGCGTCGTCGGTGGCGACACCCACGGTGCGGAAGGCGCCGCTGAGGCTGCCGCCGGCTTCGACGAGCGCTGCGCCGAACGCCGGGCTCGTCGCATCCGGGGTGAGGACGACCGGCACCGTGACGTTCTCGGCTTGGAGCGCGGCGACGAAGGCACCCTGGCGCTGCGCGGAGCCACTGACGACGACCGCGTCGGAGTCCGGCGTCACCGTCTTCGCGTCGGCATCGGCATCGGCATCGGCGTCTTCCTCGTTGCTCGTCGCGCCGGTGCGTTCGGCGACGGTCGTGGCCAGCGCTGCAGCGTCCGCGGTGTCGTCCCCGTCCAGGACGTGCGCGACCCGCAGACCCGCCGGAGCACCGCCGCCCAGGTCGACCAACAGTGGCGCGTCGGCGTCGCCGAGTGCCGTGGTCATCGCCGTGCTGATCGAGCCTGCCGCCGGCGCCGTCGACCAGGAGTCCTTCTCCGCCGGGGCGTAGGGCAGGACGACCGGGATGCCCTTCGCCGCAGCAGCAGTGAGGGCGCCGGACACGTGGCTGCCCGACGAGGCGACGACGATGCCCGCTACCCCGCTCTTCGCGAGGGACTCGACCGCGGCCTTGCCCCCGGCAGCGGTCCCGCCGTCGTTCTTCGTGACGAGCTCGACGTCGGTGCCGCCGAGTGCGAGCCGACGCTCCGCCACCAGCGCACCCTGCGCCGCTTCGTTCCACTCGGATCCCTCGCCGTCGCCGAGGGTGACGATGACGCCGATCGTCGTCTTCGCCGGGACGTGCGCCACCGTGATCTCCACCGGCACGGTCGCCGAGACCGCTTCGGCCGGGGTGCTGCTGCCGAACGCCCGGAACGTCAGGACGGCGGCGACCACCGCGGCCACCAGGAGCACCGCGATGCCGACGAAGAGCAGCGGACGGCGGCTGCGCGGACGCGTTCCGTCGGCGCTCTCGGTCGCCGTGGCTTCGGTCGTCTGGTCGCTCATCGGTCCGCCCCGATCCGGAAGGTGTACAGCGTGGTCGACGTCGCGCTGGCGGGGACCTTCAACTGGAACGCCGGCAGCGTCGTCGCCGCATCGAGCGATGCGCGGAACTGCTCCTGCTGGAGCAGGATGCCGGCGACGTCCTCGGCCCGGACGTTCGCGTAGCCCGCGGCGTTCTGCGACGCCAGGGCGAGCTGGTAGTCGGCGGAGTCGGACTTCGCCGCGCTCGTGGCCATGGCGCCGAGGATGCCGGAGCCGTTGACCTTGCGGTCGCCCAGGTCGAGCATCACGCGGTTGAGGTCGCCGGTCAGCAGCGTCGAGGCACCCTGCACGTCGCGCGTCGAGGCGCTCGTGCTGGCCGCGATGCGCTCGAGGCTGGACGCCGTCTGCCGGTCGACCGCGGAGGAGAGCTCCGAACCCTCTTGCTCGAGCGTGCTCTTCTGCTCGTCGATCGTGCCCTTCGAGTCCTTCGTGACCTCGCCCGAGGTGGACCGGAGGCCGGCGATCGACTTGTCGAAGGCCGAGATGACGGCGTCACGACTGCCCTTCGCCGTCTCGCTGACCTGCCGCACCTGCTGGTCGATGATCTCCTGGACGTCCTTCTCGGACTGCGTGGACGCGTCTGCGAAGGCCTTGCGGACGGCGTCCTGCAGCTCGGTCTGCTGGGCGCTGATCGCGGTCAGCTGGGTGCCGACCACATCGCTCGACTTCGTTGCCTGCTCGACGAGTTCCTCGAGCTGGCGGGCTGCGCCGTCGACCGAACCCCCGTCATTGCGCACCGCTCGACGCACCTCCTCGATGCCGTCGTCGAGTGCATCGACGTCGTCGGACAGCGTCGTGATCGCGGCACCGATGCCGGTCGCGGAACGGAGATCGGTTGCCGCGATCACCGCGTCCCACTGCTTCGCCTGGTCCGTGAGGCGTTCATCCATCGGGGTGCTGAACCGTCCACCGGGCTTCAGCGTCGTGCCCTCTTCGGCGCCGGGGCAGGGGGTCGCGGTCAGGTAGCCCCGCAGCGCATCCGCCTGTTCCGCGTCGAGCTGGTCGGTTGCCGCGAGGGCGCAGAGCTGGTCGGCGACCTCACGGTTCTGCGCCTGCATCGAGGTGCTGAACAGACCATCGCCGGCGTTGCCCACGAGCCCGCTCGCTGCGATTGCCTGCCGGTTCACCGTCGTGACGGCGTCGCGCACGGGGCCGAGGTCGTCGGCGGTCTGGTCACGCAGGTCCTGCAAAGCCTGCAGGGTGCGAGCAACCTCGCCGGTGCCGTCGCTTCCGAGGGCCTGGACCGCGGTGTCGATCTCGCCGAGCTTGGCGCGCAGGGCGTTCGACTGCTCGATCGCCGTGTCCGCGAGCTTGGGGTCGAGCTGGTCGGCGAGCTGCTGCCCGGTGCTGACCAGACCGATCAACGAGGTGCTCACCGCACGCGACGATTCCCAGAGCGCGCAGGTCAACGATCCACGGGCCTCCTGAGGGGCGCACGTCGCTGCGTCCGGTGACGCCGGGCCGACGGATCCCGCCAACTGCGCACTGACCTGCTGCTTGCACGCCTCGCTCGCGTCGGCGTAGCCCTCGAGCTGCGACGAGACGCGGAGCAGGTTGCCGTAGACGCTGCCGCCCGCGGTCGAGGTCTTCGGCGTCGCCGCGCACCCGTTGCCGTCGAGCACCGTGGCCGGTGCCGTCGCCGAGGTGTCGCCGAGCAGGCTGTCGAGACTCGTCGTGGTCTGCTGGAGCTGCTGCAGCACGGTGGACTGTGTCGCCTTCACGGTCGCGCCGAGGTCGCCGTTCAGGGAACCGAGCTCGCCGGACAGGGACCGCATGGTGCCCGCCAAGGACGAGCTGCTCTCCTTGAGCCGCTCGGCCGTGCTGACGCCGAGGGTCTTCGACGTGGTCTCGAGGTTGGACCGGACCTCGGTGATCGTGCCGCCCGCTCGTGCGAGCACCTCGTTCACCTGCGAGATGAGGTCGATGGTGCGGCGCTGGAGCGCGAGTTCGGAGTCACTGTCGGACCCGAACGCCGCGTTCACCACGCCGGTCGAGGACAGGTCCGTGGACAGCCCGGGCTGCGCGGCGACGTCGAACGTCGGTGCCGTGAAGTCCTTGACGTCGGCGACGAGGTGCAGCGTGCTGCTCGCGCCGGATGTCGGCGGTGCCAGCAGGCGACCCCACTGGACGACCGCGTCCCCGTCCTCGTTCGTGCTGACGACGCCGTCCGTGGACGAACCGGAGTCAGCGGCATCGGTGACGATGCGGTCGGCCGCGGTGCCGGTGAGGACGGTCGAGGCCGCGACGCTGAACGGTGCACCCACGAGCGCCGGCGTCGAGCGGGAGGTCCCGGCGACGTCGTAGGTCAGGTTCTTCGACGTGACCGTGAGGTTCTCGATCGTCAGGTCGATCGCGATACGACCCGAGTACCCGTCGAGGTCGGCAAGGTCGGTACCGGTCTTCTTCGACGTCGAGTACTGCGTCGTGATGCGGAGCGGGAGGTCACCAGCCGCCTTCGCGGGGTCGTGGTCGGTCGTCGCTGACGAGGAGTCCTTGCCCGCGACGGAGATCGCGGTGTCGGAGATCGAAGTGATCGAGCCGTCCGCGGCCAGACGCGTGTCGACCGTCTGCAAGATCCGTGACGGGTCAGCCACCGGCTTGTCGTCGGACGTGCACCCGGCGAGCACCAGAGCGGCGATGCCGGTGACGGCGACCGCCCCCACGAGCCGGCGAGTGGTGCTTCGTGCTCCGGTGTTCCCGGCACGCTGGTTGATCACGGTCTTCCCCCCAAGAGAATCGTCGAGCACATCGATGCTAGTTGCTCGATGGCGTCGGGTCCGCGTCGATCGGCCGCCCTGGCCGCCCCCGTTCGGGCCACACGCCCCGACTGGAATACAACGTATCGCATCCGGCGAGTTGCGCGTTCGCCTTCCACAACCGCGCTGATACTCTGCACGCATGATCCAGGGGGACCAGGGCTTCGGGCCCATCGAACGACGACGTCCGCACGCACGACCGGGGGCAGATCGGTGACACTCAACCTCTCGCCGGTCCTCATCGCGCTGCTCGCGATGATCGCGATCCCGGCCGCCGTCAGCGCGCTCGTCCGCCGCAGCGATCGCAAGCGACCACCGTCCACCGTCGTCGGCGACGAGGCCTACGGCGTGCTCTTCACCGTCCGCGCACGCCGGTGGAACTACCTGCTGCTCCGGATCATCGGGATCGTGTTCATCGTCGTCGGCGGGTTCTTCTTCCTGGCCACGCTCAGCATGCTCGACGACCCCGACGCGATCGGGATGCTCATTGCCGGCGTCGGCATGGTGCTGTTCGGGCTGTTGTTCGTCTACCTCGGCGTCGGGCAGAAGCGCCGTCGCGTCGAGGCGTACGACTCGCAGCTGGTGGTCACCCCGATGTTCCGCGCCCCGCGGACCGTCGACCCGGCGGCGATCAAGCACATCCGGCCCACCACCAACCGGTTCGGTGGACTCGACATCAAGGTGAACGGGCAGCGCGGCGTCATCAGCGTCGTCTCCATCGATGCGGCCTACCAGGAACTGTGCGCATGGCTCGAGCAGCGTGCGCCGACGCAGTGGAACGAATTCGTCCGGGTCTTCGGGCACTGACGAGCGCCTCAGCCGCCCTCAGGCCAGCTCGAAGCTGTTGACGTAGACGGCTTGTCGAATCGTGTTGAGGAAGCTCCGCATGGCGAAGGAGGCCGCGCCGACGTCGAACTCATAGCGCTCGCCCGGGACGATGCTCTCGGCGAGGTCGTCCTCGTTGTCGCGGGTGACGCCCCGCTGCAGAACGAGTGTTCCGCAGTCCGAAGTCTCGAACACGATCTGCGCCGTCGACGAACCGATCCCCTTCAGCGAGTGGGACGATCCGGCGCTGCTGTGGGCAGAGGTGACGGTACAGACTGCATGCACCCGGTGTCCTGCGTCGTACACCTTCAACGTGATCGGCCCGACGAAGAAGCCCAGCAGGGGCACGAGGACAACGACAGCGAGGACGATCGATGCCGCGACCCTGTCCCGCCGCACGCGCCGTTCAGCGCCGGTGTCAGTCAACCGTGACTCCGACGCCCGTCGTGCCGACAATCTGGCCAGCCGGCAGGCAGTCCACCGTCCCAGGATGGCCTGCGAGATCAGGTCTGAGGCGGGTCAGTCCGCCCGCGCCGTCGTCGGCTTCAAGGGGACGGCCGTCGGCGCCGAGGGTGATGGAGCCGTCTCCGTTGGACGTCGATCTGACCGGTTTCATCGGGGTCTGCGAGGGCCTTCCTGCTCGCGGGCGGCCCGCCCACCAGCACACGTCAGTAGCATTTCGGCATGTTCGAAAAGCGTGCCTCCAGGGCGGGAGCGATCCAGATGCCGTCACCGTCGACGTGGGATTCCGGCGGTCTTCGGATCACAGCTTCCGCCGAACCCCGCGGCTTGACCCGTCGCCTCCAGCTCATCGTGACAATGGAGATTGCGAGCGTCGTCGCCGTCTTTCGTGGCGAAGAGCTCTCGAGCCTTGTCAACCGTCGGGTGCAACAGATCGAGTCTGATTCGACTCCGACCGCATTCCTGTTCTTCGGCGGAGAACAGGACACGGGAGCACCCATCGATGCGGCGCGACAAAACGTGCCGGGCGACGCAATCGCTCTCGTCATCACGCCGAACGTCGAGGCCGTCGCGCACACGCTCACGGCGGTCGAAGTTGAGCGACTGCATTCTTGGCTACGAGAATGTGCGCGCTGACCCACTGCCCCGTCGACTCCGCAACGGACACCGCTTGTCTGTACCAAGCAGCTCACACAGGATTGGTCAGCGCTGGATCCTCGGTTGCGCAGTTCCCCGGAGCCGTACGCTCACGCGATCGCCGACCGCTGCGCCACTGATCAGACCGGCAAAGGCGGTGAGAAGCCACAACCATTGAAGACCCGCAATCGGCCGAGCAGCGCCGACGAGGCCGATGAAGACCAAGATCACAACCACCATCAGCGCGGCCAGTACCACCGGGCGACGATCGTTCAGCTTCGACCAGCATCCGACGGCGCTCCCGTAGCCGAGAGCAACGGCACCGACAATGATCGCCGCGGGGACGTTGATGTCCTCGGGACCACTCCGCAAGCGCCACCAGGCGATTGCCAGGCAAGCGAGGGCTGCAACGGCATCGACGAACCAAGGTCGCATTCGACGGCTTGATCGACTCGTCATCCGAAAAGACCTCCCACGACCGAACCGCCGACGGCCGATCCCCACAAGGTGCTCGTGTTCTTCTGCAAGAAGTTGAACGCGCCGGAGGGGGTTCGCGGGTGGAAGTAGGGCATCTGCGCAAGGGTATCCACTCCGTGCTGACCCGGGAGGATCCTCCCGCTGACGTACGTGCCCGCCATACCCGTGGCTCCGTTCTGCGCCACAGTGCCGAGATCCACTCCGTCCCCGCTGATCACCTGACTAACTGCCGTCCCGGCCGCCGTTGATGCGCCGCTCAGCACCAGGGACGTCCCCTGAGCGAGCGCTCCGGACGCTGAGTACCCGATTTCCTTAGCGATCGTGCCCCCGGCCGGACCAGCCATTCCTCCGGCAGCACCGGACACACCACCGCCGACGACGTCCCCCGCAAACTCCCACCCGTTGCGGATCTGCCAGCCGTTCTTCTGAAGGTTGGTCACACCACCACTCACAGCACCGACCCCTCCGTTGACACCCATGTTGACCGCGACGGCTCGCGCCGCTTGGCCTGCAGGTGCGCCTGCCATGGCAGCCTTGCCGAACATCATTGCTCCGCCACCGGCTGCACCGAGCACGCCGCCCACAGCAGTGTCGACTCCGACTCTGCCCCAATCTACTTTTCCGGTCTGTGCTTTCTGCGACGCCACCGAGACGCCCCCGCTGAGCAACGCCCCAGACGCAGCCATGAGCGCGATTCCAGCAGGGCCGCCGACCCCGGTGCACATGAGCGCGATGCCGCCAGCGATCGCAACCCCCGCGACCACGTACTCCCAGTTGTCGTCCCACCAGCTCCCGACAGCAGCGATCGCCCCCTGGTTCGCATCCCGGTACGCCTGCAGGTCTTTGTCCGTCGCCGGCCGGAGCCCGAGCGGGTCGACGGCCTGCAACGGATCGTTGCCGGCGTACGAGTAGGGGTTCCCCGACCACGCCGCACCCAGGATCGGCGCGAGCGGGTCGACCGACAGGAAGCCCCGCGCCGCCGGGTCGTACACACGGGCGCCGAGCCACTCCAGCCCGGCGATGGACACCCCGCCGGAACCGGTCAGTGCCACCCCCGCGGGCAGTCCGACGTCGGTGACGGCAGCGAGCGCGGCCCACGGATCCGCAGCATCGGTGGCGCGAGCACTGCGCCACGCGGGCCGCGTGACGACATCGCCGATCGCGGTGACACCCCCCGGCAGGTCGAGCAGCGACGTGTCGGCGATGCTGATGAGTGACGGCACGACCGCGGCGGAGTCCCACCACGCCGCGACCCCGGCCACCTCGGCGAGTTCACCCAGGGCATCGACCCAGACGTCGAGCCGACCGGTCTCGGCGTACGCGGCGTCGCGGTCGACGACGGCAGCGAGGTACCCCAGGTCGGACCACGCGTACTCGGTGGTCGAACCGTCGGCGGTGGTCCGCCGGATGCGTCGGCCGAGACCGTCGTGGACGTACTCGGTCCGGCCGGCCTCGGTGATCGTCGCGATGATCTGTCCGGCGGCGTCGTACTCGTGGCGCGTCTCGACACCGCCGACGGTCTCGGCGACGAGTCGCCCACCGTCGTCGTAGGTCCACGTCGAGTCCCCGGCGCGGACGAGCTGCCCGGCGGCGTCGTACTCGAACGACACCGCTCCGGACGGTCCGTCGATCGCGGTGATGCGCGCGTCGGCATCGCGCTCGATGCGCGTGGTGGTGGCACCGTCGAGCGTCGTCGAGGTGTGCGCGACGAGTGCGCCACCCTCGTACGACCACGACTGCACCAGTTCGCCCGTGGCCGCCTGGACGATCCGACCCGAGGCGTCGTACGAGAACGTGCCGGCAGGGGCGCCCTCCCGTTCCACCCCGACGACGCGGCCGACGGCATCGCGACGGTAGGTGGTGCGGGTGCCGTTCGGGTCGACCCGAGCGGTGCGGTTGCCGTCGGCGTCGTACTCCCACGCGACGGACTGGTCGCCTCGGGCACGGCGGACGAGCAGGCCACGGCGGTCGTGCTGGAGCTCGTGCTCGATCGTCCGACCGGCACCACGGGTGTGGTCCGCCACGACGACAGTGCGGTGGACGGCGTCGCGGGAGATCTCCGACTGCACCGCACCGTCGACGAGCACGGCCCGCTGTCGGCCAGCCGCGTCGTGGGTCCACTCCGTCGTGCGGCCGTCGGGATCGGTCTGGCGGATCTGGCGCCCGGCCGGGTCGTAGGCCGCGGTGGTGGTACGGCCGAGCGCGTCGGTGACGGCGACCACACGGTCGGCGGCGTCGTACTCGCGTCGCGTGGTCCCGCCGGCAGGGTCGGTGATCGTCACCAGCCTTCCCCGGTCGTCGTACTCGAACGAGGTGCCCCCGTCGAGACCGTTGACGACCTGGATCAGCTGCCCCGCGGGGTCGTAGCGGAACCGACGACGGCCGAAGCGTGCGTCGTGGCTGGAGACGAGCCTCCCGGCTTCGTCGTACCGGAACCGCGCGGTGCCGGAACCCGGAGTCGTCTGCGTGACCACACGTCCGACGGCGTCGTACGTGACTTCCTCGACCTCGCCGGTGGGCAGGGTCCGGGCCACGACGCGGGAGTCCGCGTCGTAGGCGAGCGTCGTCCGCGCCCCGGCGGCGTCGGTCGCCGCGGTGGGTCGACCGCAGGCGTCGTACTCGTAGGTCGAGCGCGCTCCCGAGGGGGCGACCAAGGCGACGACACGGCCGGCGAGGTCGCGCTCGAGTCGGGTCAGGCCGCCTTCGCCGTCGACGAGTTCGACGGGTCGGCCGGCAGCGTCGTAGGTGACGAGTTCGGAACCGGTCTCGTCAGACGTGGACTCGACGGGTCGGCCGTACTCGTCGAACCGGACGGTCGCGGTGTCGAAGGCGTCACGCAGGGTCGCGACGCCGGTCGCGACGTCGTCCGAGAACTCCTGGCGGACGCCCGTCGGGTCGACGGTCGCCGTCAGCTCGCCGACGACGTCGTACTCACGACGCCAGGTGGCGCCGGCGGGGTCGGTGATGGCCTGGAGGCGCGACAAGGCGTCGTGCGCGAACGTCCAGACCGCGCCGCCCGGCATTGCGAGCTCCGCCAGGTTCCCCTGGTCGTCGAACGTCCGCGAGACACGCCGACCCAGCGGGTCGGTGGTCGTCGCGAGCTCGCCGTTCGGGGCGTAGTCGAACGTGGTGCGTGCTCCGAGCGGGTCCACGACCGCTGCGATGCGTGAGCCGGCGCCGTACTCGAATCGCCAGACGGCTCCGTCGGCGTCACGTCGTTCGACGAGGAGCCCAGCTGCGTCGTAGCGGTACTCGCTCCGTGCGCCGGAGGGGCTGACCGCGGCGACCGGGCGACCGGCCGGATCGCGCTCGATCCGCGCGGTGTCGCCGACGGCGTTCGTGGTCGCGGCGAGCTCGCCGAACGCGTCGTGGGAAAGCGTCAGGACCACGCCCGCCGGGTCGACGACGCGGGTGAGGGCGCCGTCCTGCCAGGTCAGCTCCGTCCGGCCGCCGACCGGGTCGGTGATCACCGACGGGTCGCGGTCGTCGCCCACGTACTCGTAGCTGACCACGGCGCCGGCCTCGGTGACGACGGTCGCGACGCGGTCCTGCTCGTCGTACCCGTAGGTCAGGTCACCGCCGGACGGCGTGACGGTGCGGGTCTTCCGGCCGCGCTCGTCGTACGCGTGCACGGTGACGGACCCGTTCCGCTCGGTCGCCGACACGAGGTTGCCGTACCGGTCGTAGCTCATCGACTGGCGTCGGTCGTCGGAGTCGATGACCCCGACCAGGCGCCCCTTGGCGTCGGCGATGTACGAGTTGGACCGGGAGCCGTCGTGGTCGGACACCACCGTGACACGACCGGGCAGGTACGCGAACCGCACCGTGCGGCCGTGCGGGCTGACCTGCTCGACGACGCGACGCTGGTCGTCGTAGGTGTTGTCGACCTCGACGACACCGGCCGCGCTCGTGACCGTCGTGATCAGGTCGTCGTCGTTCCAGCCGTAGATCCGGGTGCCGACGGCATCGGTCGCCGAGACGAGTCGGCCGCGATCGTCGTACCCGTACTCGACCCGGCGGCCGTCGGAGGCGCGGAGCACCGCCACCCGGCCGTCGACGTGGTCGACGTCGATCGAGCGACCGCGCTCGTGCACCAGGCGCACGACGACGTCGGCGGCGTCCCGCTCGACGCGGACCGCGGTGCCGGCCCCACCACGCTGTCCGAGCCACAGCCCGGACGGCGAGAAGTCGATGCGCCCACCCTGGTTGTCGCGGACGACGAGCCGGTCGCCCTCGGCCGCGAGCCAGCGGTTCTCGCCGACGCCGCGGGCCCACCCCTCGCCGTCGCGCGGGAAGCGCACCTGGCGACCGTCGGCGCCGACGAACGACGCGCCTTCGTCGTCGATGAGCAGCCGGGTCTCGAGGATCGACGCCCACCCCGGACCGAAGAGCCCGACGTGCTGGTCGAGGGAGTTGTACATGCGGGTGACCTGCAGCGCTGCAGATGAACCGGTGAACCCGAGGTCGAGCTCGGGTTCGAGGAAGTTGCCCGTTGTGGTGTTGACCGGGTCCATCGAGTAGCCGGTCGTCGGCTGGGCCCCGTAGGCCGACGGCGGATCGAACTGCAGGTCGGTGCGGGACTGCGAGACCCCCGCGGCAGCCAGGGCTGCGGCGAGCGCGGCATCCGAGACCGTGGAGACGGCGCCTTCACCGCCGGCAGCAGCGAACGCGTCGGCGATGGTGTTCGCCCAGGTGACGTCCTGGCCGTTGGCGGTGATCCACTGTTCGAAGGCGTTCACCAGGCTCGTCGCGTCGATGTGCCCCCAGGAGCACTTCGACGCGAAGTCGGTGAGCTTGCCGCGCAGACCGGCCGGCTTGCCGTCGAGGGACTGGTTCAGCGTCGACGACCCGGTGGCGAACGAGCGGAGGTCGGCGGGCTTGGCGGACGACGTCCCACCGCCGCCCCCGCCACCGGAGCCGGGGTTCGGCGTCTGGCGCGGAGTGCTCGGTCCGGTCGCCTGGTCGAAGGTCGGTGCGTCCTCGTGGTGGACGGTGGGCGGCACGGGAGCCCCGGCGACCTTGTCGTGCACCCACTCGAAGAAGTTCCGGTCGCCGTACTCCGCTTCCCAGTCGCGGGCTTCCTTGCGACGAGCGTTCTCCCGCTCAGCAGCGGCCTTCATCTTGTCGACCCACCCCGCGACGGTGCGGAGGTTCGCGGCGATCGTCGAACCGTCGGACGCTGCCGTCGACGCGTTCTGCGCGAAGAGCTCGGAGAAGTGCCCGCGGAACTCCTGCGATGCGGTGGTGACGTACGACTGCCGTGAGCCGGCCTGCCCCTCGATCGACTCGGCCGCGCCGTTCAGCGCCGTGCTGAGTGCGTCGGCCGTGCCGTTGTCGAACTTGACCGGATCGTTGCCGTGCAGGTCAGCCATGGTTCATCCCCCGAAGTCGTACTGGTCGTGCTGGTCACGCGGCCCCACCGACCGCGAACGCCCGGACCGCCGCGAGCGCGGCGGTCCGGGCGGAACGAGTGGCTGCTTACGCGCCGCCACCCGCGGTGAAGATGTCCTGCGAGATCTTGTCGAGCTGCGTGCGGAGCTGCTCGAGTTCGGTCTTCGCCTTGTCGAGGGCGGCCTTGGTCTCCGGCCAGGTCGACCCACGGAAGGTCGCCGCAAGCGGGCCGTCCCAGACGTTGGAGTCGGACAGGATCCGGCCCTGGGCGTCGAGCTGTGAGATCTGGTCGGTGAACCCACCGTTGATGATCGACTGGACCTGACGGATGGCGGTCTTGGCCTGCTCGGTCGAAAGGACACGCGACATGATGAACCTCTTTCATTCGTAGCTGCACCCCCGCGCAGTGGAATCCCCCCGGAGGCTCTGACGGGACCCACCATACCCACAATCCGGCGCAGATGTCACCGTTCGTATATCGTGATCGTTCCTCCACAAACAGTCCGTTCACCGCGGGTTTCCACAGCGTCCACCGGAGCCCCTCCGGCCTTGGTGCCCGGGTGGCAGGATGTTGACATGGACACCGAACCGCAGCTCGACGGCGAATCCGTCGCACCCGACCTCGACGACTTCGACGAGGTCGTCGAGATCGAGCACGAGTCGCTGCCGTCGGACCGCTACTTCGACCGCGAGCTGAGCTGGCTCCGCTTCAACCAGCGCGTGCTCGAGCTGGGCGAGGACCGAACGCAGCCCCTGCTCGAGCGGGCGAACTTCCTGGCGATCTTCGCGTCCAACCTCGACGAGTTCTTCATGGTCCGGGTCGCGGGCCTGAAGCGCCGCATCGACACCGGCATCGCCGTCCCGACCAACGTCGGCCGCGCCCCGAGCGACGTCCTGCGCGACATCGCGAAGAAGGCGCACGAGCTGCAGGACCGGCACGCCCAGGCGTTCATCGGGTCGCTCAAGCCCGACCTCGACGCCGCCGGCATTCACGTCGAGCACTGGTCCGACCTGGACGAGGCCGACCGGCTCCGGATGCGCGAGTACTTCAACGAGCAGATCTTCCCGGTGCTCATGCCCCTGGCGGTCGACCCGGCGCACCCGTTCCCCTACATCTCGGGGCTCTCGCTCAACCTGGCCGTCCGGGTCCGCAACCCGAAGTCGCAGCGCCAGGAGTTCGCGCGCCTCAAGGTGCCGCAGAACTTCTCCCGCTTCATCAAGCTGCCGGACGACAACTCCGGCCGGATGCGCTTCATCCCCCTCGAAGACCTCATCGCGAACCACCTCGACGATCTGTTCCCGGGGATGGAGGTGCTCGAGCACCACGTGTTCCGGGTCACCCGCAACGAGGACGTCGAGATCGAGGAGGACGAGGCCGAGAACCTCATCCAGGCCCTCGAGCGCGAGCTGCTGCGTCGCCGGTTCGGTCCGCCCATCCGTCTCGAGATCACCGAGGACATGGACCCGGTGACCCTCGACCTGCTCGTGCGCGAACTCGACATCACCGAGCAGGAGGTCTTCCGACTGCCGTCGCCGCTCGACCTCGGTGGCCTGTTCGAGCTCTCGAAGATCAACCGCCCGGACCTGCACTACCCGAAGCACGTGCCGACGACCCCGGTGCAGTTCCAGCCCGGTGAGCCGAACACGAAGCCCGACCTGTTCCGTGCGATCAAGGCGAACGACGTCCTCGTGCACCACCCGTACGAGTCCTTCGCGACGAGCGTGCAGGCGTTCCTCGAGCAGGCCGCGGCCGACCCGCACGTGCTCGCGATCAAGCAGACGCTGTACCGCACCTCGGGTGACAGCCCCATCGTCGAGGCCCTGATCGACGCGGCCGCCGCGGGCAAGCAGGTCCTGGCGCTCGTCGAGATCAAGGCACGCTTCGACGAGCAGAACAACATCACGTGGGCCCGCAAGCTCGAGAAGGCCGGCGTGCACGTCGTCTACGGCCTGGTCGGGCTGAAGACGCACTCGAAGCTCGTGCTCGTCATCCGGCAAGAGGGCGGCACGCTCAAGCACTACAGCCACATCGGCACGGGCAACTACAACCCGAAGACCTCGCGCATCTACGAGGACATGGGCCTCTTCACCGCGGACGACACCGTGGGCAAGGACCTGACGCGCCTGTTCAACGAGCTGTCCGGCTACGCGATCGAGAAGAAGTTCAAGCGGCTGCTGGTCGCGCCGTTGCACCTGCGCAAGGGGCTGCTCAAGCGGATCCAGACCGAGTCCGACAACGCCCGCGCCGGCAAGCCGTCCGGCATCCGGATCAAGGTCAACTCGATGGTCGACGAGCAGATCATCGACGCCCTGTACCTGGCCAGCCAGGCGGGCGTGCCGGTGGACGTCTGGGTGCGCGGCATCTGCTCGCTCAAGCCGGGGATGGAGGGCGTGAGCGACACCATCCGGGTGCGGAGCATCGTCGGGCGGTACCTCGAGCACTCCCGCGCGTTCGCGTTCCACAACGACGGCGACCCGGCGGTCTTCATCGGCAGCGCCGACATGATGCACCGCAACCTCGACCGCCGCGTCGAGGCCCTCGTCCGGCTGACGGCACCGGACCACATCGACGAGGTGCTCGCGATGTTCGACCTGGCGATGGCCGACACCGCGAGCTCGTGGCACCTCGAGTCCGACGGTGAGTGGACCCGCCACTCGACCGACGATGACGGTCGCCCGCTCGAAGACGTGCAGAATGTGACGATGCGGAAGATCTCGGCTCGGAAGCGCTCCACTCGGTGAGCGGCGGTCCCTCGGGCCCCGTCCTCGCCGCCGGCGCAGTCGTCTGGCGCGATCAGGACGGCACGCCCCTCGTGCTGCTCATCCACCGCGACCACCACAAGGACGTCTCCCTGCCCAAGGGCAAGGTCGACCCGGGCGAGGCCGTCCCGACGACCGCCGTACGCGAGATCGACGAGGAGACCGGGTACCGCGTGCACCTCGGCGCCCCGCTCGGCACCGCGGAGTACGTGCTGCCGAACGGCCGCGACAAGGTCGTGCACTACTGGGCCGCCCGCGTCTCGTCGAAGGAGTACGCCCGCGCGGGTGACTTCACCCCGAACCACGAGGTCGCCGCGCTCGAGTGGGTCACGATCGACGACGCCCGCAACCGTCTGACGTACGAGCGCGACGTGGCGATCCTCGACCGGTTCGCCGAGCGCGCCGCCGCGGGCCACCACCGCACGTTCGCCCTGATCGCGCTGCGACACGCGAAGACCGTGCCCGGCTCCGACTGGAACGGCCCGGACGCCACCCGTCCGCTCCTGCCCGTCGGTCGTTCCCAGGCCAAGGCCGCTGCGTCGCCCGTCGCCGCGTTCGGCCCGAAGAAGATCGTGAGCAGCACGGCGGCCCGGTGCCTCGCCACCGTCGAACCGCTGTCCGCCACCACGAAGCTCGGCGTCTCGAGCACCCCCGACATCAGCCAGGACGCCCACGACCGCGGCGCCGCCGACGTCAAGGGCATCGTCCGCCGCCGGCTCGACAAGGGCAAGACCGCGGTGCTGTGCTCGCACGGGCCGGTGCTGCCGGACATCATCGCCCGGATCGCCACCGCGACCGCCGACGACTCCGGCCGGTTCGACCTCCGCCGCGCCGCGATGCTCTCGGTCGGCGACTTCTCGGTGATGCACATCGCCGGCGAGACCCTCGTCGCCGTCGAGACGCACCGCAACACGATCCCGGCGTAGCGACCGCACGCCCTGCACCCGGCCACGTGCCGGGCGTCCGCCGCGCCCGGAACGCGATCCGCGCCTCCCGGTCGGCACAACCCCTCGTTCACCTTCCGTTCACCAACGCGCGTGATCCCCGTCACCTCGCGTCCCTACAGTCGCTCCCGGGTCGGCACCGGCCCAGGGACCGCAGTGGTCCCACTGCACCCCATCCCCGAAGGGACCCCTGTGAACATCAAGCGAATCGGTTCGATCGCAGCAATCGCGATCGCCGGCGCAGTCGTGCTCTCCTCGTGCGCGGCGAACGAGGACGCGGGCAGCACCGAGTCCTCCTCGAGCAACACCGGCTCCTCGAGCCTCACCGGCACCCTGACCGGCTCCGGCTCGTCCGCCCAGCAGACCGCCCAGGCCACCTGGGCCGCCGGTTTCCAGGACGTCGCCAAGGGCGTCACGGTGAACTACTCGCCCGACGGCTCGGGCGCCGGCCGCAAGAACTTCATCTCGGGCGCCGCGGACTTCGCCGGCTCCGATGCAGCGCTGAACGACGAGGAGCTCTCGGGCTCCTTCGACCTGTGCAAGGCCGACACCAAGGCCATCGACATCCCGGTCTACATCTCCCCGATCGCGATCGCCTACAAGGTCGACGGCGTCAGCGACCTGACCCTCGACGCGAAGACCATCGCGGGCATCTTCTCGGGCAAGATCACCAAGTGGAACGACTCGCAGATCGCCGACCTGAACGACGGCGTCGACCTGCCGGACGCGAACATCACGGTCGTGCACCGCTCCGACGACTCGGGCACCACGCAGAACTTCTCGGAGTACGTCTCCGCGAACGCCGGCGACGTCTGGACCGAAGAGCCGAGCCAGACCTTCCCGTACTCGGTCGGTGACAGCGCGAAGGGCACCTCCGGTGTCGCCTCCGCCATGGGCAGCGCCTCCAACGCGATCACCTACATCGACGACTCCGGCGCGGGTGACCTCGACAAGGCGAAGCTGATGGTCGGCGACAAGGCCACCGAGATCTCGGCCGACGGCGCCGCGCAGGTCGTCGCCGACTCGAAGGTCGCCACCGGCCGCGAGGACAACGACCTCGCGATCGACATCGACCGCAAGGACACCGCTGACGGCGCCTGGCCGCTCGTCCTCGTCTCCTACGCCATCGCGTGCCAGGAGTACAAGGACTCGGACAAGGCCGACCTGGTCAAGGGCTTCCTGAACTACGTCGTCTCCGGCGACGCCCAGGACGCTGCGGCGAAGGAGGCCAAGTCGGCCGCCCTGTCGTCCGACCTGGCCGACAAGGCCGCTGCCGCGGTCGACTCCATCAAGTAAGACCCCCAAGCGCCCGGACGCCGGTCCCACCCACCTGACCGGCGTCCGGGCCCTTGCTCGTCGCGACGCGAGCAGCCCGGCTCCACCGCCAGCGCCCGTCCGACCAGCGCCACGCACCACGCACCATCCCCGAACCCGTCGCCTCCCCCGGCGTTCCTCCGACAGGAGTCCCATGACGACCGCACCGGCCCAGCCAGGGGCCACCGTCACCCCGACCAAGCCGAAGGCCGTCGTCCGCGTCGGTGACCGGGTGTTCTCCGCTGCCTCGGTGATCGCCGGCGGCCTCATCCTCTTCGTGCTCGTGCTCGTCGCGGCGTTCCTCGTCTGGCAGAGCATCCCGGCGTTCGCCGCCAAGGTCGGCGACCTGCCGAACAACGCCACGAACTTCTGGGACTACGTCGGCCCCTTGGTCTTCGGCACCGTCTGGTCCGCGCTCATCGCGCTCGTGATCGCGGTCCCGCTCGCACTCGGCATCGCCCTGTTCATCTCGCACTACGCACCGCGACGCCTCGCGCCGGTGCTCGGCTACGTCATCGACCTGCTCGCCGCGGTCCCGTCGGTCGTCTACGGCCTCTGGGGCATCGTGGTGCTGGCGCCGTTCGTGAAGCCGTTCTACGGCTTCCTGAACGAGTACCTCGGCTGGTTCCCGCTCTTCTCCGGCCAGGTGTCCGGCACCGGCCGTACCATCCTGACCGCGTCGATCGTCCTCGCCGTGATGGCGATCCCGATCATGACGGCCGTCATGCGCGAGATCTTCCTGCAGGCGCCCACGCTCAACGAGGAAGCCGCCCTGGCCCTCGGTGCGACGCGCTGGGAGATGATCCGCCTGTCCGTGCTGCCGTTCGCGAAGTCCGGCATCGTCTCCGCGATCATGCTCGGGCTCGGACGTGCCCTGGGCGAGACGATGGCGATCGCCCTGGTGCTGTCGGTCTCGACGAACGTCACCTTCCAGATGCTGACCTCGCAGAACCCCTCGACGATCGCCGCGAACATCGCGCTGCAGTTCGCCGAGGCATCGGGGACCGCCCTGAACGCCCTGATCGCGACGGGCCTGATCCTGTTCGTCATCACCCTGGTCATCAACATGCTCGCGCGGTACATCGTCCGCACGCGGGTCAGCTGAGAGGTCGCACCCGATGTCCCTCGCGCTCCGTCACACCGGCACCGCCGGCAACGTCTACGCCAACGGCAAGCTGCACCGCTCGGTGCCGTGGCTGCTGCTGGTCGGCAGCTGGGTCGCCCTGGTGGCCGTGTTCGCCCTGCTCAACGCCGGCGGTGCGGTCAAGGACTTCAACGTCGTCGCCGCCCTGTTCCTCGGCACCGTCCTGTTCGACGTCCTGATCGTGGTCGTCTCGCGCATCGTCGAGGGCGGTCGTCAGGCCGTCAACCGACTGGTCACGTCGCTCGTCATCACCGCCTTCGTCATCGCGGTCCTGCCGCTGGTGTCGCTGCTCTGGACCGTGATCGCCGACGGCCTGGCCCGCTTCGACGCGAACTTCTTCTCGTACTCGATGCGCGGCGTGATCTCCGAGGGCGGCGGCGCGATCCACGCGTTGGTCGGCACGCTCGAGATCACCCTGTTCGCGGCGCTCATCTCGGTGCCGATCGGGCTGCTCACCTCGATCTACCTGGTCGAGTACGGCCGCGGTGCACTGGCGAAGGGCATCACGTTCTTCGTCGACGTCATGACGGGCATCCCCTCGATCGTCGCCGGTCTGTTCGCGTACTCGCTGTTCGCGCTGTTCCTCGGCCCTGGTGCCCGCTTCGGCTTGGTCGGCTCCGTCGCCCTGTCGGTGCTGATGATCCCGATCGTCGTGCGCTCCACCGAAGAGGTGCTGAAGATCGTGCCGATGGAGCTCCGCGAAGCGTCCTACGCCCTCGGGGTGCCGAAGTACCTCACGATCCTCAAGGTCGTCCTCCCCACGTCGCTCGCCGGCATCACCACCGGCGTCATGCTCTCCATCGCCCGCGTCATCGGCGAGACGGCTCCGCTGCTCGTCACCGCCGGCTTCACCGCGAGCATGAACTACGACCTGTTCAAGGACCCGATGATGACCCTGCCGGTGTACGCGTACACGCAGTACTCGCAGCAGGGCGCCAACCCGCAGCCGTTCATCGACCGTGCCTGGACCGCCGCGCTGGTGCTCATCCTCATCGTGATGGCGCTCAACCTGCTCGCCCGGTTCGTCACCCGACTCTTCGCCCCCAAGCTCTCGCGCTAGCGAACCCACTTCCCCACCCACCAGAAGGATCAACGTGTCCAAGCGCATCGAGGTCGACGGCCTCAACGTCTACTACTCGAAGTTCAAGGCGGTCGAGGGTGTCGACATCACCATCGAGCCCCGCACCGTCACCGCCTTCATCGGCCCGTCCGGCTGCGGCAAGTCCACCTTCCTCCGCACCCTGAACCGCATGCACGAGGTCATCCCCGGCGCATGGGTCGAGGGCTCGGTCAAGATCGACGGCGACGACCTTTACGGCCCCGGGGTCGACCCGGTGCTCGTCCGTCGCCAGGTCGGCATGGTCTTCCAGCGTCCGAACCCGTTCCCGACGATGTCCATCAAGGACAACGTGCTCGCGGGCGTGAAGCTCAACAACAAGCGCGTCTCGAAGTCCGAGGCCGACGACATCGTCGAGCGCTCCCTGCAGGGCGCGAACCTGTGGAACGAGGTCAAGGACCGCCTCGACAAGCCCGGTATGGGCCTGTCCGGTGGGCAGCAGCAGCGTCTCTGCATCGCCCGCGCCATCGCGGTGCAGCCCGACGTCCTGCTGATGGACGAGCCCTGCTCGGCGCTCGACCCGATCTCCACCCTGGCCATCGAGGACCTGATCGAGGAGCTCAAGAAGGAGTTCACGATCGTCATCGTCACGCACAACATGCAGCAGGCCTCGCGCGTCAGCGACAAGACGGCGTTCTTCAACATCGCCGGCACCGGTGCGCCGGGCAAGCTCATCGAGTTCGACGACACCGCCACGATGTTCTCGAACCCGTCCGTCCAGGCCACCGAGGACTACGTCTCGGGTCGCTTCGGTTGATCGCTGTCCGTCCGTCGTGCTGACGGACGACCGGGAGGCCCGATGCACGTCCGCAACGGACGCGCACCGGGCCTTCGTGGTTGCGCTGGGTGCGGGGGCCGTGCGGGGTGCGTGCGTGCGCATGTTCCGACGATGCACGCGTCGATCGTCTCGTGGTTCGTCGCTCGATGCGCACGCAGACGGTGCGTGCGCATGTTCCGACGTTCCACGCGTCGATCGCCTCGTGGAACGACGAAAGGTGCCCACGCATCGATCGCGTGAGCACCTTCCGGGGAGGGTCAGGCCGAGGTGGTCGGGACCGCCATGATCGGCGTCGTGGTCGGCTGCTCCGAACCACCGGCCGGCTCGACCGTCATGCCGATCGTCGCACCGTCGGACATCGAGCCCTTCAGCACGGCCGAGTGCACGCCGTCGGCGACACCGTCGACCAGGCCAGCCGACTTGATCGTGCCGCCCTCGTTCTCGGAGCCGATGTACCAGAGCTCGTACGTCTTGCCCTTCGGTGCCTGGGCGACACCGTCGAGGATGACCGCGGACTTGCCGAGGTCGCCCGACCACACGACCGTGGCCGTGCCGCCGCCCTCGACCTTGGTGGTGCTGCGCTGGAAGTCCGACGCGGCGTAGATGCGGTCGAGACCACTCGAGGCCTGCGTGGTGCCGGTGCCCGGTCCGTCGGCCGGACCGTTCGCGACGCCGACCCCCAGGCCGACACCGAGGAAGACCACGGCGACCGCAGCAGCACTGGTGAGCATGGCTGCCGGACGCTGGAACCAGCGGCGGCGAGCCTCGGAGGTCGCCCGGCCACCGGTGGTGGAGCCGTCGGCGATCGAGGCGACGTGCCTGGCGGGCTCGGGACGGGCCTCCTGGACGGAGGTCGTGTCGACGGCAGGAGCCGTCTCGGCCAGTGGTGCAGCCTGCGGGGTCGTCGCGATCTGGGCCAGCAGCGACGCGCGGAGCGACGTCGGCGGCTCGATCGGAGCGGCGGCGAAGGCCAGCTGCAGCGCGGTCTCGCGCAGCGAGTCGGCCTCGGCCTGGAGTTCGGGCGACGTCGTGAGGACCTCCTCGAGGAGCATGCGCTCATCGTCGGACAGCGCGTCGAGTGCGTAGGAACCCGTCAGCAGGGCGGGGTCGTCGTGTCGTTCGGTCATGAGGTCACCCCCATTTCGTCTCGGAGTCGGATCATCCCGTCACGGAGACGGGTCTTGACGGTGCCGATGGGGACACCGAGTTGTTCGGCCATCTCGCTGTGCGAGAAGCCTCCGTAGTACGCCAGCTGCACGGCCTGCCGCTGGAACTCGGTCAACTTGGCCAGGGCCCTGCCGACACGTTCGTGTTCGATGCGGATCTCGACCGACTCGGAGACCTGGTCGAAACCGGACTCGAGGTCGCGGATACCGATCTTCGTGTCCCGGTCGTGCGAGGCCTGCGACGCCCGGACCCGGTCCACCGCTCGGCGGTGCGCCATGGTCAGGACCCAGCTGGAGGCGGTCCCGCGCTTCCGGTCGAACCGGGTGGCCTGTTGCCAGACTTCGAGGAAGACCTCTTGCGTGACCTCTTCGGACTGGGCGCGGTCCCGGAGGAGCCGCGTCACGAGTCCGAGGACCCGGCCGGAGAGGACGTCGTAGAGGTCCGCGAAGGCGGCTTGGTCACCGGAGGCAACCCGCGCCAAGAGGTCGTCCGGCGATGCCTGGGCTGGCTCTGACGAGCTCCAGCGTTCGGTGTCGCTATCCACGAGGGCAAGCATTGCAGGTTTCCCTCCTCTCGGGTGCGTCGGCGACCGGTTGTGGCCGTTCTGTCAGGGGTGCTGCGTGATGCGGTGGTGCTGGTGGTGCTGGTGGTGCTGTGCTGCGGTCGCGCCCCGGGTAGGACGAAGCCGCCGCGTCGTGCGGTCGAGACGAGAGGCCAGCGTGACCCACAGGGAATTGACCGGCGGATACCGGTCCGGGTCACGCCGGGCCTCTCGCGTTCGTGACGGTCATCAAGTCCGTCACGCTGATGATTCGGCGCGGTGCCCGTGGTGGATTGGATCGGATGCCGAGAAGTTGTCGGGACGCCGCGTCCGGGCCGTCTGCCGGGCACGCCCGGGTCCGGATCTGTCCACCGAGAGTGAACAGGGCAGCGGACTCAGCCGACGCGTCGTAGAGTTGGTCTCGCTGGGCCGCAGCAAGCCCCGGGCTCCAAAATTCGCCGCTTCGAGCGGCCTCGCGCCGAGAGGCGCTTCTGCGGCCCGGTTTTTCTCTGCCCGGTTCTTCTCTGCGCGGTTCTTCTCTGCCTGGTTCTTCTCTGCCTGGTCGCGGCTGTCGCCGTTCGGCCGGGAGGCCCGGTGCGGGTCCGGCGCGTTCGCTCGCTAGTCCAGGCTCTCGCGACGCCAGAGCGCCGCCGCCTCGGTCAGGTCGGCCGCCAGCTCCGTGAGACGGAGCGCCCGCCGCGTCAGTTCGCTCGCACGATCGGTCGCCGTCAGGTCGGAGTCGTCCGCCACCGCCGTCGCACCGGCCGCGGTCAGCCGGCAGAACGCCGCCCCTCGGTCGAGCGCCACCGCGAAGTCACCCGTGTACAGCCCGTGCAGGATGCGGTCCGCCAGGGTGAGGATCTCGGCCGGACCCGTCGGCTGCTCAGCGCCCGCGACCGCCTGGTCGATCGTGCCGATGCGCTCGGTGCCCCGCTGGAAGAAGTACGCGATCTCCTCCGGGTTCTGCCGGATCACCGTGCGGACGAGGTACACCCGCCACAGGGCTCCCGGCAGCGTGTGGGCACCCACCCGCGCCCAGAGTTCGGCGATCGCGTCGATGCCGTGCACGTCGGTGTAGGTGACGAGCCGCTCGACGACCGCGGGGTCCGGGTCCTGACGCACCCGGTGCAGCAGTGCGTTCGCGGTCTCGTGCGCGACACGGTTCACGACGGCCGGGTCCTCGCCGCCCTGGATCGCGGCGAACTCGGCATCGGTGAAGTGGACAGGACGGTGGTGATCGCGAGGCACCGCGTCAGTGTAGGCACGGCCGGTGACACGCCCGCCCTCCGTTCGCCCAGAACGCAACGGCAGCGCCGCGGGTACGGTGTCTCGTCGGGAGGCGCTCCTCCCGACCGTGAAGGAGAGGACTCCCCCATGAACCCGTTGCTCATCATCCTGGCCGTCATCGCGGTCATCCTGCTGTTCGTCGGTGGCTTCACCGCGAGCCTCAAGTTCCTGCTGTGGGTCGGCATCGTGCTGCTCATCGTGGCCGTCGTCCTGTGGCTGCTGCGGACGCTCACCGGGCGTCGCGGCTGACCCTCGACACCAGGTTCTTCCCAGAGGCCCTCACCCGCTAGCCTTGCGGGTGAGGGCCTCTAGCTCAGTTGGTAGAGCACCGGACTTTTAATCCGAGGGTCGTGGGTTCGAGCCCCACGGGGCCCACACCAAGTGCGTTGTCTAAGATGTGGCGGATGGCACGACGACTCCTCCCCGGCATCGCGCTCGGAGCTATGGCTCTCGGCGTGAGCGGGCTGCTCGTCATCCTGCCGACCGTGTCGAGTGCTTGCCAGCCCGTCACGACGTCGTCGAGCGTCTCCTCCGCCGAGGTCTCCGATGCGATCGCCCC
Organism: Curtobacterium sp. PhB190; assembly: GCF_004365385.1. Lineage (NCBI taxonomy): Bacteria > Bacillati > Actinomycetota > Actinomycetes > Micrococcales > Microbacteriaceae > Curtobacterium > Curtobacterium sp. PhB190. Next base: position 273,605 of record NZ_SODN01000003.1, on the reverse strand, counting down.
CGGCTCGCACGTGTTGATCGTCGGCGACTCGTACACCTCCGGCCGCGGCTCGACCAGCGGCATCGACGGGTGGGCGCAGGACCTCGCGGCCGACCGGGACTGGAAGGCCACGATCGACGGCTACCCGGGGACGGGCTACGTCGACACCGGCCGCACCGGGTCCTCGCACTACACGTTCGGCCCCCGCCTCGAACGGCACGCCGCGACCGTCGATCCCGAGCTCGTCATCGTGCAGGGCAGCCAGAACGACTGGCTCGTCGACTCGTCGGTCCTTCAGGCCCGCGTCGAGAAGACCCTCCGCGACGCCGAGCAGACCTGGCCGGACGCCGTCGTCGTCGCGCTCGGGCCGTCAGCGCCGTTGCCGTGGGCGAAGTCGACGGTCGGGGTCGCCTCCTCGGTCTCCGCGGGGGCGGCAGCAGCGGGCGTGCCGTACATCGACGCGCTCGCCGGGCAGTGGTTCACCGCGGCGAACAGCCCGGGCTACGCGGCGATCGACGGCGGACACCTCAACGACGCTGGCTACCAGTACCTGGCGGACCGGGTCTCGGACTCCCTCGACGCCCTCGCTGCGTCCGACGACGAACGCTGCGCCTGACCTCGGGTTCGTGTTCGGGGTACAAGTCGTCCCCAGCTGGCTCATGGCAGATCCCCTGCACACATCAGCCCGCGCACAGCCGACTGTTGGGCTGCCGCCGATAGTGTCGTTCCCGGATCCGATCACCGGATCCTGCAGCACCGCACCAACACGAACGAACGGGGTACACCGTGATCGAGCCCATCGAAGCCACGCAGACCAGCAGCACCGGGGACGCGCGCCGCATCGTCGAGCTCGCCGCAGCGACCAACACGACGATGAGCAACGAGCTCCTGCTCGACACGCTCCGTCGCAACGCGCAGGTCACGACCCGGCACATCCGCAAGGACTTCATCGAGGTCGCGACGGCCACCGCGGTGCTCGGCTACGTGTGCCGACAGCGCAAGGACTTCATCGCCCTGCGCGGGGACGACCCGGCCTGGGCGCACGAGGTCGGGCGCTACGCCAGCGAATCACTCGCGGTCGAGGCACTCCGCATGCGCCGCGGCTGACCAGCAGCTCCCCGCCACGAACGCCGTCCCCACACCGGGGCGGCGTTCGTGTGTCCAGTGGAGCAGTGAATCCCCGGCCGAAGCGACAGATCCACGGTCGCACCCGCGACAACCCCGCGAAAGCGACTCTGTGCCGCGAACCTTCGGCGGGACGGAGTCGCTTTGGCGGAGCCGGCAGCGTGGGGGCGATCAGGACCAGACGCGGCGGATGCCCCAGGTGCCCGTCCAGGTCTCGTCGGGCTCGAGCCACCGCAGGCCCTCGCCGGAGTTCAGGGCGTTGGCCGGAGCGGTCATCGGCTCGACCGCCACGGCCAGACCCTTCCCGTCGCCGCGGGGGTACTCCCGAGAGGTGAACACCTGCACGTACGGGAACGACGCGTCCTGCCAGAGCTGCACGCCGTCACCCTCGGGGCCGTGCAGCGTCGTGTGACGGACCCCGTCGGCGTCCGGGGTGATGTCGGAGTACGCGGTGTCGAGATCCGCGTCACCGGCACGCAGTCCCCGTCGCAGGTCGAACGAAGTGCCCTCCACCGACACGGACCCGTTCGGCACCTTCTGCTCGTCGACGGTGAAGGCGGTGGCGGCGTCGAGCGTGACGACGAGGTCGTCGGCCGGGGTGTCGCCGGCGCGCAGGTACGGGTGTGCCCCCACGGCGAAGGGCGCGCTGACACCGGATCGGTTCGTGATCTCGTGCGTCACCCGGATGCCGTCGTCGACGAGCTCGTGGTGCACGCGGGTCTCGAGGGTGAACGGCCAGCCGTGCTGCGGGTGGATCGTGGCTTCCTGCACGATGCCCGTCTCGGTCTGCGACACCACGCGGTACGGCGCGAAGCGGAGCAGGCCGTGCGACGCGTTGCCGTACTTCGGCTCCGAGACGTCCAGCTGCTGCCGCTTGCCGTCGAGTCCCCAGACCCCGCCGGCGACGCGGTTCGGCCACGGTACGAGCACGATGCCGTTGGCACCGGGCGGCTGCTCGGTGACGGGGAACGGCTCGGTCAGGTCGAAGCCGGCGACACGGAGTTCTCGGATGCCGGCGGCGACCTCGGTCACGACGGCCTCGACGACGCCGTCCGGTCCGGCGTGGTGCAGGCGGTACTGGCCACCGGTGGGTGCTGCGGTCATGGGGTGTGGTTCCTTCCGGCTGTGTCCTCGCCGTCCGCGACGACGACCTCGACGCCGGCCGCCCGGATCGTGGCGACCGCGTCGGCTTCGGCCTCGGCGGTGACGACGACGTCGATGTCCTCGAGCGCGCGGACGACCCCGATGTGGGCCCGGCCGAACTTCGACCCGTCCGCGACGACGACGGTACGCCGAGCCGTGGCCGCGAGCACCCGCTTCGCCTCGGTCTCGGGCAGGTTGACGTTGGTCAGACCGTGCGCGACGTCGACACCGGTGCCACCGAGGAACACGACGTCAGCGGCGATCACCGGCAACAGGGTGTTGTTGAACGGTGCGACGAGCGAGTGTTGGAGCGGTCGGAGGGTGCCGCCCGTGACGATCACCGTGAACCGCGGCACGGCGCGCTCGAGGGCCAGCGCGGTCGTCAGCGAGTTCGTGACGACGGTGAGGTCGGACAGCTCCGTGCGGGCGACGAGCGCCTCGGCGACCGCTGCCGGGGTGGTGCCGACGTCGAGCACGACGCACTCGCCGGACCGCACGAGCGCTGCGGCCGCGCGGCCGATGGCGGCCTTGGCCACCTGGTGCTCGACGGCGGTCTCCTCGAAGGGGCGCTCGGTGGACCCGGCCCCGAGGCGGACCGCTCCGCCGTGCACCCGGCGGATCCGGGCCTCCTGGTCGAGGACCGCGAGGTCCTGCCGGACCGTCACCTCACTCGTGCCGAGCGACGCGGCCAGCGCGGCGGTCCGGACCATGCCGGGCGCGCCCTCGACGATGGAGACGATGCGGTCCTGCCGCAGCGGCGCGGGCAGCGATCCGGCCAGGAAGGAGAGGTCGTCGTCGGTCACGGCTCTAGTTTCGCTTGCTTCCGAAGTCTTTCGCAACGCTTCGGATCGGCGCTAGGCTGTTCCGGTGATCACCAAGCGCGTGACGAAGCTCGCGGACGGCCGCGACCTGTTCTACTTCGACGATGCGGACAGCACCCTGCCCGCTGAGCGTGCCATCGACGAGCGTGCGCTCGACCCTCGGCCCGAGACCGCGCGGATGCGCCAGGACGTCCTGACCGGCGAGTGGGTCTCCATCGCCGCGAGCCGGCAGAACCGTGCGTTCCTGCCGCCGGCCGACCAGGACCCGCTCGCGCCGCAGACACCGCAGAACCCGTCCGAGATCCCGAGCACCTACGACGTCGCCGTGTTCGAGAACCGGTCACCGTCGTTCGGTCCGCTGCTCGAGGCCGATGACGCTCCGTCCTCGCTCCAGTCCTTGTCCGACGTCGGCCTGAACCGGCAGCTCCGCAGCGTCGGCCGGTGCGAGGTCGTGTGCTTCTCGCCCGCGACCGAGGGGTCCTTCGCGTCGATCTCCGAGTCGCGTGCCCGCACCGTGGTCGAGGCCTGGGCGGACCGCACCGCCGCGCTCTCCGCCATGCCCGGCATCCAGCAGGTGTTCCCGTTCGAGAACCGCGGCGAAGCGATCGGCGTCACGCTGCACCACCCGCACGGGCAGATCTACTCGTACCCGTACGTCACGCCCCGCACACTGCGCCTGCTCGACTCCATCGAGCGCTTCGGACCGGACCTGTTCGAACAGCACCTGGCGAACGAGCGGGCCTCGGACCGGGTCGTGCTGCAGGGCGAGCACTTCACGGCGTTCGTGCCGTTCGCCGCACGCTGGCCCATCGAGATCCACATGCTGCCGCACCGCCACGTCCCCGACTTCGCCGGTCTGACCGAGGCCGAGAAGGACGAACTGGCCCACATGCACCTGCGCCTGACGCGGGGCATCGACGAGCTCTACGGCGACCCGACCCCGTACATCGCCGCGTGGCACCAGGCACCGGTGCACGTCGGGCGGGACACCGTGCGGCTCATGCTGCAGATCACGTCGCCGCGTCGGGCGGCGGACAAGTTGAAGTTCCTGGCCGGCAGTGAAGCCGCCATGGGTGCCTGGATCGGGGACCTCGTGCCCGAGAAGGCAGCCGAGTTCATCCGACAGGGAATCGAGCGAGCATGACGTTCCAGCAGGTCTACGGGTACGAGCCGGCGGTGCGGTACTCCGCCCCCGGCCGGGTCAACCTGATCGGTGAGCACACCGACTACAACGACGGGTACGTCCTGCCGTTCGCGATCGACCGGCGCACCACCGCGTCGATCGCCCCGCGGCCGGACCGTGTGCTGCGCGTCTCGTCCGCGTTCGACGCCGGCACCGTGCTCGAGCTGTCGCTCGACGACCTCGACCCGTCGAACATGACCGGATGGTCGGCGTACGTCTTCGGCATCGCTTGGGCACTCCGCGAGCAGGCCGGCGCGGACCTGTCGGACAAGACCGGGTTCGACGTCTTCATCGAGTCCGACGTCCCTGTCGGGGCCGGCCTGTCGTCCAGCGCCGCGATCGAGTGCGGCGTCGCGCTCGCCTTCAACGACCTGTGGGAGCTCGGCCTCGACCGCAAGACCCTGGCGCGCGTCGGCCAGTACTCCGAGAACCACGCCGTCGGTGCCCCCACGGGGATCATGGACCAGTCCGCTTCACTGCTCGGCGAGCAGGACGCCGTCGTGTTCCTGGACTGCCGCACGCTCGACTCCGCCGTGGTCGGCCTGGCGCTCGAGGCCAACGGGCTCGAGGTCCTGGTCATCGACACCCGGGTCGAGCACGCCCACGCCACCGGTGGGTACGCGGCTCGTCGGGCCTCGTGCGAGAAGGGTGCGCAGGTGCTCGGTGTCGAGGCCCTGCGTGACCTGAGCGTCGAGGACCTGCCCCGTGCGCAGGAGCTGCTCGACGACGAGACCTTCCGCCGCGTGCGCCACGTCGTGACCGAAGACCAGCGCGTCCTCGACACCGTCCGGACGCTGCGCGAACAGGGCCCGCGGGCGATCGGTTCGCTGCTCGTCGCGTCGCACGAGTCGATGCGCGACGACTTCGAGATCTCCGTGCCGGAGCTCGACCTGGCCGTCGCGACCGCGGTCGAGCACGGTGCGGTCGGTGCGCGGATGACCGGCGGTGGGTTCGGTGGTGCGGCGATCGCGCTGGTCGACCGGGAGGCCCGTGGTGCGATCACCGAGGCCGTCACCTCCGCGTTCGCAGCCGCCGGGTACCGCGAGCCGAACGTCTTCACGGTGCACGCCGCGCAGGGCGCCCGCCGCGACTGAGCCTGACCGGCGGAGTTTCGCGCTCACCGACACGTCACGCGGCGCACGGCCCGTGAGGTGTCGCTGACCACGAAACTTCGGCGCAATCCAGCGCGAGACTCGGACGTCAGTGGGTCATGTGACCCGTGGTGACGGTGACGCCGCCCCACGGGAACCCGTGCGGGTGCAGCACCTCGTGCTGGAGCTGGTCCATCACGACGTGGCCCTGCCACACCGTGTAGACCAGCACGCCGACGACGATGCACACCGGGACCGCCAGGTACGCGGAGTACCGCACGATGTCGCCGAGGGTGCGGTGCCCGTAGCGCGCGAGCGTCGGCGGCAGGACGATCCCGACGACGACCACGAGCAGCAACAGTGCGAGTGCGGCCGGTGCGACGTGCGCTTCGACCTGCACCGTGATGGGCGCGGCCTCCAGGACCTTGCCGCCGTTGTCGATCCAGTTGTCGTCGGCGTCGACCCCGCCGTAGCCCGTCGACGTGCTCCAGAGCACCAGGTTCGGGGACAGCACCAGTGCGACGGTCCCGACGAGTACGAGTCCCCACGCACGCGGACGCAGCTTCCTGCCGGTGGCCGCCATCACGGGCGCGGTCTGGACGTTCTCCCCCATGCGGTGACCGTAGCACTGGGGGCGGCTCCGCACCCGTCCCCCGAACGCGCGGGGCGGGGGCGAGCCGTGCCTCCTGGCCGCCCGTGGACGCGACCATCCCGCCAAAGCGACAGATTCCAGCGAACTGTTCGCGGGAATCTGTCGCTTTCGCGGCACGGACCGCGGCACGGACAGCGGCACGGACCGCGGCACGAACGGACGCGCGCCAGCGGCACCGACCGCCGCGCACCTACTTCAGGTGGCGCTCCGCAGCCTCGACCACGTTCTTCATGAGCATCGCGCGCGTCATCGGGCCGACGCCGCCGGGCACGGGCGACATGAAGCCGGCGACCGACGCGACCGCGGGGTCGACGTCGCCGTGCAGCTTCGCCTTGCCGGTCTCCGGAGAGACCACGCGGGTGATGCCCACGTCGATCACGGCCGCACCGGGCTGCACCCAGTCCGGCTTGACGAGCCCGGCGACCCCGGCGGCCGCGATGACGATGTCGGCGCGACGGCACTCCGCGGCGACGTCCGCCGTCAGGGAGTGGGTCAGGGTGGCGGTGGCCTCGAGGCGGGTGAGCAGCAGACCGAGCGGCCGGCCGACCGTCAGGCCCTGCCCGATGATCGTGACGTGCGCGCCCCGGATCGGGATGTCGTACGCCTCGAGCATCGCGACGATGCCCCGCGGGGTGCAGGGCAGGGGCGCGTCGATGGTGCCGGCACCACCGGGCACGGCGAGCACGAGCTCACCGAGGTTCGTCGGGTGCAGGCCGTCGGCGTCCTTCGACGGGTCCATCAGCTCGAGCATCGGCGTCGGGTCGATGCCCTCCGGCAGCGGCAGCTGCACGATGAACGCGGTGACCCGGGGGTCGTCGTTCATCTGCAGGATCGCGGCTCGGATGTCCGCGGCGGATGCCGTCGCAGGCAGGTCGATGCGGTGCGAGTCGAGCCCGATCTGCGCCGAGTCGCGGTGCTTGCCCGCGACGTAGGACAGGGAACCGGGGTTCTCCCCGACCAGGATCGTGCCGAGCCCCGGACGGATGCCGTGCTCGTGCAACCGATCGATGCGGACCCGCAGTTCGTCGAGCGTCCGGGCAGCGAGGGCGGTGCCGTCGATGCGGACCGCCGACCCCTCCCCCGCCCATCGCTCGACGGGCAGGGGGGTCAGAGCGTCGCTCACGCGTAGAGGGGGAACGCGTCGGTCAGGGTCTTCACCCGGGCCGAGAGCGCTGCGATGTCCGGGTTCGGCATGAGGGTCAGCGCGATGATGTCCGCGACCTCGGTGAACTCGGCGTCGCCGAAGCCACGCGTGGCGAGCGCCGACGTGCCGATGCGGACACCCGAGGTGACCATCGGCGGACGCGGGTCGAACGGCACGGAGTTGCGGTTCACGGTGATGCCGACCTCGTGCAGCAGGTCTTCGGCCTGCTTGCCGTCGACCTCGGAGGTGCGCAGGTCGACGAGCACCAGGTGCACGTCGGTACCACCGGTGAGGACGTCGACGCCGGCCGCGCGGGCGTCCGGCTGCGTGAGCCGATCCGCGAGCAAGCGGGCACCGCGGATGGTGCGCTCCTGGCGGGCCTTGAACTCGGGGGTGCCGGCGAGCAGGAACGCGGTGGCCTTGGCGGCGATGACGTGCATGAGCGGGCCGCCCTGCTGGCCCGGGAAGACCGCGGAGTTCAGCTTCTTGAACAGGGTCTCGTCGTTGGACAGGATGATGCCCGAGCGGGGGCCGCCGAGGGTCTTGTGCACGGTCGACGAGACGACGTGGGCGTGCGGGACCGGGGACGGGTGCAGACCGGCGGCGACGAGGCCGGCGAAGTGCGCCATGTCGACCCAGAGCTTCGCGCCGACCTCGTCCGCGATCTCACGGAACTTCGCGAAGTCGAGCTGGCGCGGGTAGGCGGACCAGCCGGCGATGAGGACCTTCGGCTGGTGCTCGATGGCCTTGGCGCGGATGTCGTCGTAGTCGACCTCGAACGTCTCGGGGTCGACGCCGTACGCGACGGCGTTGTAGATGCGGCCGGAGAAGTTGAGCTTCATGCCGTGGGTCAGGTGACCGCCGTGCGCGAGCTCGAGGCCGAGGATGGTGTCACCGGCGCTTGCGATGGCGTGCAGGACGGCGGCGTTGGCCGTGGCGCCCGAGTGCGGCTGGACGTTGGCGTAGGCAGCACCGAAGAGCGCCTTGGCACGGTCGATGGCGAGCTGCTCGGCGACGTCGACGTACTCGCAGCCGCCGTAGTAGCGCTTGCCGGGGTAGCCCTCGGCGTACTTGTTGGTGAGGACGGAGCCCTGGGACTCGAGAACGGCGCGCGGCACGAAGTTCTCGGACGCGATCATCTCGAGGGTGTCGCGCTGACGGCCGAGCTCCTGCTGCAGGACGGCGGCGATCTCGGGGTCGACCTCGGTGAGCGGGGCGTTGAAGGCTGCGCGGTCGGTGTCGACGGAGCCGTCGACGGCGGGCAGATCGGTGATGGACACGGTTCTCCTACGTGGGTTGGCGACGACCGGTGGGTCGCGCACGGACGATCGGTCGGTGCAGCCCAGGCGTACGGCCGCGCACCGTGTCAGGTGTCGCTCCCCGATGGTGACCCATCCAACGCCAGTCGCGACGTGACGATCGTACCGAGCCGCCCGCCCTGTGTCACCCTGGATGCATGACGCTGACCTCGCCCGACGTGGATGAACGGACCACCCCGGACGAACGGACCAGTGCGCGCGCGGACACCCCGTGGGTCACCGTCGTGTGGGACGACCCGGTGAACCTGATGTCGTACGTCACCTACGTCTTCCAGCGGCACTTCGGCTTCGGGCGCGCGCAGGCGGAACGGCTCATGCACCAGGTGGACACGGAGGGTCGGGCCATCGTGGCGACGGGCCCGCGCGAGGCGATGGAGGCCCACGTCCAGTCGATGCACGGCTACGGCCTGCAGGCGACCGTCGACAAGGCCCCCGAAGCGTGATCCCCTTCGTCCGCCGGGCCGACGGCGTCCACCTCGACATGTCCTCCGGCGAGCGTGGGCTGCTCACGTCCCTGACGGAGCAGCTGCGCCAGGTGCTCGACGGCGACCTGACGGCGGACCCGGTGGCGACTCGGATGTTCCCGGACGCCTACCCGGACGACGACGACGCCAGCGCGGAGTTCCGGAAGTACACGCAGTCCGACCTGCTGGCGCAGAAGACCTCGAACGCGACGACCGTGCACGAGTGGCTGACGGGGACCCGCGACGGCGCCCTCGACCCCGAGGACGAGCAGGCCTGGCTCCGCACGCTGACCGACCTGCGGCTGACGATCGCCGACCGCCTCGGGATCGTCGACGCCGACGACGAGGAGCGTTCGGTCGAGGCCGACGCGGGCGTCGGCCTGCGCGACGTCTACGACTGGCTCGGCTACGTGCAGGAGCACCTGATCACGACGATGACCGACCCGCGGTGACGGTCACCTTCCGCGCGACCACCGAGGACGACCGGGAGGCCCTGCTCGCGTTCTCGACGTCGGAACCGGTCGCGTGGATCGGTCCGGACCGGTACCGCGCCGAGTCCGGCACGGACAACTACCGCCCGGGGTGGTCGTGGCTGGCCGAGCGCGACGGCCGTCCGGTGGCACGGGCGCTCTGGTGGGGTGGCGCGGACGCCGAGGTGCCGTCGACCCTCGACGACCTGCTGGTGGCTCCGGACGTGCCCGAGGACGAGCAGGTGGCGATCGCCGCCGGGTTGATCACGGCGGGGACCGCTGCGTTCGGGGCGCGACCGGAGTGGATCGTCGACGTCGCGGTGGACTGGCACGACGACCCCGAGGCCGTCGCCGCGGTGTCGTGGCGCACGGCGGCCGCCCGGGCTGCGGGGCTCGGACGTTCGACGGAGCGGGTGAGTGTGGCGTGGACGCCGGACCACGGAGTGCCGATGCCGTCCTCGCTGCGCTTCCGGTCCGGTGACGACGACGAGTTCGTGGACCTGTTCGCCCGCGTCGCGGTGGGGAGCCTCGACGCCCACACCGTGGCGTCGGTGGACGAACTCGGCCCGCGGGGCGCCGCCGCCGACGACCTCGAGTTCTACCGCTCGCTGCCGGGGTCGCGTGACGGCTGGCGGGTCGCGCTCGACCCCGACGGCCTGGTGGTCGGGTTCGTCCTGGCGACGCGGACGGCGTACGACGCGGCGATCAGCTTCATCGGCGTGCTCCCGCAGCACCGTGGGCGTGGCGTGGTCGACGAGCTGCTCGCCGAGGGGCTGCGCGTGCACGGAGAAGCCGGGGAGTCGAAGGTGGTCGGCACCACGGACGCGGCGAACACCCCGATGCGCCGGGCGTTCGAACGGGCCGGCTTCGTGGTGACGAGGCGCCGCATCGTGTTCGAGCGCTGAGCCGACCCGGAGCGGCGAGCCGGGAACTCGCAAGGCAGCCTTGCAAGTTGTGCTGTCGAAGTAGTACCGTGCCGGTATGGAATCACCCGATCCGACCGCGCTCGCCGGTGACCTGCTGACGCTGTACGGCCGGATCCGTCGAACGCTGCTGACCGGCAAGGCCGACGCGGTCACGGCGTCCCAGACCGCCGCGCTCGGCCGCCTGCTGCGGTACGGCGAGAGCACGGTCGCCGAGCTCGCCCGCGCCGAGGGCGTCCGGCCGCAGTCGATGGGCGCGACCGTCCAGGCGCTCGAGGACCTCGGCCTCGTCGAACGACGTCCAGACCCCGCCGACGGCCGCCGTGCGCTCATCCGGGCGACCGACCAGGGCGCCCGTGCCCGCGAGGACGCCTGGACCAACCGCACCCGCGTCCTGACCGACCGGCTCGCCGCGTTGCCCGACGCCGACCGCGACACCGTCGCCCGAGCGATCGCGATCCTCGCCCCGCTCACCGAACGCTGACCCCGGAAGAAGCACTCCCACGTCCACCTCGACCACTCCCACCCCCGTCGTCGCCCCGGGCAGCACCGGCAGTGGCTTCGGCCCGAAGCTCCTCATCCCGGTGCTCGTCGGGCCGCTGCTCAACCCGATCAACACCACGATGGTGTCCGTCGCGCTCACGCCGATCTCCCGCGACCTGGGGATCGGTGCGGCGCAGGCGATCTGGCTCGTCGCCGCCCTGTACCTGGCGAGTGCGATCGCGCAGCCGACGATGGGCAAGCTCGCCGACCGCTTCGGCCCGAAGAAGGTGTTCCTGACCGGGCTCGTGATCGTCGGTGTCGCCGGGGTCGTGCCCGAGTTCCTGACCGGCTTCGGCGGTGCGGTGTTCGCCCGTGTCCTCATCGGCATCGGCACCTCGTCGGCGTACCCGGCGGCCCTCACCACCCTCCGACAGCACTCGGCACGGATCGGGAAGCCGACCCCGCCGCTCGTGCTCGGAGCGCTGTCCATCACCTCGCTCGTGTCGGCGGCGGCCGGGCCTCCGCTGGGCGGCGCACTGATCGCCGCGTTCGGCTGGCACGCGATCTTCCTGGTGAACGTGCCCCTGGCGGCGTTCGGCATCGTCGTGGCGGCGATGTGGCTGCCGTCGGACCGTCTCCGTCCACGTGACGACGAGGCCCTGCCCGTCCTGCAGGCGCTCGACCCGTTCGGCATGCTGCTCATGACGGGCACCGTCTCGGCGCTGCTCGTGTTCCTGCTCGACCTGTCCGCCGGCCTGTGGTGGCTGCTCGCGGTGGCGATCGTGCTGCTCGTCACCCTCGTCCTGTGGGAGCTGCGCGCGGTCCGGCCGTTCGTGGACGTCCGGATGCTCGCTCGGAACGGCGCGTTGTCCCGCACCTACGTGCGACTGTTCCTGACCTACCTGCTCGCGTACACGATGACCTACGGGTTCTCGCAGTGGGTGCAGGACGTCGCCGGGTACTCGAGCGACGTCGCCGGGTACATCCAGCTGCCGGCCGCGATCGTGGCCGGGATCGCGTCGTTCGTCGTCGCCCGGAAGACCGCCGTGCGCGGACCCCTGATCGTCGCGGCCGTCGTGCCGATCGTCGGCGGGGCGCTCCTGCTCTTCCTGCACACCGGGTCGCCGGTCGTGCTGCTCGCGCTGGCGCCGGCGCTGTTCGGCGTCCCGCAGGCCCTGGCGTCGGTGTCGAACCAGGCGGCGCTGTACCGGCTCGTGCCCGCGTCGTACATCGGCACCGCGGCCGGGTTGTCCCGCACGGCGGTGTACATCGGGGCGATCGGGGCCTCGTCGCTCATCGGTGGTGTGTTCGGCCAGGCCCCGACCACACCGGACCTGCACGTGCTGGCGTGGGTGATCCTCGGCGTCGCGGTGCTCCTGACGGTCCTGACCCTGGCCGACCGCCGCCTCCGCACGGCCGCCGCCGCCACGCCCGCTTCGTGAGCAGAAATGGTCGGGTCGCGTCACGGCACTCGACCATTTCTGCTCACGAAGCACCGCGCTCGCCGCGCCCGGTACCCTGATCCGGTGACCGACCCGACCCCCACGCACTGGACCCTGACGCTCGTCTGCGACGACCAGCCCGGGATCGTGCACGCCGTCTCCGGAGCGGTCGTCGCCGCCAACGGCAACATCACCGAGTCGCAGCAGTTCTCGAGCGTCGACACGAACACGTTCTTCATGCGCCTGCAGGTCATGGCGCCGGTGGACCGCGCGACCTTCGAGGCAGCCCTCGCCCCCGTCGCCGCCCGGTACGACGCCCGCGTCCAGCTCGACGTCGTCGGTCGCCCGCTGCGCAGCCTCGTCCTCGTGTCGAAGGCCGGCCACTGCCTCAACGACCTGCTCTACCGCCAGCGCGGTGGGCAGCTGCCGATCGAGGTCCCGCTCGTGCTGTCCAACCACCCGGACCTGTCCGAGCTCGCGTCGTTCTACTCGGTGCCGTTCGAGCACCGTCCGGTCACCGACGCGGACAGCAAGGCGGCCATGGAGCGCCGTGTCCTCGAAGCGGTCGAGGAGCACGACATCGAACTCGTCGTGCTCGCCCGCTACATGCAGATCCTGTCGCCGGAGCTCTGCGCGGCGCTCGAGGGCCGTGCGGTCAACATCCACCACTCGTTCCTGCCCGGCTTCAAGGGCGCGAACCCCTACCGCCAGGCGCACGCACGCGGCGTGAAGCTCATCGGTGCGACGGCCCACTTCGTCACGAGCGACCTCGACGAGGGCCCGATCATCGAGCAGAACGTCGTGCGCGTGGACCACACGAAGGACCCCGCCGAGCTGGTCTCCATCGGCCAGGACGAAGAGTCCCGCACCCTCACCCAGGCAGTGCGCTGGATCGCCGAGGACCGCGTCCTGCTCGACGGCGCCCGCACCATCATCTTCAAGTAGGCAGCACCATGACGAACGCCCCGCAGTCTCCCGTCGACTGGGAAGCAGTCCCCGGCCCGGCACCCGCCGGCAGGCAGCGACGGCCGTTCGACGTCTGGCGCGTGCTCCGCGTCCTGGTCTGCACGTTCGGCCTGCTCTCCCTGGCGTTCTGGGGCTACTGGTCGTGGCAGCTCCCCCTGCCCGGTTACCTGTTCATGGTCGGCGCCCCGCTGTTCGCGGCCGTCGTCTGGTACTTCTTCCGCTCGCCGGCGTCGCCGATCGAGACCGACATCGTCGGCAAGACGATCGTCGAGGTCGCGTTGGTCATCGCCGCGGGCGCGACCTGGATCTCCATCGGCCACCCGGTCGTGGGCTTCGTCTTCATCGTGATCGCCGCCCTGAGCGGCGTGATCGCGTTCCGCAGGGAGACCGCATGACCGCCACGGGCCTCCAGGCCGGCCGGGAGGCCCAGCGCACCCTGGTGCGCGCATCCCGCGTCGTCGACGCGGCCGGGTCCACGGCGGACGGCTGGGTCCTGCTCGCCGGTGACGTGGTGCACGCGGTCGGCTCCGGCCCCGAAGCCCCCGCGGCGGACCAGGTCGTCGACCTGGGCGACGCGGTCCTGACGCCCGGGTTCATCGACCTGCACGGGCACGGCGGTGCGACCGAGTCGTACGAGGACGACTCCTTCGCCGAGTCGCTGGCCGTCCACCGGGCCCACGGCACGACCCGGTCGGTCCTGTCGCTCGTCGCGAACCCGGTCCCCGCCCTCGCGGACTCGCTCGCACGGATCCGTGCCGTGATGGCGACCGACCCACTCGTGCTCGGCGTGCACCTGGAGGGGCCGTTCCTGTCCCCGCACAACAAGGGCGCCCACAACGAGTCGTTCCTCATCGACCCGTCCCCCGCAGCGGTCGACGCACTGCTCGAGGCCGGCGAGGGCGTCATCCGCCAGGTCACCATCGCGCCGGAACTGCCGGGCGCGCTCGACGCCGTCCGCCGGTTCGTCGCCGCCGGGGTCACCGTCGCCGTCGGCCACACCGTCGGCACCTACGACCAGGCCCGTGCCGCGTTCGACGCCGGTGCGACGCTGCTGACCCACGCGTTCAACGCGATGCCGGGGCTGCACCACCGCGCCCCGGGGCCGATCGGTGCCGCGGTGGCCGACGACCGGGTGACACTCGAGCTCATCCTGGACGCCGTGCACGTGCACCCGGTCGTCGCGGACACCCTGTTCCGCGCTGCTCCGGGCCGGGTGGCGCTCATCACCGACGCCATGGGTGCTGCGGGCGCAGCCGACGGCTCGTACCGGCTGGGGTCGCTCGACGTCACCGTGACGGACGGCGTCGCGCACGTCGCCGGGACCGAGACCATCGCGGGGTCGACGTTGACGCAGGACGTGGCGTTGCGGAACGCGGTCTCGCTCGCCGGACGGACGCTGCCCGAGGCCGTCGCGGCCCTGACGAGCGTGCCGGCCGCGGCGCTGGGGCTCGGCGACCGACTGGGGCGGCTCGCGCCGGGGTACGCAGCCGACTTGGTGGCGCTGTCCCCGGCGCTCGAGGTGCAGCGGGTGTGGGGCGGCGGGCGCGAGCTGCGCTGATCAGCGCCGGACGAGTGCCCCTGCGACGAGCCGGAGCAGCAGGGCGACCGCACCGACCACGGCGGCGGCGACCCCGATGACGACGACGATCACGAGTCGGGCGAGAGCGTGCGCCTCGGTCTCGTCCTCGCGCACGCCGAGGGACGACGCACCCACGAACACGAACACCGCCGCGATGAGCAGCAGCCCCCCGATCCAGGTCGTGGCGCGCAGGGCGGCCGGTGCTGGTGGCCGGTTGCGATCGTCCGGGGTCGTCGGTCGGGCCTTGGCGCCCTCGGTCTCCCAGTCGGCGAGTTCGGTCATGGTGGTCCCCTCTGTCGGGTCGATCGTAGGGCCTGCCGGCCCGTCGGTCAGGGCAGGTCCGTGGGCCGGGGGTTCAGTGGTTCGCCGAACTTCGGTGCCTTCCCCGGCACGCAGTGCCCGTCGATGGACACGTCGGCGTAGGAGTCGAACGCCTGGAAGAAGATCGCGAACCCGTCCGGAGCGGTGCCGCGGAGGTATCCCTGTGGGTAGCTGATGACGGTTCGCCGCGGCGTGAGCTCCTCGTCGTGCTCCACCACCGCACCGTCGTACCCGATCCCGGCGAGCGCCGTCACGACCCGCTCGGCGACCTCGTCGGGCGTCCCGGGGAGCGGGAGTCTCCGGGTGCTGGCGTACGTGTACTGGGCTGCGTCTTCGCCGTCGCTGCCACAGATGAGCCATGCGGGATCGTCATCGCCCCAGCCGTCCTCGCCGACGACCGACCGGACGGCAGCGAAGACGTCCAAGACGTCCTGGTGGGATTCTTCGACGTTCATCGACGTGTCCTTCCGCATCGGGGAGTACGGGGCAACGTCGGCGCACCCGGCCAACAGCATCGTGACGGCGATCGATGCCACGACGGCTCCGCCCCACCGTTCAGAGCCTCGGGTCACCGGTGAGTCCTGTCTGCCAGCCGTACATGAGCCAATCGTCCTTCGTCTGCTGCCGCATCCGGTCGAAGGGACCGCCCTGTTCGGGGATCTCGTCGCCACGCCCCATGGCGGCCAGCGCGCTGTTGTGCTGCGCCGTGGTGCCGTCGTCGAAGTACGAGTACCGGCCGTCGCCGTTCCCACCGACGTAGGGGCCGTGCTGCGTGACGCCGTGCAGCGTGCCGTCACTGCCCCGCTG
This sequence comes from Curtobacterium sp. PhB190, assembly GCF_004365385.1. Taxonomy (NCBI): domain Bacteria; kingdom Bacillati; phylum Actinomycetota; class Actinomycetes; order Micrococcales; family Microbacteriaceae; genus Curtobacterium; species Curtobacterium sp. PhB190. The sequence continues at coordinate 257,693 of NZ_SODN01000003.1, read as the reverse complement.
GGTCTCCGAGCTGAACTCGTGCGCGTCCCACGAGGACTCGGTCGGATCCCGCCGACCCGACAGGTTCTGGCCGGTGACGGCCCAGCCGTCCTTGGCGCCCTGGCTGGCGAAGACCTCGCCCGCCGGCACGTGCAGCGCCGAAGCCTTCGGTGCGACGTCCGTGACCCCGGCCGAGCCGAGCAGCACCACGTGGTCGGCGTGGGTCCTCGTCAACGCGATCGTCGCCACGTTCGTGCCGTAGGAGTGCCCCATCACGGTCAGGTCCGCGTCGTGCCCGGCAGCCGCTCGGACTGCGTGGAATCCGTCGAGGTCGGCCACGAGCCGGTCAGCGCCCTCGTGCGCCCGGCCGTTCGCGACCACGGCCGCGAACGACGGGTCGTCGGCCATCGGCGGGTGGTAGCCGATCCAGGACACCACGGCGATGTCACTGCGTCGGACACCACCCACGCGAGCTTGCTCGCGGCGCATGCCCCGTGCGATCGCGCTGTAGTTCTGCACCGTTCCGCGCTGGTCCGTCGCGGTGTTCATGCCCGGCACGATGACGCTGACGTGCGCGGCGCGGTCGAGGTCACCAGCGACGATCTGCGCGAGTGGTGGACGGTCGTCGACGAGTGACACGAGCGACACCGGGGTCGTGTCGAGGGTGTCCTGGATGTTCCGGTAGGCATCGCGCTGCCGCGACCACGTGGACAGCTCCGCTCGGGCGGCGGCAGCTCCGGCCGGGGTCTTCGCGGCGTCGAGCTGCTCCCGCCAGTGCGCGACCTGCCGTTCCGCGTGGGCGAGCCGGTCGACCAGCACCGTCGTGTTCGCCCGAACCCGTGCCCAGTACGCGACGCCGTTCAGGTTCCCGATCACCGTGGGCAACGCCACGACGAACGCCCGCTGGGCTGCCGACGGCGCTCCGTCCGGGCCGGACATCGCCTGCCACCACCCGGCGACGTCGGTGGCGTCGAGCCCTGCGAGACGCCGGGCGATGCGCGGGTCGTCCCGCAGCGCCGCGATGCTCTCGTGGTCGAGGGTGCCGAGCCAGGTCGTGAACTGCCCGTCGCTCATCGCCCGGGCGGCCGCAGTCGAGACCAGGCCGCCGAGCACCGCTCGGTCGTCGAGCGCAGACGCAGCCGCACGGTCCGCGGCAGCGCGTCGGGCGACGAGCTCGTCCCACTGCGCCGACAACCGCGCCTCGAGCCCCGCGAGCCAGACGCCGCTGTTCTGCACCTGCTGCAGGAGGACCTCGTCCGCCTCGACCGCATCGGGCCCGGCCGCCGTCCGGGTCGCGGCGCGGACCGCCCGCGCGTTCACCGCGATGTCGTCGGCCGTGTTCCGGAGCGCCGTCTGCAGGCGAGCGGCATCGTCCTGGATCTGCTGGACCTCGCGCGCGTAGTCGGCGAGCGCCGTCGCCGCGGCGTCCAACCGTGCGGCGACGCGGTGCGCACTCGCCGGCACCGTCGCTGCGACCGTGAGGAACTGCTGCTGCGCTGCACCCTGCCACCCGGCCGCCGCGGACTCCGCCGCGACGAGCACCTGACGGGCTCCGTCGCGGACGGCATCCGCGTGGTCGTCGTGCAGGCGCGCGACGCGTTGGATGCCGTCCGGGTCTCCGGCGGTGGGGTCGGCACTCACCGGACCCGCCGGGCGAGGTCGGCGTCGGCGCGCAGGACCGCTTCGGCAGCGGTGGTCACGTACGCGCGCAGGGTGTCCGCGTCGTCGCCGAGCGAACGGATCATCGCGTCGAGGGCCCGGGCCGACTGGACGAACGCCGACTCGACCGTCGCCGACCCGAACGTGCCGCTGTCCGCCCCGGACAGCGCACGCTCGGACCGGAAGTCACCAGCCGCCTGCAGGACCCCTCGTGACACCGCCTGCATCGTCGACAGGTCGACCACCAGATCCCCCATGCTGCCCCTTCCGCCCTCCGGACGGGGTCAACATATCAGTACTGGAGTACGACGTGTCAAGCGGTGTTCAGCGGTCGACCGGGCGCCCCCGAGCACCGCTCGCCCACGTCGTGTCCGCCGCGTCTGCGACCCGGAGCGACAGCGCGCCACCCCGGGTGACGAAGGACGCCGGCACCCACGACTTCTCGAGGGTGCGCCCGTCCAACCGAGCACCGTGCACGTACGGCGCGGTGCCGGAGGACCGAACGACGATCCGCTCCCCGCTCGACCGCCGGATGTCGACCGTGCTGAACGTCGGGCTGCCGATGAGCATCTCCGCCCGCCCCGGCGTCTGCGGGAACAACCCGATCGACGCGAAGACGTACCAGGCACTCATCGTGCCCAGGTCGTCGTTGCCCGGCAGCCCGCTCGGCCCGGTCGTGTAGGCGTCGTCGACGACCCGGCGCACGGTCTCCTGCGTCTTCCACGGCTTCCCGAGCGCGTTGTACATCCACGGCGTGTGGATGTCCGGCTCGTTGGTCGGGTCGAACTTCGTGGCGTCGCCGCCGGTCACCGCGAACGCACCAGTGTTGTCGTGGAAGAACGCATCGAGTCGCGCGACCGCCGCGTCGTCGCCACCCAAGGCCGTCGACAGCCCCTGCACGTCCTGCGGCACGAGCCACGTGTACTGCGCGCTCGTCCCCTGTGCGAACCCGGTGCCGGTCGAGGGCGACCAGTCGGGCGTCCACGATCCGTCGGCCTGCCGCGCGGCCTGGTACCCGACGGCGGCGTTGAAGGTGTTCTTCCAGTACTCGCCACGAACGCTGAACATCCGGGCATCGGAGCGCAGCCCGAGGGAACCCGCCCAGTACCCGAGCGCACTGTCGGAGATCGAGTCCTCGAGCGTCTCGGCAGCGCCGCCCCAGCACGAGCAGTCGTCGTTCGCGGCGTACTGGCGCTGCAGGTACTCGTCGAGCGCCGGGCGTTGCGCCAGGCACTGGCCCGGGCACCCGATGTCGCTCTCGGCGTCGGCGTTCTCGACGGTCGCCTGGTGCTTCAGCGAGGCGTAGGCGGCCCGCACGTCGAAGTTCCGGACCCCCATCGCGTACCAGGTGGCGAGGGTCGCGGCCGAGGGGTCACCCGTCATCACGTGCGTCGGCGCCCCGAGGTGGAGCCAGCGGTCCCACACCCCACCGTTCTGCTGCGCGAACCGCAGCATCGACTGCGCCATGTCCCCGGCGACGTCCGGCCGCAGCAGTGCGAGCAGTTGGATCTGCGCCCGGTACTGGTCCCACCCGGAGTACGTGCCGTAGACGGCGCGGTGCCCTCGGTCCATGCGGTGCACCCGCTGGTCCGGCCCCAGGTAGCGGCCGTCGCGGTCGTTCAGCGTGTTCGGCTGCATGAGCGCGTGGTACACGGACGTGTACAGCTGGGTGGTGCGGTCCGCGGTGCCGCCTCCGACGCGCAGACGCGACAGTTCGCGGTTCCAGGAGGCCCGTGTGCCGTCCGCCACGCTGGCGACGGTCGAGCGCTGGGTCACCTCGCCGTCGCGGTTCGCGATCGCTCCTGCGGCGCTCACGTACGAGATGCCGATCTTCGCGTGCACCGTCGCACCGCGACGCGCGTCGAACCCGACCCACGCGCCGGAGCCGCGTCCGGCACGGTCGGCGCCGGTCAGGTAGCCCTCTCCACCGGAGGAGGACGTGCCTCCCGGTCGGACCGTACCGTCCTGCCAGGCGCCGGTGCTCGTGAACGCCTTGTCGAAGGTGGCCGTGAAGAACAGCCGGTAGTAGCTGCGCCGGTCGGGGTTGGTGGCCCCGCCGCCGTTCGCCCGGCGGCTGCAGAAGCCGCCGGTGAGGACGCTGCCGCTCACAGTGCGGGTGCGGGCATCGACGCGGGTGGTCGCGGCCTCGCTGCCGTTGATCGAGTTCGAGGTGCGGAAGAGCAGGTTCGCGGCCTTCCCGGCGGGGAACGCGAACTCGCCGACGCCGGCCCGGGTGGTGACGGCGAGGTCGGTGCGGACGCCGTTGTCGAGTGCGACGCCGTAGCGCCCGGGGCTCGCGGACTCGTCGTCGTGCGAGTAGCCGGCGGCGTAGACCGCGTCGGTGCTGTCGGCCGACGGCGACGTCGTGATCGGGGTCGTGACCGGCATGATCGGCACGTCACCGGCGGCCCCCGGCGCGCAGCCGGCACCGTTCAGGTGCGTCAGGCTGAACCCGCGCAGCCGGTTCACGTCGTACGAGTAGCCGTTCGCGACCGGCGTCGAGGTCTGGTCACCCGCGGTGCCGGTGGGACTCCACTGGAGCATGCCGAACGGTGCGGTCGCGCCGGGCCAGGTGTTGCCGTCGCCGCTCGTGCCGATGAACGGGTCGACGTACCGAGCCGGGTCGGAGACGGTCCTCCCCGCCTGCGCTGCCTGTTCCGAAGGCGATGCGACGGCCGGTGCCGCGACGACCCCCGTCCCGAGCAGCGCGGCGATCGTGGCCACCGCGGCGAGCGGGAGCGGGCGGACGAGCGGGCGACGGTGCACGCGAGAACGGTTCACGTCGGCGACGCTAGCCCCCTCGGACGGGGGACGCGCGATCCGTCACCGAGCCCTCTCCTGCTGTTCACCACGGTCGGCGTGTTCGGGACCCACAGGCGGGTTCGCCGCCGCTGGTAGCGTCCGGGCATGGTGTCGACGACCGACGAACCGGCCCGAGGACGCGTCCGCGACCTGCTCGGGCTGCCGTCCCCTGACGAGCTCCGTCCGGTGGCGGTCCGCCTGGAGCCGCTCGGACGCGACGGGTCGGTGCGGTGGGCACGCGTCGAGCTGGACACGGCCGACGGCGACACCATCCCGTGCTTCCTCCTGACCCCGGACCACGGCACGGGAACGGACGTCATCGCCGTCCACCAGCACGCGGGCGACTTCACCTCCGGGAAGAGCGAGGCCGCCGGGCGGGCGGGGGATCCGACTCTCGCCTACGGCGTGGTGCTCGCTCGCGGTGGGGCCCGCGTGGTCATCCCCGATCTGATCGGTTTCGAGGAACGCCGACGCGACTGGACTGACGACCCGGCGGCCGACGAACGCCTCGACGCGCTCTTCCGTGTGGCGGACGGCAGCAGCCTGCAGGCGAAGCACTCGCGTGACATCGCCACGGTGACGTCCTGGATGATCGAGACGAGTACTGCCGACACCGAACTCGGCATCGTCGGACACTCCCTCGGCGGACAGGTGGCGCTGTTCGCACTCGCCGTGGACGCCCGACTCACGCGGGGCGTGGTCAGCTGCGGACTCGGGACGCTGGCCTCGTTCGAGGACGCTCGGATCCGCCACAACCCGGCCTGGTTCGTCCCGGGACTCACCGCCGCTGGCGACGTCCCCCTGGTCGCGTCGGCCGTTGATCAACCGGTCCTCGTCGCGGCGGGACGGGACGACGGACTGTTCCCCCTCGCCGGCGTCCGGCGCGTCCTCGACGCGTTCCCTCCGGGTGTCGCGACGACCGAGGTGTTCGACGGCGGCCACACGATGCCGGCGCGCATCACGGAAGCGGCACTCCGGCACCTGCTGTCCACGTGAACGGATGATCAGGACCCGTCGCGCACCGCGACCTGGTCCACGAAGGCCCGGACTCGAGCGCGGAACGCCGGGTCCGCCGCCGGGCCCTGCACCGGCACGACGTGCAGCCGCCGGTCACCACGGCGGAGGGCAGGTCCGACGAACACCCCCTCGGTGACGTCCGGGGCGGTGGCTGCCCAGAGGGTCGAACGAGCGCCGTCCGCAGCGGTCCGGGCCAAGCTGCGTGCGACCATGCCGCTGAGGCGCTGTGTCAGGGTCTCCGCCTGGTCGTTCATCCCCGTCGCCGCGATGCCGGGGTGCGCGATCACCGACCGGATGTCCGAACCGGCAGCACGGAGTCGTTCACCGAGGTCGACGCTCAGCGCTGCGGCCGCGGTCTTGGCGTCGGTGTACACACCGAACTGCGAGTAGCCGTCCGGACCGTCGACCCCGCCCGGACCAGGCACGCGGCGGGTGCGCTGCGACAGGTTCGAGCCGACGAGCACGATGCGGGGCGACGGCCCGCCGAGCAGCGGGAGCACCGCCTCGGCGAGCACGGCGGGCCCGACGACGTTCGTCGCTCAGGTGCGCTCGATTCCTTCGTCGGTGCGCCCGAACGTGCCGATCGTCGCACCGGCGTTGTTGACGAGGGCATCCACGACGATGCCGTCCTCGGCGAGCTGCCGGGCGAACGCCGTGACGGACGCGACGGACGCGGTGTCGACGAGCCGCGCCTCCAGGTCGAGACCCACGGGGAGGACGCGAGCCGCCTTGTCGAGGTCGCGCACCCCGGCGACGACGCGGGCGCCGGCCGAGGCGAGGGTCGTGGCGACGACGAGGCCGAGCCCACCGGTCGCGCCGGTGACCACCACGGTCCTGCCGTGCTGGTCGGGCATCGCTGCCGGTTCCCACTCGAAGCTGTCCATCGTCGTCTCCTGCTCGTTCGGCGCACCCAATCGGATGATTCATCCGGAACGCTAGCACAACCGGATAGAGTGTCCACATGACGATCGCGATGGCCCGACCCGAGGCGCTGCGCTCCGATGCCCAGCGCAACCGGACGGCACTGCTCGACGTCGCCCGCACCTTCGTCGACCGGGGCGAACCGGCCCTGCTCAACGCCGTCGCGCACGAGGCCGGAGTGGGGGTCGGGACGGCCTACCGGCACTTCCCGAGCCAGCAGCACCTGCTCGAAGCGCTCGCGATCGACGCGCTCGAGGACATGCTCGACCAGGTCCGCGACGCCGTCGTGCTGCCGGACGCAGCCGATGCGCTCCGCGGGGTCGTCACGGCCGCGTTCCGGAGCATGGTGGACGACGCAGCCCTCGGTGACCTGCTGACCAACGGCGGGTTCTCCTGTGCGGACACCGCTGCCCTCGCCGGCGACCTGGTGGTGTCCGTCGACGCGCTGCTCGCGAGGGGACGCACCGAGGGGATCGTCCGGACCGACGTCGACGCCGACGACCTCCGCCGTCTGCTGTGCGGGCTGCGCGAAGCGGCCGTCGCCGGCGGCACCCCGGTCAGCGATCCGGAGCGCTACGTCGAGATCCTGCTCGCCGGGCTCCGTCCGACGAGCTGACCGACGCCCTGATCGCGGCGAGACCGACGAGCGCCCCGAACCCGCAGACGGCCACCGCCGCCACCGCGACCGCGATGTAGGCCGCTTCGGTCGAGGACCCCCGGTAGGGCATGTCGTCGAGCCATCCCAGTCCGGCGATCACGATCACCAGGCCGATCGCGACGCTGCCGGCCACCACCAGCACCGCATCACGGGCGGCCCGGAGCACGGTGCGCGAGCGGTGTTCCACGGGTTCATCCTGCCGGGCGGCGGCGGGCACTGTCAGGATGGGCGCATGAGCGTCATGGTCTCCGTGTTCGATGCGCACCGCAGCCGTACGAGCGAGAAGTACACCGCGTACCCGCCGGACGTCCTGCCGATGTTCGTCGCCGAGATGGACTCGATGCTCGCGGAGCCGGTGCGCGACGCCCTCGTCGCCGCGGTCACCAACGGTGACACCGGGTACGTCGGCCACGGTCGTGCGCTGCCCGAGGCGTTCGCGGACTTCGCCGAGAGCCGGTGGGCCTGGCGCGTCGACCCCGACCTCGTCCGCACCACCACCGACGTGTCGGTCGCTGCGGTGGAGATGCTCCGCCGGATCATCGAGCCAGGCGACCAGGTCGTCATCATGCCGCCCGTGTACCCGCCGTTCTGGGAGTACGTGTCCGAGGCCGGGGGCACCGTGACCGAGGTCCCGTTGCTCGCGCCCGACGGCCGTGCTGACCCGTTCGACACCACGGCCGGTTGGCGGATGGACCTGGACGGCCTCGCGCAGGCGTTCGCCGACGGCGCCCGCACGGTGCTGCTCTGCAACCCGCACAACCCCCTCGGCCTGGTGCACGAACGCTCGGCGCTCGTCGCACTCGCGAAGCTCGCCGCCGAGTGGGACGCCGTGGTCGTCTCGGACGAGATCCACGCGCCGCTCGTGCACGCCGACGCGGTCTTCACGCCGTTCCTGGAGTCCTGCCCCGAGGCAGCCGCGATCGGGGTCTCGTTGACGAGCGCGAGCAAGGCCTGGAACCTCGCGGGCACGAAGTGCGCGTTGATCGTCGGCGCCTCGGAGCGGGCCCGTGCCTGGTTCGACGCCCTGCCGACCGAGATCGTCGAGCGCACCGGGATCCTCGGGTACACCGCGAGCGTCGCCGCGTTCAGCGAAGGCGGACCGTGGCTCGCGTCCCTGCTCACCGAACTCGCCGCGAACCGCCGCACCCTGGCCGAGCGGATCGGTGACGTCCTGCCCGGGGCGGAGTACCGGCAGCCGCAGGCGTCCTACCTGGCGTGGCTGGACCTGCGCGCCCTGCCGTGGGGCGACGACCCCGCGGCACTGCTGGTCGACGAGGCGAAGGTGGCGCTCGCCTCCGGCCCGGCGTTCGGACGCCAGGGTCAGGGCTTCGCGCGGCTGAACTTCGGGTGCTCGGCCGAGACCCTCGATGACGGCCTCAGCCGCCTGCACACCGCGTTCCGGCAGCGTGCAGACGGCTGATCGTCGGTCCTACTCGAACACCTGCCACGCCGGCTTGTTCGCGTACGTGTAGCGGTAGTAGTCGGCGAGCTGCAGGCCGGCCGCGGCTTCCTCGTCGACGACGACCGTCGCGTGCTCGTGCAGCTGCAGCGCAGAACCGGGGACGAACGAGCTGAGCGGCCCCTCGACCGCGGCGGCGACCGCGTCGGCCTTGGCGGAGCCCTGCGCGACGAGGACGAGCTGCTGGGCGTCGAGGATGGTGCCGAGCCCCTGCGTCATGCAGTGCGTCGGGACCTGCTCGGGCGAGTCGAAGAACCGCGCGTTGGCGTCACGGGTCGACGGCGCCAGGGTCTTGATCCGGGTGCGCGAGGCGAACGAGGACGTCGGCTCGTTGAACCCGATGTGCCCGTTCGCGCCGATCCCCAGGATCTGCACGTCGATCCCGCCGGCGGCACGGATCGCGGCGTCGTACTCCTTCGCCGCGAACTCGAGGTCGTCGGCACGACCGTCGGGCACCCGCACCCGCGAGGGGTCGAACCCGAGCGGCGCCACGACGTCGCGCGCGATGACGCTGGCGTACGACTCCGGGTGCTCGAGCGGGATGCCGACGTACTCGTCGAGGGCGAACCCGCGAGCCTCGGCGAACGAGATCTCGCCCGCACCGACCCGACGCTGCAGGTCGGTGTAGATGTCCTGCGGGCTGGATCCGGTGGCGAGACCGATGACGGCGGACGGCTTCTTGGCGACGACGGACGCGATCTTGGCCGCGGCGACGCGACCGACCTCAGCCGGCGTGGGCAGGATGATGATCTCCACATGCCCATGCTACTGGTCATGACCAGTCTCCGACAGGGCGGGATCGGTAGCGTGGGGACATGCCCACCCCCGACTTCGTCCTGTCCCTCCGCTCGAGGATCGGCACCGATCCGCTGTGGCTGACGGGCGTCACCGCCGTGGTCACGCGGGGTTCCGGTGCCGACCAGGAGCTCCTCGTGGTCCGTCGTGCGGACAACGGCGCCTTCACCCCGGTGACCGGCATCGTCGACCCGGGCGAGGAACCCGCCGTCGCCGCCGAGCGCGAGGTCCTGGAAGAGGCCGACGTCGTCGCCGTCGCCGAACGGCTGGCGTGGGTGCAGGTGCTGCCGGAGATGACGTACCCGAACGGCGACCGGGCGCAGTACCTCGACCTGGTGTTCGCCTGCCGGTACGTCTCGGGTACGCCGAACCCGGCGGACGGCGAGAACACCGAGGCGTTCTGGGCCCGGCTCGACGACCTGCCCGACATGCCCGCGAACATGCGTGCCCGTGTCGCGGCGGCGTTGGCCGACGAGCGCGAGGCGCGCTTCCAGCGCTGACCCCACCGGACGGGAGGCCCGGTGCCAGGCCGTCACGCGCCTCCCGTCCGCCCGTGGTCGCGTCCACCCCGCGAAAGCGACAGTGTGCCGCCGACGTTCCGCGGGGAACCGTCGCTTTCGCGGAGCGGACGGGCCCGGCCCGGCCCGGTCCGGCGAGGACTGTCGCTTCGCCGGTCAGGTGAGCGGGGCGACCGCGACGGGGGCGCCGAGCAGGCGGACGGCGACGGACTCGCCGGCGGCGCGACGGTCGCCGACCTCGTGCTGCACGATCACGACGGTGTCGTCGTCGAGCCGGACCGTGGTGCGGCGGATCGAGCCGAGGAAGCTCGACGACACGACGGTGCCGCTGATGCCCTCCGGGGCGAAGGCGACGTCCTCCGGTCGGACGTAGGCGAGCACCGGCCCGTCGGCGACCGAGGCGTCGAGCGCGGGCACGCGGAACCCGTACACGAACACGTCGCCGCCGCGCAGGTCGCCCTGCAGCCGGTTGGACTGGCCGACGAAGTCCGCCGTGAACGCCGACGACGGGGAGCGGTAGAGCTCCTCCGGCGTGCCGATCTGCTCGATGTCGCCGGCGCTCATCACGGCGATGCGGTCGGAGACGGCGAGCGCCTCTTCCTGGTCGTGGGTGACGAACACCGTGGTGATGCCGAGGTCGCTCTGGATGCGGCGGATCTCCTCACGGAGCGAGACGCGCACCTTGGCGTCGAGGGCGGACAGCGGCTCGTCGAGCAGGAGGACGCGGGGCCGCGTGACCAGGGCTCGGGCGAGGGCGACGCGCTGCTGCTGGCCACCCGACAGCTGGTGCGGGTAGCGCTCGGCGAACTCGCCCAGGTGCACCATGTCGAGTGCCTCGACGACGCGGCTCCTGCGCTCGGCGGCGGGGACACGGCGCATCTCGAGGCCGAACGCGACGTTCTGCCGCACCGTCATGTGCGGGAACAACGAGTACTGCTGGAACACCATCCCGATGTCGCGCTTGTTCACCGGGGTGGCGGCGACGTCCTGGCCGTCGATGCGGATGGCTCCGGCGTCGATGGCCTCGAGGCCGGCGAGCGCTCGGAGCGCCGTCGTCTTGCCGCAGCCCGACGGGCCGAGCAGGGACACGAACTCGCCCGGTTCGACGCGGAGCGAGAGTCCGGCCAGGGCCCGGTGCGTGCCGTAGTGCTTCTCGACGGCTTCGAGCTCGACGACGGCGCCGGCGGAGGCGAGGGACGCCGGGGCTGCCGGTGCGGTGACGGTCATGCGGACTCCTTGACGCGGGTGGTGCGGACGGTGCGGGTACGGCCGGCACGACGGCCCGTCCCGATGCGGCCGATGACGACGAGCAGGACGAAGCCGAACACGAGGGCCGCGACCGAGAAGATCGCGGCGACGTACGGGTCGGTCTGCTGCACGAGCACGAGGGCGGTCTGGAAGGTGGTGCGGGACAGGAACGCGGCGAGCGTGTACTCGCCGAGGACCACCGTGATGGTGAGGAAGCACGCGGCGGTGATGCCCCGGCGGAGGTTCGGCAGGAGCACCCGCCAGGTGACCGTCCACCACGAGGCGCCGAGCGACCGGGCGGCCTCGGACAGCACCGTCAGGTCCGTCGCGGTGATGGCGGCGGCGATCGGGCGGAACGCGAACGGCAGCGTGACGATGCCGATCGCGAAGGCCAGCGTCCACGCCCCGGACCCGAAGACCCGCGAGACCACCTGGTACACGGGGATGAAGCCGACGACGAGCACCACGACGGGGACGGTGATCGGCACGATGCAGACGAACTCGAGGACGCGGCGGAGCCTCGGGTAGCGCAACGCCGTGATGATCTGGGTGGGCAGCAGGACGAACAGCACGATGCCGACGGTGATGACCGCGATGAGCAGCGATGCCCCGAGGCCGTCGAACACCGGCTGGTAGGTGAACGCGTTGACCGGGTCGACGATGGCCGCCCAGTGCGCGAAGGTCAGACCGTCGTCGGTGCCCTGGCGGAAGGTGAACTGCACCAGCGCGGCCAGCGGGACGGCGAAGACGATCCCGACGACCGTGAGCACGGCCGTGGCGGTGCCCCGTGACGGGGCCGTGCCGAAGCGGCCGACGCGGGACGGGCCTCCCGGCCTCACCGGACGCACCGGGGCCGCCCCGCTCATCGCTGCCACCTGGCTGCCCGGCGCTGCAGCAGTGCGTACGCACCCATCACGACCGCCATCACGACGACCATCCCGAACGCGAGCACCCCGGCGACGTTCTGCAGGCCGATGAGCGTCTCGCTGGTGAGCTGCGTGCGGATCGTGAGCGGCACGATGCCGCCCTGGGAGATGAGTGCGGCGGCGGTCGCGAAGGACGAGAACCCGTTCGCGAAGAGCAGGAGCAACGAGCCCCAGAACGCCGGCGCGAGCACGGGCAGGGCGATCCGGCGCCAGTACGTGGCGCGGGAGGCGCCGAGCGTGGCGGCGGCCTCGCCCCACTGCGTCTTCACGCCCTCGAGCGCGGGCATGAACGTGAGGACCATCAGCGGCACCTGGAAGTAGACGTACGGGATCACGAGACCGGGCACCGTGTAGAGGAAGGCGCCCGTCGCGTTGCGGTCGACGTCGACGAGCGACACCAGCCACGTCGTGACGAGACCCTGCACGCCGATCGTGGCGATGAACGCGAACGCGAGCATGACGCCGCCGAACTGGGCGAGGACGCTCGCGGCCGAGTCGATCATCGACCGGACGAGCCCGTCGGGCCGCAGTGCCGACAGTGCCCAGCAGACGAGCGCTCCGATGACGGCCCCGATCACCGCGGACACGGCGGACAGACCGAACGAGCCGCCGAACGCCCGCAGGACCGAGGGTTCGGCGAACGCGGCGAGGTTCGCGAGGGTGAACGCGCCGTCGTCGGTGAAGAACCCGCTGCCGACCGCGATCACCGCGGGGACGGCGAGGAAGAGCAGGACGTACGCGGCGAACGGGGTGAGGCCGAGCCAGGCCAGGCCGACACGGCGCCGGACACGGGGTCCGACGCCGTGACGGACGGCATCGGCGGACGCTCGTGCGGACGGCGGGAGCACGGGGCTCGTCACGCTCGTCGCCGGTGCGCTCGCCGCGGGCGCGCCCGCCGATGCGGTGGTCATGCTGGTCAGGACCCCATGGTCGAGGACCACTTGGCCGACAGCACCTTCGCGGCGTCTGCCACCTGTGCGTCGGTCAGCTCGACGTAGTCCTTCGGCGCACCACCGGCGGCGTCGAGGGCGTCCTGGTCGACCTTGCCGGACTTCTCCAGGGCGGCGAGGGTCGACGGGAACGCACCGGCCTGCAGGTACAGGTTCTGCGCCTCGGGGCTGGCGATGTACTCCTGCCACAGGCGAGCGGCGGCGGGGTGCGGGGCGTCCTTGTTGATCGCCTGCGAGTAGTACGAGCCGAGCGCCTGACCCTCCGGCACGACGGTTTTCCAGTCCTTGTTGCCACTCGCACCGGCGGCGGGGCCCCACGCGAGGTTGTTGTACGACCACTGGATGACGACGGGGGTCTCACCCGAGGCGACCGTGGCCTGCGTGGGCAGCACGTTCTGGAAGTTGCCGGCCTGCTTGAGCTTGCCGAAGTAGTCGACGCCCTTGGTGATGTCGTCGGCCGAGCCGCCGTTCTCGAGCGCTGCCAGGTACACGGCTGATGCGGCCTGGTTCGCCTGCGTCGGGTCGCCCGCGATGGAGACCTTGCCCTTGTACTCGGAGCCGAGCAGGTCCGTCAGGTCCTTCGGTGCGTCCGTGATCTTCGACGAGTCGTAGCCGATGGACATCAGGCCCGTGTAGTCGCGGGTCCAGGCGCCGTTCTTCTCCTTGAGCGTGTCCGGGATGTCGCTCCAGTTTGCGACCTTGTAGTCCGTCAGCAGGTCGAGGTTCTCCTGCAGCACGGCGTTGCCGAGGTCGAGCACGTCGGGAGCGGTGGACTGCCCCTTCTGCGACTTCACCGCGGCGACCTCGTCGGCGCTGGAGCCGTTCGGGTTCGCGGAGTTGACCGTGATGTCGTACTTCTTCGTGAAGCCGTCGATGATCTTGCCGTAGTTGGCCCACGACGGCGGCAGCGCGATGACGTTGAGCTGTCCCTCGGCCTTCGCGGCCTTCACGAGGGCGTCCATGCCACCGGAGGCCTCGGCGCTCGTGGCGGTCTTCCAGTTCGTGTCGTCCTTCGTCGTGCTGGCCGAGCTCGTGGCCGAGCATCCGGCGAGGGTGACGATCGCTGCGGCGGTGAGGGCGATGCCGGCGATGGTGCGCTTGTGCTGCACGGGAGGTGCCTTTCGGGTGGGTGCTGCGGGTGCTTCGGGTGCTTCGGGTGCTTCGGGTGCTGCGTGTGGGGCCGCGGTTCTCGGCCCGGGACGATCGTGGACGCGGCCGGTTTCCGGCCCGTGCTGCGCCGGTGAACGGCTGCGGAACAGCGGGTGCGGCTGTACGATCTCGCCTGGCGGCACGCTCGGTGCGTGCTCCGGTTCACGGCCTGGAGGCACGGATGCAGTTCACGACGACGGTCCTGCTGGCGAGGAAGACGGCGACAGGGCTCCCGGTCCCGTCGTCCGTGATCGATGCGTTGGGTGCGGGGAAGCGCCCGCCGGTGGTGGTCACGATCAACGGCGGCTACACCTACCGGTCCACCGTCGGGGTCATGGACGAGCAGTTCCTGGTGCCGCTGTCCGCGTCGCACCGCGAGGCCGCGGGCATCGCTGCCGGGGACACCGTCGAGGTCACGCTCGTCGTCGACACGCAGCCCCGGGTCATCGATCTGCCCGACGACCTGGCGGCGGCACTGCAGGACGCTGGGGTGCGTGCAGCGTTCGACACCCTGTCGAACTCGCGGCAGCGAGCGCTCGCCGACCCGGTGTCGCAGGCGAAGGCGCCGGAGACCCGAGCGCGGCGCATCGCGAAGGCCGTGGAGGCGCTGCAGGGCTGAGCGGGGCGCGGGGCGGCGGCGTACCTGGTCGATTCGGGCGTACCTGGTCAGAAGTTCCTGGCAGGTATGCCCGAAAGCATGAGGTATCGCGCGCGCTCTGGGAAAGAACGGGCGAGCTCAGGCGCCGAGTTCGACGAGCACCCGCGGGATCTCGGTCACGAGTTCGCTTGCCAGGTACCCGAGGGGCCCGACCTGCACCGCGAGCCGATCACCGGCAGCCGCGTGCACGTAGGACGCCCACGCCACCGCCTGTGCCGGTTCCGCGCCACGAGCGAGCAGGCCGGCGACCGCACCCGACAGGACGTCGCCACTGCCGCTGGTGCCGAGTCCTCCGGAGCCGGTGCCCTTGATCCAGCTCCGCCCCTGGGGAGTCGCGATGGCGTCCCCCAGGGCCACGACCGCACCGAACCGCTGCGCGATCGCCATCGCGTCGGCCACGTCGTCGCCGCTGCCCTCCCGACCGAGGAGCCGTTCGGCTTCGCCGGAGTTGGGCGTCATCACCAGCCGACCCCGGAGCGGTTCCAGACGGTCCCGCACGTCGGCCGCCACCCCGAGGGCGAACGCATCGAGCACGACGGTGGTCTGCGGTCCGACGACGTCGGCGAGTCCGGCGACCAGGTCACGGGTGCCGTTCGGCTCGTCGAGTCCTGGGCCGACCAGCAGCGCGTCCGCGCTCGCAGCCGAGTCCGCGATCCCCTCGATCGCGCCCACGGCGACGTGACCGTCCGCGTCCTCGTCGAGCGGTTCGACACCGGACTCGGGCACGGCGACCGCGACCTCGTTCGCGATGCTCCGCCCCACCGCGAGGGTGAGCCGCCCCGCTCCCACCCGGAGTGCAGCGAGCGCCGAGAGCATCGCGGCGCCGGGCGTCCGCGCTGCGCCGCCGACCACGAGCACCTGCCCGCGACCGTACTTGCCGGCGCCGGGCTCGGGGAGCGGCCAGTCCCGCAGGAAGTTCGGGGTGACGGTCTCAGCGGACATGCTCGTCGTCCTTCCGGCCGGTGTGCGCCGTGACCTCGTCGTCGTCGAGGTGCCCGACGGAGGAGAACTCCTCGAGCACCCACGGTGCGCCCGCCCGCTCGCGGCGGAGTCGGGTGAGGGAGGCGTTCGCGACCGCGTGCGTCCGAGCGAACTCCATGAGCGCCGGCTCGTCGAGGTCGAGGCACACCGCCACGACCAGCATCACGACGGCATCGTGCGCCGCGACGACGAGCCGCTCGGTGCCCTCGATCCGTTCGACGTCGACGAGTGCCGATCGGAGCCGGAGCATCACGTCGGCCCAGGACTCGCCGCCCGCTGGCCGGTGGTAGTACTTGCCGAGCCACTGCCGGCGACGTTCCTCGTCGGGGTACCGGTTCCGGACACCCTGCAGGGTGAGCAGGTCGAGCACACCGAGCTCGCGGTCGCGGAGCCGCTCGTCCACCCGTTTCTCGGGCTCGGCCAGTCCGCCGGCCCCGAGCGCGATCTCGATGGTCTGCTGCGCACGCAGGTACGGCGAGACCCACAGCGCCACGGGGACGTCGTCGATGCCACGATCGGCGAGTTCCTGTCCGAGCGACCGCGACTGCGACTCGCCGAGCGGGCTCAGCGGGACGTCGGCGTCCCGGTACTCGACGTCGATGACGTCGTCGCCCGCGCCCTCTGCTCGGGCGGCGGCGACGTTCGCGAGCGATTCACCGTGGCGGACGAGCCAGATCTCCTGCACTGCCATGCCGCCACGCTAACCACGCCGCGCTGAGCCGGCTCACCGACGCCCACCGACTGCGGTGCGGCGGGCGCTCCGGACCGGGCGGATCGCACACGGCAACCCCGCGGCGCGGAACCGGAGCGCCAGCGCATCGAGGTCGAACAGGTCCCGCCACTCGAGCCGGATGATCGTCCGCACACCCGGCACCGTGAGCAGTCTGGCGTGGCGACGTTTCTCGTCCAGGAACACCTCGGTCTGGCTGCGACCGCCGAGGTACCGGTCCTGCGTGTACTTCGCGCGTCCGTCGATCTCGACGACGACGCCTTCTGCGGGGAACCAGAAGTCGACGGCGGACCGGCGGCCATCGACGACGAACTCCTGCTGCAGCACGGGGGCGGGCAACCCGAGCTCGCGGAAGACCACGCGCGCGAGTGACTCCGCCGGCGACCCCGAACGCCCGTCGGCCAGGTCGAGGACCTGTGCGGCCCGGGCCCGCCCGCGAGCACTCGGGTGCACCGCTCGCCACAGCTCGTCGCGCTCGGTCCCGTTGCGCAGCGCAGCGTCTGCCACGACGACCCCCGTGCGCAGGTCCCCGCTCATGGCGATGTCGATCACCGTCCGCGGGACCGCGGTCACGGCGAGGTCGCCGACCCGGACCCGTTCGGCGCCGGACACCGGTCTCGTGTGCAGGACCAGCTCGGGGGTCCTGCCCCGGTACATCGACTCCGGCACGGTGGCGTGCACCGGGACGCTCCACCCGCCGAGCGCGGGCAGCCCGTGCACCGCGGCCGCCGAGTCGTGCGATGCCGTCGCCCGCGAGCCGAGCCGGCCGAGCCGCGCGTACACGCGGGTGACGTACCGCTGCCGTGGCCCGGCCGCGTCCCACGCTGCGCCGTCGACGAACGCGTTCGGCCCTGCCCGGACGAGTCGGCCCGGACCCTGGAGTCGGGTCCGGCGGCGCAGGGTGGTGGCGTCGAGTCCGGCCTCACGCGTGGGCGAGGCTCGGAGGATGGGCAGCGGTTCGTTCATGGAGGAGACGTTGCCCGACCCGCCATGCGCCCAGCGGGCTGACGTCGAGGTCTGTGGACGGGCCTCCAGGACTGCCCGCCTGGGGAGGGAGGACGTTCCTTCCCAGAACGGCCGCGATGCCAAGCGGAATCGGGCGTACCTGGTCGGTACTTTCGACCAGGTACGCCCGAATCGACCAGGTACCCACCCACCCCACGCACCACACGCAGAGCGGCGCCGGACGGAACGCACCCGTGTCCCGTCCGGCGCCGCGGTCTCTCCCCCGAGGGGGACCGGCCCCGCTGCCTCAGGCCCGGCGTACCCGCAGGGTCACGATCTCGAAGGGCCGGAGCGTGAGCACGACCGGCTCCCCCGAGTCCCACGAGTCCCCCAGCGGGCGTTCCAGCAGGTCCACCGTCGCCACGGAAGCGACGTCGAACCCGAACGACACCCCGACGTCGGTCGCCCGACCGCCGGAGGCCTCGTACAGTCGCACGACCACGTCACCGGAGCGGTCCTCGGCGAGCTTCACGGCCTCGACCAAGACCTGCGGCGACGACACCGAGACCAGCGGCGAAACCGCGGTCGAACCGGCGACGGTCCGCACCGGCAGGTTCAGCCGGTAGCCGGAGTCGGCGGCGTCGAGCACCGACGCCCCCACCCGCAGCACGGTCCGGAACACGTGGTGCCCCTGGTCGGCGTTCGGGTCCGGGAACGTCGGCCCGCGCAGCAGCGACTCGCGCACGAGCGTCGTGGTCCCGCCGTCGGGCCGCGTCGAGCGTGTGATGTCGTGTCCGTAGGTGGAGTCGTTCGCCACCGCGACGCCGAACCCGGGCTCGGCGACGTGCACCCAGCGGTGCGCCGACGTCTCGAAGCGGGCGTGGTCCCACGAGGTGTTCTGGTGGGTCGGCCGGTCGATGTGGCCGAACTGGATCTCGCTCGAGGCGGACGACGCTCGGACGTCCACCGGGAATGCGAGCTTCAGCAGCTTCTGGTGCTCGTGCCAGTCGACCTCGGTCTCGATCACCAGCTCTGCGAGCCCGGCGACCGCCGAGTACCGGGTCGTGAGCGTCGACGCCCCGAAGGACCGTTCCACCACGAGCGAGGAGCCGTCGATCGCGACCGACGACGCTGACAGGACGGTGCCGTTGCGCTGGTACGCACGGTCGATGTCCCACGCCTCCCACTGGTTCGGGGTGTCGCGGAAGACGGTGTACTCGGCAGCTGCCGCACCCGGTGCGATCGCGTCGCGCCCGCTGGCGCGGTCGACGAGCGACACGACGTGGCCGGCGCCGTCGATGGTCGCCGTGACGACGCCCGTGTCGAACACGAAGTGGTCGCCAGAGCGGACGGGAGGCACGGGTCGCGGTTCCGAGCCGAGCGAACCACCCAGGGCGGCCGCGTCTCCCGCCGCGACCGGCGAGGCGTTGAAGCGCACGACGTTCCCGGACGAGCCGCTCCCGCCGACGGCGTCGGCGCCGGACGGCGCGTCGAGCAGCGCGCTGCTGCCGCCGGCGGCGGCCGACGACGAGGCCCCGACCCCGGCGAGCGCCGCAGCGCCCCCGTTCGCGAGCGCGGTCGTCGCGTTGCCGATCAGCCCCTCGAGCACCTGGGCGATCTGCGCGTAGTTCTCCTCGGCGTTCTCGTAGACCCAGGCGATCGAGGACCCCGGCAGGATGTCGTGGAACTGCTGCAGCAGGACGGTGTGCCAGGCGCGCTCGAGCTCTTCGTAGGGGTAGTCGAGCCCGAGGCGCACAGCCGCGGTCGACGCCCAGAGCTCGGCTTCGCGGAGCAGGTGCTCGGAGCGACGGTTGCCCTGCTTCGTGCGGATCTGCGACGTGTAGGTGCCGCGGTGGAACTCGAGGTACATCTCGCCGGACCACACACCGGGGGTCGGCAGCACCCGTTCGAGCTCCTCGAAGACCTGGGCGGGGGTGCCGAGCTGCACGCGCGGCGAGCCGTCCAGGTCGTGCTGGCGTCGGGCGGCCGCGACCATCTCGCGGGTGGGTCCGCCGCCGCCGTCACCGAAGCCGTAGAGCAGCATCGAGGTGTTCGCGACGCCGCGCTCCTTGTTGTTCCGTTCGCCGCGGTGCAGGTCGGCGGCGGAGACGTCGGAGTTGTAGGTGTCGGCCGGCGGCAGGTGCGTCAGGACGCGCGAGCCGTCGATGCCCTCCCAGTGGAAGGACGTGTGCGGGATGACGTTCGTCTCGTTCCACGACGGCTTCTGGGTGACGAACCACTTCGAGCCGGCGGCCCGGACGATCTGGGGCAGCGCGCCGGAGTAGCCGAACGAGTCGGGCAGCCAGGCCTCGGGGGTGTCGATGCCGAACTCCTCGAGGAAGAAGCGCTTGCCGGCGACGAACTGTCGGGCGAGGGCTTCACCACCGGGCAGGTTCGTGTCCGACTCGACCCACATGCCACCGACCGGGATCCACCGGCCCTCGGCGACGCGCTGCTTGATGCGGGCCCAGATCGACGGGTAGCCGTCGCGGATCCACGCGTACTGCTGCGCGGACGAGCAGGCGAAGGTGAAGTCCGGGTCGCGGTCCATCAGGTCGAGGACGTTCGAGAAGGTGCGGGCGCACTTGCGGATCGTCTCACGCGCCGGCCAGAGCCAGGCGGAGTCGATGTGCGCGTGGCCGACGGCGATCGCCCGGTGTGCGGCGGCACTGGCGGGGACGGCCAGTACGGGTGCGAGCACCTGACGGGCGTCCGCTGCGGTGCCGGCGACGTCGTCGGGGTCGAGGGCGTCGGCGGCGAGCTCGAGGGCGTGCAGGATGTCGGCGCCCCGTGTGCCGTCCGTGGGGAGTTCCGCCATCAGGCCGCGCAGGACCCAGAAGTCCTGCTGCAGCTCCCACACGGTGTCGTCGCGCTCGACGAGTTCGAGGGCACGCACGCGGTAGATCGGCTTGTCACCCGCGGTGGAGCGCGACCCGAGGGGCGTCGCGCCCTGGAACGAGTCGCCGCCGATGTCCGGGTTCGCGCCGGCCTCGACGTACAGCTCGAACGACTCCCCTGCACCGACCTCGACGGGCACGGTGTCGTTCCGCGGCTCGACGCCCTTGATCGTGGAGCCGTCGGGCCGGTACGCCAGTCCCTCGGCCTGGAACCCCGGGTGCCGCTTGGTGAACCCGAGGTCGACGAGCAGTTCCGCAGTGGTCCCCGGTGCGGTGCCGAAGTCGGCGGGGACGGTGCCGGTGATCCGGAACCAGGTGGTCCCCCACGGCCGGCCACCCCAGGCGCTGCCCACGGTGAACGGTGTGTACGCCTGCTGGACGGCGGAGTCGAACGGCACCGGCTCGTCCGGCACCTCCCACGCCTCGATCGTCACCGGCGCCGAGCGGCGGTGGACGGCGGGGTCGACACGGTCGCGGACGAGGCGGGCGATCCGGGCCTCGACGAGCGGTTCGTCCTGGTGCATGTGGTTCCTTTCGAGAGAGCCGGCCGGGGCCAGCGGATCAGCCCTTGATGCCGCCGGCGAGGGCGTTGCCGCCGCCGAGGCCTCGGGACACGATCACGTAGAGGGCGATGACGGGCACGGAGTAGACGATGGAGAACGCGGCGAGCTGTCCGTACGCGACCGCCCCGTTCTGCCCGAAGAAGTTGAAGATGCTCACCGCGGCGGGCACCTTGTCGGGCGAGAGCAGCAGGACGAACGGGACGAAGAAGTTCCCCCACGCCTGGATGAACACGAAGATGAACACGACGGCGATGCCCGGACGCATGAGCGGGACGACGATGCGCGTCAGGGTGGTCATCATCGACGCCCCGTCGGTCCACGCTGCTTCTTCGAGCGAGATCGGCACGGAGTCCATGAAGTTCTTCGCCATCCAGATCGCCATCGGCAGCGACGTCGCGGCGAGGAAGAAGATGCAGCCCCACACGTTGTCGATCAGGTTGAGCGACACGAACAGCGCGTAGACGGGCACCATCATGGCGGTGATCGGCAGGCCGGTCCCGAACAGGATGCTGTACAGGAACGGCTTGTTGACGCGCATCTTGTAGCGGGACAGCGGGTACGCGGCGAGCAGTGCGAAGACCACCGTGACGACTGCCGTGCCGCCGGAGAGCAGCAGGCTGTTCGCGAGCGGGATGAACGACAGCTCGGGCGTGAGCACCTTGGTGAAGTTGTCGAGCGTGAACTGCGTCGGCAGCTTCACGGACAGCGACGCCTGGGTGTCGACCGAGGCGAGGACGAGCCAGAGCAGCGGGACCGCGAAGCACACCGCGATGACGAGCAGCACGGTGTTCGCCACCCACCGCATGGTGCGGCCGCGGGGCGACGTCATGTGCAGCGAACCGGGAGCGGTCACCGAGCGGGTGGTGGTCGGGTCGAGGGACGGGGCAGTGATGGCCATCAGTCCACCTCCGGCTTGAGGGCTCGGATGTAGATGATCGAGAAGACCGCCCCCACCACGAGCAGGATGGTCGCGATCGCGGTCCCGAAGCCGAGCTGCGAGAACTTGAACGCCTCTTGGTAGGCGAGGATCGGCAGGGTCGACGAGTTCGTGCCCGGCCCACCCCCGGTCATCACGAAGATGAGGGTGAAGACCGACAGCGTCTGCAGCGTCGTCAGCATCAGGTTGGTGGAGATGCTCCGTCGGATCACCGGCAGGGTGATGTAGACGAGGCGCTGCCACCCGGTGGCACCGTCGACCTCGGCGGACTCGGTGATCTCCTCGGGGACCTCCTGCACGGCGGCGGAGTAGACGAGCATCGAGAAGGCCGTACCGCGCCAGATGTTGGCCAGGATCACGGCGAACATCGGGAACGTGTAGAGCCAGTTCGGTCCGCTGATGCCGATGGACTTCAGGAACTCGTTGAGCGTGCCCTCGTCGTTGAAGAACGCGTACGCGGCGAACGAGGCGACGATCTCCGGCAGGACCCAGGCGGCGACGACGAAGGTGCCGACGATCGCGCGGACGGCCTTGTTGGCCGAGCGCATCAGGAGTGCGAGGCCCAGCCCCAGCACGTTCTGTCCCACGACCGCCGAGGCGAGCAGGAACACGACCGTCAGGATGACGGACTTCGGGAAGTCCGGGTCCTGGAACAGTTCGACGTAGTTCTGGAAGCCGACGAACTGCTGGTCGGCAGCGCCGGCGCCGGTGAGCGCGGAGTTCGTGAACGACCCGTAGAACGACGAGATGACGGGGCCGAGCAGGAAGATGACGAGCAGGACGAGGGCGGGCAGGAGCGGGACCGCTCGGCCGACGTTCCGCAGTGGTCGCCGCTTGCGCGGCACGGGTGGATCGGTGCGCTTCGGCGCACCGGGCGCCGACAGCGTCGGCGCGAGGGGGGTGCTGGACACGATGGGTGCCTTCCGGGTGCGGAGGGGTTCCGAAGGTGGGGAAGGACGGACCGGGAGGCGCGGTGCGGGGCCGCCCCGCGCCTCCCGTCCGTCAGTGGGTGACGTCCGTCAACCAGCCGAGACGGTGTTCTCCTTGCCGACCACCTGCGTGACGGCCTTGTCGTACACGGCAGCCGCCTGCTTCGGCGTCTGCTGTCCGGTCATGACCGACTCCATCGCGACCTGGATCGCGTTGGACACCTGCGAGTAGTCGCTCGTCGCCGGGCGGAAGTTCGTGTTCTCCACCAGTCCGGAGAAGAACTTGAACGTCGGGTTGGCGTCGGTGTAGGCGGTGTCGTCCGCGACGTCCTTGCGGACGGCGATCTGGCTGTTCTCGGTGTCGTACTTCAGCGAGCCGTCCTTGTCGAGGAAGCTCGTGATGAAGTCGAACGCCGCCTGCGGGTTCTTCGACTTCGCGCCGACCGCCAGGGTCCAGCCGCCGGACATCGAGTTGTAGCCCGGGTCCTGACCGTTCTGCGTCGGCATCGGCGCCTGACCCATCACGTCGTTCCACTCGGCCCACGGCGCGGTGCCGGACTTGAGCCACGTGCCGGACTGCCACGAACCGTCGAGGTCGATCGCGAGCTTGCCCTTCGGCAGCCACGTCTGCGCGATGGTCGTGCCGACGTTCGTGTCGAGCGCCTGCTGCGGTGTCGGGCCGAGGCCGCCCTGGTAGACGTCCTTCACGAACTGCAGCGAGTCCTCGAACTGCTTCGAGCCCGTGACCCACTTCTTGTCCTTGTAGAGCGTGTTGCCGGAGCCGTCCGCCCCGTACAGGAGCATCTCGAAGCCCTGCATGGTCGACGCCTCGCCCTGCGCCTTGCCCGAGTAGATGTTGAACGGGATGAGGTCGGGCTTCTTGTCCTTGATCGTCTTCGCTGCGGCGAGCACGTCGTCCCAGGTCTTCGGCTGCCACGGCACGGGCAGGCCGACGGACTTGAAGATGTCCTTGTTGTACCAGAGCGCGCGGGTGTCGGTGCCCATCGGGACGCCGTAGATCTTGCCGTCGTCACCCTGGCCGGCCTGCTTGGCGTTGTCGAAGAACTGGTCCCAGTCCTTCCACTTCGCCGTGTACTTGTCGAGCGGCAGGAGGTAGCCGGCCTCGGCGTCGGCCTTGACGAGGAACGTGTCCTCGTACATGACGTCGGGAGCCGTCGCGGGCGCCTTGTTCATGAGCGCGAGCTTCGTGTAGTAGTCGTTGCCCTGGGCCTGAATCGGGACGAGCGTGACCTTCTTGCCCGGGTTGTCCTTCTCGTACTCCTTCTTGACGACCTTCATCTGGGCGTCGAGCTGCTGGAAGGCTCCGAACTTCTGGTACGCGATCTTGATCGTGTCGCTCGAGGCGGACCCCGAGGCTGAGCAGCCTGCCAGGCCGACCGCGGCGACGGCCACGGCTGCGAGTCCGGCGATGATGCGGGTGCGTTTCATCGGTGCTCCTTTGCACGGGTGACATCCGCGGGCTCCATCGCCCGCGCGCAGGATTAGTCCAGCGTATGGACTTATCCGTGTCAAGGAGTTTTTCGCGCCGCGCGCGTCGGGGCGGGTGGTCGAATCGGGCGTGCCGTGCCGAATCGGGCGTACCTGGTCGGAACTTTCGACCAGGTACGCCCGATTCCGCTTCCCATCGCACGCGCTCTGGGAAAGAACTTGCGTCAGTCGATCGGTGTCGCGCTCCCCGTCACGGTGATCCCGCCGGACTCCGGCACGTCGACGAGCAGCAGGCTCGGACGACCGACGTGCCGCCCCTGCCGGATGACGACGCGGTCCCCCGGCTCGACGGCACCCACCTCGCGCAGGTACGCCCCGGTCGACGCCGCAGCCGAACCCGTCGCCGGGTCCTCGGTGATGCGGCCGGCGGGGAACAGGTTCCGCGCCTCGTACTCGCGCTCCCCGGTCCGGAGCAGCACCGTGACCGTCCCCTGCCAGTCGGCCTCGCGCTTGAGGTCGGCGAGCGGTCCGGGTGCGAACCGGAACTGGTGGAAGAGCTCCCGGTCGTGCAGCACGAGCACCGGGTGCCAGTTGCCGGCGAACGACTCGAGCACCGGGAAGCCCGGCGCGATGTCGGCGGCCGTGAGTCCGAGCAGGTCGGACAACCGCCCGAGGAGCGCCGGGTCGATGTCCCGCGTCGCCGGTTCGACACTCGTCATCGCGACCTGGACCACTCCGTCCGGGCCGGTGGTGGCGTCGAGGGCGACCTCGCCGGCGGCCGTCGTGAACACTCGGCGGCCGAGCCCCTGCCGTTCGGCGAGCGCCACCGCGAGCGCGACCGTCGCGTGCCCGCAGAACGGCACCTCGGCGGCGGGCGAGAAGTAGCGGACGTGCGGGCCCGTCGCCGTGGCGCCGACGACGAACGCGGTCTCGGGGTAGCCGACCTCGCGGGCGACGGCGAGCATCTCGTCGTCGGTCAGTGCCGCTGCGTCGAGGACCAGTCCGGCGGGGTTGCCACCCCCGGGCTCGGCGGCGAAGGCGGTGTACCGGAGGACGTCGATGCTCATGGTGCGACGCTACTGCGGGGGCGGCGAGGACTGCTGATCACGCATGGTGAGCAGGAATGGTCGGGTCCGCTGAGCGAACCCGACCATTCCTGCTCACGAATTGCCCCCGTGGGGCGTGGGGACTAGTCCGCGGCGGCCCGGCGACGACGTCGGGCGATCAGCACACCCGCGCCCGCGGCGAGCAGCAGGAACGCGACGAGTGCTCCGGCACCGAGGCCCTCGGCGCCCGTGAACGCGAGCTGCCCGTCAGCGGTGATCGTGATCGGGGTCCAGCCCAGCTCCGTGCCGTCCTCCGCGGTCACGACGATGCGGTGCTCGCCAGCCGGAGCATCGGCCGGGATCGTGACGCGCACCGTGCCGTCAGCGCCGACCGTCACGGTGCCGAGCAGCGTCGGCGTCGAGTACAGCCACACGTTCACCCGGTCGCCGGCGTACTGCGTGCCCACCGTGACCGCGATGGTCTCTCCCGCGCGGGCGGACGCCGGGGCCGAGACGCCCCCACGGTTCGTGTCGGTCAGGCCGGTCTCCGAGGGAGCCACCGGGGCGATCGGAGCGGTCGGCGACGGGGTCGGCGTCGGCGTCGGCGTCGGTCCACCGGTCCCGGGGGTCGGCGCAGGCGTCGATCCACCGTCACCCGGAGCAGGCGTGGGCGTCGGCGTCGGCGTCGGCGTCGGGTCGGTGCCCGGGTCCGTGCCCGGATCGGTGCCGCCGCCCTCGCACGGGTACGTCCCGGTGCGGAGCGAGAACCCGTCCGTGTCGTTGTCGTCGGCGTAGAACGTTGCACGCTGCCCGTCGGTGCAGACGACGGAGATCGCGAAGCCCTCGTTGGCGAGCGTCCGGTCCGCGTTCGACGGAGCCTCGAAGACCTTCGCTGCGGTGAAGGCACCGTCGGTCAGCTCGTACAGCGCGGTGCGTCCGGCGCAGGCGTCGTCGCACACCACCCAGAGCGCGTCGAGGGTCGGATCGAACTGCACGTCGGCGACGACCGCGAACGGCGAACCGATGGTGGCAACGCGCTGGAACGAACCGTCCGCCATCAGGGCGTAGGCGGAGACGCTCGCGGTGCCCTCGACGCCGACGAAGAAGAGCCCCTCGCCGTGTCCGGCGTACGTCGACGGTGTGTAGGCCGCGCCGGTGTGCTCGTCGGCGAAGCCGTGCTCGGTGAGCCACGAGTCCGGGATCCAGGTGACGCCCTCGAGACCGGCGTTCGCACCGAGCCCCGGGAAGTCGGCTGCGAGGTCCCACTCATCGGTGGCGCGCAGGGTCGACTCGGACCCGTCGGTGGTGGCGTACCGCAGGACCGACGGACGGCTGGTCTTCGACACGTCGTTGTCCCGCTCGGTCGACACGTACACGGCGCCCGGGTCGTCGCTCGTGACGGTGACGCCCTCGGCGTCCGGGGTCCCCGTGCCGTCGGGGTACCGCAGGTCCGTGCCCGCGGCGTTCGACGGCGCCCAGCCACCCCGCCCGTCCGAGGTCAGGTGGTAGAGCAGGCCGTCGCCGTTCTGCACGGCCCAGAGCTGGCCGTCCTCGGACGTGCTGGACGTGGTCCAGTCGATGCCGCTCAGGTCACCGGTGAAGGTGTCCTCGTCGTCGAGCACGGTCTCGTCCGGGCCGCCGGGCCACGGCTCGGCGGTGACGACTCCGGCGAACCGGTTCGCGGTGCCCTTCGTCGACTCGGCGGTCTCGGCGAAGTCGCCGGTGCCGTCCGGGTTGCGGCCGTACGTGGCGGCAGCGTGGGCCGTCCACGAGTACGAGTCGACCAGCGCACCCCGCGGATCGAAGACCCGGGCGGAGTCGGCCTTGCCGAGTCCGAAGCCGAAGTCCGCCTCGTCGAGGACGGTGAAGCCCCCGGCCGCGATCGTCGTGCCGGCGGGGATCGTGTACGCGTGGTCGTCCTCGCTGTCCTTGAGGACGTACCCGCCCAGGTCGACCGTGGTGCTGCCGACGTTGGTCAGCTCCACCCAGTCGCCGGGGGTGCCGTCCTGCGACTCGACCTCGTTGATGCGCACGGGCGAGGAGCAGTCGTTGGCGGCCCCCTTCGTCGACGCGGTGGTGTCGACCAGCGCACCGGTCCCGTCGGCGCACCGGCCGTACGTGACGACCGCGTGGCTCGTCCACGAGTACCGGAGCACCAGGTCGCCGGCGGGGTCGTACACCCGCGCGGTGTCGGCGCCGCCGAGTCCGAAGTCGAACCCGGGCGCGGTCGCCGAGAGCTGGTCGATGACGAAGTACCCGCCGGGGGCGATCGTCGAGCCGGCGGGCAGGACGTAGGCGTCGTGGGTGCTGTCGTCGTCGAGGAACGCGTACCCGGTCAGGTCGATCGACGCCGACGACGTGTTCGCGAGCTCGACCCAGTCGGTGTCGTCGCCGTTCGACTCGACCTCGTTGACGACGAGGCCGTTCGGGGCGGCGGCGCCGACGCTCGGGTCGTCGTCACCGACGGCGGCGAGTGCCGGGCTGGCCGTGACGACACCGGCGCCGAGGGCCAGCGCGGAGACGATGGCAGCACCGATCCGCACGGAGCGGGGGCGCAGGGCAGGAGTGCGCATGCAGGTCCTTCTCGGGAGGGGAGGGGAGACCTGCACGACTGTTCAGCACCCGGGCATCCGACCGGTGGCCGCCCGGTGAACGACAGGTGTCGCGCGGCGCCCGAGCGCGGGATCCCTCAGCCCTGCGCGACCCCGGAGAAGTCGGGCGACCCGTCGGGCAGCGCCGGCAGTGGCGTGCCGTCGACGTACCGCGGCCACGCCAGGGCACGCGACGACGTGGGACGCGGCTCGTACCGGTACCGGTCCGCGCCGACCGGGCCGGCGGCCGTGGCAGCCGTGGCAGCCGTCGGGGCATCGGGCACCGGAGTGGCGGCCCACGTCGCGATCGGTGTCGCGGGCGCCGTCGGGGGTGCTGCCGGCGGCGCTTCCGGCGTCGGCCACGCTCCGACCGCCCCCGCCGGGACGGCGCCCCGCGGGCGGAAGAGCGCGTTGCTGAGCGGGACGACGACCGTTCCGAGCAGGTCGAGGATGACCACCACCCAGACGAGTCGCCAGTAGCCGCGGGCGTAGTCCACGTCGGGTGCGAGCAGCGGGATCGAGAGCAGCAGTGCGAGCAGGGCGATGACCCCGACGGTGGCCTTCGCGACGACCTGGAGCGCCGGTGTCGGGTACCGGCGGTGGATGACGAGCAGCAGGTGCACGTGCAGGAGCGCCACGCGGGCGACGCCGACGAGCCAGATCCAGTGCCAGAACCGCTCGCCGACGAGCCAGAGGCCGTCCTCGCCGGAGGAGTCCGTCGGGGCGAGCCACACCTTGTACAGCCCCGCGACGAGCAGGTACATCGACGTGGCGATGCTGACGAACGCGAACGTGCCCGATCGGCGTGACGAGACGTCGGCGTCGTACCAGGACAGCAGGGCGAAGACGACCACCACGACGATCGTCAGGAGCAGCTGCACCGCGACCCGTCCGAAGTCGCCGACCAGCACCGCCACGATGCCGACGAGCCCGGCTGCGACGACCGCGCCGATGATCGTCCGGAACACCAACGGCCGGACCTTCGCCCAGCGTCGGTCGATCGTGCCCGCGGCGCCGTTGTCCGTCATGTGTCCCCCGTCGTTCGCCGCCCACCTGGCGGATCCGTCGGTTCGCAGCGTAGCGGGCGGTGCGAGCCGCCCCTGACCGCCGTCAGCGGCGGATGAGCAGCCCGCTCGCCCGCGGGGACAACGCGGCGTCGAGCACCAGGCACGCTGCTCCCACCGCGGCGACGTCGGCACCGCGGTCGCTCTCGACCACGTCGACCGCGTGCTTCGGCACGAGCAACGGCGACCCGACGATCGCCGCGCGGGCGGCCGGCAGTGCGGCACTCGCGATGCGGGACCAGAACGGTCCGCCGAACACGACCCGGTCGATGTCGAGCAGGTTCACGATGACGACGGCGGCGTCGCCCATGACGGTGCCGGCCTCGGCGGCGAGCGTGATCGCGGCCTCGTCGCCGGCGGCGATGGCCTCGGCGAGTTCGTCCCAGGCACGGTTCACCGCGTCGACCGACCCGTCGGACGAGACCGGGCCATCGGACGAGACCGGGCCGTCGGACGAGACCGCACCGGCAGCGTCGCCGCCGCCGGACAACGCCACCCCCCGCTCCCGCGCGATCCGCACGAGTCGGTCCGGTGCCACGGCCGCGCCGACCTCGCCGCGGGTGCCGGACCCGTCGGGGGTGCCGGCGAGCGATCGCTGGTCGACCATGATGTGCCCGGCGTCCCCGGCGTTCGACCCGACCCCGCGCACGGGTTCGTGGTCCACGACGAGCCCGACGCCGAAGCCGGTGCCGAAGTACACGAACGCAAAGTTCCGCGCCGACGACTCCCCCGCCAGGAACATCTCGCCGACCGCGGCGGCCGTGACGTCCTTCTCGAGCAGGACGGGGTAGCCCGTGGCCTCGGCGAGCGCGTCGCGCAGGGGCACGTCACGCCACCGGGGCAGGAACGGCGGGTCGACGACGATGCCGGCGTCGACGTCGATGGGGCCGGGGCTGGCGATCCCGACGCCGAGCACCCCGTCGACGTCCACGCCGGCGTCGGCGATCAGGCCGTCGACGGCGGAGCCGATGGTGCGGACGACCTCGGACGGGTCGTCAGCGGTCGGGGTCGAGGTGGTGGACGAGGCGACGACGGTACCGGCCAGGTCGAGCAGCACGTAGGTGACGACGGCCGGGTCGACGTGCACGCCGACGGCGTAGCGGCTGCCGGGTTCGAGCCGCAGGATGGTGCGCGGCTTGCCCCGACCGGCGACGACGGTGCCGGACTCGACGATCATGCCGGCCTCGATCAGGAACCGGGTGACGTTCGACACGGTCTGCGCGCTGAGGCCCGTTCGCGAGGCGAGTTCGACGCGGCTCAGGCCGTCCGGCGAGCGTCGGACGGCATCGAGCACGACCGTGCGGTTGAACCCGCCGATCGACGGGAGGTTCGCTCCACGCCGATGTTCTGCCATTCCGCGACCATACCGCGGCAACGGTGCGGTCTCGGTCTGCCGTCCGCGCTGGCCCCCACACGGGTCGCACCGTTACCCTGGCCGCATGGCCGACCTGCGTCTCGAAGAACTCTCCGCGAAGACCGCTGCCGCGGCGAACTCCCTGACGCTCAAGCCGGGTCAGGAACAGTTCGTGCAGCCGACCACCTACGGGGTCGCCGAGTCCGACGTCAAGCCGAGCTCCGCGTGGACCCGGGTGGTCCTGGACGGCGACGAGGTCCTGGGCCTCATCATCGGTTCGTTCGACGCGGACAACGCGCAGGAAGAGCTGCGCAGCGCCATCTGGCGGGTCAACGTCGCCGGCACGGCGCAGGGTCGCGGCGTCGGCCGCTTCGCCGTGCACGGCCTGGCGGACGAGGCCCGCAGCCGCGGGCAGGAACGCCTGACGGTCGTGTACGAGCCCGGTGGCGACGACAGCCCCGAGGCGTTCTTCCGCGCCGTGGGCTTCGAGGTCGTCCGTGAGACCCAGTACGGCGACCACTTCGCGGTCCTGACGCTCTAGTACGTCTCCGACGACGTACTCATCAACGACGTGCCCGAGGACGACGCCCCCGCGCCGGAGCAGGACTTCGGGGCGGCGGTGGCCGAGGTGGTCCGGATGATCCCGCCGGGTCACGTCATGACGTACGGCGACGTCGCCGCGGCGCTCGGCTCACGCGCGTCGCGTGCGGTCGGCAAGGTGATGGCGCACGAGGGCGCCGACCTGCCCTGGTGGCGCGTGGTGCGCGCGGGTGGGCACCCGCCGCTGCA
Source organism: Curtobacterium sp. PhB190 (assembly GCF_004365385.1). Taxonomy (NCBI): domain Bacteria; kingdom Bacillati; phylum Actinomycetota; class Actinomycetes; order Micrococcales; family Microbacteriaceae; genus Curtobacterium; species Curtobacterium sp. PhB190. Next base: position 226,679 of record NZ_SODN01000003.1, on the reverse strand, counting down.
CCACGAGGCCCGTGCGCTCCAGCACTACCGCGCGGAGGGCACGCCGCTCGTGCAGGGGACGGCGGCCTGGAGGCTCGACATGCGTCGTGCCCGCTGGTCGCCGTCCACGGATGCGAACGACCCGTTCTGACGTCGGGCCCGCGCACGTCGGCCGTCCGTCCGCCGACGGTCAGCGGTCGAAGCGCTCGCCCTTCGGGCTCGTCGGGATCAGGCACAGCACGTACACGACGAGCGAGCCGATGCCGGGCACGACGTGCAGGAACTGCCAGAAGCCGGACAGGCCGGCGTCGTGCAGCCGTCGGGCGCCGAGGGCGAGCGACCCGATCAGGGTCGCGAGGCCCCAGAGGACGAACAGGTAGGACCCGACTGGGTTCTCGAACAGCGCGGTGTCCGGCGTGAACGCCTGCGGGACGAGCTGCAGCACGAGTCCGATCGCGAGCGACGTGATCCACCACCACCAGAACTCGGCACGCGAGGCCCGTCCGGTGAACACGGTGTACTTCCGCCAGAACCGCCGGACGGCCTCGGTGAAGGGTGCGCCGTAGAAGGGGTCGCGCAGGGCGACGCCGCCGGGCTGCACGCTGTCGTTGCTCATGGAGCAAGCCAACCACGTGGTGCAGCCCGGCTGCGTCCTACACGAGCGAGTCGCGCCAGGCCGCGTGCAGCTGGGCGAACCGTCCGGTACCCGAGATGAGGTCGGCGGGGGTACCGTCCTCGACGATCTTCCCGTGTTCCATCACGAGCACGCGGTGGGCGATCGCGACCGTGGACAGGCGGTGCGCGATGATCACCGCCGTGCGGTCGGCGAGCAGGGTCTCGAGCCCTTCCTGCACCAGCCGCTCCGAGGGGATGTCGAGCGACGCCGTGGCCTCGTCGAGGATGAGCACCTTCGGGTCCGCGATGAACGCCCGCGCGAACGAGAGCAGCTGCCGCTGTCCCGCCGAGACACGACCACCACGCTTGTTCACGTCGGTGTCGTACCCGTCGGGGAGCGCCATGATGAACTCGTGCGCGCCGACCGCCTTGGCGGACGCCTCGATCTCGGCGCGGGAGGCCCCCGGCTTGCCGAGCGCGATGTTGTCCGCGACCGTGCCGGAGAACAAGTAGGCCTCTTGCGTGACCATGACGATCGCGCGGCGCATGTCCTTCGTGTCGAGGTCGCGCAGGTCCACGCCGTCGAGCCGCACGGAACCGTGCGACGGGTCGTAGAAGCGCGCCATGAGCTTGGCGAGCGTCGACTTGCCCGCGCCGGTGGACCCGACGAGCGCGATGGTCTGCCCGGACGGGATGTGCAGGTCGAACTCCGGCAGGACGACCTTGCCCGCGTTGTACGCGAACACGACCTCGTCGAAGTCCATCTTGCCCGTGGCGTCGGCCAGCTTGGTCGGCTTCACGGGGTCCGGCACGCTCGGCCGCTCCTCGAGGACGCCGGAGATCTTCTCCATCGCCGCCGAGGCCGACTGGTACCCGTTGTAGAACATCGCGAGCTCCTGCGCCGGGTCGAAGAAGCGCTTGGCGTACAGCGCGACCGCGAGCAGCGCACCGACCTCGAGCGTCCCGCCGACGATCCGGAAGCCGCCGACGACGACCACCGCAGCGAGCGTGGCGTTGCCGATGAGCACGAGCACCGGGTCGAACGTCCCGAACAGGTTGAACACCTTCGTGTTCGCCAGCCGGTAGTCCTCGACGAAGCCGCCGTACTCGTCCTTGTTGCGGGACTCCTTGCGGAACGCCTGCACGGCACGGATGCCCGTCATCGTCTCGACGAAGTGCACGATCACGCGCGCCGAGGTGACGCGGGTGGCGCGGAACAGCGTCTGCGAGTTCTTCTGGAACCAGCGGATCAGGAACCAGAGCGGCACGAGCGACACCGCGAGCACGAGCCCGGACGTCGGGTCGAGCAGCACCAGGGCCACGGCGGTGAACACCATGTAGAGCACACCCTGGATGAGCTGGTTCAGGCCGGAGTCGAGCAGCTCACGGATCGAGTCGAGGTCACTCGTCTGGCGGGAGATGATCCGGCCGGACGTGTAGGTCTCGTGGAACTCGAGCGACAGCCGCTGCGTGTGCAGGAACACCCGCTTGCGCAGGTCGAACAGGATCGCCTGGCTGATCCGTGCGGCGAGCACGGTGTACCAGGCGGTGAGCACCGCGCCGAGGACGGCCACCACGATGTACGTCGCGACGACGCCGAACGCCGGCACCCAGTCGTTCTGGTCCATCACCGCGGGCAGGGCGTTGTCGATGCCCCACGCGATGAGCGCCGGGCCCGCGACGGTGCCCGCCGTGGAGACCACGACGACGATCCCGAGCAGCACCAGGCGGAGCTTCAGCGGGGCCGCGAGGGAACCGAGCAGGGCGAGGGAGCGACGCCGCAGGCGCTTGCTCTCCGCCTTCGTGAAGTCCTCACGCTCCTCGCCGCGCACGCCCAGGGTGGTGATCGAGGCGGTGACGGGCGCGGCAGACTGCGCGTCGGCGATGTCGTCGACGACGGGATCCGCGCCTCCCGGCCCGGCCGCCGTGTCCAGCGGCAGGTTCTTCTCTTGCTGGCTCATGCCATCGCCTCCTGTCGTGCGGTCGCGTCGTCGTCGTCGAGCGACGAGATGACGTAGCGGTAGTGCTCGTTGGTGGCCATCAGGTCGTGATGGGTCCCGACGGCGGTGACGACGCCGTTCTCCATCAGGGCGACCCGGTCGGCCAGCGTCACCGTCGACGGACGGTGCGCCACGATGAGCGACGTGGTGTCGGCGAGCACGCGCCGCAGGCCCGCCTCGACCCGTGCCTCGGTGTCGACGTCGAGCGCCGACAGCGGGTCGTCGAGCACGAGCACCGACGGTCGCGCGGCGATCGCGCGAGCGAGCGCCAGGCGCTGGCGCTGTCCACCGGACAGCGACAGCCCCTCTTCGCCCACCCGGGTGTCCACGCCGTCGGGCAGGTCGTCCACGAAGGACGCCTGCGCGATGTCGAGGGCCTCGCGCATGAGCGCCTCGGCCTCGGCACCCTGCACGTCCGGGCGACCGAGCAGCACGTTCTCACGCACGGTCGACGAGAACAGGGTGGCGTCCTCGAAGGCGACGCCGACGTGCCGGCGCAGCTCTTCGCGGGTGAGGTCGCGGATGTCGACCCCGTCGATCGTCACCGATCCGCCGGTCACGTCGTACAGGCGCGGCACCAGCGAGAGCAGCGTCGTCTTGCCGCAGCCCGTGAGCCCGACGAGCGCCATGGTCTCGCCCGGCTCCAGCTGCAGCTCGACGCCGTTGATCAGGTCCGGGTACTGCGGCGCGGAGTCCTGGTACCGGAAGTGCACGCCGTTGAACGACAGCGCACCGTGCGGCTCCGCGATCGTCTTCGGGTCCTTCGGGTCCGTGATCGTGTTCTCGGAGTCCATGACCTCGAAGAAGCGGTCGACCGCCGTGCGGGTGTCGAACGTCATCGAGAGCAGGAAGCCGATCGACTCGATCGGGAACCGCAGCACCGTCGCCGTCGCGAAGAACGCGAACAGCTGGCCGACGGTCATCTCGCCCTGCGACGCCAGCCAGATGCCGGCGAGCAGGCACAGCGCGAACGCGACGTCCGGCACGAGCAGCAGCCACAGCCAGATGCTCGCGATGGCCTTCGCCTTCTTGATCTCCGTGCCACGCAGGGCTTCGGCCTGCTCGCTGAACTCCTCGAGCTTCGACCCGCCGCGACCGAACGCCTTGAGCACGCGGATGCCGTGCACCGACTGCTCGACACTCGTCGCGAGGTCACCGACCTGGTCCTGGCTGCGGCGCGCGACGACGGAGTACCGACGCTCGAACAGCAGCCCGTTGATCCACAGCGGGATCGACGCGATCAGGAAGATCAGCCCGAGCAGCCACCCGAAGGTGAACAGCACGACGAAGCCGACGACGATCGTCACGACGTTCACGACGAGCAGGACGACACCGAAGGCCAGCCAGCGGCGGATCAACGACAGGTCCGACACGGAACGGGACAGCAGCTGCCCCGACTCCCACCGGTCGTGGAACGCGACGGGCAGGTCCTGCAGCTTCGCGTACAGCGAGTTCCGCATGCTGGCCTCGATCCGCGTCGAGGGGCGCATCACCATCCGGCGGCGCGAGGCGATGAAGAATGCCTCGAGCACACCGAGGGCGAGCACGCCGAGGCCGGCGGGCCAGATCTGTGCGCCGTCCTTCGATGACAGCGGGCCGTCGACGAGCCACTGCAGGACGTAGGGGATTGCGAGCGCCACCAAGGAGGCTCCCATCGCTGCGGCCATGCCGCCGATGAGGCGCCCCTGGTAGGGCTTCACGTAGGGGTAGATCCGCGCGATCGCGCGGAAGGTGGACGGGCGCGCCGTGGTGGGCGACTTGGACATGCGTTGCGTCCTCATGCATCTGCCGGGTCCCCGGGTCGCGCTGCGCCCTGGCCGCCTGCTGCTTGCTTGCTGCTGGCGTGCGGTGCGTGCGCGGCCTCGACCTGGAGGCTCGGTGTGGCGTTGCGTGGTGATCATCGGCCGGGCGCGTGGTCGCGCCTCCGCCGTCACTCGCGTGACGTCGGTCGGGCCGGAGGGCACCGGGAGACACTCGTCCCCCGGGTTCAGGCGGGTGGTTCGCGGACGCTGGTCGTGCGGCGCCGCGAGGCCGTGGGAACGGCCTGGCTAGACGGCGGCCGCGACGCGCGGTCGCGGTGCGATCAGGGATCGCCGTGCGGGAGTGGTCCCCACGACGGACACGAGACCTGCACGGGCGGCCGTCGCCACGGTTCCGGTCATGTTGTCCATCGTCACTCCAGTCGTCGTCTTCGTCACCGTTGTGTCCGCGGTGCCACCGGTCCCGAGGGACCGTCGGCTGCCTGTCGCGGAGCCTTACAGACTATTCACAGTGACTCTCAGCGCGCAATAGGGTGCCGCGATTTGTTCACTTCAGTGGACGAAGTGGTGCTCGCCTCAGTGCTCGCCTCAGTGGAAGAAGTGGCGCTCGCCCGTGAAGTACATCGTGACGCCCGCGGCCGTCGCCGCGGCGATGACCTCGTCGTCGCGGACGCTGCCACCGGGCTGGGCCACCGCGCGCACACCGGCGTCGAGCAGCACCTGCAGGCCGTCGGCGAACGGGAAGAACGCATCGGACGCCGCGACGCTGCCGGTCGCGCGGTCACCGGCACGGTTCACCGCGAGGTGGCACGAGTCCACCCGGTTGACCTGGCCCATGCCGACCCCGACGCTCGCGCCCTGGTTCGCCAGCAGGATGGCGTTCGACTTGACCGAACGGCTCGCCTTCCACGCGAAGGACAGGTCGGCGAGGGTCTGGTCGTCGGCGGGCGCGCCGGCGACCAGGGTCCACGTGGACTGGTCGAACGCCGTGAAGCGGTCGGCGTCCTGCACCAGGAAGCCGCCGGAGATCTGCTTGACCTCGCGCGGCGCCAGGGCGAAGTCGGCCGGCAGCGTGAGCAGGCGGATGTTCTTCTTGCGCGACAGGATCTCGAGCGCCTCGGGCTCGAAGCCCGGGGCGACGACGACCTCGGTGAAGATGTCCTTCACGGTCTCCGCCATCGCCACGGTGACCGGACGGTTCGCGGCGATGACCCCACCGAACGCCGACAGCGGGTCGCAGGCGTGCGCGGCGGCGTGGGCCGAGGCGATCGGGTCGGCGGCGTCCGCCGGGGCGATCGCGATGCCGCACGGGTTGGCGTGCTTGATGATCGCGACCGCGGGGGTGTCGAAGTCGAACGCCGCACGGACGGCCGCGTCGGCGTCGACGTAGTTGTTGTACGACATCTCCTTGCCGTGCAGCTGCGTCGCCTGCGCGATGCCGGCGCCGTCGGTGCTCGTGTACAGCGCGGCTGCCTGGTGCGCGTTCTCGCCGTAGCGGAGCGTGGCCGACAGGTCGGCGGTGAAGCCGAGGTGCTCGTCGAACGCGCCGGGCGTCTGGATGTCGCCGCTGGTCGTCGGCGCCGCAGCGGCCGCGACGACGTCGCTGGCGAAGTAGGACGCCACCGCGGTGTCGTACGCCGCGGTGTGCGCGAAGGCCTGGGCCGCCAGACGCTTGCGGAGCTCGAGCGAGGTGCCGCCGGCGCGGACGGCCTCGACGACCTCGGCGTAGGACGACGGCGAGACGACGATCGCGACGTTCGGGTGGTTCTTCGCCGACGCACGGACCATCGCGGGGCCGCCGATGTCGACGTTCTCGACCACGGTCGCGGTGTCGGCACCAGAGGCCACCGTCTCGACGAACGGGTACAGGTTCACGACGACGAGCTCGAACGCCGCGATCCCGAGGTCGGCGAGCTGCTGCTCGTGCGACTCGAGGCGCAGGTCGGCGAGCAGGCCCGCGTGCACCGAGGGGTGCAGCGTCTTGACCCGGCCGTCGAGCGACTCCGGGAACCCGGTGACGCTCGCGACGTCGGTGACGGCGTACCCGGCGTCACGGATCGTTTGGGCGGTGGACCCCGTCGACACGATCTCGACACCCGACTCGGCGAGGGCACCGGCGAGCTCGAGCAGGCCGGACTTGTCGCTCACCGAGATGAGTGCGCGGCGGACCGGCACCACGTCACGGTCGCGGTAGAGGCTGGGGTCGGCTGCGTGCACGCTCATGCGCTCGGGGTGCCCTTCAGGTCGGTGGTGCCGTTGGCGATGTCGAGGATGGTCTGGATGAGCAGGCGGCGCTCGACCGGCTTGATGCGGTCGTGCAGCGTCGACTCGGAGTCACCCGGGAGCACGGGGACGCGCTCCTGGGCCAGGATCGGGCCGGTGTCCACGCCGTCGTCGACCGCGATGACGCTCGCGCCGGTCTCGGTGACGCCGGCTGCCAGGGCGTCCCGCACGCCGTGGGCGCCGGGGAACTCGGGCAGGTACGCCGGGTGGGTGTTGATGATGCCCGGGGCGAACTCGGACACCACGGCCGGGGGCAGCAGGCGCATCAGGCCGGAGAGCACCAGCAGGTCGGGCGACCACGGGCGGATCTGCTCGGCGAGCTCGTCGCCCCAGGCCGCGCGCGAGTCGAAGCGCGAGAACGGCACCGTGAAGGTGGGGATCGAGAACTCCTCGCCCAGACCGAGACCCTCGGCATCGCGGTCGGCACCGATGGCGACGACACGGGCGGGGTACTCGGCGTCGAAGGTCGCTTCGAGCAGGGCTCGGAGGTTCGACCCGGTACCGGAGATCAGGACGACCAGTTCGAGCACGGCACCAACCCTACCGGGACCCGCGCGGCATGACGTCGGCGCTAGCGATCGTCCTTCGGACGGCGCCACCAGGGCAGCTCCTCGTCGGGGATCTGGTCGGTGACGTCCCAGTTCGTCGGACGGGCCGCCTGGGTGGGAACGGCTGCGGGTGCCTCGGGTGCGGCCGGTTCGTCGTCGACGTCGTCCCGTCCGGCGACGAACTCCTCGGTGCTCCACGGGAACGCCGGCTGCGCGTCGGTGTGGTCGGGCGTGGACGTCGACGTGGCGGGCCGTTCCGGAGCGGGCGCGGGGCGCTGAGGCTCGGCGTCGGCACCGGTCACGCGGTCGCGGAGTCCGCCGGCGCGGTCGCGGAGTCCACCAGCTCGCTCGCGGAGTCCACCGGCACGCTCCCGCACACCGTCGGCGGCACCGTGCAGTCGATCGCGCAGTGCACCCATCGCGGCACGTCCCGACGAGCGGGGCTCGGTCGGGCTCTCATCCGCCAGACGCTCCGAGGCGACGGCGTCGGTCTTGGCCCAGGCCGGCAGTTCCACGTCGTGGTCCGGGTCGCGCGGGGGCGTCCGAGGCGTTGCGACGGGCGCCGGCGCGACTGGTTCGTCGGCGATCGGTTCCGTCGGGCTGGTCACAGCGGCGCGCGGGCGGGCAGCGGTCGACCCGTCGTGGGGCTCCTCGACCACGAACCGGTGCACGTCGGTGGTCCGTCCCGCGCCGGCCTGGTCGAGCGCGGCGAGGAGCGATCCCGTCCCGGCCCCGGCTCCGCTGCGGTCCGCGTCGTCGTCGTCCGCCTCGGTCCAGCGCTCCCGTGTCCAGCCCCGGTCCGGCAGGCGGACGAGGTCGCTGCCCGCGGCGAGGGCGATGACCGCCGGCAGGCCGATCTCGAGCGCGGCGAACCCACCCACCACCAGGGCGTGCGGGCCGACGTCGGCCAGTCGTCCGGGGCCGAACGATCCGGACGACACCCAGGCGATCAGCCCGGTCAGGACACCGGCGACGATGCCCGTCGCGACACCGGCGAGCGCCCGGTGGAGTGCGGAGTCGGCGCTCCCCAGCGCACGGACGAGTCGCGGGCGCATCGAGCCGCCGATCGCGAAGCCGGCGATCACCGGCACCAGGATCCAGACCAGGCCGAAGGTGTGGCCCGAGGTCGGCAGTGCGCCGAACACCGGCAGTCCGGGGATCGGTCCGAGGGTCGTGGCGATCGGGGACACGCTCGAACCGGTGCCGATGGCGAACCCGGGGCCGATCAGCCACGACGTCGCCCACCCGACGAAGTCCGGCAGGAACGCGAGCTGTCCGACGGTGAGGGCGATGCCGCCGATCACACCGGCGTGGGACTGCTCGTACAGGGTGATGACCTCGGCGAACGAGGTGAAGAGCAGCAACGCGACGACGACCCCGGCGAACGCGACGACGACTCCGGTGGCGGCGGTCCCGGCACGGAGACCGAACCCGGCGATCGCACGCCAGAGCACGGGCACGCGGTCGAGCAGGTCGAGCACACGCTGAGTGGCGGGGTCCGCCGGCAGGTCGCGCCGTCGTCGGCAGACCTCCGAGCTGATGAGCGCCGGGATCCCGAACCACAGCGCGGGCAGGACCACGGCCTGCCAGATCGTCGGCTGTGTGGCAGCGGAGGTCGACGACAGCGCGACGCCCAGGCCGAGCGCCGCGACGACCGCCGTTCCGACCAGCAGGCCGGTGGTGCGGTGCTCGGTCTCCGCGAAACGTCGACCCGCACGGGCGCCGAGCCAGGCGGTCACGACCGCGAAGCCGAGCGCCGCGAGCGTCACGTGGATGGGATCGGCGGCACCGCTGACCCCGGAGCTCTTCGCCAGCGCGGACCCGAGCAGGAACGAGACATCGACGCCGTGGCCGACGAGCCAGACGCTGCCGGTGGCCTTCCAGAACACGTCCCAGTCGATCTGCAGGCCGTACTCGAAGCCCCACAGCAGGGTGAGCGGCACCAGTGCGATCCCGATGCCGACGCCGACCGTCACGACCGCCTCGATCGCGGCGAGCAGAGCGGTTCCCAGGCGGTTCATCGCAGCGAGGATACGTGAGCCGACCCCCGAACGACGGGAGGCTCGGCGCGGAACCCGCACCGAGCCTCCCGGCTTCGTCCCGACCGTGTGCCGGGCGATGGCCGCTAGCGGGCGGCGACGACCTCACGCAGCAGCGCAGCGGTCTCGGACGGCGTCTTGCCGACCTTCACGCCTGCGGCCTCGAGCGCCTGCTTCTTCGCCTCGGCGGTGCCGGCGGAACCGGACACGATCGCTCCGGCATGGCCCATCGTCTTGCCCTCGGGGGCAGTGAAGCCCGCGACGTACCCGACGACCGGCTTCGTGACGTGCGCCTTGATGAACTCGGCTGCGCGTTCCTCGGCGTCGCCACCGATCTCACCGATCATCACGATGGCCTCGGTCTCGGGGTCGGCCTCGAACGCGGCGAGCGCGTCGATGTGCGTCGTCCCGATGACCGGGTCGCCGCCGATGCCGATGGCGGTCGAGAAGCCCAGGTCCCGCAGCTCGTACATCATCTGGTAGGTCAGGGTGCCCGACTTCGAGACGAGGCCGATCGGGCCCTTGCCGGTGATCGTCGCCGGGGTGATGCCGACGAGCGACTCCCCCGGGGTGATGATGCCGGGGCAGTTCGGGCCGATGATGCGGGTCGTCCCGCCGAGCGCCTTGGCGTGCGCCCAGAACTCGGCGGCGTCCTGCACCGGGATGCCCTCGGTGATGACGACGACGAGCGGGATCGCGGCGTCGATGGCCTCGAGCACGGCGTCCTTGGCGAAGGCCGGCGGCACGAAGACGATGGAGACGTCGGCACCGGTGGTGTCGATGGCCTCGCGCACGGTGCCGAAGACGGGCAGCGACACGTCACCGTGGGTGACGGTGGTGCCGGCCTTGCGGGCGTTGACGCCACCGACGACCTGGGTGCCGGCCTTGAGCATGAGGGCGGTGTGCTTGGTGCCCTCGCCGCCGGTGATGCCCTGGACGATGACCTTGGAGTCCTTGTTGAGGAAGATCGACATGGTCAGTCCCTTCAGGCCGCGGCAGCGGCGAGTTCGGCGGCCTGCTCGGCCGCGTCGTCCATGGTCGCGGCGACGGTGACGAGCGGGTGCGCTGCCTCCGCCAGGATCCGTCGGCCCTCTTCCACGTTGTTGCCGTCCAGGCGCACGACGAGCGGCTTGGTGGCCGCGTCGCCGAGGATCCCGAGGGCGGCGACGATGCCGTTCGCGACGGCGTCGCAGGCGGTGATGCCGCCGAAGACGTTCACGAAGACGCTCTTCACCTGCGGGTCGCCGAGGATGACGTCGAGGCCGTTGGCCATGACCTCGGCCGAGGCGCCGCCGCCGATGTCGAGGAAGTTCGCGGGCTTCACGCCGCCGTGGCGCTCACCGGCGTAGGCGACGACGTCGAGCGTCGACATGACGAGGCCCGCACCGTTGCCGATGACGCCGACCTGACCGTCGAGCTTGACGTAGTTCAGGCCGTGGGCCTTCGCCTTGGCCTCGAGCGGGTCCTCGCTGGCGGAGTCCTCGAGGTCCTTGTGCGCGGGGTGGCGGAAGTCGGCATTCTCGTCGAGCGAGACCTTGCCGTCGAGCGCCAGGATCTGGCCGTCGCCGGTGCGGACGAGGGGGTTCACCTCGACGAGCGTGGCGTCCTCGCCCTTGTAGACGTCGTAGAGCTTCGAGAAGACGTCGGCCACCTGGTCGACGAGCTCCGCCGGGAACCCGGCCTGCTCGGCGATCGCGCGACCGGCGGCCGCGTCGATCCCGGTGAGCGGGTCGACCTCGACGCGGGCGAGCGCCTCGGGCTTCTCGACTGCGAGCTGCTCGATCTCCATGCCGCCCTCGACGCTGGTGAGCGAGAGGTAGGAGCGGTTGGCCCGGTCGAGCAGCACGGAGAAGTAGAACTCCTCGGCGATGTCGGCGCCCTGGGCGATCATGACGCGCTGTACGGTGTGGCCCTTGATGTCGAGCCCGAGGATCGCCTGGGCGTGCTCGAACGCTTCGTCGGGGGTCTTCGCGACCTTGACGCCGCCGGCCTTGCCGCGCCCACCGACCTTCACCTGGGCCTTGACGACCACGACGCCACCGATCTTCTCGGCCGCCGCTCTCGCCTCTTCCGGGGTGTCGGCGATGATCCCCTGGAGGACGGGGACGCCGTAGGACTCGAAGAGGTCCCTGGCCTGATACTCGAAAAGATCCACGCTGTTCTTCTTCCCGCACGGTTCGTGCGATCGGCATCGGTTTCCCGGTCGCGCACTCCACATCGAGGGTCGCTCGATGTCGAGACAACGGCCGTCACGCAGCCTAGCGCGGCGACATGGACGTCGAGACAACGGGCGGCGCGGGACGCAGGGGAAGGCGCGGTCGCTCGACCACCCGTCGGCGACCGCGCTCCACTCCCCCGAGCACCGGCAGTGTGCACGGCCGTCGTGACGGGGAGGTGTCCCGGAGGTGAACTCGCGCACCCTGGACGCCGCTCTCACCGACCCGGCGTACACCGGAAGGCCCGAACCACCGGATGGCCCGAACGAAGGAGCGCGCATGACCGCGGAACAGAACCAGCAGGCACAGGAACGACTCGGCGAGATCCTGGAGGCGCGGGCCTTCGACCGATTCCCCGAGGTGTGGGCCGAGGACGTCGTGGACCACGACCCCGCGCCCGACCAGCAGCCCGGTCTCGCGGGGATCGTCGACTTCTGGACCGAGTTCACCACCGCGTTCCCGGACCTCACGCTCGAACCCGACCCGCTCGTCGTCACGGACGACTACATCACCGCGGTGTTCACGATCCGCGGCACCCACACCGGTCCGTTCCAGGGCCACGCGCCGACGGGTCGCACCTTCGAGGTCCGCGGCATCCAGGTCTCGAAGTTCCGTGACGGCAAGATCGCCGAACGCTGGGGCGCGACCGACGAGAAGGGTCTGGCGGAGCAACTCGCGCTCGGCTCCGGCGACGTCCACTTCGTCAGCGCCTGAACACCACACGACACCCGGCACCACCCACACCCAGGAGGACACCATGAGCGATCCCGGCATCAGCCCCGTCGACGACTTCGAGGCCCAGCAGCGCCGCGACGACGACATCGACCGCGAGCACGTCGGCCCGTACGAGGTGGACGAGTCCGAGGAGTCCCTCGAGACCGTGACGAACGACGCCGTCGCCGGCGAGACCGTCGAGCCGCAGCGCGGTGACGGTACCGACGACGGCCCGACCGGCGGCTCCCCGCGCGAGGGGTCGCCCGACCTGTGGGAGCACGACGCCGACGAGGACCGGCCGGACCTGGGGGGCGACCTCGGCACCAAGCCGCTCTGATCCGCACCGCCTGATCAGCGCCTCCCCAGGGATCCGCGGAACACGGCCCGTAGCATCGGGCCGTGTTCCGTCGTGTCCGAGCCAGCGTCCGCAGCATGCCGTCGGCCGCCCGGCTGGTGGCGATCGCGGCGATGCTGCTCGTCGCGGCCTCCGCACACCTCGCCGCGCAGTCGGAGCCGGCAGGTCGATGGGTGCCGCTCCTCGCGGTCGCGGTGGTCGGAGCCGTCGTCACCGGAGCACCGAGCCGCCTCTGGCCGCTCCCCGCGATCTGGCTCGTCGCGACCCTGCTCGCCCTGACGGGCGACGTCCGGGTCGACGGCACGTACCTGGTGGCCGCCCTCGTGACCGGCGCGGTCGCGCTCGTCGCGGCGATCGTCGCTGATCTCGTCCCCGTCCTGCGGGCGCGACGCCGACGGGGTGGACCGTGACCACCCCACGGCCTGGAGGCCCGGTGCCGGGCCCGCCACGTCCCTCCAGTCACGGCCGTCACCCCGCTGGCGCGGTGCGCCGGAACCGGCTGGTGGGGCCCACCTCCCGTCCGTCGTCCGGTCGCGTCCACGACCGCAGCCTGCGTCGGTTCCTCGGTGACAGCACACCCGTGGCCGCGGGCGGCCGCGCCATCCTGCTGCAGATCGCCGACCCGGTCGTCGCGGCGGGGGTCCGCCGGCACTCGGACTTCGCCCGTCGACCGCAGCAGCGGCTGGCCCACACCCTGATGTTCGTGTACGCCGTCGTCTCCGGCACGGAGCAGGACGCCGCGATCGCCGCGGGTTTCGTGAACCGTGCCCACGCGCCCGTGACCGGCGCGGACGACGTCGACCGGCAGCTGTGGGTGGCCGCGACCCTGTTCGACTCGGCTCGTCGGGCGCACGACCTGTTCGGCGCTCCCGTCACGGCGGAACGCGCCGAGGCCGTGCTCGCCGCGTACGCCCCGATCGCGACGACGCTGCGGGTGCCCGCCGAGCGCTGGCCGACCTCGGTCGCGGCCTTCGACGAGTACTGGGCCGACGCCCTCGAGCGGCTCGAGGTCACCGACGACGCCCGCGGGGTGGTGCGTGACCTGCTCCACCCGCGGTTCGCGCCGCTCTGGGTGCGTGCCGCGATGCCGCTCGTCCGGATCGTCACGGTCGGGATGCTGCCGGAACGGCTGCGGACCGCGTACGGGTTCGCGTGGGGGCCGCGCGAGCACCGTCGGTTCCAGCGGACGGTCGCCGTGGTCAGCGGCGTGCGGTCGGTCCTGCCCGGGGCCCTGCTGCGGCTGCCGGGTCCGCTGCTGCTGCGGGCGATGCGCCGGACGGCCGGGCGACACGCCACGGTACGGTAGCGGGCATGTCGGTCGACCACTTCGCCATCACGGTCCCGCGCTCCTGGTTCGAGCTGCCCGTCGAGCCGGAGCGCCGCGACGACCGGATCAGCGCCCTGGTGCAGGAGCGCATCGAGGACCAGCGCGAGCTCTGGGACCACCGGACCGAGATCGTCCGGGCCCTCCGTCGGTTCGCGCGGTCGGCGTGGGACAGCGGTGCGCGGTACTGCGCGGCCTTCGCCGAGCCGAGCGAGGACGGCATCGTCTCCGGCGCCCTGACCGTCACGGTCCTGCCGGCGCCCGAGGCCGGGGGCGACCCGCTCGCCGCCCTGACCGACCACGTCGCCGCGCTCGGCGGTGACGACGACGGCATGCACGTCGACGTGCACGAGGTCCCGCGCGTCGGTCGGGTGCCGCGCGTCTGGGGCGTCTCGACCGTGCAGGCGCCGGACGGCCGCGGCTCGTTCGACGTCGTGCTGATGCAGACGTTCGTGCCGGCCGGTGACCAGGTCGCGCTGGTGAGCGTGTCCTCGCCCGCGACCGACCTGGCCGAGCCGCTGTACGAACTGTTCGAGACCGTGACCGACACCTTCGAGCTCATCGACTCGGCCACCGTCGGCGGCGGGGTCGACTGATGCGGATCTGGCCGTTCCGGAAGCGTCGGAAGCCCGTCGAGCCCGTCGTCGAGCGGGTCACCGTCGACGACCTCGCGCGGATGGCGCAGCGCGGCGAACTCGCCCGCGCGGTCGTCACGCCGCCGCCGGCTCCCCGCGCCAGCGCCGACCGGGTGCGGGCGACCGTCGCGCAGCTGCCCGGGCGTCCCCTGGGCTCCGCCGGTGGCACGGCTCGCCGTGACGCGGCTCCGGCCCGGCAGACCGCGGCGGCCGTCCTGGTGCTCGACGACCACCAGCGGGTGACCGTGTCCGGTGGCGGGCTGATCGGCCGTGACCCGGCGAGCGCCCACCCGGACGGCGGCTACGCGCACATGATCGCGCTCGAGGACCCGGACAAGCTGCTCAGCCGCACGCACCTGGAGTTCGGCTTCGGTGCCGAGGGGTCGCTCTGGGTGCTCGACACGGCGTCGGCGAACGGGGTCGAGCTGCAGCGGCCGGGGTTCCCGGCGACGATGGTGCCGCCGGCGCAGCGCACCGTGGTGCAGCCGGGCGACGTGGTCGTGTTCGGCGGCCACACGCTGCGCGCCGAGCCGCAGACCGCGCTGGTCGGCGAAGCCCCACTCGGCTGACGCCGAGCGGCGCGGCGGCGCGACGCTGGCGCGCGACGTCGCGCTGTCCCCGTCAGTCGGCGGGCACCTGCACCAGCCGCAGCGCCTGGTCGGCGTCGTTGAGCAGCGCCCGACCCGGCACGCGGTCCTGCGTCACCAGGCTCTTCGACAGCTTCGTCCCGATCAGGTCGCCGTCGACGGTGCTGAGCGGCGCGAGCAGCATTCCGCGACGGGCCTTCTTCGCGTCGACCTGCCAGCCACGGAACCCGCTCGCGACGCCCTCGACGTCGCCGGCGATGACCAGCCCGACCGAACGACCCCGGTCGGAGTCCATGACCGCCCGGAACACCGGTTCGGCCGGGGTCTCCTTGAGCGCCTCGGCGTCGTCGACGAGCACGAGCGTGAAGCCGTCCGAGCCGGTGTCGATCGCGGCGGAGAGGCCCTCGGCCCCGATCCCGCCGTCGGTGACCACGGTCGCGCGCGGTGCACCCTCGAGTGCGCGGAGCGGGGAGTCCCGCGGCGTGACCGCGACGACCGACCCACCTGCGGACAGGACGTGCCGGGCCATCGCGACGAGCGCGGTGCTCTTGCCGGAGCGCGGGCTGCCGGCGACGATGAACACCGGGGTGTCGTGCACGAAGTCGTGGGTGAAGAGCCGGAGCTCGTCGCCGCCGACGCCGAGCGCGACCCGGCCGACCGAGGCGTCCGCCGAGGGCAGGTACCGCACGGCCTCCTCGAACGTGATGGACCGCGGCAGCACGTCGATCCGGAACGGCTTCGGCACGGTTGCTGGGACGTGGGCGCGGACCTCGTCGCCGATGCCGCGGATCGCCGCTGCCTGGTCGCGTCCGCCGAGGCCACCGGGGAGCACGGCGACCTGGGTCTCCGTCGCGGTGGCGTTCCGGAAGCCGCGGCCGGGCGGGATCGACTCCGGCAGTTTCTTGCCGTTGATGCCCTCGTAGTTGTAGTCGCCGCGGTCGGCCAGGGCGAGCAGCAGCTTCCGCTCCACCTGACTCGACATCCGGCCGGAGGTCAGCGTGCGGTCCCCGGAGACGATCAGGTGCACGCCGACGCCGACGCCCTCGCGCAGCAGCGTCTGGACGGCGTCGTGCAGCGCACCGTTCTCGGCGTCGGCCAGGGTCGCCATGAAGCTCTCCCACTGGTCCAGGAACACGACGACGTGCGGCAGCGGGGTGGTGTGCTCGTCGGACCGCTGCTCGGCGATGGACGAGTACCCGCCGCTCGCGAAGGCCGCCTGGCGCTCCTGCACGGTGCGGAGCAGGATGCCGAGCAACCGCGAGACCCGGTCAGGCTCGTGCCGCTGCACCACGGCACCGCAGTGCGGCAGGGCCCCGAGCGCGAGCAGGGCGCCGTTGCCGCAGTCGATCCCGTACATGTGCACGTCACCGACGCCGAGGCGCAGGGCCATCGCACCGGCCAGGGTGCGGAGCGTCTGGCTGCGGCCGGAGCGCGGCGACCCGATGACGAACAGGTGGCCGTCGGCGTCGAGGTCGAACACGGCGGGGCGCTGCTGTTGGTCGGCGGGGTGGTCCTCGATGCCCCAGGCCACGGCGAGCGGCGGCAGCTCGGTGGCACCGGCAGCACCGGCGGCTTCGACGTCGTCGAGTCCGACGACCGCACCGAGGGGCGGCAGCCACGGCTTCCGCTGCTCGGGGGTGCCGAGGGCGCGGGTGGCGTCGCCGATCGACGCGACGAGGACGCTCAGGTCGGTGACCTCCACGTCGCTGGCGGCGGCCTCGACGGCTGCCGGGCGGGGGGCTGGTTCGCTGTACGAGGCGAAGGTGAGTTCGCGGACCAGGGCGGGCCGGGCCTCCTGGTCGTCCGTGCCGGGCCGACGCCCGCCCACCCGACCGGACTGGAAGGGCAGCAACGAGGCCGCGCCGAGCCGCACGTACGCGCGACCGGGCGTCGTCTTCGCGATCCGCGCGGCGTCGTTCGCGCCGATGACGTCCTGGCTCTCCGACTGGTCGGTGACGCGCAACGCGATCCGCAGGTTCGTGTTGGCGCGGATCTCGGGCGACACGACACCGCCGGGGCGCTGTGTGGCGAGCACGAGGTGGATGCCGAGCGAGCGCCCGCGCTGGGCGATGTTCACCAGGCCCTTGACGAAGTCCGGGAGCTCGCGGGCGAGCGAGGCGAACTCGTCGATGACGATGAGCAGCCGCGGCAGGCTCGGGATCGCGTCGCCCGACGCCGCGCGCTTCGCCTGCAGGTCCTGGTAGTCCTCCAGGTCCTTCGCGCCGACCTCCGCCAGGGCGTGCTCGCGGGTGCGCAGTTCTGCGCCGAGCGACTCCAGCGCCCGCTCCACCTGGTGGGTGTCGAGGTCGGTGACCATGCCGACCGTGTGCGGCAGGTCGACGCAGTCCTTGAACGCCGCACCGCCCTTGTAGTCGACGAGCACGAAGTTCATCTCGTCCGGCCGGTTCGCGACGGCGAGCGACGCGACGATCGTCTGCAGCAACTCGGACTTGCCGGAACCGGTCGTGCCGGCGACGAGTCCGTGCGGACCGTCGTTCCGCAGGTCGATCGCGAACGGCCCGTCGATCGAGGCGCCGATGACGGCGGTCGTGCTGCGTCCACCGAGCAGCCAGCGGGCCTGCACGGCCTCGGACGTCGGCGGTTCGAGCTGGAGGACCTCGAGCAGCCGCGCCGACGACGGGATGGCGCCGTCCTGCACGTCCGGGCTGGCGTCGACGATCGGCGACAGCGACCGGGCGACCCACTCGAGCCAGTCCTGGTCGACCAGGTCGGGTCGCGCGTCGTCGATCCGCTCGCTGCGCTGCTGCGTGACCCGGATCCGGTCGTCGCGGACGACGACCACGGCGTCGCACTCCTCGGGCAGGAGCCGCTCGTCCAGGTCGAGGCAGATGCTGAACACCCCGACCGCCGGACCCTCCTTCAGCACCTGCACGAGCGAGGGCATCGCTCGCAGGCGTCGGGCGCCGTCCATCACGACGACGATCTCGTCGGCCGGCGGGGTCTTCTTGCCGATGCCGGCTTCCTTCCGGGCGTCGATGACCGCCGCGAGCTCGGCGATGGCCCGCGCGGTCGTCGCGGCGTTCGAGGCGATGCTCGTCATCGGCTGGTCGGCGCCGTCGCGGCGGACGTGCGGCAACCAGGACATCCACTCCCACAGCGCGGTCCGGGTGGTGTCGGTGAGCAGCGTGAAGGTGACGTCCTTCGGGCTCTGCAGGGTCGCGAGCTGCGCGACCACCCAGTTCGCCAGCCGTCGGGCGTCGTCGTCCGGACCGGCGATGCCGATCACGCCACGCTCCGCCAGGCGGATCCGGACCGGCACGTCGGTCGCGTCCCACGCGACGGTCCGCTTGTGCGACAGCTGTTCCGGGTCCTCGATGGTCACCTCGGACCGTTGCGTCGCCGTGCCGACACGGACGAGCAGGTGGTCGGGGTCGGTCCGACGCCGCTCCCACAGGCGCGGCAGCGGCGTGACCGCCGTCTCGTAGACGGCAGCCGGGTCGGGGGCGCTCGCGATCCAGCGTGCCCGTTCGGACTGGAGGCTCTCGGTCGCGTCCGCCTCGATGCGCGCCTTGGTGTCCTCGTACTCCACGATCCGCTGGCGGTACGTCTTCTTGCCCTGACGGCGACCCTGGAGGCCCGTGATGATCATCAGGATCGGCGACAGCAGGGCGATGAGCAGGTAGATCCAGCGACCGGTGGTCGACACGAACATCACGGCCATGCCCATCGGCGCCAGCGCCATCAGGATGGGCAGCGCCCGCGCCGGGGGTTCGGTCGGCGGGGCTGGCAGCTGGTAGCGGGTGTGCTCGTCGGGAGGCAGGATGCGCGGCGGGCGGTTGTACTCGAGCGACATGCCGTCGTCGGCCAGGGACAGGTGCGCCCCACGGTCCGGCGCCCGACCGAAGCCGAGCAGGACCCCGCCGATCGCCAGCTGCGCGGTCTCCGGCCAGTCGGTCTCCTCGGTGACGGCAGCACCGTCGAGCACTGCCCCGGCGAAGCCGTTCGCCGGGCGGACCTTCGCGCCGTCGGCCGTGACCGACACGAGCAGGGCGACCTCCGGTACGGTCTCGGCCCCGGTGGCCTCGGCCTCGACCTCGGCGGTGGTGCTCACCGGGATGCGCACCGTGGCGTTCGTCGCCGTGCCGATCGTCACCGTGCCGGTGCCCACCCGCACGATGGTGCCGGCGTGCAGGCCCGAGACGATCCGGATCTCGGCGTCGGTCAGCGGACGGAGCGGCTGCGGCGGCACCTGCTCGAGGCTGCGGGCCACGACCACGCCCTCGCGCACACCGGACTCGGCGACCGTCGCCGCCAGGTCGAGCGGCTGCTCGCCGACGAAGTACGCCGGGGTCCGTCCGGAGGCCACGACGTCCGTCGCGATGAGGCGTTCGGCCTCGGCGACGAGCTCGCCGACCGCACGGGTGTCGTCCCCGTCGACGTAGACGTTGGCGGTCTGACCGCTCTCGCGGTCGACCATCGTGAACGTGAAGGTCATGGCATCCCCCGTAGCATTGACTACATGTCGCAGGACGATGGTAGTGTCCCCTGCAACACGCCCCGTTGGGGGGACATGACGAAACTCCGGGGAAAGGGAGTCACACCGTGGCGAACATCAACGTCTCGTACGCAGACCTCGAGGCAGCAGCCTCCGACCTCAAGGCGGGTCAGGCGGACATCGAAGACCGTCTCTCCGCCCTGCAGCGCAAGATCCAGCAGCTCATCTCCGACGGCTACGTCACCGACAAGTCGTCCGTCGCGTTCGGCGAGTCCTACGACGAGTTCAACCGTGGCGTGACCCAGACCGTCCAGGGGCTCGAGGGCCTCTCGACGTTCCTGTCGAAGGCGTCGCAGACCCTGTCCGAGACGGACGAGTCGCTCGCTTCCGGCCTCAAGGGCTGACACCGCTGACGACCCCGTGTCCCGCGATCGCGTGGGGCACGGGGTCGACGCGGTTCCGGTGGCGGTGGCTTCCGGTTCGTGATCGGGGAGGGATTGTTCCGTGGCTTCGAGACTGCTCGTTGACCTGATGGGGCTCGGGGAGCTCCAGACCGACCTGTCGACCGTGCACAGCACGCTCGAACAGGCGCACAAGCGCGTCGATGCGTCCGACGACGAGATCGGCTCGGGCACCGTGCAGGACGCCCTGCACGACTTCGACCACCGTTGGGGTGACAAGCGCGACAAGATCAGCGACTCGACGAAGGCGCTGGCGGACATGCTCAGCGCGTCCGTCGAGACCTACACCGAGACCGACGAGCAGCTCGCACAGGCACTGCAGGTCAACGACGAGAACGGCGGCGGCGGACCCGCTGCCTCGAGGGCGGAGTAGTCATGGGGCGGCCGTCGGGGTGGGATGTCGTCGAGCAGGGTGATGATCCGGTCAAGGGGGATCCGTCGACGTTGCGGATGATGTCGCGGGAGTACCAGCGCATCTCCGACGCGGCCGATGACGCCTCGACCCGGCTGAAGTCGGTGAAGGGGTCCGGGTGGCTGACCGACTGGGAGGGTGAAGCCGCCGACGTGTTCGTCGACGCGATCGAGGACACCCCGTCGGACCTGACCAAGCTCGTCGACTCGTACGAACTCGCCGCGACGGCGTTGTCGGGGTGGGCGGACACGGTCGATGACACCCAGTACCGGGCTGATGGTGCGCTCGCGGACGCGAAGGACGCCTCCGGGGACCTCGCCGCGGCGCAGGACCGGCTCTCCGATGCGCAGTCGAACCTGTCGCACTACCAGTCGGCGTCGTCCGACCTGTCGAAGGTCGCGGAGAAGTACCCGGCTGGGTCCGAGGTGCCCGACGGGGTGGACGTGCCGTCGCCGGCGCAGTTGCGGGCGGCGTCCGACAACGCTTCCGTCGCGCAGGGGTCCGTGTCGTCCGCGCAGGGCGACATCGCGGCGGCGCAGTCCCGGATCGACGCAGCGAAGCGGCTCGTGGCGGATGCGAAGGGTGACTGGCAGGACGCGGAGCAGCGGACCGCGACGAAGATCGGTGAAGCGGCTGACGCGGGGCTCGGGAAGCAGTCCACGTGGGACAAGATCTTCGGGTCCGAAGCGTGGGAGACCATCGTCTCCATCGCGAAGGTCGTCGTCGCCGTGGGCGGGATCATCGTCATGATCATCGGCGGGCCACTCGCCTGGATCGTGCTCGGCGCAGCCCTGCTCGTCCTCGCCGACACCCTGTACAAGATGTCGAAGGGCACCGCTGACGGGTGGGACCTCGCCTTCGCGTTGCTCGACTGCATCCCGGGGATGAAGGGGATCACCACCGCGGCGAAGATCGGCGAGGAGTTCGCGAAGGGCGCCTCACTCGCTGCCAAGTTCAGCTCGGCCGGTCGACACGTCGCCTCGGAGAGCCGACAGCTGTTCGCGCCGGGTCTGCACCTCGTCAACAACCTGCGCCACGGTGCAGCCCTCCGCTCGGTCGAGTCGCTCCGCGCCCTCGCCGTGCACGGCGGTTCCGCGGCGGTCGGTGCACTCCGACGTCCGGGCGACGGCTTCATCGCCTCGGTCCGGTCGATGCCGGAGATCGCGAACAAGGCCACGCAGGCGTACTGGGACAACGGCGGGTCCTCCCTCGCCGAGCTCGCGCGGCACTGGCAGGGTGGCAAGGGCGGCTTCCAGAGTGGCTACCTCGGTGTCGACCGCTGGGCGAACGGCGACGCCGACTCGCTCGTCGGGCAGACGCTCCAGATCAGCGGACCGGGCCACGGCAACTTCTACGTCCCCGACGGCACCATGCACGCCGGCGGCAGCGCCTCGAACTACAGCGAGTCCGTGCAGGTGGGCGTCCAGTCCCACGCCGGTCACGACGGCGTCCCGGCAGGAGCTTCGACGCACCCCGACTACCGCAACACCGGCGACAGCTACCTGGTGAACCAACCGCTGCCGCACGCCGAGGGCACCGCGCAGGCGAACACCCAGTTCGGCGGTGGCGGGCAGCACCAGCTCTTCACGGACAAGTCGACGAGCGACCTGGTGAACACCGGCGTGCTCAGCCCGGTCGACCAAGCGGGGAACGTCGTCCCCGACGGGATGAACCAGGTGCTGATGGACCCGGCCACGCGGAGCCCACAGCCGGGGGTCCTCACGACGAACCAGTACGCGAACGCGCTGCACGACCTCGGCTCGCGCGGGCCGGCCGTCGCGGCGGGCATCGTCACGGCGCCGTGGGACATCAGCGAGGCGACGCAGTCCGTCCAGGACCGACTGCGGTGACCCGCAGCGGCGTCACCCGGGCGGGTCACGAGCTCCTGGACCGTTCACCGTCCTGGAACGCCCTGCCGGAGCGCGCCGCGGACGGCCGGTGGACCATCACCGACACCGTCGACCCACTGTGGCCGGAGTACGGCGCGAGCCTGCGACTGCTCAACGCCCTGTCGGACGATGGCCACGAGGTCGAGGACCTCGACGGCACGCTGTTCGAACGCGGGCGACAGGTCGTCGTCCCGCGCGCGGCGCTCGTCCACACGACTTCCGCACCCGCGGTCCTCGAGTCGGTGGCCCTGCCGGACTCGTTCCACGTCGCATCGTTCGCCGTCGACGGCCGGACCGACGCGAACATCGAGGACGGCTGGCGGAACGAGTACGAACCGCGCCGCTTCCGCACGACGTTGAGCCCGGACCGAGCAGCGATCGACCGCCACGAACCCGGGGTGGTGCCGACGACGGTGTCCCGCATCGAGAAGACCGTGGAACCCCTGCCGGCCGATGCCCGCGGAACGTACACCGTGCCGTCGACCGGCCCGTACGAACAGGGTTGGGGCAGACTCGCTCCGATCGTCCGCACGATCGGCGACCTCGGGTACGACGTGCGTCCCGGCCTCGGCGCGTACGCGACGCTGTCCGGTGTCGTCCGCCCGACGTGGGGCACCGAGATCCGCGGAGCCGACGACTGGGCCGAACTGCTCGCCCGGTTCGTGTTCCCGCAGGGCGTCCAGTCAGAGGTACTCTCCGACGGGTACGCGATCATCCGCGACATCCCCCACCCCGGCGACCCGCTGCACCCGACGTTCGCGCTCGTGTTCACACCCCCGTCGGCGGCACGACCGAGCCTGTTCGCGAGGATCTTCTCCTGATGAGCACCACCACGAACCTCACCTCCGCACAGCGACGCGCCCTGATGGTGCGCTCGCGGTTCGCGTTCGCAGCTGCCGAGGTCGTCGCGCTCCGACACGACGAGCAGGGAATCCCACTCGGCGTCGTCAGCCCCGAGGGCACCCCCCTCGCGCTGGCCTTCACCGATCCCGCAGCGGCCGTCGCCCGCATCCCGGCCGGGGTCGCGGCGACGCCGCTGTCACTGCCGATGTCACGTCTGGTCGCCGGCCTGCCTGCTGACTGGGGTCTCGTGCTCGACATCGACCAGCCCTACCCGCAGGTCGTGCAGCCCGACGAGAGGCAGACGGTCATCGCCGCGGGTGGTCCGTTCCCCGACGGAGCCGAGGTCACGCTCCGCCCGGCACCGTCCGCGTCCCAGGGGTTCTCCGACGCGCTCGCGGAACGAGCTCCGCTCACACCGGGCGTGGTCCGGGTGTGGCTGTTCCGCCACGGTGTCGACATCGTGCCCGAGGACCTCATGGTCGTGGTGGCGACGGCGGACCGTGACGCCGCGTTCGCCTTCTCCGAGATCGTGTTCGAGGTCGCACGCGCGCACGACGTGCCGGTGCCGGTCCTCACCGCCTGGATCGACGAGCTCCCCGTCGAGCACGCCACGTGGGTCCGTCAGCAGCAGCCGCTCGCGCACGTCGAACGGCAGTGAGACCGATACGCCGTGGACGCCCGGCGGTCCTGGTCCAGCGGGTCGGCGTCCCGGTCGAACTGCACGTGGTCGTCGACTCGCGCGGCCGACCGGAACGGGAGCAGCTCGACCACGGTGCCGCGGTGCAGTGGGCCTACAGCGATCCGACCGACCGTCCGACCGACTTCGGTGCCGGGACGCAGCGCATCTCCAGCGACACGCTCCGCCAGCGCGAGGCCACGGGGTCGGTACGGTTCGTCATCGACCCGGCGGGCCCGTCCCGCGCCGGTACGGAGTTCCTCCCACCTCCTCGGCCGCCGGTGCTCGCCACGCTCCGGTCCGTGACATCGACGCCGCTCGGGACGGCCGCCGGCCTCTGGGCCGCGATCATCGCCGACACCGTCTCGCCCGGGCGGTCGCTCATGCTCCGTTCGGGTCGGTGGTCGCTCCCCGTGGTGCTGGCCCGAGACCCCCGGGCGACGGCTGCGGCGATCAGACCCGCCCTCGGCGACCGCCCGCACCCGGCGATCTTCGTGGTGGAACGTTCCGGAGGGCTGCCGCGGCCGTGGCGGGCTGGAGCGCAGGCAGCGATCGAGGCTGCGTTCTTGTCCTCCTGACAAATACCGTGGTACGGTCGAGCCATGGCAGTCGAACTCAGCACCTGGGACGCCCAGGGCAACCAGACGACAGCGACGTTCTCCACCATGCGGTTCCCCGCCGGTGAAGCCCACGTCAAGGTCGCGAACGACACCGCCGAGCCGGGGGGACTCACCGAGATCGCGACCCTGCGCGGCACGAGCGGCGACGACCTGATCATGCTCGGCATGTGGGCGGACGCCGTGCGGCAGCGCGGATCGAGGTCCGTCGCGCTCGTCCCCTACCTGCCCGGAGCCCGGCAAGACCGCGGCTTGCCGTTCGGCGCGAAGGTCTACGCGGATGTCCTCAACGGCTTCCACCTCGACCAGGTCATCGCGTTCGACCCGCACTCGCCGGTCATCGTCGGCCTGGTCGACAACCTGACCGTCATCACGAGCGAGCAGGTCGTCCGTGACGCCGTGGTCGGCGCACCCGAGCACGACGGCGGCGCCCCGTACACCGGCATCATCGCTCCGGACAAGGGCGCGGTCCCCCGTGCAACCGCGGTCGCCGAGGCGTGCGGGCTGCCGCTCTACCGGGCCGAGAAGCACCGCAACCCCGACACCGGCAAGCTCGACGGCTTCACCTGCGAACCCCTGCCCGACACCGGCCGGTTCCTGGTGGTCGACGACATCTGCGACGGCGGCGGCACGTTCATGGGGCTCGCGGGCTCGACGGGCCTGCCCAAGGAACGCCTCGGCCTCTGGGTCTCGCACGGCGTCTTCTCCGGGCGGGCAGCACAGCTCGCCGACCACTTCGGCGAGATCGTCACCACCGACTCGTACCCCGCGCAGAACGCCATCGACGGCCTGCGCACGATCGCACTCACCCCCTACCTGACGGAGCAGATCCGATGACGCAGACCACGAGCACCACGACCACCGCGAACGCCGGAACGACCACGGGGATCGAGCCGCGCATCACCACGGCGAGCCCGATCGCGCCGCTGCTGGCCGTCGACGGCTACAAGCACTCGCACCGGCAGGTCTACCCGGCCGGCACCACCCGCATCCTGATCAACTGGACGAACCGGTCGAACGCGCACATGCCCGAGTCGACGCACGCCGTGGTCTTCGGGCTGCAGGCGTTCATTCAGCGCTCGCTCGTCGAGGCCTGGGCACCGTTCTTCGCGGCGGACGAAGACGAGGTCGTCCGGCTCTTCGACGACGCACTGCAGAGCTACTTCGGCCCGAACCACATCGGCACCGACCACGTCCGGGCCCTGCACCGCCTCGGCTACCTGCCCCTCGAGATCCGTGCGCTGCCCGAGGGCACCCTCGCCCCGATCGGTGTCGCGACCCTCACCGTCGAGAACACGATCGACGAGTTCTACTGGCTGCCCAACTACATCGAGACTGCCCTGTCGGCGTCGATCTGGCACCCGTCGACGGTCGCGACGAAGGCGCTCGAGTACCGCGACCTGATGGAGGACTGGGCCGCCCGCACCGGCGCGGTCCCGGCCGGCATCGACTTCGCCGCGCACGACTTCTCGTTCCGTGGGCAGTCGAGCATCGAGTCGGCCGCAGCGGGTGGCGCGGGCCACCTGCTCTCGTTCCTCGGCACTGACTCGATGCCGTCGCTCGACTTCATCGACCGCTACTACCCGGGCGACAACGGTTGGGTGGCCGCGAGCGTGCCCGCCACCGAGCACAGCGTGATGTGCGTCCGCGGCGCCGACGGCGAGCTGGCGACCTTCGAGCAGATCCTCGACGTGTACCCGACGGGCATCGTCTCGGCGGTCAGCGACGGCTTCGACCTGTTCAAGGTCATCACCGAGACCCTGCCGCAGCTCAAGGACCGCATCACCGGTCGTGACGGCAAGCTCGTCATCCGACCCGACTCGGGCGACCCGGTCGACATCGTCACCGGCACCGTGCACGGTGTCGACCAGGCCGAACTGTTCGCCGCCGACCGCAGCCACGAGCAGAAGGGCGTCGTCGAACTGCTCGACGAGATCTTCGGGCACACCGTGAACGAGCAGGGCTTCAAGGTCCTCGACCAGCACATCGGCGTCATCTACGGCGACAGCATCACGCTCGACCGTGCCCGTCGCATCTACGAGCGCCTGGCCGCCAAGGGGTACTCGAGCGACAACATCGTGCTCGGCATCGGGTCGTACACGTACCAGTACATGACCCGCGACAACCTCGGCAGCGCGGTCAAGGCCACGTGGGCACTCGTCGACGGCGAGCCCGTCGACATCCAGAAGGACCCGAAGACCGGCAGCGGCAAGAAGAGCGCGAAGGGCCGCATCGCCCTGCACCGCGACGAGACCGGCGAGATCCGGCAGACCGACCAGGCCACGGCCGACGACGAGGCGACCAGCCTGCTCCAGCCGGTGTGGGTCGACGGCCGCTTCACGCGCCTCCAGTCCTTCGCCGACGTCCGCCAGACGCTCCGCGACGAGCGTTCGGCTCGTGCCACCCGCCGGGCGGCCACCGCGTGACCGATGCCGCAGCGGCGATCCGCGACCAACCGCTCATCGCGATCGACGTCGTCCCGGTGTCCTTCGTGACGACGGACGGTTTGCGGGTCGCCACCGCGCGTCGGGCGTACGCACCGTACGCCGGACAGGAAGCGCTCCCCGGCGTGCTCCTCGACGGCACCGAGATCCTCGCCGACGGTGCGCGGCGCGCCCTGCGGACCAAGACCGGCGTCGGCCCGGCAGCGGTGCGCCACCTCGCGCAGGTCGGCGCGTTCGACGGACCCGACCGCGATCCACGGAGCTCCGCGATCAGCATCGCGTTCCTCGCGGTCATCGACCCGGCAGCGCACGCCGACGCAACGTGGCACGACGTCGGCGCGCTGCCGCTCGGACTGCCGTTCGACCACGACCGGATCGTCGACTCGGCGCTCGAGCGCGCACGGGTCCTCCTCTGGTCAGACCTGCCGTTCACACGAGCGCTGCTCGGCGATCCGTTCACCACGGCGGACGCCGCTCGGCTGCGGATCGCCCTGACGGGGACCACACCGGATCCGGGCAACCTCAACCGGACGCTCCGTACGAACACCGCGCTTGCCCGGGTCGAGCTCCCAGCGAGTGCGGGACCCCGGGGCGGGCGTCCCCCGGCAGCCTGGACGTGGCAGAACTGAGCACGGTTGGGTGGACCCATGTCCTCTTCCTTGTCCGGTGACGACTCCCTGCACCTGCCCGAGTTCGACGCACCCCCGGCGTCGCCGCTCGACCTCGCGCAGCAGTGGCTGGATGCCGCGGACGAACGCGACGTCTCCGAGCCGAAGTCGATGACCCTCGCCACGGCAGGTGTGGACGGCCGAGTGTCCGCCCGCACGGTCGACGTGAAGCGACTCGACGACCGCGGGCTCGTGTTCGGCACCTCGACGCTGAGCCCGAAGGGTCGTCAGCTCGCCGACAACCCGCACGCGGCACTCCAGGTCTACTGGCGCGAGACCATGCAGCAGCTCCGGTTCGAGGGCCGGGCGGTGCAGCTGTCCGACGACGAATCCGACGCGCTGTTCGCCGACCGGTCGCCGAAGTCCCGCGCCGCCACGGCCATCGCGGACCAGTCCGCCGTGCTCGAACCGCGGACGCTGCAGGACTTGATCGACGACGCCAACGTGCTGCTCGACGAGTCCGACGACGCCGTCCCACGGCCGGCCGGGTGGGTCGCGTGGCGGCTCGAGCCCGACGTGGTGGAGTTCTGGCACGGCAGCCGCGACCGGATGCACCGCCGCTTGCAGTACGTGCTCGCCGACGGCGCCTGGTCGGCCACCCGCCTGCAGCCGTAGTCGAGTCCGCTCCCGGTCAGTCCCGCTGCCACCACGACGGCTTCGCGGACTCGACGGTGATCGTCAGCGACCGGGCGTCGTCGGACTTCCTGGCCACCACGAACACCGTCGCCGTGGGGTCGGTGGTCCGCACGCGCCACACCGGCCATGTGTGCGGACCGAGCTTCGGGTCGTACCAGGGCCCCGGTCCGTTGTCGGTCTCGACCAACACACGTCGAACGCTGGCAGGGTCGAGGTCGGGGACGCCAGCAGCCCGCGCCTGCGTGAGGACACGAGCGACACCGGCATCGACGGCCGTCGTCCGCGCAGCCCGGGCCAGCCGGAGCCGGCGTCGCGTGACCAGGTACCCGAGGGCGATGAGCCCCGCGGCAACCAGCACCGTGCCGACCAGGACCACTGCGGTACCGCGGTCTCTCGGCCGGTCCGCGACGACGACTCCCCCGACGAGGACCGCCCCGCCGAGCAACAGTCCGGCGCCTCGGATGCGCCTGACTAGCCGGAATGCACGGCGCCAGGTCTGATCCGCGTCGACAACGTGCCCGATGTCGACCGTGACCTCGTCCATCGCGCCGCCCCCGCCCGTCTGCACCAGGCCAGTCTCCCGCACCCCGCACCGGCGCCGCTCCGGCTGGTGCGAGGTTGACCACTCCGTGCGCGCTTCTTGCGCTGCACGGAGTGGTCAACCTCGCACCGAGTAGGTCCGCCGTCCGCCGCGCAGCCCCTACCGCCCGATCGGGTTCGCCATCGCCCCCGCCCGGATGAGCGACGACGACTGGTCCGCCAGGTCGACCATCGACAGGGTGTTCCGCAGCTGCAGCCGGTTCAGGCAGGAGTGCTCGAACGTCGGCACCCGCAGGTCCAACGGACGGCGGCGGTCCGGGTGCGCGGCGGCGTGCGCGTCGATGCACTCCCCCACGACCTCCCAGAACCGGCCTTCCGGCAGCACCCCGTCGTCGTCGAGGATCGCCGCGACGAACCGCAGCACCCCGTCGAACACGTCGGTGAACACCGCGAGGGCCGCTTCGTCGTCGGACACCGGGTGCACGATCCGGTCGATGTCGGCGGGCACGGGACGATCGTCGTGGCGCCCGAGCACCGCTGCCTCTTCCCCGATGTCCTTCATGACGGCACGGACAACGGCGCCGTCGCGGACGACGAGCACGAGGTTCTCGCCGTGCGGCATGAACACCAGGTCGTGCACGGTCAGGCAGTGCACGACGGGCAACAGGTACGCGTCGAGCCAGCGCCGCACCCACTCGTCGGCAGGCAGCCCCGACGCCTCGATCAGCGCTGAGACGACGGCATTCCCCGAGGCGTCCCGGTGCAGCAGCGCCGCCATGGTGAGCAGCCGTTCGCCCTCCGCCAGCCGCGGGATCGGGCTCTCCCGCCACAGTGCCGCGAGCATCTTGCGCTGCGGCGACGACACGTCGACCCGGTGGTACGCGTCGCCGGTGTAGCCGATGGCCGCGTGCTCGCGGAGCACCGAGAAGCCGGCGGCAGCCAGCGTCGGGTCCGCGCTGACGAGCGAGTCCACCCAGTCGTTCACGGCCGGAGTGTTCCGCATGTACGCGGGCGACATCCCCCGCAGGAACCCCATGTTCTGCACGGCGAGCGCCGTCTTGACGTACGAGCGGGTCGGGTCCGAGTGGTCGAACGCGGTGCGGATGGACTGCTGGGGCTGGTACTCGTCCGGCCCCTCGCCGAGGTCGACGAGGTCCTGCCGCCCCAGGTCGGGTGCGAACGTCACGGCGATCCGGTGCTGCCACTGCCAGGGGTGCACCGGGATCCACACGTAGTCGTCGGGGTCGAGGCCGCGGGACACGAGCACGGCCCGGAACCCAGCGATGGTCTGCGGGTCGAGCTCGGCCGACCAGTGGTCGCGCTCGGTCCGGTCCGCGGCGAGCGCCAGGTGCGTGTGCTCCCGTCGGGCGGCGAGCCACCGGTACCGGAACCGGCCGCCGACCTCGGGTGCGAAGGCCCGGTACTCATCGAGTCCGAACCCGATCCGCCCGTTCGCGGCGACGAAGGCCGGGTGACCCTCGGTCATCGCTGCCTCGACGTCCTGGAACGAGGCAACGACGGCCTCGACGGACGAGCCCGCAGCGGACCGACCACGCGCGAGCTGCGCGGCGGACGGCCCACCCCTCCGGTGCTTCGCAGCGGCGCTCGCCAGCGTCGACGCGATCTCCTCCAGGTACGTCCCGAGCAGCTCGTCCGGGATCCCGAGCACCTCGTGCAGTTCGAGCACGAAGTCCTGCGCGCTGAGCGACGCCGGCATCCCAGCGCGAGTGCGCGTCAGCGAGGCTTCGTCGATCGACCAGTGTTCGAGCACGTGCTGCCGTGCCCGAAACCGGTAGGTCGAGTCCCCCGCGTCGAGCCGCCACCCCTCCCCGTCCGGCACGGGTGCGATCAGCCGCTCGTGGGTGAACTCGGCGATGGCCTTCGCCACCAGGTGCCGTTCGGCGGGTTCCAGGTGCTCGGGTCGCAGGTGCGCGGCCGGACCGTCGTCGTCGGGCACGCCGATCCGGTCGGTGTCGAGCACCGACAACAGTGCCCGCTTGCCGTCGACGTCGACCTGGCGCAGCGCGCGGAAGCCCACCTCGGCGTTCTTCGCCTGCACCGCGGTGTTCCGCACGTCCGGCTCGACGACGACCCGCCGCGCGCCGAGGACGTCGCGGCAGTGCTCGACGACGGCGCGCATCACGGCGCTCGTCAGTCCGTGCACGCGGCCGCCGGCCGGCACCGGTGCGACGAGCAGGTGCAGGCCGACGTCGCCGGGCTCCGCCGCCCACACGTCGGTGAGCAGGACGGCGGCGGGGTCGTAGGTCTCGACCAGGAAGCACGGCTCACCGTCGCGTCGGCCGAGCCACGCAGCCTGCGCCGGGTCCGCCTGCACGCCGGTCAGGTAGTCCCGGACGCCGTCCACGTCGAGGTCGCCCATCTCCCACCACGACGACGCCGGGTGGGCGAGCCACGACTGGACGACGGCGGCGTCGCGTTCCGGGACCACGGGTTCGACGGCCAGGAGGCCCGGAGCAGCTCCGGCAGACACCGTCGCCTCGGGCGCACCGGCCAGTGCAGTGCCCGTCAGATCGGCGCCCGTCACGTGCGCGCTCATGCGGGCACCTCCGTGCGCTCGGTCGCCTGCCGGGCCGGCGCGCGGTGCGCGCCGTCGGGTGGGGTCGTGGACTGACCCGTGGCGGGCAGGCCGAACTCCTGGAAGGCGATCCGGGCCTCCAGGCCGTACACGGGGCGACCCGTGACGGACCGGATGATCGACGCGTTCCGCCACGCACCCATGCCGAGGTCGGGCGCGGTCAGGCCGTGCGTGTGCTCCTCGGCGTTCTGCATCCAGATGCGTCCGCCGAGGGTGTCGACGTGGTGATCGCGCGCGACGGCCAGGCGACCACGGGAGTCACGGGCGACGAGGTGCTCGACGGGGTCGAGGAACCGTGGCGTGCGCGGCGTGTACCCGGTCGCCAGGACCAGCCGCTCGACCTCGTGCTCGTAGGTCTCGTCGAGCTGCTCGTGGCGGAGCGTCAGCCGGTACGTCCCCCGGTCCGCGAGCCACTCGGCGTCGACGACACTCGTCTCGGTGCGCAGGGTCGTCGGGATCGGGCCTCGAGCGCTGATCCGGTACAGCTGGTCGTAGAGCTCGTCGACCAGGTCCGCACTGATGCCCTTGTACAGCCCGCGCTGCTCGCGCCCGAGACGGTCGCGAGCATCCTCGGGCAGGCCGTGGAAGTGGTCCGTGTACTCCGGACTCGTCATCTCGAGTGTGAGCTTCGTGTCCTCCATCGGGAAGAACCGCGGCGACCGGGTGATCCAGTCGAGTCGGTAGCCGTCCTGGCGCAGGTCCTCGAGCAGCTCGCGGTAGACCTCGGCAGCGGACTGCCCGCTGCCGACCACCGCGATCGAGGCGGCACCGCGGAGCGCGTCGCGGTTCGGCAGGAACTCGGCGGAGTGGATCACCGGTCCGGCGATCCCCCGCAGCGGGGCGGGGACCGACGGCTCCGTCCCGATGCCGACCACGACGTGGCGTGCGCGGTACGTCTCGGGACCCTGATCGGTCTCGGCGTGCACCGTGAACACGTCCGTCGCCGGGTCGTGCTCGACCGCCGTGACGGACCGGCCCCACCGGAGCGTGTCGAGCCGGTCGGCGGCCCACCGGCAGTAGGCGTCGTACTCGCTGCGCAGGGGGTGGAAGTCCTCGCGGATGTAGAACGGGTACAGGCGGCCGGTCTCCTTGAGCCACGCGAGGAACGAGAACGGCGAGGTCGGGTCGGCCATCGTCACCAGGTCCGCCATGAAGGGCACCTGGATCGTGGCGTCGTCGAGCATCATGCCGTGGTGCCAGGCGAAGCCGTCGGCGGCGTCGAGGAACACGGCGTCGAGGTCGTCGAGCGGGTCGGTGAGGCAGGCGAGGCCGAGGTTGAACGGGCCGATGCCGATGCCGATCAGGTCGTGGACGGGCTGCTCAACGTGGCTCATCGGATCGCTCCTTCCGGGGTGGTGGTGGTCGCGCGGACCCGTGCTGCCGTCGCGGCGACGTGCTCGAGCGAGGCGCGCATCTGCGCCGGGGTGGTCTCGGGGTTGAGCAGCGTCAGCTTGTTGCAGGGTCGGCCGTCGATCACGGTCTTCGCGATGAGGACCCGGCCCTCGGCGAGCAGCGCCGCACGGATCGGGGCGACGAGCGCGTCGGCCTGCTC
This sequence comes from Curtobacterium sp. PhB190, assembly GCF_004365385.1. NCBI lineage: Bacteria > Bacillati > Actinomycetota > Actinomycetes > Micrococcales > Microbacteriaceae > Curtobacterium > Curtobacterium sp. PhB190. Next base: position 193,834 of record NZ_SODN01000003.1, on the reverse strand, counting down.
GTCGGTCACCCCGGCCGGCTGCCAGCGGAAGAGCACGGTGCTGAGCTGCGTCGGGGCGACGAGCACCAGGTCGGGGTGCTCCTCGACGATCCGGTGGGTGGCGGCGGCGAGGTCGATGACGGCGTCGAACGCGGTGCCGATCGCGTCGGCCCCGGTCGCGCGCAGGGTGGCCCAGAGCTTCAGGGCGTCGAAGCGGCGGGTGGTCTGCAGCGACTTGTCGACCTGGTTCGGCTCGGCAGCGTCCTCGGGGTTGAGGTAGTCGGCGTACCAGGCCGTCCGGCGCAGGTCGGCCGGGTCACGGACGAGCAGTGCGCTCGAGGACACCGGCTGGAAGAAGGACTTGTGCAGATCGGTCGTCACGCTGCGCGCCCGCTCGATGCCGGCGAGCAGGTGCCGACGCGTCGGGGAGACGAGCAGTCCGCAGCCGTACGCGGCGTCGACGTGCAGCCAGACGTCCTCGAGATCACACACGTCGGCGATCGGCTCGATCGGGTCGATGACCCCGCGGTCGGTGGTGCCGGCGGTCGCGACGACCGCGATCGGGGTACGGCCCGCTGCCCGGGTCGCGGCGATCGCCTCCGCGAGGGCTGCCGGCCGCATCCGACCGGCGTGGTCGGTGGCGACGTCGACCACGGCCTCGAGACCGAGGAGTCGTGCCGACTTCGCGATGCTGAAGTGGGTCTCCGCCGTCGTGAACACGGTTCCGGCAACGCCGACCGCTTCGCGCGCCAGCAGCAGCGCCTGCAGGTTGGACTGCGAACCGCCCGAGGTGAACACCCCGTCGCCGGCAGTGAACCCGGCACGACGGGCCAGCCAGTCGACGACGTGGCGTTCGATGTCCGTGCCGATGCGGGACTGGTCCCAGGTGTCGACCGACGGGTTCACCGCGGCGAGGACGGACTCGGCGGCGACCGCGGGCAGTGCGACCGGGCAGTTCAGGTGCGCGAGGTAGCCGGGGTCGTGGAACCACACGGCCTCGCGGACGAACAGGTCGTCGAGTTCGGCGAGCGCCCGTTCCGTCCCGACGGGAGCGGCGTCCAGGTCGACCGCGCGCACCCGGTCGTGGAGCGCTTCCGGGGCGGTCGCGGTCGTCGGGCGGTCGACGGTGGCGAGTCGGTCGGCGAGCTGGTCCACCGTCGACCCGACGGTCGACCGGTAGCGCTCGGCGTTGGCAGTGGTCAGCAGTTCGATGGGTGTCACGTTAGGTAAGGCTAACCTCACCTCGATTTCGGTGTCACCCGAACAGGGGTGGACTCCCAGGTCTCGGGCGTGGCGCGACGTCCTCGTACCCACGACGAACGCACCCCGCCGGGGAACCGGCGGGGTGTACGGACGTTCAGCCAGCTCTGGCTAGAGCTTCTCGATCGGCGCGATCTTGATGAGCAGCTTCTTGCGGCCCGCGGAGTCGAACGCGATCTCGGCGATGCGCTTCGCGCCCTGACCGGTCACCGCCGAGACGGTGCCCTCGCCGAAGTCGACGTGCTTGATCCGGTCGCCAGCGACGAGTTCCATGTCGCCGTTGTCGCGGACCTGGCCGGACACCCGGTTCGCCCACTCGGTCTTCGGGCGGGTCTTCGACGCAGCGGCCGCGCGGTCGTACGAGCCACCGCCCCAGCCGCCACCGCCGCGGTAACCACCGCCACCGCCGCCGCCGATGCCGCCCTCGCGCTTCGCGTTGAGCGCGCGGGGCTGCGTGCCACCACGGCTGTTCGCCATGCCCGGCGACTGCTTCCACTCGATGAGCCCCTCGGGGATCTCCTGCAGGAAGCGCGACGGCATGGCGACGTTGACGTCACCGAACTGGGCGCGGGTCATCGCCAGCGACAGGAACAGGACCTTCTTCGCGCGGGTGATGCCGACGTAGAACAGCCGGCGTTCCTCCGACGGACCACCCGGTTCGTTCGCGGACATCCGGTGCGGCAGCAGGTCTTCCTCGACGCCGGTCAGGAACACGGCCTCGTACTCCAGTCCCTTGGCCGTGTGCAGGGTCATGAGCGACACCGTGCCGGACGAGTCGTCGAGCTCGTCCGCCGCGGCCACCAACGAGACCTCGGTCAGGAAGTCCGTCAGCGTGCCCTCGGGGTTGTTCTTCTGGAACTCGCGCGTCACCGCCACGAGCTCGTCGATGTTGTCGGCCCGGGCGGCGTCCTGCGCGTCGGGCGACTTCCGCAGGTTCTCGAGCAGGTGGGAGCCGTCGAGCAGCTGGGTCAGGGTGTCGACGACCGGCTGCGTCGGGGCCTTCTCGGACACGGAGTCCAGCAGCGCCGCGAACTCGGTGATGGCGTTCCGCACCTTCGGCCCGAAGCCGAGCTCACCCGCGTGCCGCAGGGCATCGCGCATCGTGGTCTCGTGCTCGTCGGCGTAGCGCTGCAGGGTCGTCTCGGTGACGGAGCCGATGCCGCGCTTCGGCACGTTGAGCACACGACGGAGCGCCATCGGGTCGGCGGGGTTCGCCACGGTGATCAGGTACGCCATGGCGTCCTTGATCTCGGCGCGCTCGTAGAACTTCGTGCCGCCGAGCACCCGGTACGGGATCGCGGCGCGGATGAAGATCTCCTCGAGCGCACGGGTCTGCGAGTTCGTCCGGTAGAACACCGCCATGTCGCGGTAGTCCATGCCGTCCTCGCGCAGGCGCTGGATCTCGTCGGCGACGAACTGGGCCTCGTCGTGGCCGGTGTACCCGGTGAAGCCGACGATCTTCTCGCCCGCGCCGACGTCGGTGAACAGGTTCTTCGCCTGACGGTCGAAGTTGTTCGCGATGACGGCGTTCGCGGCGTCGAGGATGGTCTGCGTCGAGCGGTAGTTCTGCTCGAGCAGGACCACCTTGGAGTTCGGGAAGTCGCGCTCGAACTCGACGATGTTGCGGATGTCGGCCCCGCGGAACGCGTAGATCGACTGGTCCGAGTCGCCCACGACGGTCAGGGACGCTCCGGCGATCGACCCGTCGCGCTCGCGCATGCGGGCGACGTGCTGGCCGGAGTCCTCGAGCTTGTCGACCTGCTCGACCGGCACCGGACGCGTGAGCTCGCGGATCAGGGAGTACTGCGCGTGGTTGGTGTCCTGGTACTCGTCGACCAGGATGAAGCGGAAGCGCCGCTGGTAGAGCGCAGCGACCTCGGGGAACGCCCGGAACAGGAAGACGGTCTGGCCGATGAGGTCGTCGAAGTCGAAGGCGTTCGCCCGGCGCAGGTCGTTCGTGTACCGACGGAAGACCTCGGTGAACATGACTTCCTGCGGGTCGTTCACGTTGATGTTGCGCGCGTACGAGTCGATGTCCTGCAGCTCGTTCTTGAGCTTCGAGATCTTCGACGCCGCGGCGCCCACCGTGAGCCCGAGCGTGTCCGCCTCGAGGTCCTTGATGATCCGCTTCAGCAGGGCCTTGGAGTCGGCGGAGTCGTAGATCGTGAACGACTGCGCGAACCCGAACCGCTCCGCCTCGCGCCGGAGGATGCGCACGCACGCCGAGTGGAACGTCGAGATCCACATGCCGTCGGACTCGCCACCCACCAGGGCCCGGACGCGCTCACGCATCTCGGCCGCGGCCTTGTTCGTGAAGGTGATCGCGAGGATCTGCGACGGCCAGGCTTCACGGTTGGCGAGCAGCAGCGCGATGCGGCGCGTGAGGACGCTCGTCTTGCCGGATCCGGCACCGGCCACGATCAGCAGGGACTCGCCGCGGTACTCGACGGCTTCCTTCTGCTGGGGGTTCAGACCCGCGGTGAACGGGTCTTCGTACGCACGGGCACCGGCGCCCGGCTCGGGCGTCGATTCGAAGGGGTCGAGCACGATCGTCATGTTCTGGACAGTCTAAGCGGGACCCCCGACAGCCGACCGGGCGAGGACCGCCAGGTCGGTGTGGTCCGCGAACACCCCGTCGAGGCCGGTCCGAATCACCGAGGTGTACCAGCGCTCCCAGTCGCCGAAGGCCGCGACGTCCCCACCGCGGCGCAGCGGCCCGGGCAGGAACCGGTTCTCCGGTCGGAGCGTCCACGTGTACACCGCGAGGCCCACGGCGTGCGCACGGTCGACGATCGCGCTCCGGACCGGCGTCGGGTCCTCGAGCGCGACGCTGTCCACCCCGGCCATCAGCGTGCCGAGGTCGACGCTGATGCCGTGGAACTCGGTCGCGAACGACGCGAGCGCGTCCTCGGAACGCTCCGCGGCGTAGGTGGGGGCGAGCGATCCGTGGGACGCGACCTCGTCGGCGGCGCTGCCACGGGCCTCCTGGAGGTACACCAGCCGACCACCCGTGTGCCGCTCGCGCAGGTCGCGGAGCACGCCCTTCTCGAAGCTCTCGACCGTGAGCCGCTCGTCACGGCGCCACCCGGCGTCACCGAGCGCGCGGTCGACGAGTTCGCCCATCGGGAAGCCCGCGCGGTCGAAGAACGCCGCGTGCTTGACCTCGGCGACCAGCCCGACCGGACGAGGCGCGGCGTCGAGGATCGCGAGCAGGTCCTCGAGGCGCAGGATCGGCTCCTCGCCGTCGTGCTCGGCCGACCCGGGCCGCAGCGCGGGAAGACGTTCCCGGGTGCGGAGCGTCTGCAGCTCGGCCCAGGTGAAGTCCTCGGTGAACCAGCCGGTCAGGCTCTGGCCGTCGACGGTCTTCGTCGTGCGCAGGTGCCGGAACTCCGGGTGGTCCGCGACGTCGGTGGTGCCGGACACCTCGTTCTCGTGGCGGAGCACGAGCACGCCGTCCTTCGTGGGCACCAGGTCCGGCTCGATCGCGTCGGCACCGAGCTCGATGGCGAGTTCGTACGCGCTCCGCGAGTGCTCGGGGCGGTAGCCGGACGCACCGCGGTGGGCGATCACGAGGGTCATGGCGCGACCCTACTGGGCCAGGGTGACGGCGGACCGTCCTGTGTCGCGGGACACACGCGCCCGGCCGGAGCCCGTGCATCTCAGCATCGGCGCTGACCATCGCTGCATGACCGTCCGATCGCTCTCCACCGCCGTCGAGGCCAGGATCGACCGTGCCGCCCGCCGACTGCTCGACGCCGGGCACCAGCCGCACCGGCCCGTCCGGCTGTTCGTCACCGAGTTCCTGGTGTTCGGCGCGAAGCAGGCGTGGGCGTGCGCGTTCGGGGCGCTGCTGCTCGGTTCGATGGCCGTGGCCTCGCTGACCGTGCCGGGGGCGTTCCGGAACGACGCGCTGACCGTCGTGGCGGTGCTGCTGCAGCTCGGCATGCTCGTGTTCGGGCTCGAGACTGTGCGGGAACTCCGGGTCGTCCTGCTCTTCCACGTCGTCGGCACCGCCATGGAGGTCTTCAAGACGCACATGGGCTCGTGGTCGTACGAACCCGGCGGGCTGTTCGTGATCGCCGGGGTCCCGCTGTTCTCCGGGTTCATGTACGGCGCGGTCGGGTCGTACATGGTCCGTGTGCACCGCCTGTTCGACCTGCGGTTCGACCGGTACCCGCGGCAGTGGTTGCTCGCGGTCGTCGCTGCCGGCGTGTACCTGAACTTCTTCGGGCACCACTTCCTGCCCGACGCCCGCTGGGTCCTGCTCGCACTCGTCGTCCTGCTCTTCGCCCGCACGACCATGCACGTCCGGATCCACCGATCGACGATGCGCATGCCGGTACTCGTCGCCATGGGACTCGTCGCCGTGTTCATCTGGTTCGCCGAGAACGTCGCGACCTGGGCCGGAGCGTGGAGCTACCCCGCGCAGCTCGCCGTCTGGCACCCGGTGGCCCCGACGAAGATCGTGGCCTGGTTCCTGCTCATGACGATCTCGGTCGCGCTCGTCACCTGGCTCTACCCGGCGGTGCCGTCGGGCTCGGCGCTGCCGTCCGGCTCGGCGCGTTGGACGGCGGACTCTCGACGACTTCGAGGCGCGCGCGCAGCGGGTGCCCATAGGCTGCCGTCGTCAGGGCCTCCGGGCCCGCGTCCGCTCGCCGCGAATCCTCAGCCTTCCGCGACCGAGCGCACCTAGGCTGAGAGGACTCATATCTCCTAGGAAGAGGACACCATGGCCTTCAAGCCCGGTTTCGACCAGTCCCCCGCCTTCAACGCCCAGGGACCCAACACCTGGGGCGGGCGTGGCGCTGGTCAGCAGCAGGCCGGCTGGGGACAGACCCCGCAGCAGGCACAGGGCGGGATGACCCCCGAGCAGCTGCAGTACATGTACGACCGCCCGGCGGCATCGACGGTCGACACCGACCGCATGTCGTACGAGGACACCATCGTCAAGACGCTGCTCGCCTTCGGCGTGCTGCTCGTCGGTGCGGTGGCCGGTTGGAACCTGCCCCCGATCGTCTGGATCGTCGGCGCCGTCGTCGGGTTCGTCCTGGCGCTCGTGAACACCTTCAAGAAGAAGCCGTCGCCGGGTCTGGTGCTGACGTACGCGTTCTTCGAAGGCCTGTTCGTCGGCGGGATCTCGAACTATTTCCAGACCGCGTTCCCGCAAGCGGACGGCATCGTCGCGCAGGCGGTCTTCGGCACGCTCGGGGTGTTCGGCGTCACGCTGCTCCTGTTCCTGTCGGGCAAGGTCCGTGCGACCCCGAAGGCCACCCGCTTCTTCCTGATCGCAATGGTCGGGTACATGGCGTTCTCGCTGGTGAACCTCGTCCTGATGTGGACCGGCGTCACCAGCACGGCCTTCGGGCTCATGGGGACGACGATCTTCGGTATCCCGCTCGGCGTCCTCATCGGCATCTTCGTCGTGGTCATGGCGGCGTACTCGCTGATCCTCGACTTCGACCAGATCAAGACGGGCGTCCAGCGCGGCGCTCCGAAGATCTACGCGTGGACCGCGGCGTTCGGCCTCATCGTGACGCTCGTCTGGCTGTACCTCGAGATCCTGCGCATCCTCGCCATCGTCGCGAGCAGCGCGCGCAACTAGCACCACCGCGTCCACGAAGGGCCCCGGCGCTGTGCCGGGGCCCTTCGTCGTTTCCGGGGTGCTGTGGGCGGGAGCGGCGGCAGCGCCAGTGGTCGCAACACCCCGCCGGTCGCCCGGCGAGTGGTCACGAAGTGTCGCCCGGGCCGGGGCCAATCGACAGTTCGTGACCGCTCGGCACCGGGCCCGCGGGGTGTTGTCGCCACTCGACCACCCCCAGCAGCACCCATTCCCCCGGCAGCGCCGCCCCCGGACGCGCGGAGGCCCGGCACGCAGGGCGTGCCGGGCCTCCGGTCGTTCAGGGGAGCGTCACTCCCACTCGATCGTCCCCGGCGGCTTCGACGTGACGTCGAGCACGACCCGGTTGACGTCGGGCACCTCGTTCGTGATGCGGTTCGAGATCTTCGCGAGCACGTCGTACGGCAGGCGCGTCCAGTCCGCGGTCATGGCGTCCTCGGACGAGACCGGACGGAGCACGATCGGGTGCCCGTACGTGCGGCCGTCACCCTGGACACCCACGGAGCGGACGTCGGCGAGCAGGACGACCGGGCACTGCCAGATCTCCCCGTCGAGGCCCGCTGCGGAGAGTTCCTCGCGCGCGATCTTGTCGGCGGCGCGGAGCAGCTCGAGCCGCTGCTTGTCGACCGAACCCACGATGCGGATGCCGAGCCCCGGTCCGGGGAACGGCTGGCGGCCGACGATGACCTCGGGAAGGCCGAGCTCGCGACCGACGGCACGGACCTCGTCCTTGAAGAGCGCACGGAGCGGCTCGACGAGCTCGAAGGTCATGTCCTCGGGCAGGCCGCCCACGTTGTGGTGCGACTTGATGTTCGCGGTGCCCGCTCCGCCGCCGGACTCGACGACGTCGGGGTAGAGGGTGCCCTGCACGAGGAACTTGACCTCGCCGTCGTCACCGTCCCCACGCGCCTCCAGCACGAGTGCCTCGGCCGCGGCCTCGAACGTGCGGATGAACTCGCGCCCGATGATCTTGCGCTTCTGCTCGGGGTCGCTCACACCGGCGAGGGCGTCGAGGAACTGCTGCTCGGCGTCGATCGTGATGAGCCGGACACCGGTGGAGGCGACGTAGTCCTCTTCCACCTGCTTGCGCTCGTCGGCGCGGAGGAGCCCGTGGTCGACGAAGACGCAGGTGAGCTGGTCACCGACGGCCTTGTGCACGATGGCTGCGGCGACGGCGGAGTCGACACCGCCGGACAGGCCGGCGATCACGCGGTTCGACCCGACCTGGGCCTGGATCCGGGCGACCTGCTCGTCGATGACGTTGCTCGAGTTCCAGTCGCCGGGCAGACCGGCGGCGCGGTGCAGGAAGTTCTCGAGTACGGCCTGGCCGTGCTCGGAGTGCTTCACCTCGGGGTGCCACTGCACGCCGTAGAGCTTGCGCTCGTCGGACGCGAAGGCCGCGACGGGGGTCGACGCGCTCGACGCGAGGACCTCGAAGCCCTCGGGGGCCTTCGCCACGGAGTCGCCGTGCGACATCCACGTGACCTGGGACCCGGGCTGCCCGCCGAGCAGGACGCTGTCGGTGCCGCTGACGTCGACGGACGTCGCGCCGTACTCACGCAGGCCGGTGTTCGCGACCTCGCCACCGAGGGCGGTCGCCATGGCCTGGAAGCCGTAGCAGATGCCGAGCACGGGGACGCCGAGGTCGAGGATGTCGCCGTCGAGGGACGGTGCACCTTCTTCGTACACGGACGACGGACCGCCGGACAGCACGATGGCTGCGGGGTCCTTCGCGCGGATCTCCTCCGCCGTGATGGAGTGCGGGACGATCTCGCTGTAGACGTTCGCTTCACGGACCCGACGCGCGATGAGCTGCGCGTACTGGGCCCCGAAGTCGACGACGAGGACGGGACGCTGTTCGGTCTCGCTCACCGAGCGGCCTCCTTCTCACGCTGCTGGGCAGCGATCAGCTCGTGGTAGGTGTCCATGGCCTTCTGCTGCATGCGGTGTTCGACCACGAAGGACATGAACGGGATGATGCCACCGAGGGCGATGAGCAGGAAGCGGGAGGGCTTCCAGCGCATGATGCTCCACAGACGGAAGTCCGTGAAGAGGTAGAGGACGTACAGCCAGCCGTGCGCGATGAGGATCGCGATCGACAGGTTGAACGTGCCGGGTGCTTCGCCGGCCGTGCCGTTCGGCACGAAGAACGGGCCGTTGCCGAGCTGCATCTCGAGCTGGAGCGGCGTGTACTTGATGATGACCTCGATCACGAGGGCCAGCAGCAGCACACCGGTGATGTACGCGGAGACGCGGTACCACTTCACCGCACCCGGGATCTTCGGGATGTCGCGGGTTCGGACGGTCAAGGCCATGACGACCAGCCTACCGTCGGTCCGCGAGGGCCCCGTCGACGCTGAGGGCAGCCTCACGCCGCTCCTCTTCTTCGCGCTCCCAGGCGTCCTTCACGAACCGGTACCAGAGGAACACCGCGAAGCCGGCGAAGACGACCCACTCGATCGCGTAGAACAGGTTCAGCCAGTCGAACTGGACCTCGCGCGACGGCGCCCGGTCGGCGATGGTGCCGAGGTCGGCGGCCTGCGCGGTGGCACCGTCGGCGACGACGTACCCGAGGTACATCCGGTCGTCGAACGCCTTCCACGTGTTCACGAAGCGCGCGGGTGCCACGGCGGAGTACTCAGCCTGCTTGTAGGTGTCCTGGTCGGGCGACTCGGCGGGGTAGTACCGGCCCTGCACCGTGAGCGTCTGCCCGTCCGTCAGGCGGTCACCACCGGCGACGGCGGCGGACCGTTGGTCGGACCACCCGATGACGACCGGGAGGCTCGCCCCACCATCCGAGTCCACCAAGTGACCCACGGTCTGGTACGTCCCACCCCCGGTGCGGCCGGTCAGGATCGTGGTGTCGCCGGCGACGAACGTGCCGGTGACGGTGACCTTCTGGCCGGCGATGGTCTCGCTCGCGGGCTCTTCCGGGGCGGTGACCGCATCGAGCGTCTTGCGGGTCTCGGTGGTCTCCGGCAGCGGCTTGCCGTTGGCGATGCTCCGCTCGAGCTGCCACTTGCCCAGCCCGGCGAACACCGCCGCGAGCACGAGCGCCAGCAACAGCAGCGCGATCCACCTCGGTCGTCGGGCAACGGCCCACATCTGTATCAGTACTCCGGATCGCGCTGTCGGACCGGACGCTCGGGGCGCTCGGTGGGGATCTCGACGGGCGACGTGACGGGTTCGTCGGTCGCCTCCGGTGACCCATTCTCCTGCTCGTCCCTGCCAGCGGCCTCCACGAGCGCGAACTCCTCTGCGAACTGGCGGTCCCGCTCGGCACGGCGGACCGCGGCGGCGGACGCTGCTTCGGCTTCCTCGGCCTCCGCTGCCTCGGCGGCGGCAGCCGCTGCGACCGCTCGGCGGCCACCGAGTCGTCCGCGCAGGCGGGCGAGGCGGGCGGGGCGCACCACGAGGCGGCCGATCCGCTCCGAGTTCACCGCGAGCAGCGGCCCGAGGATCGCCATGACGAGGACGTAGAGGCCCGCGAACGCGGTGATCCGCGCCTCCAGTCCGGCGGCAGCCGAGAGCGTCGCGAGGATCAGCGCGAACTCGCCACGGTTCACCAGGATCACGGCGGTGTTGATCCCCTGTTGGACGTTGAAGCCGTTCATGCGCGCGACGATCTGCCCGGCGACCGCGTTGAGCACGACCGTCATGCCGATCGCACCGAGGACCGGCCAGAGCACCTCGCCGAAGGTCGACAGGTCGAGGCCGAGGCCGAAGTTCACGAAGAAGAACGCGGCGAAGACGTCGCGCATCGGCAGGGCGAGCTGTTCGATGCGGTCGCGGTACCGGGTCGCTCCGCAGAGCAGGCCGATGACGAACGCGCCGATGGCGTCGGTCACGCCGAGCAGGTCGCCGATGCCACCGAACATCACGGCGAGCCCGAAGAACAGCACCGTGAAGAGTTCGTCGTCACGCGTCGCGAAGATCTTCGACACCCACTTGCCGGCGAACCGGGCGAGCGTGAACATCACGATGAGGAAGCCGAACGCGAGCGCGAGCTTGCCGACGACGGCCCAGGCGTTCGTGTCGCCGGACAGCACGACGGACACGATCGCCAGGTAGATGGCGATGAAGACGTCCTCGATGACCGTGACGCCCAGGATCATCGGGGTCTCGTCGTTCGCGAGTCGTCGCAACTCGATGAGGAGCTTCGTCACGATCGCGCTCGACGAGGTGGCCGTCATGCCAGCGATGATCAGGGCTTCACGGGTGCCCCAGCCGAGCGAGAACCCGAACGCGAACCCGACGCCCATGTTGATGACGACGTAGGTGCCGCCCGACACCAGGAGCTTGCCGGCGTTGCCGTAGAACTCCTCTTGGTCGAACTCCAACCCGAGGTTGAACAGCAGCAGGATGAGCCCGAACGTCGCGATGAGCTCGATCGTGTGCGACTCGACGTTCAGGCCGATCCACGGCGTGTGCGGGCTCGCGATGAGCCCGACGATCATGTAGATCGGGATCGCCGGCAGACCGATGGTCTTGCCGAGCCGCCCGAGCACGTAGGCGATGACGAACAGCACACCGATGGTGAGCAGTTCACCGCCCAGGTGCATGCGCTAGCTCTTCCGCGGGGCCTCGGCCGATGCGGCCGCAAGCTCTCCGCTGCGGTAGAAGGAGAAGGCCTTGGCGACCTTCTCGGGGGAACCGGCGACGACGATGGTGTCACCGGGGAAGACGACGAAGTCCGGCGAGGGTGCCGGGTTGGCGCTGTCGCCACGGACCACGGCCACGACGGTCAGGCCGATGAAGCCGGAGTCGTGCAGGTCGCCGAGCGGCTTGCCGGCGATCGCGTCGTCGTAGTCGACCGAGAACCAGTCGATGGACAGCCCGGGGATCTCGTCGAGCTTGTCGAGGCCCTCGGTGATCCGGGTGCCACCCAGGAGTTCGGCGAGGGTGTGCGCCTCGTCCTCGCTGAGGCGCAGCGAGACCTTCTCGGACTTGTCGGCGCCGTCGGAGACGTCGGCGAACGAGATGAGGTCGGAGTGACCCGACCGGTGCGTGATGACACCGCACTTGCCACCGTCGTCGGTGTAGAAGCTGTGCAGCACGCCGACTCCGGGGAGTTTGACGCGATGGACGTCGACCATGATGGCTCCCTTTTCGAGTACGCCCATGCTAACCACCGCACGGCCCCGCGCATTCCGGTCGCTACTCTTCTGTGGATGGGGAGAACTCGGATCGTCGTCGGGGTCGTCGGGACGCTGGTCGTCACGCTGTACGCGGGGTTGCTGGCGCTCAACGCGCTCGTACTCGATCCGCTCGGCGCGGTGCCGGGGCAGTCGCTCGGTGCGATCTACGGCCACCTCGACGCGCAGGGGTACCGGGTGCGGACCGACGTCGTGGCCGTGCTCGTGATCGCGGCGGTCGGCATCGCGTTGGCGGTCACGGTCCTGATCGTGACGCTGGTCCGGCGGACGATGGCGCACTTCGCTGCCGCCTGGCTGCTGGCGATCGTGGCCGCCGGCGCCGTCCAGGTGTTCGGTTCCGGTTTCCAGCTCGGGATGGACGTGGCCGACGGCTACGGCATCGGCGGCGAGGACCACACCATCTGGGCCGGTGTCCTCTACGTCACCAGCCTCGTCGCGCTGCTCGCGATCCCGGTCGTGCTCGTGGTCGGCGAGCGACGCCGTGGCCGCGCCGTGTCGGGGACGCTGACCGCCTGACGGACACACCACGGGCCTCCCGTCCGGTGTTCCCGGTCGGGGCCCACGCCGCCGGTTCCGGGGCGACGCGCCAGCGGCGTCACGGCCGCGCCGGTGGGGAGAGGCCCGTGGCCGCGTCCGCAACGCGCGGTCGCTACTCCGGCTCGCTCGTCTTCTCCCCCACCACCTGCTCGTCGGACGCCTTCGCGCCCTCCGCGCCGCTGCTGCGGCCGCCGCCCACGACGACGTCGTCCTCGTCGAAGCCGAACGCGATGTCCGGTGCCTCGAGCCGCACCCGGTCCGCGCTCTCGTCGTCGGGCTGCAGCTGCGACTCGCGTTCCGCGGCCACACGCTTCAGGTAGTTCGACACCTCGTGTTCGGTGGTCTCCTGGTCCCAGCCGAGCACGTCGGCCATGAGCTTCGCGGCGACCGGGGCCGCCGACTCACCACGGTCCCAGGCCTCGATCGAGATGCGGGTGCGGCGGGCGAGGACGTCCTCCAGGTGCAGGGCCCCCTCGTGCGAGGCGGCGTACACGACCTCGGCACCGATGTAGTCGTCGGCTCCCGGCAGCGGCTCGGCCAGGGTCGGGTCCTGCTCGACGAGCTGCAGCACCTCGGTGGCCAGGGTGCCGTAGCGGTTCAGCAGGTGCTCGATGCGGACCTTGTGCACGTTGAAGCTGCGGGCGGTCCGTGCGCGGCGGTTCCACGCGGCCGGGTAGCCCTCGGCGCCGAGCAGTGGGATGTCCTCGGTCGTCGACGCCGGGATCTTGCCGTCCATCGCGGCGACGGCCTCGTCGATGGCGTCCTTGCCCATCACCCGGTAGGTCGTCCACTTGCCGCCGGCGACCACGACGAGTCCGGGCACCGTGTGCGCCACCACGTGCTCGCGGCTGAGCTTCGAGGTCTGGTCGGACTCCCCCGCCAGCAGGGGACGGAGCCCGGCGTAGACGCCCTCGACGTCCTCGCGGGTGAGCGGGACGCGCAGCACCTTATTGACGTGCTCGAGGATGTAGTCGATGTCGGCCGCGGTCGCCGCCGGGTGCGCCTTGTCGAGGTACCAGTCGGTGTCGGTCGTGCCGACCAGCCAGTGCCGGCCCCACGGGATCACGAACAGCACGCTCTTCTCGGTGCGCAGGATCATGCCCATGTTCGACTGGAACCGGTCGCGCGGGATGACCAGGTGCACGCCCTTCGACGCCCGCACCTTGAACTGCCCGCGGGTGCCGATCATCGCCTGGGTGTCGTCCGTCCAGACGCCCGTGGCGTTCACGACCTGCTTCGCGCGGATCTCGAACCGCTCGCCGGTCTGGATGTCGTGGGCCTGGGCGCCGACCACGCGCTCCCCCACCTTGATGAAGCCCTCGATCCGGATGCGGCTCGCGGCGTGCGCGCCGTAGGACGCCGCCGTGCGGACGAGCGAGGCCACGTAGCGGGCGTCGTCGACCTGGGCGTCGTAGTAGGTCATGCCGCCGACGAAGGCGTCCTTCTTGAGCGACGGCATCGAGCGGAGCACCTGCGTGCGGCTGAGGTGCCGGTGGTGCGGGACCCCGGGCGGACGACCACCGGACCAGCTGAAGGCGTCGTACATCGCCATGCCGATGCCGATGTAGAACCGCTCCCACACGCGGTGGTTGAGCGGGTACAGGAAGCGCACCGGCTTCACCAGGTGCGGGGCGATCCGCTGCAGCAGCAGACCGCGTTCGATGAGGGCCTCGCGCACGAGCCCGAAGTTCAACTGCTCCAGGTAGCGGATGCCGCCGTGCACGAGCTTCGACGAACGGCTCGACGTGCCGGACCCCCAGTCACGGGCCTCGACGATGCCGACGGTCAGGCCGCGCGTGACGGCGTCGAGCGCACTGCCCGCACCGACGATGCCGCCGCCAACGACCAGGACGTCGAGCTCCTTCGTCTTGAGGGTCTCGATCGCCGCCGCGCGTTCGTCGGGGCCGAGCTTGGCCGCGGGGTCGAACCCCGCCCCCGGCACGACGTCGCCAGGACGTCCGGCCGAACTGGTCTGCTTCGTGGTGCTGGACTTCGCCATCGTCGCCTCCGGGTCACGGTCGGCGCCGAAGCGTCACCCGCGTCGGTGCGCGGGTGCCACCAGGATCACTGGTGGTACGGCGCCACGACCACTTCTACTCGCTGGAACTCCTTGACGTCGGAGTACCCGGTCGTCGCCATCGAGCGGCGCAGCGCACCGACGAGGTTGGCGCGGCCGTCGAACGTCGGGGTCGGGCCGTTCAGCACGTTCTCGAGCGGGGCGATCGTGCCCACCTCGACCCGTCGGCCGCGGGGCAGCTCCGGGTGGTGTGCCTCGGCACCCCAGTGGAAGCCGCCACCCGGTGCCTCGGTGGCACGGGCGAGCGCGGTACCGAGCATGACGGCGTCCGCACCGACCGCGATCGCCTTGACGACGTCGCCGGCGGTGTCGAGACCGCCGTCGGCGATGACGTGCACGTAGCGTCCACCCGACTCGTCGAGGTAGTCACGACGCGCACCCGCGACGTCGGCGACCGCGGTGGCCATCGGCGCGTGGATGCCCAGCGCGGCACGCGTGGTGGACGCAGCACCGCCGCCGAAGCCGACGAGGACACCGGCGGCACCGGTGCGCATGAGGTGCAGCGCCGACGTGTACGTCGAGGCACCGCCCACGATCACCGGGACGTCGAGCTCGTAGATGAACTTCTTGAGGTTGAGGGGCTCTTCGTTCTGCGACACGTGCTCGGCCGAGACCGTCGTGCCGCGGATGACGAACAGGTCGACACCGGCGTCGACGACCGTCTTCGAGAACTCCTGCGTGCGCTGCGGGCTGAGCGAGCCGGCGACCGGCACCCCGGCGGCACGGATCTCGGCCAGGCGCGCAGTGATCAGCTCCGGCTTGATCGGCTCGGAGTAGATCTCCTGCATGCGCTTCGTGACGTTGCCGTCGGTGAGCGACTTGATCTCGTCGTAGTAGGGCGTCGGGTCCTCGTAGCGGGTCCACAGCCCCTCGAGGTCGAGGACGCCCAGGATGCCGAGCTTGCCCATCTGGATGACCGTGGCCGGCGAGGACACGGAGTCCATCGGCGCGGAGAGGATCGGCGACGCGAAGGTGAACGCGTCGATCGACCACTGCACGCTGACGTCGCGCGGGTCACGCGTGCGCCTGGAGGGGACCACCGCGATGTCGTCGAACGCGTACGCCCGACGTCCGCGCTTGCCTGCACCGATCTCGACTTCGCTCACCCGGCAAGCCTACCGGGCAGGTCCGGGGGCGTGCACGGACCGGACGGTGCGGACCGGACGGCGGGGCGCGGTCAGCGGGGGCGGCGCGGGGTCCGGCGTCGCTTGCGGAGCACCCGCAGCACGAAGCCGAGCAGGAGCGCGAGCACCACGAGCACGACCAGGAGCGCAGCCGCCACCTTCACGAGCAGCGCCGCACCGACGAACAGCGCGATGAAGACCACCCACACCAGGGCGTCCATCGCGCCCGCCGACAGTCTCTGCACCTGCGGAACGATACCGACCCGGCGGACGCGGGGCGGGCCTCCCGGCAGAACCGGAGCCGGCCACGCACCGGGGTGGGCCGACGGGGCACCACGCACCGTCGCGAGCCGACGGGGCCCACGTGCAGGAGCGGGGCCGTGCGGCGCGAAGCGACCACGCACGGCCCCACCCGTCGCGGATACCACCCCCACAGCGGTACCCGCAGTCGACACAGTGCGCTAGCGCCCCGCGTCGACGTCCTTGGCGAGCGTCCCGAGGTACAGCTCGATGACCTTCGGGTCGTCCGCGAGTTCCTTCCCCGTGCCCGAGTACGCGTTCCTCCCCTGGTCGAGCACGTACCCACGATCGCAGATCTGCAGACAGCGTCGCGCGTTCTGCTCCACCATGACGATCGACACACCGGCCTTGTTGATCCGGCGGGTCCGCAGGAACGTCTCGTCCTGCCGCACCGGGGACAGCCCGGCACTCGGCTCGTCGAGCAGCAGCACCTTCGGGTCCATCATCAGCGCACGTGCCATGGCGACCGACTGCCGCTCGCCGCCGGACAGGGACCCCGCCCGCTGGCCGCGGCGCTGCGCGAGCACCGGGAACAGGTCGTAGATGACCTCGAGGCGCTCCGCGAACTTGCGGGGCCGCAGGTACAGCCCCATCTGCAGGTTCTCCTCGATGGACAGCGACGGGAACACGTTGTTCGTCTGCGGGACGAAGCCGACGCCGGCCTGCACGAGCTTGTTCGCCTTGAGGTTCGTGATGTCCTCACCCTGCAACGTGACCGACCCCTCGCGGATCGACACGAGACCGAACAGGGCCTTGAGCAGCGTGGACTTGCCCGCGCCGTTCGGCCCGATGATCCCGATCAGCTCACCGGGGTAGCAGTCCAGGTCGCAGCCGTTCAGGATGTTCACCCCCGGCAGGTAGCCGGCGACGAGGTTCTTCGCGCTCAGCACCGGCTCGCGTTCCAGCGTGGCGGTGCTCGCCTTCGGCGCTTCCGGACTGGAGGCGCTGCTCGCGTTCGTGGGGTCGACTGCGTCCGTCATCGGGTCTTCTCCTCTGCTGCTGCGTCCGCCGCGTCTTCTTCCGCGACTTCCTCCGCCAGTTCCTCGAAGGTCTCCTCGGTGAGGAGCGAGTCGTCACCCAGGTCGGTGTCGTGGTGCGCGCCCAGGTACGCGTCGATGACCGCCTGGTCGTCCATCACGGTGTCCGCCGGCCCCTCGGCGACGACCTTGCCCTCGGCCATCACGACCACCCAGTCCGAGATGTGCCGGACCATGTGCATGTCGTGCTCGACGAACAGCACGGTCATGCCGTCGTCGCGCAGGGACTGGATGTGCCCGAGCAGCGACTGCGTCAGCGCGGGGTTCACGCCCGCCATCGGCTCGTCGAGCATGATCATCGTCGGGTCGGACATCAGCGCCCTGGCCATCTCGAGGAGCTTCCGCTGACCGCCGGACAGCGACCCGGCGTAGTCGTCCGCCTTGTCGTCGAGCTTGAAGCGGGCGAGCAGGTCCTCGGCCTTCGCGGTGATCTCCCGCTCGCGCTTCGCCCACACCGGCTTGATCAGCGCGGCGAAGAAGTTCTCGCCGGGCTGGTCGCGGGCACCGAGCAGCATGTTCTGCATCACGGTGAGCCGCGACAACGCCTTCGTCAGCTGGAAGGTGCGGACCATGCCGCGGTTGGCGATGTGGGTCGCGCTGGTCTTCTGCAGCGTGGCGCCGTTGAACTGCGTCCTGGCACCGGGGCTGGGCTTGTCGAAGCCGGTCAGCAGGTTGAAGAAGGTCGTCTTGCCGGCGCCGTTCGGGCCGATCAGGGCCGTGATGGAGCCGCGCTGGACCTCGAGGTGGTCGACGTCCACGGCGGTCATGCCGCCGAAGTGCCGGGTGACGCCGTCGACCGTCAGGATCGGGTCGGCCTTCGTGTAGCCGTAGGTCTCAGACACTGAACGTCAGCTCCTTCTTGTTGCCGAGCAGGCCCTGTGGTCGGAACACGATCAGGAGCATGAGCGCGACGCCGACGAGCACGTACGAGAACTGCTCGGCCTGCTGGGCGTTCATGATCGAGTCGGGGATGAAGTCGCCGGCCAGGGTGCGGATGAAGAGCCGGACGACGAAGAACAGCACTGCGCCGAGCACCGGACCGAACACCGTCGCGGCACCGCCGAGGATGAGCGCCGTCCAGATGAAGAACGTCATCGAGCGGCCCATGGCGTCCGGTTGCACCGAACTCGGCAGGACGTAGATGATCCCCGCCAGCGCTCCGAGCGCACCACCGAAGACGAGCGCCTGCATCTTGTACGAGTAGACGTTCTTGCCGAGGGAGCGGACGGCGTCCTCGTCCTCGCGGATCGCCTTCAGGACACGGCCCCAGGGGCTGCGCATGAGCAGGAAGAGCACGAAGGTGAACAGCGCGACGAGGGCCCAGGCGGCGATGCGGATCCACCAGCCGTTGACGCCGTTGTTCGCGTAGGTGAACCAGAGGATGGTCGTGGTGCCGTCCGGCAGCGGGCTCAGGGCGGTGAACGGGTCGCGGTAGCTCGATCCGGTGATGCCGTTGGAGCCACCCGTCGTCGTGGTCAGCAGGCTGGAGCGGCCGACCATGCGGATGATCTCGGCGCCGGAGATCGTCACGATCGCCAGGTAGTCGCCGCGGAGCCGCAACGTCGGGACGCCGAGGATGATCGCGAACACGATGGCGACGAGCAGGGCGATGAGCACGGCCATCACGAACGGCAGCCCGTTCGTGATCGAGATCGCGAAGCCGTAGGCGCCGAGCAGCAGGAACGCCGCCTGCCCCATGTTCACGAGCCCGGTCAGGCCGAAGTGCACGTTCAGTCCGATGGCTGCCAGGGCGAACGCCGCCGTGGTCGGGGCGAGGGCCTCCTGGGTGAGCGAGGACAGCAGGTTGAGGATGTAGTCCATGCGCGTGCTCCCTTAGCCGACCCGCTCGGCGCGGCCGAAGATGCCCTGCGGCCGGAACAGCAGGATGAGGATGAGGATGACGAGGGCGGTGGCGTACTTGAAGTCACCGGGGAGCACGAGGTTCGTGAGCTCGACGACGACGCCGATGATCATCGACCCCACCAGCGCGCCGTAGGCCGTCCCGAGACCACCCAGGGTCACCGAGGCGAACATGAGCAGGAGCAGCTGCAGGCCGGTCTGCCAGTTCACGCCGTTCAGCACCAGGCCGAGCATCACGCCGGACAGGCCGGCGAGACCGGCGGCGAGCGTCCACACGAACCGGATGACCCGGTCGACGTCGATGCCGGACGCGGCGGCGAGCGCCGGGTTGTCCGACACCGCGCGGGTGGCCCGGCCGAAGCGGGTCTTCGCCAGGAACAGGCCGGTGGCGATCAGGACGACCAGCGCGATGCCCATCGCCACGTAGGACTGCACCGTGAGCGTGACCCCGGCGAACCGGACGGTCTCGGGGTTGCCCTGCTGGATCCGGACGGTCGCGGCGCCGAAGAAGTACTGGAACGCGTACTGGGCGGCGATCGACAGACCGATCGTCACGATCATGAGCTGCGTGAGGCTGATCCGCTTGCGCCGCAGTGGCCGCCAGATCCCGGCGTCCTGCAGGTACCCGGTCGCCGCGCACAGCAGCGTGACGACGATGCCGGTCACCCAGATGTTCCAGCCGAGCTGGTTCGCGAACACGTAGGCCAGCAGCCCGCCGAGGGTGACCTGCTCGCCGTGCGAGAAGCTCGACAGCCCCGTCGTGCCGTAGATGAGCGAGAGGCCGATCGACGCCAGCGCGATGAGCAGGCCGAGGCGGATCCCCGAGGCGAACTGCTGCCAGGCCCGCTGCGGGCTGACGCTCGACGAGTCCGTCGTGGTGGTGGCGCCCTTCTGGTCGGACAGCTGGAAGATCTGCCCGACGTTGGCGTTCAGGGTCGCCTGGACCTTGCGTTCCGCGTCCGCCGCGTTCGTCAGGTACTGGCCCTTCGGCAGGGTGTCCTGGTCGACGCTCACGGTGTACTCGCCGGCCTCGTCGACGCTGACCGACCAGCGGCCGTCGGCGTTCGTGGTGGCGGTCTCGGCGAAGCCGCCGGGCCCGGCGACGTCGACGTCGACGTCGACGGCCGGTTCCCGCTCGGAGTCGGTGATCGTGCCCTGGATGCACCCGTTCGTCGGGCTGACGGTGCAGGCCTGACTGGTCGCCGGTGCCGACGTGGCACTGAAGGCCGGCAGTGTGACCGCCCAGTCGATCAGGAAGGTCGCCAGGAACGCGGCGACGAGCACGGCCGCCAGGACCGGTCGTCGCCGGGCCTGGCGGAGGCGGAACAGGCGCGGCTGCGCCCGTCCCGGAGGAGTGATGGATCCCACGGAAGAGCCTCTCGTTCGGATGTCGAGTGACGCTATGGGGATTGTGTGACACCCGTGTTTCCAACTCGTTCCCGCTGTGAGTCGTCGCGCAACCGTGACCTGTGTGGAGGAGAGCCGCGATCCGTTCTCCCAGGCGGAACGCGGAATAGCGGGACGGCCCACGCGCGTTACCATGTCCTATCCGGAACCCGCCGTTGCGTTCTCGGTGTCTCGACCACTTCACTCGCCCACGAAGGGGACCCATGGACCAGCCGGATCCGTTCGGATTCATCGGACTCACGTACGACGACGTCATGCTCCTGCCGGGGCACACCGACGTCATCCCGAGCGAGGCGTCCACCGCGTCCCGGCTCACCAGGCGGATCTCCGTCAACGTCCCGCTGCTCTCCGCAGCGATGGACACCGTCACCGAAGCCCGCATGGCCATCGCCATGGCGCGGCAGGGTGGCATCGGGATCCTCCACCGCAACCTCTCCATCGAGGACCAGGCGGCCTACGTCGACAAGGTCAAGCGCTCCGAGTCGGGCATGATCACCAACCCGGTGACCACAACCCCGGACGCCACCGTGGCCGAGGTCGACGCGATCTGCGGACAGTTCCGGGTCTCCGGCCTGCCCGTGGTCGAAGCGGACGGCACCCTCGTCGGCATCATCACCAACCGCGACATGCGGTTCGTGGCGACGTTCGAGCAGTCGACCACCTTCGTGCGCGACGTCATGACCAAGGCGCCGCTGATCACCGCGATGGAGGGCATCGACCCCGAAGAAGCCATCGCGATCTTCGCGCAGCACAAGATCGAGAAGCTCCCGCTGGTGGACGCCGAGGGCAAGCTCCGCGGCCTCATCACCGTCAAGGACTTCGACAAGAGCGAGCAGTACCCGGACGCCACCAAGGACGACGAGGGCCGACTGCGCGTCGGTGCCGCGATCGGCTTCTTCGGCGACGCCTGGCAGCGTGCCGAGGCCCTGCGTGACGCTGGCGTCGACGTGCTCGTGGTCGACACCGCCAACGGCGAGAGCGAAGGCGTGCTCGACATGGTGCGCCGCCTCAAGGCCGACCCGTCCTTCGCGGACATCGACGTCATCGGCGGCAACGTCGCGACGCGTGCCGGTGCGCAGGCGCTCATCGACGCCGGTGTCGACGCCGTCAAGGTGGGCGTCGGACCCGGCTCGATCTGCACCACCCGCGTCGTCGCCGGCGTCGGCGTCCCGCAGGTCACCGCCGTGTACGAGGCGTCCCTGGCTGCGCGCGAGGCCGGCGTGCCGATCATCGCCGACGGTGGCCTGCAGTACTCGGGCGACATCGCCAAGGCCCTGGTGGCCGGTGCCGACACCGTCATGCTCGGTTCGCTGCTGGCCGGCACGGACGAGTCCCCCGGCGACCTGGTCTTCGTGGGCGGCAAGCAGTTCAAGGCGTACCGCGGGATGGGCTCCCTGGGCGCACTGCAGACCCGCGGCAAGAAGACCTCGTACTCGAAGGACCGCTACTTCCAGGCGGACGTCCCCAACGACGACAAGCTGATCCCCGAGGGCATCGAGGGCCAGGTGCCCTACCGCGGCTCGGTCGGCAACGTCGTGTACCAGCTCACCGGTGGACTCCGGCAGTCGATGTTCTACGTCGGCGGCCGCACGATCCCGGAGCTCAAGGCCCGCGGCAAGTTCGTCCGCATCACGGCTGCCGGGCTCAAGGAGTCGCACCCGCACGACGTCCAGATGGTCGTCGAGGCACCGAACTACCGCAGCTGAGCCGACTGCACCCCGAACGCCCCGCTCCCCACCGGAGCGGGGCGTTCGTCGTCTGCCGGCAGTAGTGTCACGGCATGGTCAGCGCCGTCTCCCACACCACGATCGACTGCCGTGACGCCTTCGCTCTGTCGGAGTGGTGGAAGCAGGTCCTCGGCTACGTCGACATCGCCGACGACCCGAACGGCCCCGGGCACGAGGAGTGCATGATCACCGCTCCCGACGGCTCGCACCAGGTGCTGTTCATCCAGGTGCCCGAGGCGAAGTCCGTGAAGAACCGGATCCACTTCGACCTGCGTCCCACCGACCGCACGCGCGATGCCGAGGTGGAGCGGCTGCGGGGGCTCGGTGCGACCGAACTCGCGGACCTCCGACACGACGACGGTGGGTGGGTGGTGTTCGCCGATCCGGAGGGCAACGAGTTCTGCGTGCTGCGTTCCGTGGCTGAACTCGACGGCTGACGCGCGGGCTGCGCGGCTCGCCGATCCCTGATCCTCCGCACAGAAACGATCACGGCTCGGTAACGAAACACTTTTCGTACCGCCCCGTCACACGGGCGAAACACCGGGACCCTACGTTTCTCGACATCCAGTGGAGGCGCCGCGTTCGACCCGAAGCGGCACGGCCTCCGCGCAGAGAAAGGGCTCCACGGATGATCAGAACCACCCGTGCCACCACGGCACTGGCGTTGGCAGGCGCAGCAGCCGTCCTGCTCGCCGCGTGTTCCACCACCAGCAGCGGCGACTCCCCTTCCAGCTCGGCGTCGAGCGATGCGAAGAAGGACCCCGCCGCCAGTTGCAAGGCCCCCGACACCCCCAGCACCGACGCACTGAAGATCGGCACGATCCTGCCGCTCACCGGTTCGCTGGCGTACCTGAACCCGCCCGCCGAGTCCGGTGTCGGCCTCGCGGTCAAGGACATCAACGCCGCGGGCGGCGTCCTCGACAAGGACGTCACCATCGACCCGGCGACGGACTCGGGCGACAGCAACGACATGACCGTGTCGAGCTCGGCTGCGACGAAGCTCGTGAACGCGAAGGTCCCGGTCGCGATCGGCGCCGAGTCGTCGTCGGTCACGCTCAACGTCATCGACCAGCTCACCAGCAACTGCATCGTCGAGATCTCGCCCGCGAACACCGCGAGCGACCTGTCCGGCTACTCGTCGTACTACTACCGGACCGCTCCGCCGGACTCGGTGCAGGGTTCGGCGCTCGGTCAGCTCGTGACCGGTGACGGCAACGCCAAGGTCGCGTTCCTCGTCTTCAACGACACCTACGGCACGGGCCTCCGCAACTCGGTGCAGTCCGCGGTCGAGGCCTCGGGTGGCCAGGTCGTCTACGGCGGCAAGGGCGAGGGCCAGGAGTTCCCGCCCGGTCAGACCACGTTCTCGTCCGAGGTGACGGCCGCACTCGCAGCCAAGCCGGACGCGATCGTCGTCCTGGCCTTCGACGAGACGAAGTCGATCATCCCGGAGCTCGTCTCGCAGGGGAACACGGCGAAGATCTACATGTCCGACGGCAACACGGCCGACTACTCGAAGGACTTCGACAAGGGCACCCTGACCGGCGCCCAGGGCACCATCCCCGGTGCCTCGCCGAAGGACGACTTCAAGAAGCAGCTGTCCGCCTTCTACAAGGACTCGTCGAACAAGACGCTCGCCGACTACTCGTACGCGGCGGAGTCCTACGACGCCACCGTCCTCGCCGCGCTCGCTGCGGTGAAGGGCAAGGGCACCGACTCGGGCACGATCCAGGCCAACATGGCCGCGGTCTCCGGAGCGGACGGCGGCACCGAGTGCGCCACGTTCAAGGAATGCGTCGCGCTCCTCGACGACGGCAAGGACATCCACTACACCGGCCCGTCCGGCATCGGTCCGTTCGACGACAACAACGACCCGTCGAGCGCCTACATCGGCATCTACAAGTTCGACGGCGACAACAAGCCCGTCTACCAGAGCGCCATCCAGGGCGCGGTCAAGAAGTAACCAGCACCACCTCACGAAAGCGACAGTTCCCTGCGGATCATCCGCAGGGAACTGTCGCTTTCGCGTGTGGGACGGGCGGACGGGAGGCCCGGGGTGCGTCCGTCAGGCGGGCTCGGCCGGAGCAGGTGCGAGCGCTCGGCGACGGGACGCCCGCGCGGCGACGAACGAGTCCGCCGTCAGCACCACGAGCGCCAACCACACGATGCCGAAGCCGAACCAGCGCGCGGGCGGCATCGCTTCATGCTGCACCACGACACCGACGAGCAACTGCATCACGGGCGCGAGGTACTGCGTCAGCCCGAGGGTCGACAGGCTCACCCGCCGCGCCGACGAGGCGAACAGCAGGAGCGGGACCGCCGTCGCCGGACCCGTGAGCACCGTCACGAGGACGTGCACCCAGCCCTCGCTCGTGAACGTCACGCCGCCGCCGAGCCCCGTCGCGCCGAGCACGACCAGCGCCACGACCGCGATCGGCAGCAGCCACACGGTCTCGATCGTCAGACCACTCAGCGCGTCGACCGTGCCGCCGACCCGCTTCTTCACCAGGCCGTACAGGCCGAACGAGCACGCCAGCACGAGCGAGATCCACGGCACCTGCCCGTAGCCGACGGCGATCACGACGACCGCCACGACGCTGATGCCGACCGCGGCCCACTGCGCCGGCCGCAGGCGTTCGCGGAGCACGACGACGCCGAGCGCGATCGTCACGAGCGGGTTGATGAAGTACCCGAGGGCGGCCTCGACCGTGTGGCCGGTCGTGGTCGCCAGGACGTACACGGTCCAGTTCACCAGGATGAGGACCGCGGCGAGCCCCATCACGGCCATCACCCGGCGCTGCGCCATCAGGGTGCGGGTCCGGAGCCACGAGCGGGTGACGGCGATCGCGACCGCGCAGAACACCAGCCCGAAGACGATCCGCCAGGCGACGATCTCGAACGCGCCGGCCGGGGCCATCGCCGCGAAGAGCAGGGGCATGAGGCCCCAGAGCCCGTACGCGATGATCGCCTGCACCACGCCGACGGATGCCTCGCTGCGGACGGGTCGCGCGGGACTCGGTTCACTCACGGAACCATCCTAGGAACGGCCACCGACGGGCCGGGCGTGCCACGGGCCTCCCGGTCGGAGCACGTGCACGCGACGGACCCGCCGGAAGCCCGCAGACGCACGAACGCCCCGCCGGCCGACAGGCCGAACGGGGCGTTCGCGTGGAGTACTGGACTCAGTTGACGACGACCGCGAGGACGTCGCGGGCCGACAGGACCAGCAGGTCCTCGCCCGAGTACTTGACCTCGGTTCCGCCGTACTTGGAGTAGATGACCTTGTCACCCACGGCGACGTCCAGCGGGACGCGGTTGCCGTTGTCGTCGATGCGACCGGGGCCCACGGCGACGACCTCGCCCTCCTGGGGCTTCTCCTTCGCGGTGTCGGGGATGACCAGACCGGATGCAGTGGTCTGCTCCGCCTCGACCTGGCGGATGACGATGCGATCCTCGAGCGGCTTGATGCTGACGGCCACGGTGACCTCTTCTTTCTCGGTACGGACTCGGTACAGATGAAAACCGGGTTGGCACTACGCACAGGAGAGTGCCAACGCCAACTCTAGGGGGACACTGGCACTCGGTCAATCCGAGTGCCAGCACATCAGGGGAACATCCAGCACCTGGGAGGATCGGGACATGGAAGCCGCCGAACTCGCCGCACTGCTGACCCCCGACGGGATGGCCCTGCTCGACCGTACCCCCGGCGTCTCGGACGGCGGCGAGATCGTCCGGGTGGTGTCGCGGCTCCGTGCCGAGGGGCACGACCCGCAGCTCGTCGCGGCGGTCCTGACCCAGGCAAAGCTCCGGCAGAAGGCCCGTGGCAAGTTCGGCGACTTCGCCGGACGCATGCTCTTCACCGAGGCCGGACTCGAGCAGGCCACCCGCCTGCAGGTCGCCGCGCAGCACGCCGGGCGCTTCGCCGCAGCCGGGCTGACCCGGGTCGCCGACCTCGGGTGCGGGATCGGCGGCGACGCGATGGCGATGGCGGCCCTCGACCTCGACGTCACGGCGGTCGACCGTGACGAGGTCACCGCGGCGGTCGCCACGCACAACCTCGCGGTGTGGCCGAACGCCCGGGTCGAACTCGGCGACGCGGCCTCGTTCGACGCCTCCCGCGTCGACGGCATCTGGATGGACCCCGCACGTCGGACCTCCGGCCACTCGGACACCCGTCGCCTGGCCGCCCCGGACGACTGGTCACCCTCGTTGGACACCGTGTTCGCCACCGCGACGACGACGCCGACCGGCGTGAAGCTCGGGCCGGGCATCGACCGCGACCTGATCCCGGACACCGCCGAGGCGCAGTGGACGTCCGTCGACCGCGAGGTCGTCGAGCTCGCGCTGTGGTTCGGGCCCCTCGCCCGACCGGGCATCCGCCGAGCGGCGACCGTCATCGGTGCACACGGCATCGCCGAGATGACCGGCCCGGCAGACTCCGAGGACGCCGAGGTGGGGCCGCTCGGGGCCTACCTGTACGAGCCGGACGGCGCCGTCATCCGCGCACGGCTCATCGGCGACCTCGCCCGCACCCTGGACGGCCACATGCTCTCCGACGGGATCGCGTACGTCACCTCGGACCGTGCCGCGTCGACGGCCTTCGCCCAGGGCTTCCGGGTGCTCGACACCATGCCGCTCGACGTCAAGCGACTGGCAGCGCGGCTCGCCGCCGACGGCATCGGCACCGTCGAGATCAAGAAGCGCGGCGTCGACGTCGACCCGGCGCAGTTCCGCAAGCGCCTGCGGCTACGCGGGACCGGTCGTGTGACCCTCGTGCTCACCCGGCTGGAGGGCCGGCACACCGCGATCCTGTGCGAGCGGCTCAGCTGAGGAACGCGCCGGTTCCCGAGTCGTAGCCGTAGTCGGAGTACGAGCTCTGGCCGATCACGCCGAGGAAGATGATGAAGGCGATCCAGATCAGCCAGATGCCGGTCATCACCCAGCCGGCGATGATGCCGGTCAGGGCGAGCGCTCGGCCGGCCTCACCGTTCTGCTTGATCTTGCCGAGCGCGACGTGGCCGAGGATCGCGCCGGCGGGGCCGAGCAGGATCGCGATGAACCACATCGGGACGGCGGCGAGACCGAACACGATCGACAGGATCGCCAGGGTGTTCGTCTTCGGGCGCTGCGCGTAGGGCTGGTAGCCCGTCGCACCGTAGGCACCCGCGGGCGCGTACGGCTGCTGCTGCGGCTGCTGCTGCTGCGGCTGCGCGTAGGGGTTCTGACCGCCCTGCTGCTGCGCGTACGGGTTCTGCTGGCCGTACGGGTTCTGGGCGGCGCCGTACGGGTCCTGCGGCGCCTGCGGTGCCGAGTACGGGTTCTGCTGCTGCGGCTGCTGCGGAGCCGCGTACGGGTTCGCCGGCTGCGGCTGGCCGTACGGGTTGGACTGCTGCGGCTGACCGTACGGGTTCGGCTGCTGCGGTGCCGCGTACGGGCTCGACGGCTGCTGCTGCCCGTACGGGTTGGACTGCTGCGGCTGCTCGGGAGCCGACGGGGCCTGGGGTGCGTCGGGGGCCTGCGGTGCATCCGGAGCGGGCGTCCCCTCGGGCTGCCCGCCGGTCGTGCCGCCCGGCGTCGTCTCGCCCGGCTTCGGCCACTCGTTCTGATCGGACACCGTCAACCCCTCTCGGCGCCCGGTCTCTCCGACGCCACGTGAATCCTCCCACAGGCACCCGAGGGCCGACCGGTCGGAGCCCGGACGGTTCAGACCTGGACGGTCGTCACCGGCAACGTCGAGTCGGCCGCGATCCCGAGGTCGCTCGGCGCGTGCCCCTCGGCGACCAGGCGTGCGCCGACGGCAGCGATCATGGCGCCGTTGTCCGTGCACAGGTCGAACGGCGGGATCCGCAGCTGCACCCCCGCAGCGGCGCACCGCTCCTCGGCGACCTGCCGTAGCCGAGCGTTCGCGACCACACCGCCACCGAGCAGGAGCCGGTCCACGCCGGTGTCGCGGCACGCGTTCAAGGCCTTGGTCAGCAGGACGTCGACGACGGCTTCTCGGAAGCTCGCCGCGACGTCGGCCACGGGCACCTCGCGCCCTTCGTCGCGGCAGCGCTCGACCCAGCGGGCGACGGCGGTCTTCAGCCCGGAGAACGAGAAGTCGTACCGGTGCGCGGCCAGGTCCTTCGGCAGCGTCAGGCCGCGGGGGAACCGGATGGCCTTCGGGTCGCCGTCCGCTGCAGCGCGGTCGATCTGCGGCCCGCCGGGGTACGGCAGGCCGAGCAGCCGTGCAACCTTGTCGAACGCTTCACCCGCGGCGTCGTCGATGGTCTCGCCGAGCAGTTCGACGTCGCCGACCAGGTCCTTCACGAGCAGCAGCGAGGTGTGCCCGCCGGACACCAGCAGGGCGATCGTCGGCAGCTCGATGTCACTGCCGTCCGTGCGCAGGACGTCGGCACCGACATGCCCGACCAGGTGGTTCACGCCGTACAGGGGCTTGCCGGTGGCGACGGCGAGCGCCTTCGCGGCACCGACCCCGACCATGAGCGCGCCCGCCAGCCCCGGCCCGGCGGTGACCGCGAAGGCGTCGAGTTCGTCGAGGGTGACCCCGGCCCGCTCGAGGGCCTCGTGCAGCGTCGGGGTCATCGCCTCGAGGTGGGCCCGCGCGGCGACCTCGGGCACGACGCCGCCGTACCGGGCGTGCTCGTCCATGCTCGACGCGATGACGTTCGCGAGCAGGGTGCTCCCCCGCACGATGCCCACGCCCGTCTCGTCGCAGCTCGTCTCGATGCCGAGCACCAGTGGTTCAGCCACGCTCATCGAGCGCCTCCTGTCCGATCGGGCCGACGGTCGACGTCGTCGTCGGCGTCGTCGCCGCGTCTGCTGCGACCGGCAGCTCCGCCCGCATCACCCACGCGTCGACGCCGTCCGGCTGGTAGTACCGCGGCCGGGTCGCGATGTGCTCGAACCCGAACGCCGTGTACATCGACTGCGCGACGGGGTTGTCGGCGCGGACCTCGAGGAACACCTCGCGCACACCGCGGCGACGGGCCTCGTCGAGGAGGTCCGTGAAGAGCACCCGCCCGAGTCCCTTGCCGCGCTGCTCGGCTGCGACCGCGATGGTCTGCACGTCGGCGACCGGGTTGCCCGCCAACGAGGACAGTCCGGCGTACCCGACGACCGACGGCGCGGCCGAGTCGTCGACGGTCTCGATCACGACGTAGTACCCGTGCGGCGAGTACAGCTCGCCCGACATCTGCGACGCCGACCAGGCGTCCGTCGGGAACGAGACGTGCTCGAGCCACATGATGTCGTCGAGGTCCTGCGGGTGCGCCCGCCGCAGGCGGAGCCCGTCCGGCACCGTCACTGCTTCACCCGCTTCGGCGCACCCGGCACCGTGACGTCGGGTTCCCGCAGGTAGAGGGGGGTGTCCTGGTCGAACCCCGCGCCGGACCGCAGGCGGTCCGCGGCGAGTGATCCGAGCCTCCAGGCAGGGATGGACAGGGCAGTCACGCGGTCCCAGCCCACCGCTTCGGGCCGGGAGGCACGGATCGCCTCGTCGAGATCGGCGGGCCTGGCGAGACCCGGACCCGCAACGCGCGTGCCGGTCTGGTCGTACGCGCTCCAGTAGACCTCGCGCCGGCGGGCGTCCGTCAGGACGACGAACGGTCCGTCTCGTCGCCCGTCGCGCTCGTCGGCCGCGACCGCGTCGTGGCTGACGAGTGGCAGGACGGGGACGCCGACCGCGGCGGCGAAGGTGCGTGCGGCGACGATGCCGACGCGCAGACCGGTGAACGGGCCGGGGCCCATGCCGGCGACCACGCCCGTGACGTCCGCGCCGGTGATGCCGGCCTCGGCGAGCACCTCGGCCAGGAACGGGCCGATCACCTCGGCGTGCCGGCGGCTGTCCTCGGTGTCGCGGGTGGCGAGGGGCGTGCCGGTGGCCGGGTCGACGACGGCCACGGACGTTCCGGCGGAGGTGTCGATGGCGAGGAGCACCCGTCCATCGTAGGCGCGCGTCACAGGCGCGGGTCGACGGCCTCGGACTCCATCGCCAGGACCCCGAACACCGACTGGTGCACCCGCCACAGCGGCTCGCCGGCCACGAAGCGTTCCAGGGACTCCAGCCCCAGGGCGTACTCGCGCAGCGCCATCGACCGCTTGTGCCGCAGGTCGCGGTCGCGCAGCCGAGCGAGGTTCTCGGCTTCGCTGTACTCCGGCCCGTAGATGATCCGCAGGTACTCGCGGCCGCGGACCTTCACCCCGGGTTGGACGAGTCCCTTCGGCCCGCGGACCAGGTTCGCCTCGGGCTTGACGACCGCGCCCTCGCCGCCGGCCTCCGTGATCGCCTGCCACCAGTCAGTCGCGGCGGCGCGGCTGGCATCGTCGGTGACGTCGACGAGGGCCGAGCGGGTGGCCCGGACCACGTCGGGAGCCGCCGCCGCCAACCGCTCGGACACGTCGAGGTGCCAGCCGTGCGGTCGGTCGGCGAACGTCCGCCCCTCGGCGGCGAGGACTTGGAACGGCGCGAACCGGACTTCGTCGATGCCGGTCGACGGCGTCGCGTACCGCCGGTAGGACGCCGTGTAGGCGTCCGCAGCGGCCGCACGTCGGCGGGTCCGGTCGAGCAGGTCGGCGACGTCGACACCGGCGTCCCGTGCGGACTCGAGCGCGGCGACGGCGGTCGGGAACGCGCCAGCGGCTGCGGCACCGACCTCGGCGTACCAATCGCGGATCATCCCCTCGGCCTTCACCGCCCACGGCAGCACCTCGCCGTCGAGCAGCACCCAGTCCGAGTCGAGTTCCGCCCACAGTCCGGCCCGCTCGAACGCCTCGGACAACCGTCCGGCGAACGTCGTGGTCGTCGCCGCGTCGAAGAACGACCGGCCGGTGCGGGTGTACGCGACACCGTTCCAGCCGACGGGAGCGTCGAAGCGCGACGGGTCTCTGGCGAGCAGCACGGTGGCCCGTGAGCCCATGTGCTTCTCCTCCATCCGCACCGACTGCACGCCCTGGTCGCGGAAGTACGTGAACGCCTCGGCGGGGTGCTCCAGGTGGTCAGGGAGCGCGGACGTCGCAACGGGACTCATCGTCGGCGGCAGGTACGGCAGCCAGCGTGGGTCGATGGCGAACCGGCTCATCACCTCGAGGGCGCCGGCGGCGTGCTCCGCACGGATGCCGACCCGCCCGTGGTGCCGGGTCTCGACGATCTGCCGGCCGGTCACGTCCTCGATCGGGAGCACGCCGGGGACGCGACGTGGTGACGGGGCCGCACCGGGCCTCCCGTCCGTCGCGCTCGTCGTCGGACCGGACTCGGTCGGGCCACGCAACGGCTCGAGCGGCTTGGCCGCCTCGTAGTGGACGCGTTCCGCGTCCACCTGCACGAGCTCGCGCTCCGGGTACCGGAGCGCCGAGAGCTTCCCGCCGAACACGCAGCCGGTGTCGAGGCACATCGTGCCGTTGATCCACTCGGCGTCCACCGTCGGGGTGTGCCCGTAGAGCACCATCGCCGAACCCCGGTACGAATCCGCCCACGGCAGCCGCACGGGCAACCCGTACTCGTCGCTCTCACCGGTCGTGTCGCCGTACAGCGCGAACGAGCGCACCCGACCGGACGCCCGGCCCTGGTACTGCTCCAGCATGCCGGCGTGCGCGACCACGAGCGCGCCGTCGTCGAGCACGAGGTGCCCGACGAGTCCGCGGCAGAACTCCCGGACCTCGGCGCGGAAGTCCTCGGACTCGGCCGCGAGCTGCGCGAGCGTCTCGGCGAGACCGTGCGAGGTCTGGACCTTGCGGCCGTCGAGCGCGCGGACGAGCTTGTCCTCGTGGTTGCCCGGCACCGCGAGCGCGTGCCCGTTCCGCACCATGCCCATCACCAGCCGGAGGGCGCCGGGGCTGTCCGGTCCACGGTCGACGAGGTCGCCGAGGAACAGCGCCCGTCGGCCATCCGGGTGCACGGCGTCGACGGGGCGGCCCGCCTCGTCACGGAGCAGCGTCCAGCCGAGCCGACCGAGCAACGCCTCGAGCTCCGACCGGCAGCCGTGCACGTCGCCGATGACGTCGAAGGGGCCGTGCTCGTCGCGCCGGTCGTTGAGCAGCGGCTGCCGGACGATCGTCGCCGCCGCGATCGCGTCCTCGCCACGGAGCACGTGCACCCGGCGGAACCCCTCCTTGTTCAGGCCCTTCAGCCCGCGTCGGAGCTGCCCCTGCTGGCGGCGCACCACATCGGCGCCGAAGTCACGATCGGTCCTGGCGGCGTTCCGCGCGACGCACACCGACTCCGGGACGTCGAGGACGATCGCGACCGGCAGGACGTCGTGGTCGCGGGCGAGCCGGACGAAGTCGCGGCGGGCCTCCGGTTGGACGTTCGTCGCGTCGACCACGGTGAGCAGGCCGTCGCGGAGACGCTGCGCGGCGACGTGCTTGAGGGCCGCGAACGCCGCCGGGGTCGCCGCCTGGTCGTTCTCGTCGTTCGAGACGAGGCCGCGGAACACGTCGCTCGACAGGGTCTCGTACCGGCCGAAGTGCTGCGCGGCGAACGTGGACTTGCCGGAACCGCTCGTGCCGACGAGGAGCACCAGGGACATCTCCGGGATCGTCAGGGCGCGTTCGCGGTCGTCGTGGGCGTTCATGCGCGGGTCTCCGAGCCGTCGAGGCGGCGGAACAGGGCGAGCTGGGTGGGTGGGCCGACCTCGAGGTCGTCGTCGCCGATCGGGCGGAACTCGACCGTGTAGCCGTGCCGGTCGCCGACCGCCGTGGCCCACGACCGGAACTCCGCACGCGTCCACTCGAACCGGTGGTCGGGGTGCCGGAAGCGTCCGGCGGCGAGGCGTTCGAACCGGACGTTGTGTTCAGCGTTCGGCGTCGTGATGACTGCGGCGCGGGGTCGGGCGGCTGCGAAGACCGAGGTCTCGAGCGCCGGCAGCCGTTCGGGATCGACGTGCTCGACGACCTCCATCAGGACGATCGCGTCCAACCCCGCCAGGCGGTCGTCCGAGTAGGTCACCGACGACTGCAGCAGGCGGACCCTGGCACGCTGCGCGTCACCGGCCTCGTCGAGGTGCAGCCGTCGCTCGGCGCGTTCGAGCTCGCGCGGGGCGACGTCGGTGCCGATGATCGTGGTGAACGTGCGGTCGGCAACGAGGTGCCGGAGCAACGCACCTTCGCCGCAGCCGACGTCCGCGACCGTCCGGGCACCGGTGTCGGCGAGGGCCGTGAGCACGGCTTCGGCGCGGCGGCGGTACAGCGGGGTCTCGGTCTCGGTCTCGGTCTTCGTCGCGGTCGTCGTCTCGGTCTCGGCGACCGGCCCGGTCGTCGCGTCCTCCTCGGACCCGGTCAACCGGGTGGTCGCATCGGCCACCAGGGAACGCTGGTGCGCGAGGCACCGGGTGGTGATGAGGTCCCGCAGCGGGTGCTCGGCGAGCCAGCCCTCGCCGCGGCGCAGGAGCTTGCCAACCTCGTCGTCACCCACCCAGTAGTGCTTCGCGTCATCGAGGACCGGCAGCAGGACGGTGAGCTGCCGGAGGGCGTCGGACAGGCGGACGCTCCCCCGCAACCGCAGCCCCACGGTCGCCGCGTCACCCCACTCCGGACGGGTCTCGTCGAGCGGACGCCGGACCTCGTCGACGTCCCATCCCAGGGGCGCGAAGAGCCGGGTCGCGAGCCCGACACCATGCTCGTCGACCTCGCTCGGCACGCTCGTCAGCGTGATGTCGAGCTCCATCGATGCAGCGGCCCGCTCCGGGCGGGACTCGCTCGAGCCGGCCATCGCGCTGCGGAACACCTGCCCGATCGCCAGGGCCAGCATGGACGTCGACACGTACGGTCGGTCGTTGACGTAGCGGGACAGCGCCTGGGTGTCGGCACCGTAGCGCTTGCTCCGGGCAAGGGCGATCGAGTCGACCTCGAGCAGCAGCGCCACGGTGCACACCGCAGGCTTGTCCGCGGGGTAGAACACGTGCGCCGTCCCGACGCTCAAGTCGAAGGCCTGCGCTCGGCCGGGGTGCTTGTGCAGCAGGTGGGAGAAGTCCGGGGCAGCCTCGCCCCGGGTCGAGAGCGTCACGAGCACGCGGTCCTCCGTCGGTCGTCCTCCGGCGATCTCGCCAGCCGGTGGTGGACCGGAGGACGAGCTTACGAGGCTTCCGGCGGTCGGTGGAACCAGCGGGCCGTCCCATCACTCGCGTTTCTATATAGAGCGATGTATATTCGGACGCAGCCGCGAAGGAGGTCCGCCATGACCGTCACCACCATCGATCTCGATCCCGACGTGCTCAGCCTCGCCAAGGAACTCACCGGCGCGCGCAGCAACCGCGACGTCGTCACCCGAGCACTGCAGACCCTCATCGCGATCCGACGTCAGCCCGCCGCGGTGGAACGGGTCATCGAGCGGCAGTTCACCGACGAGCAGATCGCTGCCAGCACGGTGCACTACACAGCTCCGCACACCCCCGCCGGGCTGTGAGCGCGTACATCGTCGACAACTCGGTGTGGTGGAAGGCCGGGCGGTCCCCCGGGATCGCGGGCCGTCTCCGAGCAATCTCGACGCGCGACCTCATCCTGACCTGCCCACCGCAGGTCCTCGAGTACTGCTTCTCAGCTCGGACTGCGGCCGAGCACGTCGAGTTCCAGGCCGACATGGCGTTGTACCTGTCTGCCGAGGAGCACCCGACCACCGATGACGTGCTCGCGGTGCAAGCGGCGCTCTGGGCGGGCGGGTACGTCCGCGGCGCTGGAGTCACGGACACCCAGATCGCCGCGTACGCGATCGCCAACGACGCCACCGTGCTCGCTGCTGACAAGGACTTCGAGCACATCGCTGCGGTCGTCCCCCGCTTCCGCCACGAGTACGTCCCCGAGGGCTGAACACGCCGCCGCCGTTGCGGTTCGACGTCGTGAGGCCGATGGGCCGCAGGGTCAGAGCGAAACGCCCGCCCAGCGTGGGCCGGTCGCGCTGACGACGACGCGGCGGGGTTCGTCGGGGACGTCGTCGGGGTCGTCGGCCTCGTTGGCGCCCGAGGCGTCGGCACCGGTGGCACGGGTGATCTCGACGTCGAGCACGCTGTCGCTGATGCCGTCGACCATGCCGCGGCCCCACTCGACCACGACGATCGACGCCTCCCAGTCGAGGTCGAGGTCGTCGAACTCGACGGGGTCGGACAGCCGGTACGCGTCGACGTGCACCAGGTCCGGGCCGGCGGTGGTGGGGTGCGTCCGGGCGAGGACGAAGGTCGGGCTCGACACCTGGCCACGCGCGCCGAGGGCGGCACCGAGGCCACGGGTCAGCGTCGTCTTGCCGGCGCCGAGCGGCCCGGTCAGCACGACCAGGTCCCCGGCACGCAGGACCGCGGCCAACCGCGCCCCGAGCTCGCCCATCGCATCGGTGCCGTCGACGGCGGTGTCCAGCAGGACCCGAGCGGCGCCGGTCACGACTGGTCGCCCCGCAGGTACTCCCCGACGCGTCCCTCGATGTCGTGGCCCTCGTAGAACCGTGGCACGCGGGGCCCGATGCGGCAGACGATCTCCTCGCCGATGGTGCCGAGCGCACGGCCCCAGTCGAGGACGGTCATCTCGTCGTGCTCGCCGGTGCCGAACAGGGTCACGGTGTCGCCGGTGCGGACGTCGTCGTCGCCGACGTCGACCAGGAACTGGTCCATGGCCACACGGCCGGCGACCGGGTAGCGCTTGCCGCCGATCGCGACCTCGATGCGGCCCTGCGCCAGACGGGGGACGCCGTCCGCGTACCCGACGGGCACGAGCGCGAGGGTGGTCTCCGAGGCGGTGCGGTACGTGTAGTCGTACGAGACGCCGGTGTCGACGGGCACCCGCTTGGTCTTCGCGACCGACGCCGTCAGGGTCATCACGGGTTCGAGCCCGAGGTCGGCCGCCGAGACACCGTCCGCGCCGGGGATGCCGAACAGGTTGGCGCCCATCCGGACCATGTCCTTGCGGAACTCCTTGCGCTCCAACCCGGCGAGCGAGGCGGCGACGTGCTCCATCGGGAGGTCGAGCCCGAGGTCGTCGGCCTGCTCCACGGCGGCGTCGAAGAGCGCCACGGCGTCGGCGTCGTCCTGGTCCGAGGACTCCGCCAGGTGCGTGTACGCCGCGACGACCTCGATGCGGCCGGCGCGCTGGGCGTCCAGCGCGAGCGACACGAGCGCTGGCCAGGCCGCCGGGGTCGCTCCGTCGCGGTGCAGCCCGGAGTCGAAGCCGAGGTGCACGCGCGCGGGTCGCTGGTCGACGGCGTCGATGACGCGCCGCAGCTCCGGCACGTTCGAGACACCGAGGTCGACGGCGGAGTCGATGGCGTCGCGGAAGTCCAGGGCGGGGTCGTGCTGCCAGGTGAAGAGGTGGACGTCCTCACCGACGCCGATCGACCGCAGACGCAGGGCCGCGGGGACCGTGAGCACCCCGATCCACCGGATGCCGGCGTCCACCGCGGCGAGCGCGATCGGCTCCAGACCGTGGCCGTAGGCGTCGGCCTTCATGATCGCCATGACCGCGACGGGGTCCATCCACTCGCGGACCAGGTCGAGGTTCGCGCGGTAGGCGTCCAGGTCGATCCGTGCCTGGCGCAGGGGTGCGGAGCTCACGTCGTCCTCCGGTGCACGCTGTGGCCGACCCGGGCGACCACCTCGTAGTTGATGGTGCCGATCGCGGCGGCCCAGTCCTCGACCGCGGGGTCGCCGTTCGCCGGGTCACCCCAGAGCACGGCTTCGTCGCCGATGCTGACGTCGGCGTCGCCGATGTCCACGTGCATGGCGTTCATCGCGACCCGGCCGACCACCGGGAACGTGCGGTCGCCGATGCGGACCGAGACCCGGTTGCCGAAGTCGCGGTCGAAGCCGTCGGCGTACCCGAGGCCGATGACAGCGAGGCGGGTGTCGGTCGACGCCCGCCAGGTGTATCCGTAGGACACACCCTCGCCGGCGCGGACGTCGACGGTGCGGAGCACGGCAGCGGTCACACGCATAGCGGGGCGGAGGCCGAGGTCGGCCGACGTGCGGTCGGTGAACGGGCTCAGGCCGTACAGGGCGAGCCCGACGCGGGACAGGTCGCGGCGCGTCTCCGGCACGGCGATGCTCGCGGCGCTCGCGGCGAGGTGCACCAGGTCGGGCACGATGCCGTTGGCGGCGAGGCCGTCGAGTGCGCGCTGCAGTGCGGCGTCCTGGTCGAGGTCGTCCGTGCGCGACGCGTTCGACAGGTGGGACATCAGCCCCTCGACACGGGTGCGGTTGCCACCACGGGCGAGGGCCCCGGCGGTCGCGAAGAGTTCGGTCCACTCGGACTCGACCGCACCGTTGCGGCTCAGGCCGGTGTCGACGCAGATGTGCACGGCGCCGACCTCGGAGTCGGCAGCGGCGGACAACTGCTCGACGCTCGACACCGCCGGGGTGATGCCGTACTGCGCTGCCCGGCGGAAGTCCTCGTCGGGGGCGTGCAACCACGCGAGGATCCGGACGTCCTCGTCGATGCCGCCCTGACGGAGCGCGACGGCCTCGTCGATGTCCGCGACGCCGATCCACTCGGCACCGGCGTCGACGAAGGCCCGTGCGGCGTCGAGCGCGCCGTGGCCGTAGGCGTTGGCCTTGACGACCGCGATGACGCCGGCCGGTGCGACCTGCTCGGCGATCGTCGCGTAGTTCTCGATCAGCGCTTCACGATCGACCGTGATGCCGGTGAACGCACTCACTTCGTTGTTCCCTCCAGGACCACGAACGCGGTCGCGATGCCTCCATCATGCGAGAGCGACAGGTGCACGCTCGTCACGCCACGCGCATCCGCCACCTGTCGCGCCTGTTGGTGCAGCGTCAGCGACGGGTTGCGCTGGTCGTCCGACACGACCTCGAGGTCCTGCCAGCTGAGCCCGGCACTGGAGCCGAACGCCTTGATCAGGGCTTCCTTGGCCGCGAACCGCGCAGCGAGCGACGCGATCGGCCGTTGTTCGCCGTCGCGGACCTGCTCGGCCGGGGTGAACAACCGCGCACGCATCGCCGGCGTGCGCGACAGCACCCGTTCGAACCGCTCCAGGTCCACCACGTCGACCCCGATGCCGATGATCATCGTGCGACTACTCGACGGTGACCGACTTCGCGAGGTTGCGCGGCTGGTCGACGTCGAGGCCCTTGGCCGCGGCGAGCTCCATGCCGAACATGTGCAACGGCGCCACGGCGAGCAGCGGCTCGAACAGCGGGGTCGCGAGCGGGATGCGCAGGACCTCGTCGGCGAAGGGCAGCACGGCGGCGTCGCCCTCTTCCGCGATGGCGATCACGCGAGCGCCACGGGCGCGGATCTCCTGGATGTTCGACACGACCTTCGGGTGCAGCGACCGCGGGTCACGCGGCGACGGCACGATGACGAAGACGATCTGCCCGGGCTCGATGAGCGCGATCGGGCCGTGCTTGAGCTCACCGGCGGCGAAGCCCTCGGCGTGGATGTACGCGAGCTCCTTGAGCTTGAGCGCGCCCTCGAGCGCGATCGGGTAGCCGACGTGGCGACCGAGGAACAGCACGCTGCGGGTGTCCGCCATCCAGCGCGCCAGGTCCTTGATGCCAGCGGCGTCCTCGATGGTCTGCTGCAGCTTCGGGGCCAGGCCCTCGAGCTCGGCGACCTGCTCGGCGATCTGCTCCGCCGTCATGGTGCCGCGAAGGGTGGCCAGGTGCAGCCCCAGGAGGTACAGCGCAACGCCCTGGGCGATGAAGGCCTTCGTCGACGCGACGGCGACCTCGGGCCCGGCGTGCGTGTAGATCACGGCGTCGGACTCGCGCGGGATCGTCGCGCCCTGGGTGTTGCAGATCGACAGCACCTGCGCGCCCTGCTCGCGGGCGTACTTGACGGCCATGAGCGTGTCCATCGTCTCGCCCGACTGGCTGATCGAGACGACGAGCGTGCGGTCGTTCAGCACCGGGTCGCGGTAGCGGAACTCGTGGGCGAGCTCGACCTCGACCGGGATCCGGGCCCACTGCTCGATGGCGTACTTGCCGAGGATGCCGGCGTACGCAGCGGTGCCGCAGGCGATCACGATGACGCGGTCGACCGTGGCCAGACGCTCGGCGATCGGGTCGAGGTCGGTCAGGGTGACGGCACCGTCGTGCACGCGGCCGAGGATCGTCTTGGCGACGGCCTCGGGCTCCTCGCTGATCTCCTTCGCCATGAACGAGGACCAGCCGCCCTTGTCGGCGGCGGAGGCGTCCCAGTTCACCTCGAACTCGCTCGGGGTGGCCGGGGTGCCGTCGAAGTGGATGACGTCGACGCGGTCGGGGCGGATCGTGGCGATCTCGTCCTGACCGATCGCGAGCGCGCGCTGTGTGTAGGCGACGAACGCGGCGACGTCCGAGCCCATGAAGTTCTCGCCGTCGCCCAGGCCCACCACGAGCGGGGAGTTGCGACGGGCGCCGACGACGACGCCGGGCTGGTCGGCGTGCACGACGAGGAGCGTGAACGCCCCGTCCAGTCGCTGCACGGCCTGCTGCATGGCGGCGGTCAGGTCACCGGTCTCGCGGAACGCCCGACCGACCAGGTGCGCGGCGACCTCGGAGTCGGTCTCGCTGCGGAACTCGATGCCCTCGGCCTGCAGCTCGGCGCGCAGCTCGGAGAAGTTCTCGATGATGCCGTTGTGGATGAGGGCGAGCTTGTCGCCGTCGGCCAGGTGCGGGTGGGCGTTGCCGTCCGTCGGGCCGCCGTGGGTCGCCCAGCGGGTGTGCCCGATGCCCGTGGTGCCGTCCGGGATCGGCGACGACTCGAGCTCGTCGACGAGGGCCTGGAGCTTGCCCGCCTTCTTGGCGGAGACGAGGTCCCCCGCAGGGTCGACCACGGCGATGCCCGCCGAGTCGTAGCCGCGGTACTCGAGGCGACGGAGGCCACCGAGGAGGACGTCCTGGCTGCTGTTGCTGCCGACGTAGCCGACGATTCCACACATGGAAGCGATCCTACG
Source organism: Curtobacterium sp. PhB190 (assembly GCF_004365385.1). Lineage (NCBI taxonomy): Bacteria > Bacillati > Actinomycetota > Actinomycetes > Micrococcales > Microbacteriaceae > Curtobacterium > Curtobacterium sp. PhB190. The sequence continues at coordinate 153,887 of NZ_SODN01000003.1, read as the reverse complement.
GTCTGCCTGAGCGCGGACCCTGCGAAGCAGCAGGGCTGGGGATAACGTTTCGGCCATGGGACGCTTCGACGACATCGCCATCACCACGCTGCACGGCGAGGACACCACGTTCGGCTCGTTCGCGGACAAGGCGGTGCTGGTCGTGAACGTGGCGTCGCGGTGCGGTCTCGCTCCGCAGTACGAGCAGCTCGAGGCCCTCCAGAAGCAGTACGGCCCGCGCGGCTTCACGGTCCTCGGGTTCCCGAGCAACCAGTTCCTGCAGGAGCTCGGCTCGTCCGAGGCCATCGACGAGTACTGCTCCACCACGTGGGGCGTCACCTTCCCGATGTCCGAGAAGGTCAAGGTGAACGGCAAGAGCGCGCACCCGCTCTACCAGGCGCTCAAGGAGACCCCGGACGCCGACGGCAAGGCCGGACGGGTCAGCTGGAACTTCGAGAAGTTCCTCGTCGCCCCCGACGGCACCGTCTCGCGCTTCCGTCCGACCACGAAGCCGGACGCCCCCGAGGTGATCGCGGCCATCGAGGCCGCCCTGCCCGCCTGACGGTCACCCGTCTGTACGCTCGTCCCCATGCCGATCCCGGAGACCGCCGTCGCGCACCCGACCCCGTTCGTGGAGATCCCGCGGCACGAGTGGTCGCAGCTCGCACCCAAGGAGCACCTGTCGCTCACCGAGACCGAGATCGTGCAGCTGCGCGGGCTCGGCGACCGGTTGGACATGCAGGAGGTGCAGGAGGTCTACCTCCCACTGTCACGGCTGCTGACGCTCTACGCCGCCGGTGCACGGAACCTGCACGCCGAGACGAGCCGGTTCCTCGGTGACCGCGCCGGACGCACGCCGTTCGTCATCGGCGTCGCGGGCTCCGTCGCCGTCGGCAAGTCGACCGTCGCCCGACTGCTCCGCGAGCTGACGAAGCGCTGGCCGGACACCCCACGCGTCGAGCTGGTGACCACCGACGGCTTCCTGTACCCGAACGCCGAGCTCGAGCGTCGCGGGATCATGGACCGGAAGGGCTTCCCGGAGTCCTACGACCGCCGCTCCCTGCTGCGATTCGTCAGCCAGGTGAAGAGCGGCGCGACCGAGGTCCGGGCGCCGTACTACTCGCACCTGGTCTACGACATCGTGCCGGACGCCGAGATCGTCGTCCGCCAGCCGGACATCCTCATCGTCGAGGGCCTGAACGTGCTCGCCCCGCCGGTGCACGGGCGGCTCGCGCTGTCCGACCTGTTCGACTTCACGATCTACGTCGACGCCAAGACCAAGGACATCGAGGCCTGGTACGTCGACCGGTTCCTGGCCCTGCAGGAAGAGGCGTTCTCGAGCCCGGACTCCTTCTTCCACCGGTTCGCCTCGCTGTCGCGCGACGACGCGGTCCGGACGGCGACCGAGGTCTGGCGGGCGATCAACGAGCCGAACCTGCTCGAGAACGTCCTGCCGACCCGGTCCCGCGCGACCCTGGTGCTGAAGAAGGCTGCCGACCACAAGGTGAACTCGGTCCTGCTCCGCAAGATCTAGCGCGGGCGCGCGCGGGTGCGCGCGGGCTTGCACCCCGGTATGGGCGTCGCGCCCCCAAGAGTCGGGGCGCAACGACCGCAGCGGGGCGCGCGACGCAAGCGGGGCGCGACGCGGCCGCGTGCTCGCCCGATTGCGCCCCCGTACGGTCGTCGCGCCCCGAAGAGTCGGGGCGCAACGACCGCAGCGGGGCGCGAACGCGGCGCCCGCGCAGCGCGAAGTCGCGCCCGCCCTACGCGGCGTCGAGCGCCAGGCGCTCCTGCACGACGGCGGCGAGCTCCTCGGCGATGCGCTGGGCATCGTCCTGCGAGGCGGCCTCGACCATCACGCGCACGACCGGCTCGGTGCCCGACGGACGGAGCAGGACGCGACCGGTGTCACCGAGCGCTGCTGAAGCCGCGGCGACCGCGTCCTGCACGCCCTGGTCGGCGAGACCGTGCCGGTCGACGCCGCGGACGTTGAGCAGCACCTGCGGGAACACCGTCATGCACGAGGCGAGCTCCTGCAGCGACTTCCCGGTGCGCGCCATCTCGGCGACCAGGTGCAGCCCGGTCAGGATGCCGTCACCCGTGGTGGCGTACTCGTTGAAGATGATGTGGCCGGACTGCTCGCCACCGATGGAGTAGTCGCCCTCGTTCATCTTCTCGAGCACGTAGCGGTCGCCGACGCCGGCCTCGATCACGGTGATGCCCGCGTCGGCCATGGCGCGCTTGAGCCCGAGGTTGGACATGACCGTCGCGACGAGGGTGTCGTCCTTCAGCCGGCCGCGCTCCTGCAACGACAGCGCCAGGATCGCCATGATCTGGTCACCGTCGATGGCGTTGCCCGCGGCGTCCACCGCCAGGCAGCGGTCGGCGTCGCCGTCGTGCGCGATGCCGATGTCCGCGCCGGCAGCCAGGACGGCGCGGGACAGGTTGTCGATGTGGGTCGAGCCGACGCCGTCGTTGATGTTCCAGCCGTCGGGCTCGGCGCCGATGAGCGTCACGCGGGCCCCGGCGTTCACGAACACCTCGGGCGAGACGCCGGCGGCAGCACCGTTGGCGCAGTCGAGCACGACGTGGATGCCGTCGAGCCGGTGCGGCAGCGTGCCGAGCAGGTGGACGACGTAGCGGTCCTCGGCGTCGGCGAACCGGGTGATCCGACCGACGTCGATGCCGGTGGGGGTCGGCGCGGAGTGGTCGTGCATGGCCGCTTCGATGCGGTCCTCGACCTCGTCCGGCAGCTTGCGACCACCCGTGGCGAAGAACTTGATCCCGTTGTCCGGGGCAGGGTTGTGCGACGCGGAGATCATCACGCCGAAGTCGGCGTCGATGTCCGCGACGAGGAACGCCGCAGCGGGAGTGGGGATGACTCCGGCGTCGAGCACGTCGACGCCGGCGGAAGCGAGCCCGGCCGCGACGGCGGCACCGAGGAACTCGCCGGAGACGCGCGGGTCACGCGCGAGGACCGCGCGCGGGCGCGGGCGACCTGACGCCCGGCGGGCGTCGGCATGGTGTCCGTGTGTGAGAACGGCCGCGCTCGCCTGGGCAAGACCCAGTGCGAGCGCGGCCGTCAGCTCGCCGTTGGCGAGACCACGAACCCCGTCGGTACCGAACAGACGCGGCATTGCGATCTTCAGCCGGTGACGACTAGCGCTTCGAGAACTGCGAAGCCTTGCGGGCCTTCTTGAGACCGGCCTTCTTGCGCTCGATGACGCGGGCGTCACGGGTGAGGAAGCCGGCCTTCTTGAGGGTCGCGCGGTTGTTCTCGCGGTCGATCTCGTTCAGCGTGCGGGCGATGGCGAGGCGGAGTGCGCCGGCCTGACCCGAGGGGCCGCCACCGGTGATGCGGGCGACGACGTCGTACGAGCCGAGGAGCTCGAGGACCTTGAACGGGTCGTTGATGAGCTGCTGGTGCAGCTTGTTCGGGAAGTAGTCCTCGAGCGAGCGACCGTTCACGACGAACGTGCCGGAGCCCGGAACGAGGCGAACGCGCGCGATGGCCTCCTTGCGGCGCCCGACGGCACCGCCGGAGACGTTGAGGATCTGACGGGGAGCAGCCTCGGCAGCGGCGGGTGCGCTCTCCGTGGTGAAGCTCTCCGGGGTCTGGTCGAGGGAATCAGCGATCTGAGCCATGAGTTTCTCTATGTCCTTGAAGTCGTCGTGGCCGGAACTACTGTGCGACCTGGTCGAAGATGTACGCCTTGGGCTGCTGCGCGGAGTGCGGGTGCTCCGCGCCGGCGTAGACCTTCAGCTTCTTGAGCTGCTCGCGACCGAGGGTGTTCTTCGGCAGCATGCCGCGGATCGCCTTCTCGACGGCGCGGGTGGGGTGCTTCTCGAGCATCTCCGGGTAGGAGGTCGCCGTCAGGCCGCCCGGGTACCCGGAGTGGCGGTAGTAGACCTTCTTCGCGAGCTTCGAACCGGTCAGGGCGACCTTGTCGGCGTTCACGATGATGACGTAGTCACCCATGTCCATGTGCTGGGCGAAGGTGGCCTTGTGCTTGCCGCGCAGGAGCGCCGCGGCGTGGGTGGCGAGACGGCCGAGGACGACGTCGGTCGCGTCGATGACGATCCAGTCGTGCTGGACGTCTGCCGGCTTCGGTGAGAACGTGCGAGTCACAGGAGTGCTGCTTTCGTGTCGAGGTGAGGAGTCCGTGAATCCCACTCCGGTCGGGGTTCCCCACGGCAGAAGCCGGCGGAACGCCCGGATGGAGGGCTCATCTGACTGTCCGGCGCGCGTGGCGCACAGACCAAGGTGAGAGCTTAGCCGACGCGGGTCGCGTCGGTCAAACGCAGCCACTGCCGGACGGGAGGCCCGTGGCGGCCTGGCCACGGGCCTCCCGTCCGTCCGTGGGTCGCGCCCACCCCCGCATGGTGAGCAGCAATGGTCGGGTCGCGCACGGCGAACCCGACCATTCCTGCTCACGAAGTGCTCAGGTGGGGCGTGGGGACTACTCCGCGGCGGCCGCGGTCCTCCGGCGGCGGACGATCAGGACGCCCGCACCCGCGGCGAGCAGCAGGAACGCGATGAGCGCACCGACACCGAGGCCCTCGGCACCCGTGAACGCGAGCTGCCCGTCAGCGGTGATCGTGATCGGGGTCCAGCCGATCAGGCTCCCGTCCGCGGCCGTCACCGCGAGGCGGTGTGCACCAGCGGGGGTGTCCGACGGGATCGTGACGCGCACCGTGCCGTCAGCGCCGACCGTCACGGTGCCGAGCAGCGTCGGGGTCGAGTACAGCCACACGTTCACGACGTCACCCGCATACTGCGTACCGACGGTCACCGTGATGGTCTCCCCCGCACGAGCCGACGACGGCGCCGAGACGCTCCCGCGGTTCGCGTCGGTCAGACCGGTCTCCGACGGGGCCACCGGCGGCACCGCTCCCGGAGCCGGCGGGGTCGGAGCAGGGGTCGGCTTCGACGTGGGCGTCGGGGTCGGGGTCGGGGTCGAGCCGCCGTCACCCGGCGTCGGGGTCGGGGTCGGCACCGGGGTCGGGTCGGTCCCGGGGTCCGTGCCCGGGTCGGTGCCTGCAGCATCGAGGTCGAAGCCGACCAGGATCGGGTCGTGGTCGCTCGCGCGGAACACGTCGTCGGTGTACAGGTCCGACGCGTTGTAGTTGTAGCGGCTGTACTCCAGACCCACCGACTCGACCGAGTTGATGTTCCAGATGTCCACGCCCGTGACCGTCTCGGTGGCGGCCGGGGATGCGAACACGTGGTCGAGCGACCCACTCAGGCCGGAGAACACGTACGAGTACTCGGTGGCGTCGAGCGCCGGGCCGAGGTCGGTGTAGCCGGCGTCGTCGAGGACGACCACCGGGTCCTCCTTGCTGTAGGCGTTGAAGTCGCCGAGCATGAACACCTTGTCGGTGCCGTACTGCGCCTGCATGTCGGTGGAGAAGGTCACGAGGGCCTTGGCCTGCCGCACCCGGTCGGCGTTCGAGGCGCCCTGGCCGTCACCCTGGTCGGCGTTCTCGCCGGTGCCGGAGCCCTTCGACTTGAAGTGGTTCGCGATCACCAGGAAGTCGTCGTCCGCGGTGCCGCCGACGGGGCGGAACGCGTCCGCGACGGGCTGCCGGGCGTTCGTGAAGGCGTCGTCGAGCAGGATCGTCGACGCACCGACGGGTTCGACGCGGTCCTGCTTGTAGATGAGCGCGAGGCGGATGACGTCCTCGCTCGCCGGGACGGTCGCGGGCGACTTCGCGTAGGCCCAGGTGTCCTCGCCGGTGGCGGCGTTCAGGGCGTCGACGAGCGTGGCGACCGCGGCGTCGCGGTCCTGGCCGAAGCGCGCCGAGTTCTCGATCTCCTCGAGCGAGACGACGTCGGCACCGAGGCCGTTGATCGCCTTGACGATCTTGACCTGCTGGCGCAGGAAGTCCTCTTCCTCAGCAGCACCGCGGGCGTCACAGCCGGAGTTCACCGTGACGGGGTCGCCCGCGCGGTCGGTGTAGTACGAGCACCCGGTGAGCTGGTCGCCCGTGGTCGGGAAGTAGTTCAGCACGTTGAACCCGGCGAGCTTGAGGTCGCCGCCGACGTCCTGCGGCTTCGCCTGCCGCACGTTCGAGAACGACGCGGGCAGGTCCGCCGCCGGGGTCGCACCGGTGATCGGCGCGGTCGGCTGGAACTTCCACCCGCTGTTGCGGTAGTCGAGGACGACCGGACCCTCGAACGTGGCGGTCGCACCGACGGTGACCGGGCCCTGGGTGAGCCAGGACACCGGGATGCCCTGGTTGGCCTTCGTCAGGAAGTTGGTGCTGGCACCGTCGTCGAGCGTGACCTTGCGCGCGGCGTTGGACGCCGCGGCAGCCGTCGCCTCGGCGCTGCCGGGGCGACCGACCTCGGTCGGCTGGACGAGCCGGCCGGCGCCGCTGGCGAGCACGACCTCGCCGTACTGGTTCGTCGTGTAGTTGTCGGCGACGGTGTAGGAGCCCTGCGGGGCGATGAGCATGCTCTCGAGCGACTCGCGCTGCGCGTCCGACGACGGGAACGCGACCGCGGCGGGCTGCGGGGCGGCGACGGCGTCGCTGAGCTTTTCGAGCGAGGATGCCCCCGACACCGTCAGCTCGGTCAGGCCGAAGTACTCGGAGACCGCACCGGTGACCCGCACGTGGTCGCCCTCGGCCACCAACCCGGCGGTCGCGGACGAGAAGACGAAGACGGCGTCGGACGCGGTGTGGGTGCCGAAGTCGATCGCGCCGCCGGTCCCCGGGGTCTGGATCGTGTAGCCGTTGAAGCCGCCGGACGCGTAGACCGCGGTCACGACGCCGTCGGTGGTGACGGTCTTGCCGGCGTAGGGCGAGGTGTCCGTGGTGCCCTGCAGCTGCGCGATGGTCACGGCCTCGGCAGGGGCGCCGGGGTCCGTCGGCTCCGTCGGGTCCGTCGGGTCGGTGGGCTCCGTCGGGTCGGTCGGCGCAGCCGTCTCACCCGCGGCGTTCCGCGGGGTCAGGGTCGTCGTCACCGAGAAGTCCGCGCCGTTGTCGTCGGTGTCCGCGGTGCCCTGGCGGACCAGGCCGTTCGGCACGGCGTTCGCACCCTCGACGGTGCGCACGGTGCCCTCGTACGTGTTCGAGGCGCCGTAGCCGAGCAGGTCGACGACGCCCGCGGTGCCGGTCGCCACGGGACCCGCGGCGAGGGCCACCGGTGTGGCGGCGTTCGACAGCACGATCGTGCCCGTGGTGCCGGAGGGGTTCAGCGACGCGGTGTCGTCCGCCGTCGGCAGGTCCGCACCGACCGCGGTGGCCCCACCGTTGCCGGCCATCGACACCAGGAACGTGCCCTCGGCCGGCACCGTCCCCTCGAGCGCGCTCGTCGAGAAGGCGCCGGTGCTCGTCGCCGAGCGGTACTGCAGCGACCAGCCGTCGAGCGACACCGGGGCGTCGGTCGGGTTGCCGATCTCGATGAACTTCTGGTTGTAGAAGGCGCCGTTGCTGCCGGCCTTCAGGTAGGCCTCCTCGATGACGAGGCCACTCCCCTCGGGGTTCGCGGTCGCTGCGGTGACGGTGACGAGCGGGGCCGCGAGGAGTGTCGCGGCAGCCGTGGCGCACAGCAGAGTGCGCCCGAGGGAGTTGGGCATGCCCGCACGCTACCGACCTGCGGAGTCCCTCAGGTTGCGTCGAGGTAAATGATTGCGTTCGGCAACATCAGGGCCGGGCGTTCACTCCCGTCGCGCCCGCGTCTGCTCCGCCCGCCCCGCGAGCTCCGCGTCGGCCGGGTACCCCACCTCGGTCAGCGTCAGCCCCTTCGCCGGAGCGGTCTTGAACGCGCTCGTCCGCGTCTCGGCGACGCGGAGCTCCTCGAGTCGTTCCGGCCCGAACCGTCCCTCGCCGACGGCGATGGTCGCCCCCACCATCGCGCGCACCATGGAGTGGCAGAACGCATCGGCCTGGAGGCGCGCCACCAGCACGCCGTCCGGCTCGCGGTCCCAGCGGAACTCCTGCAACGTCCGGATGGTCGTCGCGCCCTCGCGCGGCTTGCAGAACGTCGCGAAGTCGTGCAGCCCCAACAGCGTCAGCGCACCGCGCTCCATCGCTGCCGGGTCGAGGCTCGCACCGTGCCAGACCGTGTGCCCGCGCCGACGTGGATCGCGCGGGGCGTCGGCGTCCGCGATCCGGTACTCGTACCGTCGCCAGAGCGGCGAGAACCGTGCGTCGAACCCGTCGGGTGCGACCGACGCCCGGGTGACGACGACGTCGCCCTCTGGTGCCGCGATGCCGTTCACGCGTTTGACGAGCCCGTCCAGCGGCGAGCGCCCCGTGCCGCGCTTGGCGCTGAGCGCGTCCCACTGCTCGGCGGAGAGGTCGAGGTGGGCGACCTGGCCGGTGGCGTGCACGCCGGCGTCGGTGCGTCCGGCGACGGTGAGCAGTGGCGGCTCGCCCCACCGGGTGAAGACGGTGGCGAGGGCGGCCTCGAGCGCGCCCTGCACCGTCCGCAGCCCGGGCTGCCGGGCCCACCCGGAGAACGCGGCCCCGTCGTACGCGATGTCCAGCCGCAGCCGGATCCCGGCAGCCTCGCCGCCGCCCTGCGGGCCCGCCGTCTCGTCCACGCGACCACCGTACCGGGGCTGCACCGCGCCTCCCGGCAGTCGGCGGACACCCGTCTGCACAACCGAAGGCCGCTGCGCCGCTGACGCGCGCTGTCCACCGGTGTCAGCGTCACGTCAGTGCCGCGTGAGCGCCCCGCGGCACCATCGTCCTCGACATCGACGAAAGGACATTTCGATGACCACGACACCGCTCGCGGTGGAGGCCTCCGGCCTCGTGAAGACCTTCGGGACGAACCGCGCAGTGGACGGTGTCGACCTCCGTGTGGAGGCCGGCACGGTCTACGGCGTGCTCGGTCCCAACGGCGCCGGCAAGACCACCACCATCTCCATGCTCGCGACCCTGCTCAAGGCGGACGGCGGCGAGGCCCGGATCTTCGGGCACGACGTCCGGCGCGAGGCGCAGACGGTCCGCACCCTGATCGGGGTGACGGGGCAGTACGCCAGTGTCGACGAGACGCTCAGCGCGACCGAGAACCTGGTGATCTTCGCGCGCCTGCTCGGGCTGTCCCGCGCCGACGCGAAGCGGAAAGCCGTCGAGCTGCTCGAACGCTTCGGGCTGACCGAGGCCGCGTCACGCCCGCTCAAGGGCTTCTCCGGTGGCATGCGTCGCCGGCTCGACCTGGCTGCGAGCCTCATCGCGCAGCCGCCGCTGATCTTCCTCGACGAGCCGACGACGGGGCTCGACCCCCGCACCCGTGCGCAGATGTGGGACACCAACCGCGAGCTCGTGGCGACGGGTTCGACGGTGCTGCTGACGACGCAGTACCTGGACGAGGCGGACCAGCTCGCCGACCGCATCGCGGTCATCGACCACGGCAAGGTCGTCGCCGAGGGCACGAGCGACGAGCTGAAGGCCTCGATCGGCAGTTCGTCGCTGCAGCTCCGCCTGACCGATGCGCTCCGGCTCGACGCCGCGCGCACGATTGTCCGGAACACCCTCGGTGTCGACGCGGTGGCCAGCCCCGAGGGCTCGCGTCTCACCGCACCGATGTCGGACCCCGACCGCGTGACGGACCTGCTGGTGTCGTTCCGCGAGGCCGGCATCACCCTCGCCGAGATGAGCGTGCAGAAGCCCACCCTCGACGAGGTCTTCCTGACGATCACCGGCGCACCGGCGACCACCGAAGACGACGGCACCGACGACGACGGCACCGACGACGACAACGACAGCACCGACCGCGAACTCGCAGGGAGCATCGCATGACCACCATCACCAGCACCACGGGCACCGCTGCGCCCCGGATCACCCCGCGCCCCGGCGTCGGTGCGACCGGCCTCGGCGCCACCGTCCGGCAGTCGCTCACGATGGCGTACCGCGGCCTGATCAAGGTCCGGCGCACCCCGGAGCAGCTGTTCGACGTCACCCTGATGCCGATCATCTTCACCGTGATGTTCACGTACATCTTCGGTGGTGCGATCGCGGGTGACGTCGCGAGCTACCTGCCGATCATCATCCCCGGCATCCTGGTCCAGACGAACATCACGTCGTCGATCGTCACGGGCGTGCAACTGCGCGAGGACATGGACAAGGGCGTCTTCGACCGCTTCAAGTCCCTGCCCATCGCCCGGATCGCCCCGCTCGCGGGTGCGCTGCTCGCCGACACCGTCCGGTACGCGATCGCCACGACGATCACCTTCACGGTCGGCATCATCATGGGTCTGCGTCCCGCCGGCGGGTTCGGTGCGGTCGTCCTGGCCGGGTTGCTGGTCATCGTCGTCGCGTGGGCGATCAGCTGGATCTTCGCCTACTTCGGCGTCGTCGCGCGGACGGCGTCGAGCGTCTCCGGCATCTCCAACATGGTGCTGTTCCCGCTGACGTTCCTGTCGAACGCGTTCGTGCCGGCGGACACCCTGCCGGACTGGCTGCGCTGGTTCTCCGAGGTGAACCCGATCTCGCACCTCATCACGGCGGTCCGTGAGCTCGTGAACCACGGCACGGTGGGCGTCGACCTCTGGATCAGCCTGCTCGGCGCAGCGGTCGTGGTCGCGGTGTTCGCGCCGCTGACGGTCCGCGCGTACATGCGGAAGGCCTGACGGGCGCCGGTCAGCGCACGCGGAACCGCAGCTCCTCGAGCAGGAGCCGCGCCTGCGAGACGGCCTCGGTCCGGTTCGATCCGGCCGAGGCCGTCTCGGCGTCCGCCAGCACCGCGTCGCCGAGGGCGTCGGCCAGCACCGACCGTATCCGTGGGTGCGCGAGCACGCCGAAGTCCTGCCGCGAACCGAGTCGGGTCGCCAGCCCCCAGCAGCGAGCGGCGTGCTCCGGCTGTCCGTCACGGGCGGCGGCGAGCGCCAGGCCGAGCAGGGCGGTCCCGATCACGGGCAGGTCAAGCCACCACGGGTGGACGCGCAGCATCACGAGCGCACCGACGCGCAGGCGTCTCGCGACCGCCAGGTCGTCGACCGGGAGGCCCGGCGCGGCTCCGCCGGACCGGTGCACCGCCGCCTCGTCCCGCGCCGCGATCCGCGCCGAGCCCGCCATGAGCGTCCAGTGCGGCGTCTGCTTCCGCAGGGGCAGCACGGAGTCCCAGGCGCGGGCGTACTCCGCCGCGGCGTCGTCGAGGGCTCCTTCCCAGCGCGAGCACTCCGCACCGATGGCCATCGCGAGCACGCCGATCTGCACGCGGTCCTCGTCGAACCCGCCGCGGGCCTCGACCGGACGGTGCTGCAGGTCGTCGGCGACCTGCCGGGCACGGACGACGTCGCCGGTGCTCGCGGCGCAGAGGCCGACGGTCCAGCCGATCTCGTACAGGTCGTCGTCGGCCCCGAACCGTTCGAGTTGCTCGCGGGCGACCTCGGCGGACCGCAGTGCGTCGGCGTGCCGGCCGGTCTGCGCCAGGAGCTGGGTCATGGTGACGGCGATCGACCCGGTGGTCCAGGCGTCGTCGCTCGACCGCGAGAGCGTCTCAGCGCGGGTCGCGTACCGCAGGGCGACGGCGGACTCCCCGTCGTTCTCGGCGAGCGGCGCGCTGAGCATGTTCGCCAGGCAGGCGACCCCGGGCTCCGGGTCGTCGCGGTAGCGGGCGAGCAGGGCGTACCCGTCGGCCGGTCGCCCCAGGGTGAGGAGCAGCGCTGCCTGGGCGTCGAGCACCGCGAACCCGGTGGTGCCGTCGCGCATCACGCGGCGCAGGGTCGACACGGCCAGGGCTGCGGTGCGCTTGTCGCTGAACGCGGAGGACCCGCCGGTGACGACGAGTCCGAGCACGGTCGCGGCACGGTCCTCGGTCGCCGGTCCGGTACGGCGCAGGACCGGGACGACCTCGGGGCCGAGTGCGACGACCTCACCGTGGGCACCGCGCAGCGACCAGTAGCCGCCGAGGGCCGCGAACAGGTGCGCGACCGCCGCGGTGTCGTCGGCCGCCAGGCTCCAGCGGAGCAGCGTGACGAGGTTGTCGGATTCGCGGGCGACCTCGCGGAACCGCTCGAGCTGGGCGGAACCCGTGATGGTGAGGAGGTTGCGCTCGGCCGCGAACCCACGGCCCCAGCCGATCATGGCCGCTCGGACGGCCTCGGTGGCGCCGCGGTCCCCCAGCCGGGCGGCACCGAACTCCCGCACGGTCTCGAGCAGCCGGTACCGCACGGGCTCGCCCTCGTGCTCGACGAGCTGCACGAGCGACTGCTCCACGAGCTCGGCGAGGTCGTCGAGCGCGTCGGCCCGGCGGTCCGGGGCGGCGACGGCCTCGACGGCGTCGACCGCGAGTCCGTCCGGGAAGAGCGCCAGCCGGGTCAACAGGTCCTGGGCCCCGTCGTCGAGCAGGCGCCAGCTCCACTCGATCACGGCGAGCAGGGTGCGGTGCCGCTCCGGGGCGCTCCGGTCGCCGCCGCGCAGCAGCGCGAACCGGTCGTCCAGCCGGCGCTCGATCTCGTCGGCGCTCATCCCCCGGATGCGTGCGGCCGCGAGCTCGATGGCCAGCGGTGACCCGTCGAGCCGCGTGCAGATCCGGCGCACCGCGTCCACCGGCAGCACGGCTCCGGGTCGTGCGGCCCGCGCCCGCTCGGTGAACAGCCGGACGGCTGCCCCGTCGGCCTCGACGGGCAGGGGCGCGAGGGGAGCCACGACCTCGCCGGCGATGGCGAGCGGCGCGCGTGACGTCGTCAGGATCCGCAGCTCGGGCACGGTCGCGAGCAGGTCCGCGGCGAAGGCGGCGACCTCGGCAACCAGGTGTTCGCAGTTGTCCAGGACGAGCACGGTCTGCCCGTCGGCGAGCGCCCGCACGACCCGGGTGCGCAGGTCGGCCGCGACGGCGTCCCGGAGCGACCTGGTGGAACGGAACTCGGCGATCCCGAGCAGCGCGCCGAGGGCCGGCACGATGTCGTCAGCCGTGGCGAGCGGCGCGAGCTCGAACACGACGACGCCCTGTGTCGGCGGCAGGCCGGCGGCGACCGCCTGCGCGAGGCGGGTCTTCCCCAGCCCACCCGCACCGAGGATCGTGACGAGCCGTCCGGCGGACAGCAGGTCCGAGACGGCGGCGAGGTCGGCCTCCCTCCCGACCAAGGTGTTCGGCGCAGCACGCAGGCCGACGCGGCGGACGCTGCCCGTGGCGGGGCCGGACCGACGCAGCAACTCGGCGTTGAGGCGGACCAGATCGGCCGAGGGGTCGGCGCCGAGTTCGTCGGCGAGCCGGTCACGGTGCGCCGCGAAGGCGGCGATGGCCTCGCTCGTGCGGCCGGCCGCGGCGAGGGCACGCATCGAACCGGCGACCGCGACCTCGTCGTAGGGGTTGGCGACGGCCTCTGCCGCCCAGAGTGCGGCTGCCTCGTCGGCGTCGCCCTCGTCGAGCAGTGCACCGCCGAGCGCACGCCGGAGTGTCCGCCGGAGCACTGCCGCACGGTCCGCGAGCGCCGCGCCCAGGTCCCCGTCGACGTCCGCGCCCGGGTCACCACGCCAGAGGTCGAGGGCCGCACGGACCGCTGCCGGCTCCGCCTCGCCCACCGCACGCTCGGCACGGGCGAGGTCGACGTCCTCGGGGTCGCCGCCCAACGCGTACCCGGTGCTCGTCGACACCACGAGGCCGTCCGCCACGCTCCGGCGCAGTCGGGACACGAGCGTCTGCAGCGCTGCACGGGCACCCCGCGGCTGCACGTCCGGCCAGAGGTCGTCGATCAGGGACTCGGTGGTCAGGGCGTGGCCGCGCGCGAGCACCAGCGCCGTCACGAACGACCGAGCGAGCGCACCGGGCACCGGCGACTGCCGGCCGTCCGCACCCGTCACCGTGACCGGTCCGAGGACGGCGATGCGGGGCGGGACGGTCACGGTGCGAGTCTACGGAGCGCCGGTGTCACGGGGTCCTCGCGTCAGCCGCGCGGACGGTGGAACGCTGACGGCCCCGTGCGGGTGTCGAGGTTGTCCGTCGCACGGCGCTCGGACTCCACGATGCCGCGGAGCGCCACGAGCGCGGACGCCGTCACCGCGACGTGCGAGGGGTTCTCGCGTGAGGCGTCGAGCGCCTGCTCGAGTCGCTCGATCGCCTTGTCGCCTTCGTCCTCGGGGCACTCCCCGCGGATCATGCACGCGAGCTGGCGGAGCGCCTCCGTGAGGGGCTCGGTGAACGCGGGGTCGGGACGCCCGATGTTCGCGGACACCGGACCCGACCGGGCGACGAGCTCGGTGAGGTCCGTCGTGTACCAGGCGACCCGTTCGAGCGCGCGGAAGCGTGCTCCGTCCTGCTGGAGCCGAGCCCGTGACCCGCGGAGCGCCCCGCGGGGGTTGATCTTCCGGCTCTCGTGCGCAACGGACACCCGCGCGCGCACGTCGGCGATCGCACGGTCGAGCTTGTCCTGCTGCCGGTTCCAGGCGTCCTCGTCGCGTTTGCCGGTCTCCAGCACGCGCGCGAGCCCCTCGAGGTGCTCGGCCAACACGGCGTTCACCTCGTCGATCCGACGTTCGGCGTCCCAGAAGTGCAGCGGTGGGAACACCAGGAAGTTCACGAGCAGGCCGACGACGACGCCGACGCCCATCTGCACCAGGTACCCGAACGAGTAGCCTTCGGCGTTCGCCCCGCCGACGAGCAGCACGAACAACGCCGCCGTCGAGACCCAGGTGCTGCCCTCGCCGAGCACCCGGAACCCGCCGACGAGCACGCCGATGCCGACCGCCAGGGCCACGGCGAGGATCCCCGGGTCGCCCACGATCATCGTGAAGCCCGCGACGGCGATGCCGAGCAGGATGCCGACGAGCGTCTGGATGCCGTTGCGCAGCCCCGCGTAGACCGTCGTCTGCATCGCGACGATCGCCCCGAGCGGTGCGTAGTACGGGTAGTCGGACGCGACCCCGGGCACGTGCCTGGCGATGAGCCAGGCCAGTGCCGCGGCGCCGGCGGCCTTGGCTGCGTGCAGCAGTCGCGGCTGTGTGCCGGACGTGCGGCTCCACCGCCACGCGCGGCGACCGACGCCCGCGATGTGTTGGAACTCCATGTGGTGACTCTCCCTGTCGGGCGGACACGCTACGGGGCGCCCACTGGGAAGGCGACGGTCCTGCGTTCTCCGGACGTCGGGGAGCAGGGGTAGCGCTCCCGAACGCGACGAAGCCCCCGCGACCTGGGTCGCGGGGGCTTCGTGGTGACGCGGGGTCCTACTTGGTGTCGTCGCTCTTCTCGGCGGCGTCGGCCTCGACCTCGGCGGCAGCCTCGGTCTCGGTCTCCGACTCGACCGGCGCGGACTCCTCGGTGGTCTCGGTCTCCTCGACCGGGGCCTCCTCGGTGGTCTCGTCGGCAGCCGGCTCCTCGACCGGAGCGGCGGCGGCCGGAGCCGCGGTGCGCTTCACCGGGGCGGGCGTGCCCGACACCGGCTCGAGGACGAGCTCGATCGACGCCAGCGGGGCGTTGTCGCCCTTGCGGAAGCCGAGCTTCGTGATGCGGGTGTAACCGCCCTGACGGTCCTCGACCTGCGGGGCGATCTCCGTGAACAGCGTGTGCACGACGGACTTGTCGCGCAGGGTCGCGATGACCCGACGACGAGCGTGCAGGTCGCCGCGCTTCGCGAACGTGATGAGCCGCTCGGCGACCGGACGGAGGCGCTTGGCCTTCGTCTCGGTGGTCGTGATGCGGCCGTGCGTGAAGAGGGCGTTGGCGAGGTTGCTCAGGAGCAGGCGCTCGTGAGCGGGACCGCCACCGAGGCGGGGGCCCTTGGTGGGCTTCGGCATGTCAGTTCTCCAGTGGTGAAAGTGGTGCGCGCGGTGTCAGCGCGCTTGCGCGTGAGCGCGAGATCAGTTGTTGGACTCGTCCTCGTCGTACCCGCTGTAGAAGTGGGCGCCGTCGAATCCGGGGACGGTGTCCTTGAGGGACAGGCCGAGCTCGGTGAGCTTGTCCTTGACCTCGTCCACCGACTTCTGACCGAAGTTGCGGATGTTCATGAGCTGCGTCTCCGACAGGGCGACGAGCTCGGACACCGTGTTGATGCCCTCGCGCTTCAGGCAGTTGTAGCTGCGGACCGACAGGTCGAGGTCCTCGATCGGGGTCTGCAGCTCGTTCGACAGGACAGCGTCGACCGGCGCGGGGCCGATCTCGATGCCCTCTGCGGCCGTGTTGAGCTCGCGAGCGAGCCCGAACAGCTCGACCAGCGTGCGACCGGCCGACGCGATGGCGTCGCGCGGCGTGATCGCCGGCTTCGACTCGACGTCGACGACCAGGCGGTCGAAGTCCGTGCGCTCACCGGCACGCGTCGCCTCGACGCGGTAGGTGACCTTGAGGACCGGCGAGTAGATCGAGTCGATCGGGATCTGACCGGCCTCGGAGAACTCGGAACGGTTCTGCGTGGCCGAGACGTAGCCGCGGCCGCGCTCGATGGTGAGCTCGAGCTCGAACCGCGCGGTGTCGTTCAGGGTCGCGATGACGAGTTCCGGGTTGTGGATCTCGACGCCGGCCGGAGCGGAGATGTCCGCTGCGGTGACCTGACCGGCACCCTGCTTGCGCAGGTACGCGGTGATCGGCTCGTCGTGCTCGCTGGAGACGACGAGGCTCTTGATGTTGAGGATGATCTCGGTGACGTCTTCCTTCACACCGGGAACGGTGCTGAATTCGTGGAGGACACCGTCGATGCGGATGCTGGTGACAGCCGCGCCGGGGATCGAGGAGAGGAGCGTGCGGCGCAGCGAGTTGCCGAGGGTGTAACCGAAGCCCGGCTCGAGCGGCTCGATGACGAAGCGCGAGCGGTGCTCGGAGATCGACTCCTCGGTCAGGGTGGGGCGCTGTGCAATGAGCACTGTGGGATTCCTTTCGGCGAAGTGTCCGCTATATGACACTTGGCGGTACGACGGGGCCGCGTGGGCCCCGACGGGTCTGTTGAGTTGTGATCACGCGCACCGATGTGCGCGATCGAACGACCAGGAATGGCCGCGGGCCCTGCCCGACCCCGTCAGGGGACGAGCAGGGCGCGGCCGGTTGCTCCTCGCGTCAGACGCGACGACGCTTCGGCGGGCGGCAACCGTTGTGCGCCTGCGGAGTGACGTCGTTGATCGAACCGACCTCGAGGCCAGCGGCCTGGAGCGAACGGATCGCGGTCTCGCGGCCCGAACCCGGACCCTTCACGAAGACGTCGACCTTCTTGACGCCGTGCTCCTGCGCCTGACGCGCAGCGGACTCGGCGGCGAGCTGCGCCGCGAACGGCGTCGACTTGCGCGAACCCTTGAAGCCCACGGCACCCGAGGACGCCCAGCTGAGGACGGCACCCGACGGGTCGGTGATGCTGACGATCGTGTTGTTGAACGTGCTCTTGATGTGGGCCTGGCCCACTGCGACGTTCTTCTTCTCCTTGCGGCGCGGCTTGCGCGCGGCAGTCTTGGGGGTAGCCATCGGGGTCTCCTATCGAGCCTTCTTCTTGCCTGCCACGGTGCGCTTCGGTCCCTTGCGGGTACGCGCGTTGGTCTTGGTGCGCTGACCGCGCACCGGGAGACCACGACGGTGGCGAAGACCCTCGTAGCTACCGATCTCGACCTTGCGACGGATGTCGGCTGCCACCTCGCGGCGGAGGTCACCCTCCACCTTGAAGTTGCCCTCGATGAAGTCACGGAGGGCGACGAGCTGGTCGTCGGTCAGGTCCTTGACGCGGATGTCACCGGAGATACCGGTCTCGGCGAGTGCCTGGACCGCGCGGGTACGGCCGACGCCGTAGATGTACGTGAGTGCGATCTCCACGCGCTTCTCGCGCGGGATGTCGACGCCTGCTAGACGTGCCATGTGATGGCTGCTCCTGTTGTCGATGGAGGTGTGGAGCAGTACCGGTGCCCGGGCCTCCGACCCGAGGTGTCCCCCGGTCGTCGTGCGACCGGGTTCTGGTACTGCGTTGTCGATCTTCAGTTGTGGGTCGTGCTCGAGCAGCCTGCTGTCCGAGGGACAGCGTCGGCGCCGGTCACGCGCCGGGGACTAGCCCTGGCGCTGCTTGTGACGCGGGTTGCTCTTGCAGATCACCATGACGCGGCCCTTGCGGCGAATCACTCGGCAGTGCTCGCACATGGGCTTGACGCTGGGGTTGACCTTCATTGTTCTTTCCTCGTGCTCGCTGGCTTCGTGCGCGGCAGGATTGCCGAGCCGTTCCTTTCCAGCTCGCGGATCACTTGTAGCGGTAGACGATCCGGCCGCGGGTCAGGTCGTACGGGCTCAGCTCCACGATCACGCGGTCCTCGGGGAGGATGCGGATGTAGTGCTGGCGCATCTTCCCGGAGATGTGCGCGAGGACCTTGTGTCCGTTCGTCAGCTCAACGCGGAACATCGCGTTGGGCAGAGCTTCGAGCACCGAGCCTTCGATCTCGATGACGCCGTCTTTCTTGGCCATAGCCTCACTGTCGCTTGGTTGTGGAACAGGTGTGATCCCCGAACCGGTCTGCGGGTCGGTCGCCACACCCGAGAGGGCATGACACACCAAAGATCGATCTTATGTGGTAAACCCGCAATTGCCAAGTGCAGGCGCGGCACGCCCCCTCACCTGGGGCTTCCGCTGGCACACCTGAGTGTTCCACAGTGGTTTGACGGCGTGCTCCGGGCCGGAGCTTGTGCCCGGACCGTAGCGTTGCTCCGCAGCCACGTCCGCCGCCCACGTACCCTGCGCGGACCACCGAACGGAGACCACGTGCCCGACGCCACACGACGCCCCTTCGCCGCACACGGCAAGCAGGCCCGCCGTCGCGGCTGGACCACGCTCGTGACCGTCGTGGCCTCGGCGCTGGCCGTCGTGCTCGTGAGCGGGACGAGCGTCGCCGCCATCGCCGGCGCCCAGCTGGCGACCGCACCGCAGACCGTGCAGCTCAGCACCGACGACCAGAGCACCGCGAAGACCGCCGACATCACGGCGATCAAGGGCGGGGCGAACATCCTGCTCATCGGCAGCGACACCCGCGTCGGACAGTTCGACTCCGACGAGGACGTCGAGGGCGCCCGCAACGACGTCACCATGCTCATCCACATCTCCGAGGACCACCAGCAGCTCACCGCGGTCAGCTTCCCCCGCGATCTGATGGTCCCGATCCCGGCCTGCACCAACCCCGCGAGCGGGACGACCTACCCGGCCTCGACCTCCGCCATGTTCAACACGGCGCTCGGCAACGGTGGCGTCTCGTGCGTCGTCGACACCGTCGAGAACCTCACCGGCCTGAGCATCCCCTACGCCGGGCTCATCACCTTCGACGGCGTGATCGAGATGTCGAACGCCCTGGGCGGCGTCGACGTCTGCGTCGCGGAGCCCATCGACGACACCTTCACCGGTCTGCACCTCACCGCCGGCTCGCACAACCTCGAGGGCTCCGACGCCCTCGCGTTCCTGCGCACCCGCCACGGCGTCGGCGACGGCAGCGACCTGGCCCGGATCAGCTCGCAGCAGGTGTTCCTGTCGGCGCTGCTCCGCAAGGTCACCTCCGACGGCACCCTGTCGAACCCCATCACGCTCTACAAGCTCGCCGGCGCGGCCCTGTCGAACATGACGCTGTCCGACGGCCTGGCCCAGACCCGCACCCTCGTCGGCCTTGCCTCCGCACTGCGCGGCATGAGCACCGCCAACATGCTCTTCGTGCAGTACCCCGTCGCCGACGACCCCGACGACAGCGCGCGGGTGATCGTCGACCAGGAGACCGCCCACACGCTCAACGTGGCGCTGCAGAACGACGTGAAGTCCTCGCTGAGCGACTCGAGCACCGGGCGCGCGTCCGAGGAGTCGCCGACAGCCGGGGGCACCGCGACGACCGCGCCGTCGACCGGCACCACGCCGT
The DNA here is from genome assembly GCF_004365385.1 of Curtobacterium sp. PhB190. Lineage (NCBI taxonomy): Bacteria > Bacillati > Actinomycetota > Actinomycetes > Micrococcales > Microbacteriaceae > Curtobacterium > Curtobacterium sp. PhB190. The sequence continues at coordinate 134,165 of NZ_SODN01000003.1, read as the reverse complement.
CCGACACGGCGTCGGCGCCCGCGTCGAGCGGCGCATCGTCGGGAACGTCGTCCGCACCGAGCTCGTCGGCCACGAGCACGGCGACGTCGACCCCGCTGCCCTCGTCGATCACCGGACAGAGCGCCTCCGAGCAGACCTGCTCCGTCGGCAACTGACCGCACCCCAGACGCCGTCGTCCTGGCACGACACCCCCGAACGCACCAGACGCCGCCGAATCCGACGGCACCCTGGCGTCTTGCCGGCGTCTCCGCACGACGACGGCGTCTCGCGCGGCCGTGGACGTGGGACCGCCAGGCGCGCGCTGCGGGACGGAGCTGCGCCGAGCCTCCCGGTCGGGGGTGCGGCCGGCAGTGGCGTGTCGGACTGGAGGCCCGTCCTACGGGATCGGGACGGGCGTCACTCCCAGCGTGGCCAGGCCCGCAGCGCCGCCGTCGGCGGCCGTCAGGACCCACACGCCGTCGGCGTGCACAGCGACACTGTGTTCCCAGTGCGCGGCGTCCTTGCCGTCCATCGTGCGGACGGTCCAGTCGTCGTCGTCCGTCGAGCTGTCGATCGTGCCCGCGGTGACCATCGGCTCGATGGCCACCACCAGGCCGGGCTTCACCGCCGGACCGGCACCGCGGACGCGGTAGTTGAAGACCGGCGGGTCCTCGTGCATGGAGCGACCGATGCCGTGCCCCGTGTAGTCCTCGACGATGCCCCAGGCGCCGGTCTCGTCGATCGCGTCCTCGACCGCGGAACCGACCTCGTGCAGGTTCTTCGCGTGGGCGAGCGCCGCGATGCCGTGCCAGAGCGAGCGCTCCGTGGTGTCGCAGAGCGTCTGGCGTGCTGCGGACACCTCGGCGTCACCACCGGGGACGACCGTGGTGAACGCGCTGTCGCCGTTCCAGCCGTCGACCTCGGCACCGGCGTCCACCGACACGATGTCACCGGGAGCGAGCACGCGGTCACCGGGGATGCCGTGCACGATCTCGTCGTTCACGGACACGCACAGCGTGTGCCGGTAGCCCGGCACGAGCTGGAAGTTCGGGATCCCGCCGCCGTCGCGGATCGTCCGCTCGGCGATCGCGTCGAGCTCACCCGTCGTGATGCCGGGACGGATCGCCGCACGCACGGCGTCGAGCGCCTCGGCGGTCAGCAGCCCGGGGCGCACCATGGCGCGGAGCTCGTCCGGCGTCTTGTAGATCGAGGGCTTGCGGAAGCGGACCACGCCGGGTCAGACGCCCGCGGTCAGCCCGCGAGCCGACAGCGCGGCCTGGATGCGGTCGCCGACCTCGTCGATCGCGCCGAGGCCGTCGACGTCGAGGACGAGACCACGGTCGCCGTAGGCACCGACGATCGGGGCGGTCTGCTCGGTGTAGACCTGCTGGCGACGACGGATCGTCTCCTCGTTGTCGTCACTGCGGCCCTGCTGCTCGGCACGCTTGAGCAACCGGCCGACGAGCTCGTCCTGGTCGGCGACGAGCTGCACGACCGCGTCGATCCCGGTGCCCTGCTCGGCGAGCAGCGCGTCGAGGTACTCGACCTGCCCGACCGTGCGGGGGTACCCGTCGAGCAGGAACCCCTCGGCTGCGTCGGCCTCGTTCAGGCGCGACTTCACGAGCTCGTTCGTCAAGGAGTCCGGCACGTAGTCGCCGGCGTCCATGATCGCCTTGGCCTGCACACCGAGCGGCGTGCCCTCTGCGACGTTCTTGCGGAAGATGTCGCCCGTCGAGACCGCCGGGATCCCGAAGGACTCGGCGATCCGTCCGGCCTGGGTGCCCTTCCCCGCTCCGGGGGGTCCGACGATGATGAGACGTGCGCTCAACGGAGAAGCCCTTCGTAGTGACGCTGCTGCAGCTGCGAGTCGATCTGCTTCACGGTCTCGAGACCGACACCCACGATGATCAGGATGCTCGCGCCACCGAACGGGAAGTTCTGGTTCGCGCCGAACAGCGCCAGTGCTGCCAGCGGGATGAGCGCGATGAAACCGAGGTAGAGCGAGCCGGGCAGCGTCACCCGGGTGAGGACGTAGTCGAGGTACTCGGCGGTCGGACGACCGGCACGGATGCCGGGGATGAACCCGCCGTACTTCTTCATGTTGTCGGCGACCTCTTCGGGGTTGAAGGTGATCGCCACGTAGAAGTACGTGAACCCGACGATGAGCAGGAAGTACAGCACCATGTAGAACAGGTTGTCGCCGGAGACGAGGTTGTTCTCGATCCAGGTGACCCACGCCGCGGGCTCGGAGCCGTCCGAGGGCTTGTTGAACTGCGCGACCAGGGCCGGCAGGTACAGCAGCGACGACGCGAAGATGACGGGCACGACGCCGGCCATGTTCACCTTGATCGGGATGTACGTGTTGTTACCGCCGTACGTGCGTCGGCCGACCATGCGCTTGGCGTACTGGACCGGGATCCGCCGCTGCGACTGCTCGACGAACACGACGGCCATCATGATGACCAGTCCGACCAGGATGACGAACAGGAAGAGCTCGAACGACTGCGACTGCTCGATGGCCCACAGCGCCGACGGGAACTGCGCCGCGATCGACGTGAAGATGAGGAGCGACATGCCGTTGCCGATGCCGCGCTCGGTGACGAGCTCGCCCATCCACATGATGAGGCCGGTACCGGCGGTCAGCGTGACGACCATGAGCATGATCGCGTACCAGCTGTCGTTCGAGATGATCGACGAGCAGGAGGACGACGCGTTCGTGCCGAAGAGGGCACCCGAGCGGGCGACCGTGATCAGGGTGGTGGACTGCAGCACGCCCAGCGCGATCGTGAGGTAGCGCGTGTACTGCGTCAGCTTCGCCTGACCGGACTGGCCCTCCTTGTAGAGGGAGTCGAAGTGCGGGATGACCACGCGCAGGAGCTGCACGATGATCGACGACGTGATGTACGGCATGATGCCGAGCGCGAAGACCGAGAGCTTCAGCAGCGCGCCGCCGGAGAACAGGTTGATCAGGTCGTAGAGACCGCCGGACGACGAGGCGCTGGCGAGACAGCTCTGCACGGCCGCGTAGTCGACGAACGGTGCCGGGATGTACGACCCGAGGCGGAACAGCGCGATGATCGCGAGGGTGAAGCCGATCTTCTTGCGAAGATCAGGGGTGCGCATGATGCGCGCGACCGCTCTGAACACGAGGACTCCGAACTTCTGGGACCGGGGCCGTCGATCGCGGCCGTTCCGGTGTCGGTCGGCAGGGCCGACCAGGCTGGCGGATGCCGGCCACTGTCAAGGAAACCGTAACGGCGGCCCGTGCGCAAACGCACGGGCCGCCGACGGGGGTTACTGGGAGACGGTGCCGCCAGCAGCCACGATCTTCTCGGCGGCGGACGCCGAGACCTTGTCGACCGTGACCGTGATCTTCACGGTGATGTCACCCTGACCGAGAACCTTGACCTTCTCGTTCTTGCGGACGGCGCCCTTGGCGACCAGGCCCGCAACGGTGACGTCGCCACCATCGGGGTAGAGCTCCGAGATCTTGTCCAGGTTCACGACCTGGTACTCGACCCGGAACGGGTTCTTGAACCCGCGGAGCTTCGGGGTGCGCATGTGCAGCGGCATCTGCCCACCCTCGAAGCCGACCCGGACCTGGTAGCGGGCCTTCGTGCCCTTGGTACCACGCCCAGCGGTCTTGCCCTTCGAGCCCTCACCGCGACCCACACGGGTGCGGTCCTTCTTGGCGCCCTCTGCGGGGCGGAGGTGGTGCAGCTTCAGCACCTGCACGCGCTCGTTCTTCTCGTCGCTCATGCGTCGACCTCCTCGACCTTCACGAGGTGCGCCACCGTTGCGATGTACCCGCGGTTCTGGGCGTTGTCCTCACGCTCGACCGTACGGCCGATGCGCTTGAGACCCAGGCTGCGGAGCGTGTCGCGCTGGTACTGCTTCTCGCTGATAACGGACTTGATCTGCGTGATCTTCAGCGTCGCCATCACGCACCTGCCTTCTCGGTCGCGGCACGCAGTGCTGCGGCCTCGGCCTGGAGCAGACGAGCCGGGACGACCCGCTCGACGTCGAGGCCACGACGGCTCGCGACGGCGCGGGGCTCCTCGAGCTGCTTCAGAGCCTCGACGGTCGCGTGCACGATGTTGATGGTGTTCGACGAACCGAGCGACTTGCTCAGGACGTCGTGGATGCCGGCGCACTCGAGCACGGCGCGGACGGGACCACCGGCGATGACACCGGTACCCGGGCCAGCCGGACGCAGGAGGACGACGCCAGCAGCGGCTTCACCCTGCACGGGGTGCGGGATGGTGTTGCCGACGCGGGGGACGCGGAAGAAGTTCTTCTTCGCCTCTTCGACACCCTTGGAGATCGCCGTGGGGACCTCCTTGGCCTTGCCGTAGCCGACGCCCACGAGGCCGTTGCCGTCACCCACGACGACGAGCGCCGTGAAGCTGAAGCGACGACCACCCTTGACGACCTTCGACACGCGGTTGATGGTCACCACGCGCTCGAGGAACTGGCTGTCGCCACCGCGGTTGTTGCGGTCGCGGCCCTGCTGACGGTCACGACCGCCACCACGACGGCCGCGGTTGTCAGCCGAGTCGCGGTTGTTCGATGCGGAACCGGCAGCGGTCTCGACGGGACGCTCGGCGACGGCAGGTGCCTCCGCCTCCTTGCCCTTCGCGGCGGTGTCGGTGCCCTCAGCGGCTGCCTCGGTGCCCTCAGCAGTTGCCTCGGTGCCCTCAGCGGTCGCCTCGGTGGTCTCGACGGCGTCCGTGGCCTCGACGGCCTCGGTCTTGGCGTCTTCGTTGGTGTTCGCGTTGTCGCTCACAGGTTCAGCCCTCCTTCACGGGCACCATCGGCGATCGCGGCGACGCGACCGGCGTACTTGCTGCCACCGCGGTCGAAGACCACGGCCTCGACGCCAGCCGACTTCGCGCGCTCGGCGAGGAGCTCACCGACGCGACGGGCCTTGGCGGTCTTGTCGCCGTCGAACGAGCGGAGGTCTGCCTCCATCGTCGAGGCGCTTGCGAGGGTGTGACCCTTCGCGTCGTCGATGACCTGCACGAACACGTGACGCGACGAGCGGGTGACGGCGAGACGGGGACGAGCCTCGGTGCCGGTGATCTTCTTGCGGAGACGGTTGTGACGACGCGCCTTGGCGGCCGCCTTGCTCTTGCCTCGTGTCTTGAGGAGTCCCATGATCACTTACCTGACTTTCCGGCCTTGCGGCGCACGTTCTCGCCGGCGTAACGGACACCCTTGCCCTTGTACGGCTCGGGCTTCCGGAGCTTCCGGATGTTCGCCGCCACTTCGCCGACTGCCTGCTTGTCGATGCCGGCGACCGTGACCTTGTTGTTGCCCTCGACCGCGAAGCTGATGCCCGCGGGCGGCTCGACCGTGATCGAGTGGGAGTACCCGAGCGCGAACTCGAGGTTCGAGCCCTTCGCCTGCACGCGGTAACCGGTGCCGACGACCTCGAGGCCCTTGGTGTAGCCCTGGGTCACGCCGATGATGTTGTTGGCGATGAGGGTACGGGTCAGGCCGTGGAGCGAACGCGACTCGCGCTCGTCGTCCGGACGGGTGACGAGAACCTGGTTCTCCTCGACCTTGGCCTGGATGGGCTCCGCGATGACGAGCGCGAGCTCGCCCTTCGGGCCCTTGACCGCCACGCTCTGACCGTCAACGGAGACGGTCACGCCGGCGGGGATGTCGATGGGAAGACGTCCGATTCGTGACATTGTCGATCACCACACGTAGGCGAGGACTTCCCCACCCACGCCCTTCTGCTCGGCTTCGCGGTCGGTCAGCAGGCCGGACGAGGTCGAGAGGATCGCCACGCCGAGGCCACCGAGGACCTGGGGGATCTCCGTCGACTTCGCGTAGACCCGGAGGCCCGGCTTCGACACGCGCTTGATGCCGGCGATCGAACGCTCGCGCTCGGGGCCGTACTTCAGGTCGATGGTGAGGGTCTGCCCGACTCGGGCGTCCTCCACCTTCCACTCGCTGATGTAGCCCTCACGCTTGAGGATGTCGGCGATGTTCTTCTTGAGCTTGGAGCTCGGGAGCGCGACGGCGTCGTGGTGCGCGGAGTTCGCGTTCCGCAATCTGGTCAGCATGTCTGCGACCGGATCGGTCATCGTCATGATGTTCGTCCATTTCTCGCCTGGTTTCGACACCCGTTCCACGAATGCCGACCTGAGCGATCGAGTGATCCCGGGGCGGTTCCCCAGGATCGGTGTGTTCGTGCGTGCGGGCCGGAGGACGTGAATCCTCCGGCCCGCACCGCCCGAAGTAGTTTAGACCGTCTGCTCGTTGGAGCGGAACGGGAAGCCGAGCTGACGGAGCAGCGCGCGTCCCTCGTCGTCCGTCTTCGCGGTGGTGACGACAGTGATGTCGAAGCCGCGGACACGGTCGATGCGGTCCTGGTCGATCTCGTGGAACACGGACTGCTCCGAGAGACCGAACGTGTAGTTGCCGTTCCCGTCGAACTGCTTGTCGCTGAGACCGCGGAAGTCGCGGATGCGGGGCAGTGCGAGGGAGATCAGGCGGTCGAGGAACTCCCAGGCGCGGTCACCACGGAGGGTGACGTGCGCACCGATCGCCTGACCCTCGCGCAGCTTGAACTGCGCGATGGACTTGCGAGCGATGTTGACCTGGGGCTTCTGACCCGTGATCGCCGTGAGGTCCTTGATGGCCCCCTCGATGATCTTCGAGTCGCGAGCGGCCTCGCCGACACCGGTGTTCACGACGACCTTGACCAGGCCGGGGACCTGGTTGACGTTCGCGTAGCCGAACTGCTCGGTGAGCGTGGCCTTGATCTCGTCCTTGTACTTCTGCTTGAGGCGCGGCTGGGCCTTGGGGGCCTCAGTCGTTGCAGTCGTGTCAGTCATCAGAGCGTTTCACCTGACTTCTTGGCGTAGCGGACACGGACGGTCTTCTTGACCCCGCCCTTCTCCACCTCTTCGGTACGGAAGCCGACGCGGGTCGGCTTCTTCGTCTTCGGGTCGACGAGAGCGACGTTGGACACGTGGATCGAGGCTTCGTGCTTCTCGATGCCACCCGTCTTCGAGCCGCGCTGCGTCTGGCCGACGCGGACGTGCTTCGTGACGAAGTTCACGCCCTCGACGACGACGCGCTGCTTGTCCTTGAGGACCTCGATGACCTTGCCCTGCTTGCCACGGTCGCCGCCACGCTCCTGCGTCGCGCCCGTGATGACCTGGACGAGGTCACCCTTCTTGATGTTCGCCATGGCTTACAGCACCTCCGGCGCGAGCGAGATGATCTTCATGAACTTCTTGTCACGGAGCTCGCGACCGACCGGACCGAAGATGCGCGTGCCGCGCGGGTCGCCGTCGGCCTTGAGGATCACTGCCGCGTTCTCGTCGAACTTGATGTAGGAGCCGTCCTGACGACGAGTCTCCTTCTTGGTGCGAACGATGACCGCCTTGACGACGTCACCCTTCTTCACGTTGCCGCCGGGGATGGCGTCCTTCACCGTGGCGACGATGACGTCACCGAGACCGGCGTAGCGACGACCCGAACCACCGAGCACGCGGATGGTCAAGATCTCCTTGGCACCCGTGTTGTCGGCGATCTTCAGGCGGGATTCCTGCTGAATCACTGCTGTCTCCTATTCCGAAGCAGGCCGAGGCCTACTTGGCCTTCTCGAGGATCTCGACCAGGCGCCAGCGCTTGGAAGCGCTGAGGGGACGGGTCTCGCTGATCACGACGAGGTCGCCGACACCAGCGGTGCCGAGCTCGTCGTGGGCCTTCACCTTGGACGTGCGACGGATGATCTTGCCGTAGAGCGCGTGCTTCACGCGGTCCTCGACCTCGACCACGATGGTCTTGTCCATCTTGTCGCTGGTCACGTAGCCGCGACGCGTCTTGCGGTAGCCGCGAGTGAGGGCGGCGGAGGTCTTCTCTTCGTTCGCCATTACTTCTCCTCGGCGGTCTCGGCCTCGGTCGACTCAGCCGGCTTGTCAGCCTTCTTCGTCGTCTTCTTGGCCTTGGTGGCGGTCTCGACGGGCGCGGGAGTGGCACGGATGCCGAGCTCGCGCTCGCGGAGGACGGTGTAGATGCGAGCGATGTCGCGCTTGACGGCACGGAGACGACCGTGGCTCTCCAGCTGGCCGGTGGCCGACTGGAAGCGGAGGTTGAAGAGTTCCTCCTTGGCCTTCTTCAGCTCGTCAGCGAGACGCTCGTTCTCGAACGTGTCGAGCTCCGTCGGACGGAGCTCCTTGGAACCGATCGCCATTATGCGTCGCCCTCCTCGCGCTTGATGATGCGTGCCTTGAGGGGCAGCTTGTGGATTGCACGGGTCAGCGCCTCACGGGCGATGTCCTCGGTGACGCCGGAGAGCTCGAAGAGCACACGACCCGGCTTGACGTTGGCGACCCACCACTCGGGCGAGCCCTTACCGGAACCCATGCGGGTCTCAGCCGGCTTCTTCGTGAGCGGACGGTCCGGGTAGATGTTGATCCAGACCTTGCCGCCACGCTTGATGTGACGCGTCATGGCGATACGAGCGGACTCGATCTGACGGTTGGTCACGTACGCCGGGGTGAGGGCCTGGATGCCGTAGTCGCCGAAGCTGACCTTGGTACCACCGGTTGCCTGACCCGAACGCTTCGGGTGGTGCTGCTTACGGTGCTTGACTCGACGGGGAATAAGCATGGTTACGCCTCAACTCCTGCGCCGGCCGGCGCGTCCTGCGGGGCCTGCTGCGGGCGGCGGTCACCGCGGTCGCCGCCACGACGGTCGCCGCCACGGTCGCCACGCTCACCGCGCGGGCCGCCACGACGCTCGGGGCGCGACGAACGCTGGTTCGCCTGCTCGCGAGCGAGCTCCTTGTTCGTGATGTCGCCCTTGTAGATCCAGACCTTCACGCCGATGCGGCCGAACGTGGTCCGGGCCTCGTAGAAGCCGTAGTCGATGTTCGCGCGGAGGGTGTGCAGCGGCACACGGCCTTCGCGGTAGAACTCCGAACGGGACATCTCGGCGCCGCCGAGACGGCCCGACACCTGGATGCGGACACCCTTGGCGCCGGCGCGCTGTGCACCCTGCAGGCCCTTGCGCATGGCGCGACGGAACGCGACACGAGCGGAGAGCTGCTCGGCGATGCCCTGCGCGACGAGCTGGGCCTCGGTCTCGGGGTTCTTGACCTCGAGGATGTTCAGCTGGATCTGCTTCTTGGTGAGCTTCTCGAGCTCACCGCGAACGCGCTCCGCCTCGGCGCCGCGGCGGCCGATGACGATGCCCGGACGCGCCGTGTGGATGTCCACGCGGACACGGTCACGGGTGCGCTCGAGCTCGATGCGAGCGACACCGGCGCGGTCGAGGGTCTTCTTCAGGTACTCGCGCACCTTGATGTCCTCGGCCACGTAGTCGGCGTAGCGCTGACCGGCCTTCTTGCTGTCGGTGAACCAGTGCGAGACGTGGTCCGTCGTGATCCCGAGACGGAAGCCGTACGGGTTGACCTTCTGGCCCATTAGTTGCTCGCCTTCTTGCTCGTCGCGGCAGCCTCGGCCTCTTCCGGCGTCGCGAGGACGACCGTGATGTGGCTGGTGCGCTTGTTGATGCGGAAGGCCCGGCCCTGGGCGCGCGGCTGGAACCGCTTCAGGGTCGTTCCCTCGTCGACGAAGACGCGGCTCACGTAGAGGTCGCGCTCGTCGAGGAAGCTGTTCGTCGAGTCAGCCTTCACCCGGGCGTTCGCGATCGCCGAGGCGACCAGCTTGTACACGGGCTCCGAAGCGCCCTGGGGGGCGAACTTCAGGATGGCGAGCGCCTCGTGGGCCTGCTTGCCGCGGATCAGCTCGATGACGCGACGGGCCTTCTGAGGCGTGACGCGGATGTGTCGCACGCGTGCGATCGACTCCACCATTTCGTTCCTCCTCTGCGTCCCCGCGTTAGCGGCGACGGCCCTTCTTGTCGTCCTTCACGTGACCACGGAAGGTGCGGGTCGGCGCGAACTCGCCGAGCTTGTGACCGACCATCGACTCGGTGACGAACACCGGGATGTGCTTGCGGCCGTCGTGCACCGCGATGGTGTGACCGAGCATGTTCGGGACGATCATCGACCGTCGCGACCAGGTACGGATCACGTTCTTGGTGTTGGCCTCGTTCTGCGTGACGACCTTGCGGAGCAGGTGCTCGTCGACGAAGGGGCCCTTCTTCAGACTGCGTGGCATCTTCTGAACTCCTACTTGCGCTTCTTGCCGGCGTTACGGCGACGGACGATGAGCTTGTCGCTCGGCTTGTTCGGCTTGCGCGTGCGACCCTCGGCCTGGCCCCAGGGGCTGACCGGGTGACGACCACCGGAGGTCTTGCCCTCGCCACCACCGTGGGGGTGGTCGACCGGGTTCATCGCGACACCACGCACGGTCGGGCGGACGCCCTTCCAGCGCATGCGGCCGGCCTTGCCCCAGTTGATGTTCGACTGCTCGGCGTTGCCGACCTCGCCGATCGTGGCGCGGCAGCGTGCGTCGACGTTGCGGACCTCGCCCGACGGCAGACGGAGCTGCGCGTAGGGGCCGTCCTTGGCGACGAGACGCACCGAGGCGCCGGCCGAGCGGGCCATCTTCGCGCCGCCACCGGGGCGGAGCTCGATGGCGTGCACGACGGTACCCACGGGGATGTTGCGCAGCGGCAGGTTGTTGCCGGGCTTGATGTCGGCGCCGGGGCCCTGCTCGATGACGTCGCCCTGCTTGAGCTTGTTCGGCGCGATGATGTACCGCTTCGTGCCGTCCACGTAGTGCAGGAGCGCGATGCGCGCAGTGCGGTTGGGGTCGTACTCGATGTGAGCGACCTTGGCGTCCACGCCGTCCTTGTCGGAGCGACGGAAGTCGATCACGCGGTACTGGCGCTTGTGGCCACCACCGATGTGACGCGTGGTGATGCGGCCGGAGCTGTTGCGACCACCGGTCTTCGGCAGCGGACGAAGCAGGGACTTCTCCGGAGTCGAACGGGTGATCTCAGCGAAGTCGGCGACCGACGAGCCGCGACGACCGGGGGTCGTCGGCTTGTAGTTACGAATAGCCATGATTTATCCCTCTGGTCCTCAGCCGACAGCCGTGAAGATGTCGATCGAACCGGACTTGAGCGTCACGATGGCGCGCTTGGTGTCCTTGCGCTTGCCGAGACCGAACTTGGTGCGACGGGTCTTGCCCGGGCGGTTCAGCGTGTTGATGCTCGCGACCTTGACCTCGAAGATCTTCTCGATGGCGAGCTTGATCTCGGTCTTGTTCGAACGGGGGTCCACGATGAACGTGTACTTGCCCTGGTCGATGAGCGCGTAGCTCTTCTCCGAGACGACCGGCGAGATGATGACGTCGCGCGGGTCCTTGTTGAAGCCGCTCATGCGGTGATCTCCTTCGCGGTCTTCGACGCGATGAAGGCGTCGAGGGCGCTCTTGCTGAAGACGACGGCGTCCGACTTGAGGACGTCGTAGGCGTTCAGCTGGCCGTACGAGAGCGCGTGGACGTTCGGCAGGTTGCGGATCGACTTGAGCGTCAGCTCGTCGTTCGACTCGAGCACGATCAGCACGTGCTTGACGGGCGCGACCTTCTCGAGGAGCGTGCGAGCGACCTTGGTCGACGGCACGTCGGCCTCGACGAAGCCGTCGACAGCCGAGATGCGGCCACCGCGGGCGCGGTCCGAGAGCGAGCCGAGCAGCGCTGCGGCGATCATCTTCTTGGGGGTGCGCTGCGAGTAGTCGCGGGGGGTCGGCCCGTGGACGACGCCACCACCGGTGTGCTCGGGAGCACGGACGGAACCCTGACGGGCGCGGCCGGTGCCCTTCTGCTTGAACGGCTTGCGACCGGCACCGCGGACTTCGCCGCGGTTCTTGGTCTTGTGGGTGCCCTGACGCGCGGCTGCGAGCTGCGCGGTGACGACCTGGTGGATCAGCGGGACGTTGGTCTCGACGTCGAAGAGAGCTGCGGGCAGCTCGACGGTGCCGGACTTGACACCCGATGCGTCGAGGACGTCGATCGTGGTTGCGGTCGTGGTGGCCATGATCACTTACCCTTCACGGCGGTGCGGACGAAGACGGAGCGGCCACGAGCACCGGGGACGGCGCCCTTGACGAGCAGCAGACCCTTCTCGGCGTCGACGGCGTGCACCGTGAGGTTGAGGACGGTCACGCGGTCGCCACCCATACGACCGGCCATGCGCATGCCCTTGAAGACACGCGACGGGGTCGAGGAAGCACCGATCGAGCCGGGCTTGCGGTGGTTGCGGTGTGCACCGTGCGAGGCGCCGACGCCGTGGAAGCCGTGGCGCTTCATGACACCGGCGAAGCCCTTGCCCTTGGAGGTACCGACGACGTCGACCTTCTGGCCCGCCGTGAACGTGCCGTCCACGGTGAGCTCCTGGCCGAGCGTGTACTCAGCGGAGTCGTTGGTCCGGATCTCGGTGAGGGTGCGACGCGGGGTCACGCCAGCGGCCTCGAAGTGGCCAGCGGCCGGCTTGTTGACCTTGCGCGGGTCGATGGCACCGGCGGCGATCTGGATCGCCTCGTAGCCGTCGCGCTCAGCGTTGCGGATCTGGGTGACCACGTTCGGGCCGACCTCGATCACGGTGACGGGGATGAACTTGTTGTTCTCGTCCCACACCTGGGTCATCCCGAGCTTCTTGCCGAGGAGGCCCTTGACGGTCTTGGTTGAGTTCGCCATTGGTCAGCCCCCTTACAGCTTGATCTCGATGTTGACGTCTGCCGGCAGGTCGAGTCGCATGAGCGAGTCAACGGCCTTCGGCGTCGGGTCGACGATGTCGATGACCCGCTTGTGCGTGCGCTTCTCGAAGTGCTCGCGCGAGTCCTTGTACTTGTGAGGGGAACGGATCACTGCGATCACGTTCTTCTCGGTGGGGAGTGGCACCGGGCCGACCACGGTTGCACCGGCACGGGTCACCGTGTCGACGATCTTCCGGGCCGACGTGTCGATGACCTCGTGGTCATACGACTTGAGCCGGATGCGGATCTTCTGTCCCGCCATGTGTCTCTTGTCCTCTCTCTGCGCCGCGCACCCGCAGGCCGCCTGACGCCGCTCGGCTCCGCATTGCTGCAGACCGTGCTGTTTTCCTGAACCAACCGGCCGCATCCGCTGGGGATGACCGCTGTTCACCTGTCAACCGCGCGGGCGACCTTGGCCGTCCAGCGTGGGCAATCGACTTCCTCGCACTCCGGGCGCAACAGTGTCGCGTCCGTCATGACCTCGGGGAGTCGTGTTCTGCTGCCTGCGGCCCAACCCAGCCCTGCTGAACAGGGGGGTTGTGCACTGCCAGAGCAGTGATCCTGCGGACTCGCACCCGCGGGGAATTCGGAACCGGACAAGTCTCGCATGTCCCGAGCCCACGTGCAACCCGGGCGTGTCGCGATGTGCCGGGCGTGTCGACACCGGCTCGCTTCCCCGGATCCACGCGGATCGGACGGCCTGGAGGCACGGGTCGCCGCCGCAACGCGGAGCGCCCTCCGGACATGGTCCGGAGGGCGCTCGTGGAGACGGTTACTCGGCCGTCACCGGAGGGACGAACCACGGCGGGAAGACCGCCACGCGCGGCGCGTGGCCGCCGTGGTCGGCGAGCACCGCACGGACCGTCTGACGGGCCTTGTCGTTCGGGACACCGATCACCGCGACGGACGAGAACGGCACGCTCGGCCCCGCGAGGAGCTCGAGTCCGAGCATCTCGGGGTCGGAGAAGTCGGTGCGGCGGATCAGGTTCGTCCCGGCGTCGGGGCCGACGGCGAACCGGACGTCGTCGGCGTCGGCGTCCTGGTCGGCGACGACCACCGAGTCACCGAACGCCGAGACCGGGACGACGAGCACGACGTAGTCCACCGCGCGCGTGCGTCGGGCGGCGTCGGACCACCGCTCCCCGACGGCGCCGGTGCGGAGTTCGTCCCACCGGACGGCATCCGGCGACAGGGTGAACGGCACGTGGCTCGCGATGGTGCTGCCGTCGGGCGCTTCGGCCTCGGCGCGTGCGGCCCGGGTCTCGGGGCTGCTGACGTCGACGGCGGGCTCCGCCTGGTCGGCCGCCAGGATGGCGCCGGACCCGACGATGCCGTCGAGGTTGTCGATGTGGGTCACGTGGTGCGCACGCAGCGACGCGAACACCCGAGCCTCGGGCAGGTCGGCCGACGACGACCGGAGCGACGTCGGTGAGCGCAGCGACGTCCCGGGGCCGGAGGCCGGCGGGTCGACGCGCAGGTTGGTGGTGATGCGGGTCCGCCGTGGCGCCGGAGCGGCTGGGATCGCCGACTCCTCACGCTGCCGGGGCGCGCAGATGTCGCAGAGCTCGGTGGGGAAACCGTGGATGCACTCGTCAGTCACGACTGTTGTGGGTCCTTCCGTGCCGTGTGGGGTGGTCCGGCACGTCGACCAACGCTACGTCATCCGGACGCTCCCGGGGTCATTGTCGGTAGAGCAGTGCCCGGACCTCGGACTCGGCGGCGTGGATCCGGGCCGGATCGATGGTCTCGCCGTGCTCGTAGGCGTCGAGCAGCCGCGGGTCGATGTAGCTCTGCCGGCACACCGTCGGGGTGTTGCCGAGCTCGTCGCTCGCGGCCTTCACGGCATGGGACACCGCAGGCTTCCGCTTCGCCTGCGACGACAGCGGACCGGTCTGGGCAAGGTCGACGGCCGCGGCCACCGTGCCGTGCAGGGTGCGGAAGTCCTTCGCCGTGAAGTCGTCACCAGCACGCTCCTTGACGTAGGCGTTGATGTCCTCGGCGGACAACGGCTCCCACTCGTCACCGCGGCGTTCGCGGAACGACAGCAGTCGGGCGTTCGGCCCACGGCGCTTCATGCCGGCGATCACCGTCGCGAGGTCGGCGTCGTGGATCGACGACGACCACTCCTGCCCGCTCTTGCCGGGGAAGTCGAGCTCGATGTCGTCACCGGAGACGTGGGCGTGCGCGCACAGCAGGGTCGACAGTCCGCGGCTGCCGTGCTCGCTGGCGTACCGCTCCGATCCGACCCGCAGCGAGCCCTGGTCGAGCATCCGGAACGCTGCGGCCAGCGCTCGGCGGCGATCGGGTTCCGGTCGTCGGAGGTCCTGCGTGACCCCGCGCCGTGCGACCGGCAGCGACTCCGCGAGGGCGAGCGCCCGGTCGTACTTGATCCGGTCCATCCGTTCGCGCCACGACGGGTGGTACATGTACTGGCGGCGTCCGGCTCCGTCGATGCCGGTCGCGAGGACGTGCCCGTTCTCGTACGGCGAGATCCAGACGTCGTCCCAGGCCGGCGGGATGACGAGGTCCTCGAGCCGCTGACGCACCGCGGCATCGGTGACGGTCGCACCGTCGGGGTCACGGTACGAGAAGCCGCGGCCGCTCCGGACACGGTGGTAGCCACGACCGGAGGTCGTGGAACGGCGCAGACGAGTCACCCGGCCGAGCCAACTCCCCGCTGCCTGGGACGCCGTACGGGGCGGACGGACGCCGTCGTGGCGGGCGTACCCCGGGCCTCCCGTCCGCCGCCCGCCAGGGCCGTGAGCGGCCGACAGTGGCTCCGAGCGCTGCCACGTCGACCGGGGCAACGACACAGCGGGGCCGAGCCCGAAGGCTCGACCCCGCTGCGGCAGGTAACCGGAGTTACTTGAGGATCTTCTCGACCGTACCGGCGCCGACCGTACGACCACCCTCACGGATGGCGAAACGGAGGCCCTCTTCCATGGCGATCGGCTGGATCAGCTCGACGGTCATGGCGACGGTGTCACCGGGCATGACCATCTCGGTGCCCTCGGGCAGCGTGATGACGCCGGTGACGTCCGTGGTGCGGAAGTAGAACTGCGGACGGTAGTTCGCGTAGAACGGGTTGTGACGCCCGCCCTCTTCCTTGGTCAGGATGTAGGAGTTCGCCTGGAACTCGGTGTGCGGCGTGACCGAACCCGGCTTCACGACGACCTGGCCGCGCTCCACGTCCTCGCGCTTGAGGCCACGGATGAGCAGACCGGTGTTGTCACCGGCGACCGCCTGGTCGAGCAGCTTGCGGAACATCTCGATGCCCGTGACCGTGGTCTTCTGCGTCGCGCGGATGCCGACGATCTCGACCTCGGCGTTCAGGTTGAGCGTTCCACGCTCGACACGACCGGTGACGACCGTTCCACGACCGGTGATCGTGAAGACGTCCTCGATCGGCATCAGGAAGGGCTGGTCGGTGGCGCGCACCGGGTCCGGCACGTGCTCGTCGACCTGGGCCATGAGCTCCTGGACCGACTTGACCCACTTCTCGTCGCCCTCGAGCGCCTTGAGCGCCGAGACCTGCACGACGGGGGCGTCCTCGTCGAACTGCTGCGAGCCGAGGAGCTCGCGGACCTCGAGCTCGACGAGCTCCAGGATCTCCTCGTCGTCCACCATGTCGGACTTGTTCAGCGCGACGACGATGTAGGGGACGCCGACCTGGCGGGCGAGCAGCACGTGCTCACGCGTCTGGGGCATCGGGCCGTCGGTGGCGGCGACCACGAGGATCGCGCCGTCCATCTGCGCCGCACCCGTGATCATGTTCTTCACGTAGTCGGCGTGACCGGGGGCGTCGACGTGCGCGTAGTGACGCTTCTCGGTCTGGTACTCGACGTGCGAGATGTTGATCGTGATGCCGCGCTGGCGCTCCTCGGGAGCGTTGTCGATCTGCGCGAAGTCACGGGCCTCGTTGAGGTCCGGGTACTGGTCGTGCAGAACCTTGGTGATCGCCGCCGTGAGCGTGGTCTTGCCGTGGTCGACGTGACCGATGGTTCCGATGTTGACGTGCGGCTTGGTGCGCTCGAACTTGGCCTTGGCCACTGTGGGTCCTCCTCAGGACTCGGAAGCGTCATCCCCGGCCGGCCCTGGATGGGCTCGCGACCGTTGATGCGCGGTGTGTGTCTGTACTTTACTTGGTGGCGAGGGGCCCGTCGCCGGGCACCCCCGCCTGTGGAGAAGCGCTGAGCGCTACTCCCCCGCGTTCTTCGCGATGATCTCCTCGGCGACCTTGGCCGGGACCTGGCTGTAGGTCTCGAAGGTCATCGAGTAGACCGCACGACCAGAGGTCTTCGACCGCAGGTCGCCGACGTAGCCGAACATCTCGGACAGCGGCACGCTCGCGCGGACCACCTTGACGCCCGAGGCGTCCTCCATCGAGGCGATCTGGCCACGACGGGAGTTCAGGTCACCGATGACGTCGCCCATGTACTCCTCAGGAGTACGGACCTCGACGGCCATGATCGGCTCGAGGATCGCGGGACCGGCCTTGCGGGCCGCTTCCTTGTAGGCGATGGAACCGGCGATCTTGAACGCCATCTCGGACGAGTCGACGTCGTGCGCCGCGCCGTCCTTGAGGATGGCCTTCACGCCGACGGTCGGGTAGCCCGCGAGGATGCCGACCTGCATGGCGTCCTGGATACCGGCGTCGACCGAGGGGATGTACTCGCGCGGGACACGGCCACCGGAGGTCGCGTTGACGAACTCGTAGACCTTCTCGCTCGTGACCTCCATCGGCTCGAGCGCGATCTGCACCTTCGCGAACTGACCGGAACCACCGGTCTGCTTCTTGTGGGTGTAGTCGTAGCGCTCGACGATCTTGGTGAGCGTCTCGCGGTAGGCCACCTGGGGCTTGCCGACGCTCGCCTCGACGTGGAACTCGCGCTTCATGCGGTCGACGAGGATGTCGAGGTGGAGCTCGCCCATGCCCTTGATCGTCGTCTGACCGGTCTCGGCGTTGAGCTCGACGCGGAACGTCGGGTCCTCTTCGGCGAGCTTCTGGATGGCCGTGGAGAGCTTCTCCTGGTCAGCCTTCGTGTTCGGCTCGATCGCGACCTCGATGACCGGCTCCGGGAACGTCATCGACTCGAGGACGACCTGGTTGGTCGGGTCGCACAGGGTGTCACCGGTGGTGGTGTCCTTGAGGCCGATGACCGCGTAGATGTGGCCAGCGGTCACGTTGGCGACCGGGTTCTCCTTGTTGGAGTGCATCTGGAAGATCTTCCCGATGCGCTCCTTCTTGCCCTTGGTCGAGTTGATGACCTGTGCGCCGGACTCGATCGAGCCGGAGTACACGCGGACGTAGGTGAGGCGACCGAAGAAGGGGTGCACCGCGACCTTGAACGCGAGAGCCGAGAACGGCTCCGACGCGTCGGGCTTGCGGATGATCTCCTTCTCCTCGTCCTTGACGTCGTGGCCGATCATCGGCGGCACGTCGAGCGGGGACGGGAGGTAGTCGATGACGGCGTCGAGCATCGGCTGGACACCGCGGTTCTTGAACGCGGAACCGCACAGCACCGGGTAGAGCGTGCTGCTCACGGTGAGGGCGCGGATCGCGGCCTTGATCTCGTCGACCGAGAAGTCGGTGTCGCCCTCGAGGTAACGCTCCATGAGGACGTCGTCCGCCTCGGCCACGCGCTCGATGAGCTTCTCGCGGTACTCGGCGGCGCGGTCCTGCAGGTCGGCCGGGATCTCTTCGATCTCGTACTTCGCACCCATCGCGACGTCACCCTTGGCGTCGCCGCGCCAGGTGAGTGCACGCATCTGGACGAGGTCGACGACGCCTTCGAACGAGCTCTCCGAACCGATCGGCAGCTGGAGCACGAGGGGCTCCGCACCGAGGCGGTTGATGATCGTGTCGACGGTGTAGTAGAAGTCCGCGCCGAGCTTGTCCATCTTGTTGACGAAGCAGATGCGCGGGACGTTGTACTTGTCAGCCTGACGCCACACGGTCTCGGACTGGGGCTCGACGCCCTCCTTGCCGTCGAAGACGGCGACCGCACCGTCGAGGACGCGGAGCGAACGCTCCACCTCGACCGTGAAGTCCACGTGACCGGGGGTGTCGATGATGTTGATCTGGTTGTTGTCCCAGAAGCAGGTCGTCGCGGCCGACGTGATCGTGATGCCGCGCTCCTGCTCCTGCGCCATCCAGTCCATCGTGGCAGCGCCGTCGTGGACCTCACCGATCTTGTGCGTGATGCCCGTGTAGAACAGGATGCGCTCGGTCGTCGTGGTCTTGCCGGCATCGATGTGCGCCATGATGCCGATGTTGCGGACCTTGTTCAGGTCGGTGAGCACGTCCTGTGCCACAGGGTTCCTCCGGAAGAGTTGTAGGAGAGGTTGGCGGCCGTCCGGGCGCCGGGGTTCTTGACCACCGGTGCCCGGACGGTGCCGGGACTACCAGCGGTAGTGGGCGAAGGCCTTGTTCGACTCGGCCATCTTGTGCGTGTCCTCGCGGCGCTTGACCGCGGCACCGAGACCGTTCGACGCGTCGAGGATCTCGTTCATGAGACGCTCGGTCATCGTCTTCTCGCGACGGGCCTTGGCGTACGAGGTCAGCCAGCGGAGCGCGAGGGTGTTCGCGCGGTGCGGCTTGACCTCGACCGGGACCTGGTAGGTCGAGCCACCGACGCGGCGGCTGCGGACCTCGAGGGTCGGACGGACGTTGTCGAGCGCCTTCTTGAGCGTGACGACAGCATCCTGCTGGTTCTTGGCAGTGACGCCCTCGAGTGCACCGTAGACGATGCGCTCGGCGAGGCCCTTCTTGCCGTCGAGCAGGATCTTGTTGACGAGCTGGCTGACGATCGGCGCACCGTAGACCGGGTCGGCGACGACGGGACGCTTGGGGGCGGGACCCTTACGAGGCATCTAACTCAACCCTTCTTCGCGCCGTAGCGGCTACGAGCCTGCTTACGGTTCTTCACGGCCTGGGTGTCCAGGGCGCCACGGATGATCTTGTACCGCACACCGGGGAGGTCCTTCACACGACCGCCACGGACGAGCACCATCGAGTGCTCCTGGAGGTTGTGGCCCTCACCGGGGATGTACGCCGTGACCTCGGTGCCGTTCGAGAGCTTCACACGAGCGACCTTGCGCAGTGCGGAGTTCGGCTTCTTCGGGGTGGTGGTGTAGACGCGGGTGCACACACCACGCTGCTGGGGGTTCGCCTTCAGGGCGGGCGCCTTGGTCTTGGTGACCTTCGGCGTACGACCCTTGCGAACCAGCTGCTGAATAGTAGGCAACTGTTCTCCTGGTTCTTCGCTCGTGCTCTCTGGCCGGCGCGATCCGCCGGCTTCCTCGTCCCACGCTGATGACCGCCTGACGGCGGAGGAACCTGCGGGGGGACGGAGTGGTCCGACTGGGCGATCTCGCTCGCCGGACTTTTCGGGCGCGCCCGAGGGCGCACACCCAGAAGAGACTACCCGCGTAACGGGACGAAATCAATCCGGGCCGGCACCACGCCGGACACCGTCATGAGCCGGTGTCCGAGGACCCGTTGCCGACCGCCGACCGGAACGTCGCGCCCGAGCTCGAGAACCCCGTGATGTACCCGCTCGCGTTGACGTTGAGCGGTCCGGCCGTGGCCGTCCCGGTACCGCCCGCGCCGGCGATGTCCGCCGTGAAGGTGGCCCGGCCGAAGGTGGTGGTGGAGACGAGCCAGCCGTTCGTGGTCCAGCTGCCGACGGCGACGGTCGGCCGCGACTCGAGCGTCCACTTCTCGTTCGTGTAGGTGTACGCGGGGTTCTCGCCGTACGCGTAGAAGCTGCACCCGGCCGGTGCGGCGTCGTTCGAGGCGATGCAGCCGTCCACCCAGGCGTCCACGGCCCGCTTCGCCGCCTGGTCGCCCGCGTTCGTGAGCGTCGCGGTCATCTGCACGGGCGTCGAGGTGCTGCCACCGAACCCGCCCACGACGGCGCTGCCACCCGTGGCCTTCGTCCACTTGCCGCCGTCGTACGTGACCGCGTAGGTGCCGGGGAGGGCGCGGAGACCGACGGTGCCGTCCTTCGGGGTCTTCGTCGACGTGCCCGCGACCTGCACCGAGGCGCCGGCCGGACCCCGGACGCTGACGTCGACGCTGCCGAGCTCCGGCGCCTGCAGCTCCCACACCGGGAACACGCCCCAGTCGGTGCCGGTCTTGTCGAGCGTGAAGGTCGCCGCGACGTCACGGCCGGCCTGGCGCAGGTAGGCGCGGACGGTGGCGGTGTCGCCGTCCGTGCGCGTCGCGGCCACCCGGTAACCGGTGACCTTCGCGGTCGCCTTCGCGTACGCGGCGTCGGTGAGGAGCACGTCCGACTTCGTCCGGTCGATGCCCGCTGCGTCGAGGGCGTCGGTGACCTTCCCCGCGGTCAGGTCGTCGAGGAACGCCCGCACGGGGCGGTCGGCCGAGTGGGTGGCCGATCCGATCAGCGACCCGGCGATGCCGCCGACCAGGAGCAGCGACAACGCCGCGATGCCCGCGATGATCCCGACGACCTGGCCGCGGCGGAGCTTCCGGCGCGGAGCGCGCGACGCGGTCGGAGCGTACTGCGCGCCGTGCGCGGTCGTCCCGACCTGCGCCGTCGACCCGGCCTGCGCGTTCTGCGCGGTCGCTGGCGTCTCTTGCGTCCCGCGGATCGACGCCAACGACGGCACGGCTCCCCAACCGTCCTGCTGGTCCGGATCCGGCGTGTGCTGGTCGCTCATCGTTCCCCCGTTGCGTGTGCGTCGTGCCCGGGCAGACTACCGCCCGACGGTGTCGTCACCCGCGACGGTCGGCTCCTGCCGCTGCCCTGCCGTGGGTGTCGAGCCCGTCGTCCGGGCCTGGTGCCGGGCCATGGAGATCCCGCCGATCACCGACAGGAGCGCCACCACGACGGACCCGACCACGAACGGCCCGAGTGCGTAGCCGGCCGGGAAGACGAGGAGCTCGGTCACGTCGCGGCGGATCGCCGCGTACCCGACGGCGCCGACGCCGAGCATCACCAGGTAGGCGGTCGCGGCGGCGACCAGGCCGGTGACACCGGGGTTGCCCTCTCGCGCGCCGACCGCGGTCGCGAGGAACACCACCACTGCGGCGCCGATCACCATGGCCGGGCCGAGGTACGGGGTCGCGTCCGGCTGCGCGATCGCCTCGACGTCAGCGAGGAGCGCTTCGAACCCCGCGACGGCGACGACGAGCGCGATGAAGAGGACGGACGTCATCGTCGCGATCAACCACCGGGACATGAGGTGATCGTATCGCCGACGGGACCGTCAGCGGGTGGCTTCGGTCCGCTCCGCGTGGTCGGCGCCTTCAGGGGAGCCTGCGCTCTCCGCGCTGTCTGCACGCTCCACGTGCCCCTGCGCTGCGGCGACCAGGGCCAGTGCGATCGTCGCGGTGATGATCGGGACGGTCTCGGTCATCGGAGCGACCTGCGTCGTGCTCGTGGTCGGCGCTGCCTGGAGGCCCGGGGCTGCGTCCGCCTCGGAGGGCTCCTCCGGTTCGTGGTCGCGCAGGGCCGGGCCGATGATCGGCAGGACGCCGGTGGTCGACGCCGGCTCGGCGTGCAGCACGGTCGCCTCGGAGGCCGCCGGCTCGCCGCGCTTCGCCGCGCGACGGGCGCGTCCCATCTTCACCAGGACGACCACGGCGACGATCGCCCAGATGCCGTTGACGATGGTGGACGGCACCGCGTGGTGCGCGGCCACGTTGACGGCGACGGCCAGCCCGCCGACGAGGTTGAAGAACTGGTAGACCGGCCCGTTCGGGAGCTTCCCCGTGGAGAAGAGAATGTAACCAGCCAGCACGGTTACAGCGCCGAACCAACCAAGGAATTCCACGATTCCGACCAACACGCGCGACTCCGGGCACGACGGGAACGGCCGGTTCGAGCCGACCGTTCGAGAGGGGGATGAGCAGCCGCGATCACGGCGTCGTGAGCATCGTACGCACACCGACGGGTGTCGCGGAAGAGGGGTCGGCGTGGCGCGTCACACCCCAGTGGGAGGGGGTCGGATCAGCCCTTGGCCGAGGCGCTCGCCTCGGTCGTCAGGACGTACACGTACCCGCCGAAGGTCCACGTCGTCGAGGCGGCTGCGGCCTGGTCGGTGGAGTCCTGCGTGGCCGACGACGAGACGGTGTTGACGAGGAAGAGACGGGCTCCGTCCTGGAGTCCACCGACGAACGCGAGGGCTTGGTCGAAGGACCCGTCGACCGACACGGAGACCGGGATGGCGGAGAAGTTCTCGCCCGAGATCGCCGGGTCGGTGAGCGGCGTGGTGGCCGCGGCGGTGGGTTCAGCCGTCGCCGAGGCCGTCGCCCCTTCCGTCGCCTCGTCGGTCGGGGCTGCGTCAGCGTCCGTGGCGGTACCGGCCGAGACGGGTGCGGTGTAGGCGACCGCGTCCGACGTCGTGATCGCGGAGACCTTGACGCCGGAGGTGGCGGCGACCCCGTCGACCGCTCCGTAGAAGGACGACATGTTCGCCCCCGACGGCACCGAGGCCGTGAGCTTCGCGAGCTCGGCCTTGAGCGCGGGCAGGGACTTTGCGCGGTCCTTGAGCCGGGCCAACTCCGCCGCCGTCGTGCGGTTCGTCGCGTCCACCGAGGTCTGCTCGACCCGGTCGTTCGCGGCCTGGGCGAGTTGCGGCTGCACACCGAGGAAGAACCCGGCGAGCGCCACGACGACCATCGCCATCACGGCGATCAGCATGTTGAGTCGGTTGCGGGTCATCTCACTCGCCCTTGTCCTGGTACTTGCCGTCGTAGGCGGCATCGTCGACGTGGATCGTCATGTTCACCGTGTAGGTGCCGGTCGTCTCGTCGAGG
This sequence comes from Curtobacterium sp. PhB190, assembly GCF_004365385.1. Taxonomy (NCBI): domain Bacteria; kingdom Bacillati; phylum Actinomycetota; class Actinomycetes; order Micrococcales; family Microbacteriaceae; genus Curtobacterium; species Curtobacterium sp. PhB190. The sequence continues at coordinate 110,706 of NZ_SODN01000003.1, read as the reverse complement.
GTGACCGAGTTCGCGGTCGCGTCGACGAAGCCGGTCAGCCCCTTGACGGCGTCGAGCCACTCCGGCACCGACGGCAGGGTCGGGCTCTGGGCGTCGATCGTCAGGGTCGCGACGCGCTGCCCCTGCAAGGGAGTGTCCGCCTGGGCGTACGCCTCGAGCGGGGTCGCCGAGTCGATGGCCACGCCGGTGATCGCGACGCCGGCGGGCAGCGAGGACTTCAGCGACGTCAGGTAGGGCTGCCAGGCGATCTCGGTGGAACCGCCGACGGACCGTGCGGCCTCGCGCAGCACCGTCCCGGTCTCGGTCTCGCGGACCTCCTTGAACTGCGCCTGCTGTCGCAGGAGGGAGAGCGTCTGGTTCTGCGCGTCCACGAGGTCGTCGTGCGACTGCGTGCTGAGGAGATCGGCGCCGCCGATCGCGATGCCGACGAGGACGGCGACCAGGACGACACCGGCCCACATGCGGCGGACCACCCTGCGCGCTCGGCGATCGGCGAGCACCTCGGTGGGCAGCAGGTCCGCACTGGGACGTCTGCCGATCACGATCTCGTTCGCGTTGCCCCGACTCTGCCGCCTGACACGCTCGGCACTGTCCACCGCCACCCGGGCGGCGGCGCTGTCCGCGTTGCCGCGTCGACGAGCAACCGTGGGCAGCATCGACTTGGTCGTCTGGCTCATGCTGCCTTCCCTCCGGCCGCGAGTCCCCAGGCGACCGCGATGGACGCGCCGTGCGCGTGCAGGTCCTCAGTCCGGACCGACTTCGCGACGGCCGCGTTGGCGAAGGGGGCACCGAACCGGACCGGCGTCCGGGTGAACTCCGACAACGCGACCGCGAATCCGGGAAGGGCCGCTCCCGCACCGCTGAGCAGGATCTCCGCGACGGGCTCCTCCGGGTGGGTGTTCGCGAAGTAGTTGATCGTGTTCCGCAGACTCGCGAGCATCTCGCCCACCGTCTCGCGGACTGCAGCGACGGCGAGCGCGTCGTCGCCCGTCTGCGCGGTGAGCGGGTCCATGCCGAGGTGTCGTTTCACGGCCTCGGCAGCGTTCTCGTTGATGGACATCCGTCCAGCGAGCATCCGCGTGATGTCGTCGCCACCCGTCGGGATGATGCGGACGAACTTCGGAACCCCGTCGGTGACGACCACCACGGTCGTCGTGTTGCCACCGCACTCGACGATGGCCACCGTTCCCCGCCTGCTCGTCGGAGCGAGCACCCGCGCGAGCGCGAACGGGATGAGGTCCACGCCGACCGGGTTGAGGCCAGCGTTCTGGACGGCGCGCACGTTCGCGAGGACCGCGTCCTTCACGGCGGCGACGAGCAGGCCGGTGACGGTGGGGCCGTTCTCCCCGAAGCCCTCACCCGTCGGGTAGAAGTCGAGGATGGCGTCGCCGACCGGCACCGGGAGCATGTCCTGCACCTGGAACGGCAGGGACTCACGGATCTGCGCGATCGGGGCACGTGGCACGGTCAGGTCCCGCGACAGCACACGCTGGTTGCCCATGCCGAGCACGACGTCCTTGGACCGGAAGCGTCCGATCGACCAGAGCTGGCGGAGTGCACCGGCGACGGTGTTGGGCTCGACCACCTCACCCTGACGCGTGGCGCCCTCGGGGACCGGGACCTCGGCGAACCGCACGATGGTCGGCTTCGGCCGATCGGCGTCCTGCACCTCGACCGCGCGGATCGCTGCGGCGCCGATGTCGACTCCGACGATGCTCTTCGGCATTGCTGGTCCTTCCGTGACCGTCTTCGGGTCGGTCTGATGGTGCGGTGCGGCGTCGTGGGTCCGACGTCAGGCGAGCCCGAGCACACCCAGGTACAGGTCCCAGACCGGCGCACCGACGGCGATGCCGAGCCAGGCGCCCGCGAGCATCCAGGGGCCGAACGGGATCCCGCTCCGGCGGCCCGCCCGGCGTACGACCAGGAGGACGATTGCGAAGGTACCGCCGAGCAGGAACGCCCCGAAAGAACCCACTGCGAGGGGTCCCCATCCGAGGTACGCGAGCACGAAGCCGAGGACGCCGGCGAGCTTCACGTCGCCGAGCCCCATCCCGCCGGGCACCGCGACCGCGAGCGCGAGGTAGGCGAACCCGAGGACGACGAGACCGATGAGGCCCCGGAGCGCAGCAGCCCAGTCACCGGAGACCGCCGACGCAGCGAGCAGGAGCAGCGGCAGCACGATGTAGGCCGGCAGCACGATGCGGTTCGGCAGCGTGTGCGTGTCGAGGTCGATCAGTGCCAGCGAGACGCTGGTCGCCATCAGGTAGAGGAACGCTGCGAGCAGCAACACGCCGTGGACGACACCCCGGGTGCCGTCGAGGTCGGCAAGCGGCGACCACGGCGCGAGCGCCGAGAAGATCGTCACCGCGACGAACAGGAGGCCCGTGGCGGTTTCCACGAGCGGGTACCGGGCCGAGATCGGCACACCGCAGTCTCGGCACCGAGCGCGCAGGAGGAGCCACGACAGCACCGGCACGTTGTCGCGTGATCGGATCTCGTGTCCGCAGCCCGGGCACGCGCTCGCCGGCGCAACGACGGACATGCCCGCAGGGACGCGGTACACGACCACGTTCAGGAAGGAGCCGATCGCCAGTCCGAGCAGCCCGACGAGGACGGTGACGAACGGTGCGACGGACGACAGCGCGGTCATGGTCACTTGCCCGTCGGGGTGCCGTCGGCGCGGTATGCCGTGGCGGACTCGGTCTCCGTGGTCACGCCGTAGGTGGTCGAGACGGGCTGCAGGAACTTGGGCGGGGCGGAGGTCTTCAGTCGTCGGTCGTAGGAGTAGGCCTTCGCGTAGCCCGTGGACCAGCTACTGCCGCCCGAGTACGAGGTACGCACCGATCCGCGGAACTGCTGCGCGATGGAACCGTAGATCGTGAGGGTGCCGAGGTTCGCGCCGAACGCGCCGTTCTGGACGTTGAAGGTCCCGAGGTTGCTCGCGATCGCGGCGTCGACCTCGATGTTGGTGGTCGCCGCCAGGTTCGCGGACGATCCGTTCGACGTGGAGCAGGCGCTGCTGGTTCCCGAGGAGCACGAGATGGGGTTGTAGATCGAGACGGCCTTCTGCCCGACGATGCCGAGCATGTCGTCCGAGCTCCGGCCGTTCTGGTAGACGATGCTGCCGGTCACGTACACGAAGTTCTCGGCCGCGAGGGTCATCTGCCCGCCGAACGAACCGGACACGAAGACGTCGCCGTTTCGGCACCCGTAGTACCCGGAGTCACCGAGACTCCCGGTGAACTCGTTGTTCTTCGGGTACCCGAGTCCGTTGCCGTAGTCGGAGGTCGTCGTCGCGTTGCTCCCGCTTCCGCTCTTGACGTTCTGCTGGCAGTACACCGGTGCCCCCGCGGTCACGGTTCCGTTGACCGTCCCGCTCGGCGTCGTGTTGGCGGCCCAGTAGTTCGGATCGCCGCTGACGCTCGGAACCGTCTGCACGTAGACGAGGTTCGCCGGCAGGGTCGGGATCACCGCACCCGAACCCCCGAGCGCCGACACGGATCCGCACAGCGCGTCATTGGTGCTGCCCCCGGTGATCGTGCCGTTCGTCGCCCCGGTCAGCTGGGTCTTCTTCGTCCACGGCGAGACGACTCGCATCTTGCCCCCGGCCAGGAAGGTGATCGAGGTCGGTCCGGTGTAGACGCACCCGGGCTTCGCGACCTTGTCCGGGATGTCGGTCCGGGCCTCTTGCTTCATGTTCGCGTTCGTGCTCGGCATCGGCAGCGTGCCCGCGGTCGTGATCGGGCCGCCGTTGAACTTCGTCGAGGTCTTGCAGGCCGAGCTGATCGCCGTTTCCTTGCTGGTGTAGAAGAAGCCGGCGGCGCCCGTGTCCTGCACGGTCGAGTTGAAGGTCGCGCCGCAGGCGGTGATCACGTCGTTCGTCCGCACCGGGCCGTCGAGTGTGTCTCCGGAGGCGAACTGGACGGCGTTGCAGCTGGTGGTCTGGTTCCAGTTGCTGTCGTTGCGGTGCGCTGACGTGCACCGCGCCGATCCGCCGGTGACGGTCTCGCCCGTGAGGCTCGGGTCCTGCGACTCGTAGTTGGTGAAGTAGAGGTAGTTGACGAACCCGTCGCCGCGCAGGTCGACGACGAGCGTGCGGGTCGCGGTGTCCGCCTTGCCGGTGACCCGCAGTCGCACCTTGCCGGTGTTCGCGTAGTCGGAGTTGTCGACCTCGTACCGGAAGAACTGGTCGGTGCTGCCGACGACCGGGGCCCAGGTCCCGCCCAGTGCGGTCCCGAACGCCTTGTTGGTGCTGTCGAGAGAGTAGGTACTCGTACTCGAGAATGCGGTGCGAACGCCGTAGTTGACGTAGGAGTTGTCCGCGGCGAGGCGGCCCTGGTAGTCGGAGAGGCCTGCGTACGCCGCGGCCATGGCCTTGTTGTAGTCGTCGTCGTTCGACGCCTTCGTCGCACCGCTCGTCGCGGTGGCGACGACGAGCGACAGCACGATCATGAGTACCGCGCCGAGGCCGATGACCGCCGCCAGAGCGACACCGCGTTCGTCGTCGCGTTCGCGCAGGGCGCGGACCAGTCGGATGAGCATCATGACTCCGTCGCTGCGCCGTAGTCGAGGTTGCGCAGGTTGATGGTGGCTTGGAACGTGGTGTCGTTCGCCGTCGTGCCCGATGCGGATGCCACCTTGAGGTTGACGTCGACGGACCGGATGGAGTCGAGGGTGGCGGACGTCGGGCTGATCGTGTCCCCCGACGCGTTGACGTAGCCGAACAGGGCGCTGTTGGCGCCGCTCGTCCGGACGACGTCGGCCAGGACGACGGTCTTCGTCGTGCCGGTGAACGTGCAGTACCCGCTCGCAGGACAGTCTCCACGCTGCAGCTGCATGCGGAGCTTGGTGCCCTGCACGTCGATGGTGACCTTGGTGAGTCCGGCTCGAGACGTCGAGAGATCGACGCCGGAGTAGAACTGCATGCTCGTCGCCGAGGCGCTCTCGAACGCCGCTCGGTTCGTCGTCTTCGTGACCTGCCACCGCGATGCTTCGCGCAGGTAGCGACTCACCTGCGTCATCGAGGTCGTTCCTTGGCGAGTGCTCTCGTTCACGGAGGAGACGGTCCGCTGCGCCTTGAGCATCGACACGAAGAAGCTGCCGACCAGCGTGAGGAGCAGCGACGTGATGAGCATCGCAACGAGGAGTTCGACGAGGGTGATCCCGCGTTGGTCGCGGTGGAGACGGCGGAGCAGCGCGCGCATCAGCCGGCCGGCCGCGGGTCGACCATGACGGCGCCACCGGTGACGACCCCGTTGGTGACCATGGCGGCGTTCTCCGTCTTGAGCGTCAGGGCGTTGGTCGTGGAACCGGCCGACGACCCCGAGTAGAGCCTCCACGTGCCCCACGGCAGCGCAATCGTCGCGGTGTCCGCCTTCAGCACGGGGAACTGCAGGGTCATGCCCACGGCGCACCCCGGGTCACCGTTCACTGGCGTTGTGGTCTTCGCGGTCAGGTACTGGCCAGCGGTGAGCTTGGAGAGTTTGACCGCGCCCATCTGCACTGCGACGGTCGACGTGTTGTTCGCAGGTTCGGACGGCGTTCCGACCTTGCCCTTCGCGTTGGGGGTCGTCCAGGATCCCGGCTCGGGGGCGATGCATGTCGTCGAGGACGCGGAGCCCGACGCATCCACGACGTAGGTGCCGGCAACCGCCCGGTAGCCGACCCCGAAGGGGAACAATGATGCGGACCCAGCCGTGTTCGTCAGTTGTGTCGTCCCCGAGGCCGGGTTGATGAGCGTGGTCGGCATGTTCGTGGGGAGGACCGCACCGACCGATGGTGTGGTCGTGTACCCGAAGGTGTACTTCGCCGCCGCGTCGAAGCTGAACGCAGCCGCTCCGGATGCGCCAGCAGCGACGGTGACCGTCTGCGATGACGGGCTGGCCTGCTGGTTCGTGTCGACGTACCCGGTCCGGGCGACCTTCACCGTGTAGGTGCCGGGTGCGACACCGGAGACGTAGGTGCACCCTTCGGCGTCCGTCGCGGGGACGGTGACGCCGTCCGGACCGGTGATCGTCGGGACGATTCCCGAGACCCCGACGCCGTTCGCGTTCGCCACGCCGATGAGGATCGAGCCCGTGGTGTCCGAGTTGATGTTCGTGAGCGGGGCGATCGCGCTGGACATCGTCACCTGCTGCGAACCAGACGACGACGCGCTCGTCTTCCAACTGACCGTGACGGTGACGGCCTTGTACGACAGCGAGCCGTCACCGGTTCCGCATGCGGTCGCGCTGCCGGAGGAACGCGTCCAGGAGACCTCCCGCGTCAACGCGAACGTCTGGTTGCCGACCGTCGGCGTCGCGGTGCCGCTCTTGATGTCGAAGATGCTGGGGAGGTCGCGGAGGCTGTCGATGTCCTCCATCGCGACCGTCGACGCGACCTCGCGAGCGCGGGTGTCCTTCGAGAGGACGAGCGACGCAGTGATGCCGGCGGCGATCCCGGCGGCGATGACGGCGAAGATGGTCATCGCGACCATCACCTCGATGATCGTGAAGCCGTCCTCGTTGCCACGGGCGGAACGCAGTCGATCGGCGATGCGCGAGATCATGGCGTTCCTTTCCTCGTGTCGGTTGCCGAGACGCCCAGAAGGGCTGCGATCCGGGGACCACAGCCCATCCGGGACTGGTTACGAGGAGGCCTTCGTGAAGACGCCTGCGCTGCACGTACCCTCAGCAACGCCCGACGCGTCGGTGGCGCCGAAGGTCTTCCCGGTGGAAGTGCTCTTCCCCTGGATGCAGAACGCGCTCTTGTCGGTGGTCACCGTGTAGGTCAGGGTCGTGTCAACGCCAGAGGTGCTCCCCGCGGCCTTGTAGTCGCCCGACGTGAGTTGATCCGCGGTCAGAGATGCCGGGAGGGTGCTCGTCGCTCCGTTCGTCATCACAGTGACGACCGCGGTCTTCGCGTTGGAGATGTCGGACTTCACAGCGGAGTTCTTCGCGTTGTTCTGCACGCTGATGTAGACCGGGATGGCGATCGCGGCGAGGATGCCGATGATGATGACGACGACCAGGAGCTCGATGAGGGTGAAGCCCTTCTCGTCGTCCTTGAGGAGACCCTTGCGGCGAGCGTCGAGCTTGCCCATGAGAGCGAAGTACATGATTGTTCCATTCTGCGGGAATGAGGATGAATTGAATTTCGGGGCTTGCTCGGCCGCCGCACATCAGCGTATTGGCGGCGAATCCACCGGGTAATCCCGAGAACGGGGGGCAACCAGGGCGCAAAACACCCCCAGTGCGGGGGATGCGGCAATTGCGCACCTCCCCCGCACTGGGGGTGGAATGACTAGGAGGCGTTCTGGACGACGTTGGTGATCTGGAAGATCGGCATGTAGAGCGCGATGATCATGCCACCCACGACGACACCCAGGAACGCGATCAGCAGCGGCTCGATCAGCGATGTCAGGGCATCAGTGGTCGCCTCGACCTCGGCGTCGTAGAACACCGCGATCTTCTCGAGCATGATCTCGAGCGATCCGGCGTCTTCACCGACAGCGACCATCTGCGTCACCATCGCCGGGAAGACTGCTTCCTTGGACAATGGCTCAGCAATTGATTCGCCTTTTCGCACGGCTTCTGCGACATTGTCGAGCGCGCGTTTCACGACGAAGTTGTTCGAGACCTCGCCGACAATGCGCAATGCCTGCAGGATGGGCACGCCGGCGCCGATCATGTTCGAGAAGTTCCGGGAGAACCGTGCGATGACGATCTTCTTCTGCAGCGGTCCGAACACCGGCAGCCTCAGGGTGATGGGGTCAACGAAGGCGCGGACCCGGTCGGTGTTCTTGTTCGCACGCCACCAGAACCAGAAGGCCGCGATGGCGATCGCGAGCGGGATCGCGATGTACCGCATGGCGTGGGACAGGTACACGAGCATCATCGTCGGCAGTGGGAGCTTGCCGCCGAGCGACGAGAACATGTCCTGGAAGATCGGCACGATGAAGATGAGCATGATCGCGACGGCGAGGAGCGACATCACGAGCACGACCACCGGGTAAGTCATCGCCGACTTGATCGTCGTCCGGAGCTTGTGCTCCTTCTCGAAGTTCGTGGCGATGGAGTCCATGGCCTGGTCGAGGAACCCACCGGTCTCGCCCGCGCGGATCATGTTGATCATGATCGGCGGGAAGTCGACCGGGAACTTCGCCACCGCGTCGGAGAACGAGACGCCGCGCTCGACGTCGTCGCGGACCTTGCCGAGGATGTCCTTGAGCTTCTTGTTCTCGGTCTGGTCGGCGAGGATCGACAGCGCGCGCAGCAGCGAGAGGCCCGAGGTGAGCATCGTCGAGGCCTGCCGCGACATGATCGCGAGGTCCTTGAGCCCGACGCCCTTCTCGAACCCGGGGATCTTGATCTCGGTCTGCAGGCCGGTGCCGGCCTTGGACTCCGTGATCGCGATCGGCGAGACACCCATGCCCCGGAGCCGCTGGACGACCGCTCCTTCGGACGAGGCGTCGAGACGGCCCTTGACGAGCTTGCCGGCACCGTCGCGCCCGCGGTAGTCGAATGCGAGGGACATCAGTAGCCTCCGGAGAACTTGTCGCCGAAGTCGATCCCGCTGGCGGCGATCGCGGCTGCCGAGGAGTCGGATGGGGACTCGACGCGCTGCACCAGCCGGTCGAAGCCCTCTTCGTCGTGCACCTTGTCCATCGCGGCCTTGCGCGAGATCGTGCCGACGTTGACCAGTTCGGCGAGGTCCTGGTCCATGGTGTGCATGCCCAGGTCACGGCCGGCCTGCATGGCGGACGTGATCTGGTAGGTCTTGCCCTCGCGGATCAGGTTGCCGATGGCGGGGGTGATCGTCATGATCTCGGTGGCGACGACCCGGCCGACACCGTTGGCCTTCGGCACCAGGGTCTGGCAGACGACGCCCTGCAGGGTCGCCGCGAGCTGCGTGCGGATCTGGCCCTGCTGGTGTGGCGGGAAGACGTCGATGACACGGTCGATCGTGCCGGGGGCGCTCTGCGTGTGCAGGGTGGCGAACACCAGGTGACCGGTCTCGGCCGCGGTGAGCGCGACCGAGATGGTCTCGAGGTCGCGGAGCTCCCCGATCAGGATGACGTCGGGGTCCTGACGCAGCACGTGCTTCAGCGCGGCGGCGAAGGAGTGCGTGTCGGCACCGACCTCGCGCTGGTTGATGATCGCCTTCTTGTGCTCGTGCATGAACTCGATCGGGTCCTCGACCGTCACGATGTGGTCGGCCCGGCTCTCGTTCACCAGGTCGATCAGGGCGGCGAGGGTCGTGGACTTGCCGGAGCCGGTCGGGCCGGTGACCAGGACGAGTCCGCGAGGCAGGCCGGCGAAGTCGCCGACGTGCTCGGGGATGCCGAGCTGCTTGAGCGTCTTGATCTTGGTGGGGATGATGCGGAAGGCGGCACCCCAGTTGCCACGCTGCTGGTAGAAGTTCACGCGGAAGCGGTACTCCGGCGACAGCGAGTAGGCGAAGTCGAGTTCCTGCTCTTGGTCGAACTGACCGGCCTGTTCGGCCGACAGCATGGTCTTGAGTGCAGCGATCACCTTGCCGCGCGACCACGCGCCGCCGGGCACCGCGGGACGGAGCGAGCCGTCGACGCGGACGGTGGGCGGTGCGTCGGCGGTGACGTGCAGGTCGGACGCGCCCTGGTACACGACCTGGGCGAGCGCGGTGATCAGGTCGGGGTCGGCGACCTCGCGCGCGTGGCGGGAGAACTCGATGTCGCCGCCGATCGTGGCGGCCGGTGCCGGGGCCGCAGGCGCCGTGGGGAGCTGCTGCGTCGGCGCCTCGGCGTAGCCGTAGGTCGCGATCGACGACGGCACGCCGGCGGGCGGCGTCGCCGGAGCGGCGAGCGGCTGCGCGACGGGCACGGCGACGGGCGACCCTGACGGTGCCGGCCATCCGGCGGTGTCGTCGCCGAGGTCGTACACCTGCTCCGGAGGGGCCGACGCTGCGGCGGCAGCCAGACGCGCTGCACGGCGGGAGCCCACCTCGGTGCCGGGGTTGCCCGGGTGCCAGCCGGCGACGGGTTCGTCGCCGGGGATCGTGATGTCGTACACGGAGTCGGTCATCTGCTGCGCTCTCTCGTGACTACGCGACCACGCGCAGGATCTCGTCGACGCTCGTGAGACCGAGCTTGACCTTCTCGAAGCCGTCCTGGCGGAGCGTGAGCATCCCCTGCGCCTGGGCGACACGGCTGATCTCGGCGCTCGAGGCGCGCGAGACGGCGAGGCGCTCGATCTCCTCGGTGACGGTCATGACCTCGTGCAGGGCGATGCGGCCGCGGTACCCGGTGTTCGAGCAGACCGCGCAGCCGATGGGGGCGAAGAACGCCGGGACCTCGTCGCCGGGGCGCAGGAACCCGAGGGTGCGGAGCTGTTCGGCCTCGTACACGGCGGGGGCCTTGCACCGGTCGCACAGCCGTCGCGCCAGACGCTGGGCCACGACGGAGTCCAACGCGGAGCCGACCAGGAAGGGCTCGATGTCCATCTCGGTCAGGCGGGTCACGGCGGAGGGGGCGTCGTTCGTGTGCAGGGTGGAGAGCACGAGGTGTCCGGTGAGGGATGCCTCGATGGCGATCTGGGCGGTCTCGTGGTCGCGGATCTCGCCGAGCAGGACGACGTCGGGGTCCGATCGCAGGATCGAGCGCAGCGCCGAGGCGAAGGTCAGCCCGGCCTTCGGGTTGACCTGCACCTGGTTGATGCCGGCCATCCGGTACTCGACCGGGTCCTCGACCGTGATGACGTTGATCTCGGGCTTCGCGACCGCGTTCAGGGTCGTGTACAGCGTCGTGGACTTGCCGGAGCCGGTGGGCCCGGTGACCAGGATCATGCCGTACGGCTTCGAGTACGACCGCTGGTACGCCTGGAAGTTCTGCTCGAGGAGGTTGAGGTCCTTGAGGGTCAGCGACGTGTTCGTGTTGTCGAGGATCCGCATGACGACCTTCTCGCCCCACACGGTGGGCAGCGTCGCCACGCGGAGGTCGATCTGGCGGCCACCGTGGCGGACCGACATGCGGCCGTCCTGCGGCTTGCGACGCTCGGCGATGTCGATGTCGCTCATGATCTTCAGGCGGCTGATGACGCCGTTCTGGATGTTCTTCGGCGCCGGGGCCATCTCGTGCAGCACACCGTCGATGCGGTAGCGGATCCGGACCTCGTGCTCACCGGGCTCGATGTGGATGTCCGAGGCGTGGTCCTGGATCGCCTGCGACACGAGCAGGTTCACGAAGCGGACGATCGGGACGTCGTCGAGGGCACCGTCGGCCAGGTCCACCTGGGCCGAGGAGCTGACCGAGGCTTCTTCTTCCAGCGACGAGGTCAGGTCGTTGAGCTCGTCGTCGGCACGCAGGTAGCGGTCGAGCGCGGTGAGCAGGTCGCGCTCGTCCACCTGGAGCGGCTTGATCGGTCGGCCGGACGCAGCGCGGGCGTCGTCGATCGCGAGCACGTTGGTCGGGTTGACCATCGCGAGGATGAGCAGCTCGCCCTCGAACCCGACGCCGAGGACGCCGTGGCGCCGGCAGAGCGCAGCGGGAAGGATCGAGACCGCGGTGCCGTCGACTGGGTAGTCGGTCAACGGGACGGTGCGGGAGTTGTTCGACGCCGCGCGGGCGGTGATGAACTGCGCCTCGCTCACGACGCCCTGGTCGACCAGGCCGCGGATGGCGCGCTCGTCCAGGTCCTCGTCGCCCGTCATCGAGTCGAGGTGCTCGATCGGCAGGGCGCCGTTCAGGATGAGGATCTCGGACAGGGTCGCCATGAGTCCTGTGCCTCCTTGGACTCGCGCGCGGCGAGACGTGGTCGGGTTGCGCACCACCAGGGATGTGGCGCTCGACCACGCTACTTCTGCGACAGTCGTCGGCCGCAGTCCCAGAAGGAGGGGGCGGAGGGGGTCCGGATGCACCCAGAACTGGGGTCCAGGACCCCCGACGCGACGGTCAGAGCGACGTCGACGCGGTGACGTGGACCTCGCCGGCGACGAACCCGAGTCGCTCGTAGATGCGCCCGGCTCCGCTCGGGTTCTCGGCGTCGACGTGCAGCACCGCCGCGGACAACCCGTCGGCGCGGATCGCCTGCAGCGTGGCATCGAGGACGATCGGGGCGAGCCCCGTCCCCCGAGCTGCACGGACGACGCCGACCCAGTGCACGTACCCGTACGAACGGCCCCGGGCAGCGAACCCGTCGGGCTCCACCTCGACGATCGTGAACGCCACGACCGAGCCGTCGGCACCGACGACGACCCGCGACAGGTCCAGCCGGCTCTTGTCCGAGGTGAGGAACCCCCGCCAGTCCGACGCGACCATCGGCTGGGAACCCCAGTGGTCGCGGAAGGCGTCGTTCTTGGCCGTCCGGAGCGGTTCGATGTCGTCCGCCGTGACGGGCCGCAGGACGAGCCCGTCCCCCAGGACGGGCACTGCGTCGGTGTCCGACGCGCGGTCGTCGAACACGACCTGCATGTCGAGCCACGTGCGCACCGGCGCGAAGCCATGGTGCGCCGCCAGCCGCAGCGCCGAGGACCCCTGCCGCCCACCGACGTCGAGCGTCGCCGGCAGGTCGACGTCGAGCGTCGCCAGGCGCTGCCGGGCCCGGCCGACCTGCCAGGCCAGTACCCGCCGTCCGATCCCCTGCCCGCGCAGGTCGGGGTGGACCGCGCCGTCGAGCACGGCGCGCGCAGCAGTGACGCGGGAGGGGACGTCGATGACGATGCCGTAGGCCTGCACATGCCCTCCAGCATCGACGCCCACCACGGTGTCCCTGGTGACGTCCAGCCCCTCGGTGGACAACGACCGTTCGAGGTCGGCTGTGGAGGGACGAGCGTGCGGGTCGTCCACCGCGGCCGACGCGACCGCGACGGCGTGCATCGCGCCGACGTCGTCGAGCCCGCCCGCCCGGAACGTCAAGCCGCTGATCGGCGTGGGGAACGAGAGGGGTGCCGGGGCCGTGATCCGTTCGCGCAGGGTCGCCATCCCTCCAGCCTGCCAGTTCCGTCGCGCAGCGAGACGCCGCGGAAAGCCCCTCGACGAGCAGGCCCGACCGGGACCATGATGAGTCATGGACATCACGAGCGTGACCGTGGGGCTGCCCGTCACCGACATCGAGGCGTCCTGCCTCTGGTAAGGCGCCGTCTTCGAGCGCACCGAACCAGACCTCGAACCCGAGGACGGTGTCGCCGAGTACGAGGTCGGCGGGATCTGGATCCAGCTCTACGAGGACGACTCCGCTGAGGAGAACCCGGTGAGCGTCCGGTTCGGCGTCGACGACGTCGGGGCGCAGCACGCCCGCATCGGCGCACTCGGCATCGACATCGGACCGGTCGAGTGCGTCGACGGCGCCGTGAACTGGTTCGACGTCCGCGATCCCGACGGCAACGTCCTCAGCCTGTTCTCCCTCGTGGACGAGACCGGTCGCGGTTCGGGACGCGACAACGGCGCGGACCGCGCGCTCTAGACGCACCCGCCTGACGGACTGGAGGCCCGTGGCGGCCCCGCCCCGCGCCTCCCGTCCGTCACGTGGTGACGACACGACGAAGGCCCCGCCTCCTTGCGGAGACGGGGCCTTCGTGGGATCACATCAGACTCAGTTGTACGTGCCCGGCGTGAAGTCGTCCGACGAGAAGCTGTCGAAGTCGACGAAGCTCAGGTCGGCGTCCGAGAACGACGAGTCGTCCGCGAAGATGCGGTTGGGGTACCGCTCTGCCTTCGCTTCTTCCGTCGCGTTCACGTCCACGTCGCGGTACCGGCTGAGGCCCGTCCCGGCGGGGATGAGCTTACCGATGATGACGTTCTCCTTGAGGCCGACGAGGTGGTCCTGCTTGCCCTCCATGGCCGCCTGCGTGAGCACGCGGGTGGTCTCCTGGAAGGAAGCGGCGGACAGCCACGACTCGGTCGCGAGGGACGCCTTCGTGATGCCCATGACCTCCTGGCGAGCCGAGGCGGTCTTGCGACCCTCCTGCAGCGCCGCACGGTTCAGCATGTTGTAGCGCGACCGGTCGACGAGCTCGCCCGGCAGCAGGTCGGTGTCGCCGTGGTCGACGACGGTGACCTTGCGGAGCATCTGACGGACGATGACCTCGATGTGCTTGTCGTGGATCGGCACACCCTGCGAGCCGTAGACGTCCTGCACACCGTTGACCAGGTGCTTCTGGACCTCTCGGACACCCTTGACCCGGAGGACTTCCTTCGGGTCGACGGTGCCGGCGATGAACTGCTCGCCGAGCTCGACGTGCTGGTTGTCCTCGATGAGGAGCGTCGCACGCTTGAGCACCGGGTAGATGAACGGCTCGTCACCGTTGTCCGGCGTGAGGATGATCCGACGACCCTTGTCCGTGTCCTCTACGACGACGCGGCCGGGGGCCTCGGCGATCGGGGACGCGCCCTTGGGCGTACGGGCCTCGAAGAGCTCCGTGACACGCGGCAGACCCTGGGTGATGTCGTCGGCCGAGGCCGAACCACCCGTGTGGAAGGTACGCATCGTCAGCTGGGTACCGGGCTCACCGATGGACTGCGCGGCGATGATGCCGACTGCCTCACCGATGTCGACCAGGTTCCCGGTGGCGAGCGAACGGCCGTAGCACTTCGCGCAGACACCGACGGCCGACTCGCAGGTCAGGACCGAGCGCACCTTGATGCTCTCGACACCGGCTGCCAGCAGCTTCTCGAGGAGCACGTCACCGACGTCCTCACGAGCCTCGGCGACGACCGTGCCCTTGGCGTCCACGGCCTCGGTGGCCAGGGTGCGCGAGTACACGGTGTTCTCGACGCGCGGGTCGCGGACCAGCTTGCCGTCCGCGTCCACGGTCGCGATCGGCAGCTCGAGGCCACGCGTCGTACCGCAGTCGTCCTCGCGGATGATGACGTCCTGCGAGACGTCCACGAGACGACGGGTGAGGTACCCGGAGTCCGCGGTACGGAGCGCGGTGTCGGCAAGACCCTTGCGAGCACCGTGGGTGGCGATGAAGTACTCCGCCACGGTCAGGCCCTCGCGGTACGAGTTGATGATCGGGCGGGCGATGATCTCGCCCTTCGGGTTGTTCACCAGACCACGCATACCCGCGATGTTGCGGACCTGCAGCCAGTTACCACGAGCACCCGACGACACCATGCGGTTGATCGTGTTGTCGACGGGGAAGTTGTCCCGCATCTCCTGCGCGATCTCGTTGGTGGCCTCGGTCCAGATCTTGATCAGGTCGGCGCGACGCTCGGAGTCGGTGATCAGACCCTTGTCGAACTCGCCCTGCACCTTGGCGGCCTGGATCTCGTAGCCCGCGATGATCTCCTTCTTGCGAGGAGGCGTCACGACGTCCGACAGGGCGACGGTCACACCGGAGCGCGTGCCCCAGTAGAAGCCGGCGTCCTTGATCCGGTCCAGCGCAGCGGCCGTCTCGGTCTTGGAGTACCGCTCGGCGAGGTCGTTGACGATCGCGGACAGCACACCCTTGTCGGTGACCTTCTGGACGAACGGGTAGTTCGCCGGGAGGGTCTCGTTGAAGAGCGCACGGCCCAGGGTCGTCTCGAGGAGGACGGTGTCGCCCTGCTCGTAGCCCTCGGGAGCTTCACCCTCGGCGAAGTGGACACCCGTCATGCGGATCTTCGCCATGGCGTTGAGGTGCAGCGTGTGCTGGTCGTTGGCCAGGATCGCCTCGGCGACCGAGGAGAACGCACGGCCCTCACCGACGGCGCCCTCGCGGACGGTCGTCAGGTGGTGCAGACCGATGATCATGTCCTGTGCGGGCAGGGTCACCGGGCGGCCGTCGGACGGCTTCAGGATGTTGTTCGAGGCGAGCATCAGGATGCGGGCCTCGGCCTGGGCCTCCACCGACAGCGGCAGGTGCACGGCCATCTGGTCACCGTCGAAGTCCGCGTTGAACGCAGCACACACGAGCGGGTGGAGCTGGATGGCCTTGCCCTCGACGAGCTGCGGTTCGAACGCCTGGATGCCCAGACGGTGCAGCGTCGGCGCACGGTTCAGCAGCACGGGGCGCTCGCGGATGATCTCCTCGAGCACGTCCCACACCTGCGGACGCGAACGCTCGACCATGCGCTTGGCCGACTTGATGTTCTGCGCGTGCGACAGGTCGATCAGGCGCTTGATCACGAACGGCTTGAAGAGCTCGAGCGCCATCTGCTTGGGCAGACCACACTGGTGCAGCTTCAGCTGCGGGCCGACGATGATGACCGAACGGCCCGAGTAGTCGACGCGCTTGCCGAGCAGGTTCTGGCGGAAACGACCCTGCTTGCCCTTGAGCATGTCGCTCAGGGACTTCAGGGCGCGGTTACCGGTACCCGTGACCGGACGTCCACGACGACCGTTGTCGAACAGCGCGTCAACGGCTTCCTGCAGCATGCGCTTCTCGTTGTTCACGATGATCTCGGGGGCACCGAGGTCGAGCAGGCGGCGGAGACGGTTGTTGCGGTTGATCACACGACGGTAGAGGTCGTTGAGGTCCGACGTGGCGAAACGGCCACCGTCGAGCTGCACCATCGGGCGCAGTTCCGGCGGGATGACCGGCACGACGCCGAGCACCATCGCTGCCGGCGAGTTGCCGGTGGCGAGGAAGGAGCTGACGACGCGCAGACGCTTGATCGCACGGATCTTCTTCTGGCCCTTGCCCTCGGCGATCTGCAGACGCAGCGCCTCGGCCTCGGCAGCCAGGTCGAACGCCTCGAGCCGGAGCTTGATCGCCTCGGCGCCCATGTAGGCGTCGAAGTAGATCCCGAACCGGTCCTGGAGCTCGTGGAAGACGGCGTCCTCGGGCTTGAGGTCGCCCACCTTGAGGTTGCGGAAGTCCTCCCACACACGCTCGAGACGGGTGATGTCCTCGTCGAACGACTTGCGGACCTGGGACATCTCCTTCTCGGCGGTGTCCTTGGTGCGGCGCTTGACGTCGGCCTTCGCACCCTCTTCCTCAAGGGCTGCGAGGTCGTCCTCGAGCTTCTTGAGGCGGTCGGCGATGATCGAGTCGCGCTGGCCCTCGAGGGTCTTGATCTCGAGACGCATCTCGTTCTCGAGGCCCGGCATGTCCGCGTGACGGCCCTCTTCATCGATGTCGATGATCATGTACGCCGCGAAGTAGATGACCTTCTCGAGGTCCTTCGGCGCCATGTCGAGGAGGTACCCGAGGCGCGACGGGACGCCCTTGAAGTACCAGATGTGCGTGACGGGGGCAGCGAGCTCGATGTGGCCCATGCGCTCACGACGGACCGAGGACTTGGTGACCTCGACGCCGCAGCGCTCGCAGACGATGCCCTTGAACCGGACACGCTTGTACTTGCCGCAGGCGCACTCCCAGTCGCGGGAAGGACCGAAGATCTGTTCGCCGAACAGACCGTCCTTCTCGGGCTTCAGGGTGCGGTAGTTGATGGTCTCCGGCTTCTTGACCTCGCCGTACGACCACTGACGGATGTCCTCGGCGGTCGCGAGGCCGATCCGAATGGCGTCAAAGGAAGTTGCTTCGAGCAATGTTCTTCTCTCTTGCTTGATTCAGGCTTCGATGTACGGGCGGGATCAGATGTCGTCGACGGACGACGACTCGAACCGCGAGGAGATGTTGATGCCCAGCTCCTCCGCAGCGCGGAAGACCTCGTCATCGTTGTCGCGCAGGCTGACCGCCTGGCCGTCGGCCGAGAGGACCTCGACGTTCAGGCAGAGCGACTGCATCTCCTTCATGAGGACCTTGAAGGACTCGGGGATGCCGGGTTCCTGGATGTTCTCGCCCTTGACGATCGCCTCGTAGACCTTCACGCGGCCGAGGATGTCGTCGGACTTGATCGTCAGGAGCTCCTGGAGGGCGTAAGCGGCGCCGTACGCCTCGAGCGCCCACACCTCCATCTCACCGAATCGCTGGCCACCGAACTGCGCCTTACCACCCAGCGGCTGCTGCGTGATCATCGAGTACGGACCCGTCGAACGAGCGTGGATCTTGTCGTCGACCAGGTGGTGCAGCTTGAGGATGTACATGTAGCCGACCGAGACGGGCTCGGGGAACGGCTCGCCGGAGCGACCGTCGAAGAGCTGCGCCTTGCCGGACGAGCCGATCAGGCGCTCGCCGTCGCGGTTCGGGAGGGTCGAGTCGAGGAGGCCCTCGATCTCGCGCTCGTACGCACCGTCGAACACCGGGGTGGCGACCTTCGTGCCCGGAGCGGCGCTGTGCGCTGCCTCGGGGAGGGCCGATGCCCACTCCTGGATGCCCTCGACGTTCCAGCCCTGCTTGGCGAGCCAACCGAGGTGGATCTCGAGGACCTGGCCGAAGTTCATGCGGCCGGGGACGCCGAGCGGGTTCAGGACGATGTCGACCGGGGTGCCGTCGGCGAGGAAGGGCATGTCCTCGACCGGGAGGATGGTCGAGATGACGCCCTTGTTGCCGTGACGACCGGCGAGCTTGTCACCCGCGGTGATCTTGCGCTTCTGGGCGATGTAGACGACCACGCGCTGGTTGACACCAGAGCCGAGTTCGTCGTCGCCGTCCTGCGAGTCGAACACCTTGACGCCGATGATCGTGCCCTCTTCACCGTGGGGCACCTTCAGCGAGGTGTCGCGGACTTCGCGCGACTTCTCGTTGAAGATGGCGCGGAGGAGGCGCTCTTCAGCGGAGAGCTCGGTCTCGCCCTTCGGCGTGACCTTGCCGACCAGGATGTCGCCGGGGCGGACCTCGGCACCGATGCGGATGATGCCACGCTCGTCGAGGTCGGCCAGCAGGTCCGGGCTGACGTTGGGGAGGTCACGGGTGATCTCCTCCTTGCCGAGCTTCGTGTCGCGGGCGTCGACCTCGTACTCCTCGATGTGGATCGAGGAGAGCGTGTCGTCCTTGATGAGGTTCTGCGACAGGATCATCGCGTCCTCGTAGTTGTAGCCCTCCCACGGCATGAACGCGACGAGGAGGTTCTTGCCGAGCGCGAGCTCGCCGTTCTCCGTCGCGGGACCGTCGGCGATGACCTCGCCCTGCTCCACACGCTCGCCGGCCGAGACGACCACGCGGTGGTTGTAGCTCGTGCCCTGGTTGGAGCGGTCGAACTTGCGCAGGTAGAAGGTCTGCGTGCCACCCTCGTCGAGCTGCAGGGTCACGGCGTCTGCCGAGACCTCGGAGACGACACCGGCCTTGTCGGCGGTGACGACGTCACCGGCGTCGATCGCGGTGTAGCCCTCCATGCCGGTACCGACGAGCGGCGACTCGGAACGGAGCAGCGGGACGGCCTGACGCTGCATGTTCGCACCCATGAGGGCGCGGTTCGCGTCGTCGTGCTCGAGGAACGGGATGAGCGAGGTCGCGACCGACACCATCTGGCGCGGCGAGACGTCCATGTAGTCGACTTCGCCCTTGGCGACGAGTTCGACCTCGCCACCCTTCTTGCGGACGAGGACCTTGTCGTCGGCGAAGTGGAACGAGTCGGTCAGCGGCGCGTTGGCCTGCGCGACGACGAACTCGTCCTCTTCCGAGGCGGTCAGGTAGTCGATGGTCTTCGTGACCTCGCCGTTGACGACGCGACGGTACGGGGTCTCGATGAAGCCGAACGAGTTGATCCGACCGAACGACGCGAGCGAACCGATCAGGCCGATGTTCGGGCCTTCCGGGGTCTCGATCGGGCACATGCGGCCGTAGTGCGACGGGTGGACGTCACGGACCTCGACGCCGGCACGCTCACGGGACAGACCACCCGGGCCGAGGGCCGAGAGACGACGCTTGTGCGTCAGGCCCGCGAGCGGGTTGTTCTGGTCCATGAACTGCGACAGCTGGGACGTTCCGAAGAACTCCTTGATCGCGGCGACGACCGGACGCACGTTGATGAGCGTCTGGGGCGTGATCGCCTCGATGTCCTGCGTGGTCATGCGCTCGCGGACGACGCGCTCCATGCGGGACAGACCCGTGCGGACCTGGTTCTGGATGAGCTCGCCGACGGCGCGGATGCGACGGTTGCCGAAGTGGTCGATGTCGTCCACGTCGAGGCGCAGCTGCACCGGCTCGCCGTCACGCACGCCGTTCAGCGTGGTCTTCTCGGCGTGCAGGGACACGAGGTACTTGATCGTCGCGACGATGTCCTTGACGGTCAGCACCGAGTCGGACAGCGGGGCGTCGATCCCGAGCTTGCGGTTGACCTTGTAACGGCCCACCTTCGCCAGGTCGTAGCGCTTCGAGTTGAAGTAGAAGTTGTCGAGCAGCGCACGCGCGGCCTCGGCAGCGACCTGCTCGCCCGGGCGCAGCTTGCGGTAGATGTCCTTGAGCGCCTCTTCCTTCGTGAGGATGGCGTCCTTCTCGAGGGTCGACTCGATCGAGGCGAAGCCCTGGAACTCCTCCATGATCTCCTCGCTGGTCAGACCCAGCGCCTTGAGGAAGACCGTGACCGACTGCTTGCGCTTGCGGTCGATGCGCACGCCCACCTGGTCGCGCTTGTCGATCTCGAACTCGAGCCACGCACCACGCGAGGGGATGACGCGAGCGGAGTAGATGTCCTTGTCGGACGTCTTCTCCTGCTGGCGCTCGAAGTACACGCCGGGCGAACGGACGAGCTGCGACACGACGACGCGCTCGGTGCCGTTGATGATGAACGTGCCGCGTTCGGTCATGAGCGGGAAGTCGCCCATGAACACCGTCTGCGTCTTGATCTCACCCGTCATGTGGTTCATGAACTCGGCGTTGACGTACAGCGGAGCGGCGTAGGTCTTGCCGCGCTCCTTGCAGTCGTCGATCGAGTACTTGGGGTCCTCGAGCTCGGGCGCCGTGAACGAGAGCTGCATGGTCTCGCCGAGGTCCTCGATCGGGGAGATCTCCTCGAAGATCTCCTCCAACCCGGAGTGCAGGGCGAGGTCGGTGCGACCCTGCTCCTGTCCCTCTGCGAGACGGGCCTTCCAGACGTCGTTGCCGACGAGCCAGTCGAAGCTCTCCGTCTGGAGTGCGAGCAGATCAGGAACCGTGAGGGTGTCCGTGATCTTGGCGAACGAGAGTCGCGAGTGGTTGCGACCGTTCTTGGGGTTGGTGGATGCGTTGGGCGCAGCAGCCAAGGGTGTGACCTCCGTAGGCCCCGTCGGGCCGATACTGACGAGCAGCATGTAGGTGAGTAGATGATCGCTCGGCGATCCCCGCGAGTTCTTGCCCTGCGACCACGCCGACGCGTGCCTGACGCGGAACGTCGGTGCACGTGTGGGATGATCTCCGTGAGCGGGACCCGCCGCCATATACGGGTCCGGCTGCACCAGGGCGAGTTGAGCTTGTCCAACTCAGAACTCTGCGTCGACCGCAATATGACGACACGGATGCCAGGGAGCGCGAACTGCCATCATAGTTCGCGCCGAGTCGTGCTGTCCAGTCCTGGCTTGACCAGATTCGGCAGTGGCGTGTATAAGCCGCTCCGTGCCCGCGGAATTCCCGGCCCGCGCCCGGCCCGCAACGGCCCGCGCCCGGCCCGCGACGGCCCGCAACGGCCCGCAACGGGCCTGCGCACCCGGCCTGCGCAGTGGACCCGGCCGTGCGCTCAGCCGAGGCGCTCGCGCTCGACGTGCGCCGCGCCTCCCGGCTGGACCTGCCGCCCCGCCAGCGCACGGAAGGCGTCCTCGGGTCGACGGGTGCGCACGAAGGTGACGCGACCACGGTCGTCGGTGAGCTCGATCCCGAGTCCGGGGGTGAGGATCAGGGCGCGCACACCGCGACCGATCCGCAGGCCGACGCCGCCGTAGGTGCGGGCGTCCGCCTCCACGAGTCGGACGTCGGCGATGCGCCGACGTGCGATGCGCCGTGGCGGCAGCGGCCGGAAGTGCAGCGTGACGTGCGTGTCGGTGACAGCGAACCCGGCTCGTGCGAGCAGCAGCAGCACGCCCGCCACGACGGCGACCAACGCCGGAACGATGAGCGCGGTCTCCGGTGCGTCGCCGGGCCAGGCGGTCACCGCCGCGGTCAGGCCGAGGCCACCGAGGAGCAGGACCGCGCCGACGACACGCATCCAGGTGGGCGCCGCCTCGTGGTCGGCGTGGGCCGGACGGGAGGCGCGGGGCACCCGCGTCGTCCGGCTCGCGGTCGTGCGCGTGGTGTCGCGGGTCGTCGGTGCGGCCGGGCGTGCGGTGGGCACGCTCATCGTGTCAGCGGTCATGTCGGGTCTCCTGCGGCTCGGCGGAGTGTTGCATCCCGTATTTTACATGACGGGTGCGATGTGATCACGGCCAGCGCGCGCGGGTGACCGGAAGGGGCACGCGGACGCGTGCCGACGGCGCGCACGCTCGAGCGGTGGGGGCGCTCGACGGCACGTCGTGGTCACGTCGGGAGGGCGGACGCGCGAGGTGTGGGGCACTGCACGCATCGACGCGGTCCCGCGTGACGACCGGATGAACAGTACGGAACGAGTCTTGGCGTCCGCTGGCCGTCCATGTGTACGCATTCACGTACCGGCCAGGACCGGTCAGCGCAGGACGCGCGCGACCGCCTCGGCGCGGGTGGTGACCCCGAGCTTCGCGAACACCTGGTTCACGTACGACTTCACCGTCGGCACCGTCAGGAACAACTCCGCCGCGATCTGCGGGTTCGTCCGGCCGGCCGCGATGCGCTCGAGCACGTCGGCCTCGCGCGGGGTCAGGTCCGGGAACCGGTCACGCAGCGCCGGCACAGCGGGTGTGGGCCCCGTCGCCCCGCCGCCGGCGAGCTGCGCCACCAGCCGCGCCCCCACCGTCGCGTCGAACGTCGACTGCCCCGACGCGACCGCCCGGATCGCCGTCGCGATCTCGGTCCGTCCGGCGTCCTTCGTCAGGTACCCGCGCGCACCGGCCCGGAGCGCGGTCACGATCGACTCGTCGTCCGCGTAGGTCGTCAGCACGAGCACCGCCACCTGCGGGTGGTCGGCCACGATGCGCGCGGTCGCCGTCGGCCCGTCGGTGCCCGGCATGCGGAGGTCCATCAGCACGACGTCGGGAGCGTCACGGTCCACCGCTGCGATCGCCTCGGCACCGTCGGCGGCCTCACCCGTCACCTGCAGGTCCGGCACGAGCGACAGCACCGTCACCAGGCCGTCGCGGACGATCGCCTGGTCGTCGACGACGAGGACACGGATGGTCACGAGGCGTCCACCTCGTGCTCGGCCACCCGGTCCACCGGCAGGTGCAGCGCGACGACGAACTCGTCGTCGGACCGCTCCGCTTCGACCGTCGCACCGCTGCCGAGCTCCTCGACGCGCTCGCGCATCCCGAGCAGCCCCTGGCCGCCGCCGGTGAGCGGGTTGGCCACGACGACGTCCACGGCGTCGCCGTCGCGGACGACGGACAGTGACACGGGGCGGCCGGGGGCGTGCCTACGGGCGTTGCTGAGGGCCTCGCGGACGACCTGGACGACGGCGGCGCGGTGCGCCTCGTCGAGTGCGGCCAGGGTCGCGTCGCCCTGCACCACGATGGTGCCGCCGAACGAGCGGTGAGCGGCGACCAGGGCGGTCAGGTCGGTGCGGTCCGGCACGTGGTCGGTGCGGTCGGTCTGGTCGGTGTGGTCCGGCACCTGGTCGGTGGACGGCCGGGAGGCGCGGCTCGCGTCCGGCACGTCGGCTCCGGTGGTCCGCGTGGCCGTGTCCGGGGCCGTGGTCCGGCCCGGGGTGGTGGCGCGGTCCGCGGTCGTGGTCGGGTCGGGGGCGGCCCGGTCCGGGGTCGCGGCCCCGTCCGGGGTGGCACCGGGCTCGGCGTCCGCGTCGTCGCGGAGGGCGTGCACGGCTCGGCGGGCCTCGGCGAGGCCGTCCGCCGCCAGGGTCCTGGCCTCGCCGGCACGCTTCGTCGCGTCGTCGACCCGGCCGGCCTCGAGCAGGGCCTCGACCGCGTCGAGCTGCAGCACGAGACCGCCGAGCGAGTGCGCGAGGACGTCGTGGATGTCCCGCGAGGCCCGGGACCGATCGGCGAGGAGCTGTGCCCGCTGCTGGTCCTGCTCGGCCTGCCGCGCGCGCTGCGCCGCGACCCGGAACTGCCGGCGGCTGAACCCGATGAGCACGCCGAGCAGCAGCCCGCCGCTCGTGCCGAGGACGAACTGGACCGAGGCGTGCTCGATCGTCGCGCAGACGGCGATGACCACCATCGCCCCCACCGCCGCCACCGCCGCGAGCCAGACCGGCACCCGGAGGTTCGCGCCGAGCAGGACGATCCCGACGATCACGGGGACGATCATGAGCGAGTCCGTCGCCACCACGGTCAGGGAGCCGGCGACGATCATCACCACGCCCGCGACGACGAGCAGCTGCGGCGTCCGGCCGAACTCGCGGAGCGCCCACGCGGCGAGCGCCACCGCGCCGAGCACCCACACCCACGCGGGCGGCTGCAGCTCGAGTCCGTTCTTCACGAACCAGAACCCGACGATCACGATGCCGAGGGCGTTGAGTCCCCAGGCGGTTGCCGAACGGGACCGACCCCCGGGGAGGTCGGTCGGGTCCTGTCCGCTCAGCAGGGTCACCGGACCATCATGCCGCGGGTGGTGCGGCGGCTGGCGGTCCGGTCTCCGCGGTCTCCGCGCGGGATGCGCTGGTCGATGACGACGGCGCGGGCGGCGCGGTTCAGGGCGAGCACGAGCAGGATCGCGCCGGTCGAGGTGAGCAGGTGCGCACCGAGGTGGCCGCCGAGCACATCGAGGCCGACGCGCACGGCGATGAGCACGATCCAGAGCGACGCACCGAGCCACCCCGTGCGGGACTGGATCGTCCGACCCTTGCTGTCCGGGGTGGCGACCGTGCGGAACCGGGTGATGGTGCCCATCGTCAGGCCCACACCGATCGTGATCAGGGCCTCGATGCCGAGGAACACGACGTCGGTCGTGGTGATCGTCGCCCCCGACTGCGCCAGGACCACCACACCGACGATCGCCATGATCATCGGCGTACGCCAGATGCGCGCCGGGTCGAGGTACTGCCAGGTGGCCTGGCGGTACCCGAGGAAGCCGACGAGGGCGACGCCGATCAGGACGTTGACGAGGAGCTGGACCGACATGGTGTGCCTTTCGAGGTGACCCGGCGGGACGTCCCCGACCGATGGATCCAGCCTCGTTCCGGTGCGTCCGCGGGCACACCAACCAGGGGTGGGGGCCCGGGTGGTGATCGCGGTGCCGGTCGGGTGGTGTTCGATTGACCGCATGGCTGATGCGTTCGACGGGTTCCGGATCGGTGCGGGCTACTCGGTGGTCGAGCCGGACCGGCACCGCCCCGGGTCCTTCACGCTCGTGGTGGACGGCACGCCGCAGTCGCACGTCGACCTCGAGGACCCGACCCACCTGGCGTTCGAGTACATCCGGCGGATCGGGCACGCCATCGACCTGCTGCCGTCCGGCCCGGTCACGGCGCTGCACCTCGGCGCCGGTGCCCTGACGCTCCCCCGGTACGTCGCGGTGACCCGGCCGGGCTCGCGCCAGCAGGTCATCGAGCTCGAGCGCGACCTGGTGGACCACGTCCGCGAGGTCCTGCCGTTCCCCCGCGGTGCGTCGATCCGGGTGCGGTACGGCGACGCGCGCGAGGTGCTCGGCAAGCTCCCCTCCGGGCTGCGCGGCACGGTGGACCTGGCGGTGGTGGACGTCTTCGGCGGCTCGCAGATCCCGGCGCACGTGACGAGCATCGAGTTCTACCGCGAGGTCGCCGCGTTCCTGTCGCCGACCGGCATCGTCGCGGTGAACGTGGCCGACGGCGCTGGTCTCGCGTTCGCACGGGGGCAGGCGTCGACGCTGCAGGCCGTACTGCCGTCGGTCGCAGCGGTGGCGGACACCGGCATGCTCAAGGGGCGTCGGTTCGGGAACATCGTGCTGCTCGGCTCGCCGACCGACCTGCCGATCGCCGAGATGCCGCGGCGGTACTCGTCGGACCCGATGCCGGCGAAGGTCGTGCACGGGGCCGAGCTGCGGGCGTTCATCGCCGGGGCGCCGATCGTCACCGACGCGACGGCCGTGGCGTCACCGGAGCCGAACCGGAGCGTGTTCGGCGCCTGACCCCGCGGTGGCGACGGGGAGGCGCGCCAGGCCGTTCCCGGGCACTCGGCGGGTGCGGCTGTCAGGATGGTCTGAACGACCGCGCAGGTGCGCGACCGAGCGATGGGATCCCCTGATGACGAACGACGACCGGAGCAACCAGGACCGGACGGGCGACGGCCAGGCGCCGAGCTGGGGCGAAGCCCCGCAGCAGCAGCCCGCCGCCGACGCACCGCGGTACGGCGAGCGGAGCGACCCGACGCCGCAGTACGGGCAGTCCGCCCCGCAGTACGGCGAGCAGCAGAACCAGTACGGGCAGCAGCAGCAGTACGGGCAGCAGCAGGACCAGTACGGGCAGCAGCAGCAGCAGTACGGCCAGCAGCCGTACGCCGCGGCGCCCGCGAGCTCCGGTTCGCCCGCGTGGCAGAGCTACGAGGAACCGAAGGCCAAGAAGAAGACCGTCGGCGTGATCGCGTTCGTGGTCGGCCTCGCCGCCCTGGTCGTGGGAGCCATCGGCGGGTACCTGTTCGGGCAGTCGTTCGGCGCTTCCGACGCCTTCCGCGACTCGATGCAGAACAGCGGAGCGACGCCGAGCGACGCGCAGATCACCGAGCTGATGACCTCGTCGAACGTCATCACCGGGTCCCTCATGTTCTACCTGGGCACGGCCCTCGGCCTGTGGGCGATCGTGCAGGGCATCATCGCTGCCGTCACCAAGCGTGGCCGCGGTTGGGGCGTCTTCGCCATCGTCCTCGCCGTCGTCGCGCTCATCGTCTTCGTCGTGGCGGTCGGCGTCGCTGCGGTCGCGGCGAGCGGGATGTCCTGATCCGCCGAGCCGGTCCGGAACGGCCCGTCGTGCTCCGGCACGGCGGGCCGTTCTCCGTCCACCGGCGCGAAGCCTGAGCGCGTCGCACCGGCCGCTCCCGGCAGAGCGCGGCTACCCTCGAACCGATGTCCCTCCCGCCCGACGACCGTCAGCAGCCCGACCCGTCCGACCCGTCCCGTGAACCGCGCCACGCGGCTCCCGTGACGGCCGGGGTCAGCCCGGGCAGCACCTTCGCGCCCATCAGCCTGCGGCCGGCGGTCGACGTCGACGCCGTGCACCAGCGTCTGCGCGACCTCGGTCAGAGCCGCAGCACCGAGGCGCTCGCGGAACGCGCCGAACTCCTCCGCCTGCTCGGCCGTCTCGACGAGTCCCTCGTCGTCGCGGAGGAGGTCTTCCGCCTCGCGATGTTCACGGGCGAGCGCCAGGACAAGGTCGCCGCCCGGATCCGGCGCGCGCACATCCTGCACGACCTCGGTCGCCACGACCGT
The DNA here is from genome assembly GCF_004365385.1 of Curtobacterium sp. PhB190. NCBI lineage: Bacteria > Bacillati > Actinomycetota > Actinomycetes > Micrococcales > Microbacteriaceae > Curtobacterium > Curtobacterium sp. PhB190. Next base: position 83,535 of record NZ_SODN01000003.1, on the reverse strand, counting down.
GCCGCGACCGAGGCCGCTCTGGCCCGCGACACCGCCGCGACCGAGGAGTGGCCGGAGCTCGAGGGTGCCGCCGCCGAGATCGAGGGGTGGTCACTGTTCGAGAACGACCGCTTCGAAGATGCCCGCGCCGCACTGTCCCGCGCCTACCAGGCGTTCCGCCAGGCCGGTGCCCCGTCCGAGCGCACCGACGCGCTGCGCACCGCGGTCGAGGCGGCGATGCGTGCCTCGATCACGCACCCCGCCGAACCCGCCGACAAGCCGCGGACGGCCCGCGAGGTCGCCGCCCGCCGTGCCGAGGACGACGAACCGACCATGCGCGTCGCCGAGCCGGTCAAGCAGGTCCCGCCGATCCGCCGCCGGGTGCTCGGGGCGCCGGACGCCGCGCGCACCGAGGCCGACGACATCTGGGGACGGATCGCCGCGCGGGCAGCCAAGAAGGGCCAGGCCGACCCCCGCGCCGACCAGTGACCGCACTCGAGACGGTCCGTTCCCGAGCCGAGGCACTCATCACCGAACACCTCGGCGCGGGCTCGTGGGCCTTCGGGTTCGACCACGCGAAGACCCGCGCAGGACAGTGCGACTTCGCCCGGAAGCGCATCACCGTCAGCCGGCACCTGGCGACACGGTTCTCGGACGACGACGTCGAGCAGGTCCTGCTGCACGAGGTCGCGCACGCCCTCGCCGGAGCACGTGCGGGCCACGGCCCGAAGTGGAAGCGGACCGCGTCCGCCATCGGGTACACGGGTTCGCGGCTGCACGACGGCCCGATCGCCAGCGAGCTCGCACCGTGGATCGGGACCTGCCCCGCCGGACACGAGCACTTCCGCTACCGGACGCCCACCCGCCAGCTCGCCTGTGCCCGGTGCTCCCGCCGGTTCGATCCCCGCAACGCCATCGTCTGGCGGCGCCGGAGCGACGCTGACACCCCGTCGACGGTGGCCTCGACTACCGCATGAGTCCGTCCGCGCGCGGAGGCGCGCCGGTAACCCGTTAGCCTGGACGGATGCACACGGGGCAGCACATCCGCACGGACGCCGGATCCACCTGGTTCTTCGACGCCGGTCGGATCGCCCTGGACTTCGCGCACACCGGTGGGTTCGCCGACGACCCGGACGGCCGGCGTCCCCGATCGCAGCTCGGTGAGCTGCTCGCGAGCCCGGCGGACCTGGACGAGTGGCTCAGCGACCACACCGAACCGATCGACGTCGGGGCGAGCGCGCGCGAGCTGCAGGACGCCCGCGCGCTCCGCGCGGCGATCGCCCGACTCGCCGTCGCCGCAGCCCCCGGCCCGGCGACCACCGCGGCCGAGCGCACCGCCGTCGCGGCGGGCCTGCGTGCCGGGACCGGCCGCACGCGCCCCGCGCCCGACGACATCGACACCGTCAACCTGTTCGCCGCCCTGCCGGACGTGCCCCCGAGCCTCCCGGGTGGCCGACGACGTGCCGGAGCGAACCGCGTCCGCCTGGCCCAGGCACTGTCCAGCGTCGCGCGCGACGCCGTCGCGCTGTTCACCGAGGTCGGCTTCGACGACGTCGAGGCCGACGGCCGTCCGACGCGTCTGAGCCGCTGCTCGGCGGACGACTGCGCGCTGGTCTTCTACGACTCCTCGCGGGGCGGGACACGCCGCTGGTGCTCGATGCAGCGCTGCGGGAACCGCGCCAAGGTCCGTGCGCACCGCGCTCGGCGCGCGGCGGTCTGAACCACCCTCCAGCCAGTCGAAAAGGCATCGCGAAGAAAAAGATTCGGTGTGCCGAATTCTCTGGCATGCTGGGTCCCGTGACCGACACCGCCGCAGCCAGGACCACCGAGGAACCCACGGGTACCCCGAGGCGCCGCGCCGCCGGCCTCACCCTGCTCGGCCCGGCGTTCGTCGCGGCCATCGCCTACGTCGACCCCGGCAACGTGGCGGCCAACCTCACCGCCGGGGCGAAGTACGGCTACCTGCTCCTCTGGGTCCTGGTCGCCGCGAACGCGAGCGCGGTCGTCGTGCAGTGCCTGTCCGCCAAGCTCGGCGTCGTCACGGGCAAGTCCCTGCCGGAGCACCTCGGCCTGCGGATGCGTCGCACCCCGAGGCTGCTGTTCTGGGGGCAGGCCGAGATCGTCGCGGCGGCGACCGACATCGCCGAGGTGATCGGCGGCGCACTCGCCCTGCACCTGCTCTTCGGCCTGCCGCTCGTCGCCGGTGGGCTCATCACGGGCGTGGTCTCGATGCTCCTGCTGACCCTGCACAGCCGCCGCGGGACCCGCACCTTCGAAGCCGTCGTCACGGCGATGCTCGCGATCCTGACCGTCGGCTTCTGCGCCGGGCTGCTCTTCGCGCAGGTCTCCCCCGCCGAGCTCGTCAGCGGCCTGGTGCCGCGGTTCGAGGGCTCCGAGTCGGTGATGCTCGCGGCGTCGATGCTCGGCGCGACGGTCATGCCGCACGCGGTCTACCTGCACTCCGCGCTGGCCCGCGACCGGCACGGCGACGTCCCCGCCGGCCCCGAGCGCCGCCGCGTGCTCGTCGCGACCCGGTGGGACGTCGGTCTCGCGCTGGTGGTCGCCGGCGGCGTGAACATCTGCATGCTCGTCCTGGCCGCGGCGACCCTGCCCGGCGTCGCCGACACCGACTCGATCCCCGGTGCCCAGCGGGCGATCGCCGACCACGTCGGGCCCGTCGTCGGGGTGCTGTTCGCGGTGGGGTTGCTGGCGTCGGGGCTGGCCTCGACCTCGGTCGGCTGCATGGCCGGCGCCGAGATCATGAAGGGGCTGCTGCACGTCCGGATCCCGCTCGTGGCACGGCGCGTGATCACCCTGGTGCCGGCGATCGTGCTGCTCGCGATCGGTGCCGACGCGACGATGCTGCTGGTGGTGAGCCAGGTGGTGCTGAGCTTCGGGATCGCCTTCGCGATCGTCCCGTTGGTCGTCTACACGTCGCGCCGCAGCATCATGGGCACGGACGTGAACGCCGCGACCACCCGCGTGGTGGCGTGGGTGATCGCGGCGGTCATCGTGGCGCTCAACGTCGCGCTGATCGTGCTCACGGTGACGCAGTGAGCGGCGACGCGGTGCGCGGCACGACGTCCGTCGTCACTCGACGACCGTGACGTCCTTCCAGAACGCGACGTAGCCCGAGTAGTCCTTGCCGACGCGGTCGAACGACGACGGGATCGGCGTCGGGTAGGACCACGCGCGGTCCTGCAGCGCCTGTCCGTCCACGTTCACCGTGAAGTACTGGGTGTCGCCCTTCCACGGGCAGTGGTACTGGGTGGGGCTCTCGGTGAACAGCTCGGACTTCACGCTCGACGGCGGGAAGTACCAGTTGCCCTCGATCTTGATGAGGTCCTCTTCCGGGGCCTCCGCGATCACCGTGTCGCCGACGACTGCCTTCATGCGTTGCTCCTTCGCTCGCTGGTGCCGGACGGCCTGGACGGCGCTCCGGTCCCTGTCCGCCCGAACGCTACGCCCGGCCCCGCGATTCCCGCAGGACGACCAGTTCCGGTCCGACGGCGAGCGCCGCGTGCACCGGCTCGCGACCGAGGACGGCCGCGCTCTCGGAGGCCGTGACCAGGTGCTTCACCGCGCGCCGGAGCCCGGTGTACGCCGCGCAGGCCGCGGCGGCCTCCGGTGAGGTGTGGTCGATCCCGACCGCGGCGAGCGCGTCGACGACGGCGCCGGCGGCGAGCAGGTCCTCGACGGCGAAGTCGGGTGCGTCGGGCACGTCGACGGTCTCGCCCGCGGCCTCGGCCGCGTCGTCCAGCGCTCCGGGATGGTGCAGCCCGGCGGCGACGACCGCGACGACGCACCGGTCGCCACGATCGGCCTGGAGGCCCGTCACCCGTTCCGCGATCGCACTCGCGTTGCCGAGGTGGCCGAGCACGACCTCCGGACCGTCCGGCAGCTGGGCGGTCGCGTTCCGCAGCGCGCGGCGCTGCGCCGCCGCGTCCGGCGAGGCCGGCAGGACGTCCACCCAGACGACGAGGTGTGCGCCGTGGACGATGCGTGCCGCACCACCGGTGCCCCACGCGAACCGGACCTGGTACTGCTCCTGGGTGCGTTCTGCCACGTCCGTCACGATAGCCGCCCGGACGATGCTGTCCCTCTCCACAGGGTGGCCGTCCCGACAGGCTCCACCATGGTCGACGACCGTAGGATGCACTTCCATGGAGATCGCCCCCGCGCCCACCCTGACCGGCGACCGTGTGACGCTCGAGCCCCTCGCGCAGGAGCACGCGGACGACCTGCGGGCAGCGGTGACGGACGGCGATCTGTGGCGCACCTGGTACACCTCGGTCCCCGCGCCGGCCCAGGTCGAGGACGAGATCGACCGACGCCTCGCCGAGCACGAGGCCGGCCGCATGGTGCCCTTCGCGGTGCGTGACCGTCCGACCGGCCGTGTGGTGGGCTCGACGACCTTCATGAACATCGACGCGGGCAACCGGCACGTCGAGATCGGCAGCACGTTCCTGGCGAAGTCGGCGCAGCGATCGGGCATCAACACCGAGGCGAAGCTGCTGATGCTGTCCCATGCGTTCGAGGCCTGGCAGTGCATCGCGGTGGAGTTCCGCACGCACTGGCACAACCACCAGTCCCGCGCCGCGATCGCCGGTCTGGGCGCGAAGCAGGACGGCGTGCTGCGGAACCACTCGATCGGTCGCGACGGCACGCTCCGCGACACCGTGGTGTTCTCGATCATCGCCTCGGAGTGGCCGGCGGTCCGGCTGTCCCTGGCCGAGCGGCTCCGGCGGCACGACCGCGCCGAGGGGTCCCGCCGCCGGTCCGCCCGACACGCCTGACCGTCAGAGCCGGTCGCGCACGATCCGGTCCCCGAGCGGCTGGACCGGCCGGGCGTTGTGGTCGTGTACGGCCTCGAGGGCGGCGAGCTGGTCGGCGCCGAGTTCGATCGGGTCCTCGAACACGATCCACCGCACTCCCTCGGTGCAGGGCGGCGTGGTGAGCGAACCGTCGTAGGTCACGAAGGAGCGATCGTCCGGCAGCATCGCCTCGACGTCGACGGTGCTCTCCCGACCGGTTCCGGCCGTGGCGCCGGCGACGTAGCTGTCGTACGCGGGGTTGTGCGCGCCCCGCTCGGCGAGGACCCCGACGACCGTCAGGGCTCCGCGGTCGTCCGCGTGCACGAAGTGGAACTCGGCGGCGAAGCGGTCGCCGTCGACGGTGTGCTCGGAGCCGGCGTGGAAGTGCATCTGCACCAGGTCCAGCGCGTCTCCGTCGATGGTGGTCGAGGCGCCGTCGTCGGCGGTGAACTGCACGGTGTGCCCGTTGTCCGCCGTCGCTCCCCGCACCGGGCCCGATCCGACGAGGTCGAGCTCCGGGCCGTCGTCCGCCTCGGGCAGGTCGATCGGGGACTGCCGGACACCCGTTCCGCACAGCGCGTCGTCGTCCGCCAGTTCCCCCCAGTGCGCCGGCCCGCTCGCGCCGTCGTAGGACCACACCGCGCCCTCGTCGTGTGCGGGGACGACCGACGCCGAGTCGGTGGCGCACCCGGCGAGGACGAGGAGGGCGGCAGGAGCGAGGAGCAGGGGCAGACGAGAGTGAACGGAACGCATGCCTCCCAGATTGACATACTCGTATTTCACATTCACCGGGTACTGGTCACGGCCGCCGCGCGTAGGGTCCTGGGCATGCACGTCGGTATCCGGATCGTCCTCGATGCGCCGGTCGACGCCGTGCGCGATGCCCTGCTGTCCCCGTCCGTGATGGTCGCGGTGACGAAGCCGTTCCTGGTGTACCGCTCGCGCAGCCCCGAGGGGTTCCCGGAGCGGTGGGAACCGGGGCACCCGCACCCGATCACCGCGAGTGCGTTCGGCCTCGTGCCGAGCGGCGACACGCACGTCGACCTCGACCTGTACGAGATCGACGGCGTCCCCGTGCAGCGTGACAACGGCGGCGGTACGAGCGGGCTGTTCGGCCGCATGACGATGCGCCACCGGATGGCGGTCGTGCCGGCTCCCGGCGACCGGACGCTGCTCATCGACCGCCTGACCTACCGGATGCGGCCGTGGCCCCTCGGCGCACTGCTGTGGCCGGGGATGTGGGTCATCTGGCAGTGGCGGGCGTACCGGATGCGTGCGCTCGCGCCCACCTGGCGGACGCATGCTGCCTGACCGAGGCGAGTCGGGCCTCCCGTCCACCGCGGAGCGGGCGTAGCCTCGACCACGTGAGCCAGACGCGCCCCCAGGAGCCGACGACCGACGACCGTGTGCGCAGCACGCTGGCGACCGTGGACTGGCGGCGCATGACGTTCGACCTGTACCGCCGTGTCCGTGCGACGCCGGATCCCCAGACGGCGCACGCGCTGTGGCGGGAGACCCGCGACGCGATGTTCGCGGAGCACCCCGCGTCGCCGCTCCTGGACGAGGACGCCCGCGACTTCGAGTCGCTGCCCGTGCCGGACTACGACCCCGCCTGGCGATTCCAGGTGCGCATCGAACCCGCCGAGCCCGCCGAGTTCGACTACGAGACCGGCACCGACGGCACCGTGCACTTCGACCGCCTCGGCGTCGTGACGGTCCCGGGCGTCGGCACGCTCGACGTCTGGTCGCACGGCGGCTACGCGGGCGGGCTGTTCGTCCCCGTGAAGGACTCCAGCGCCGGCAAGGCCCGCGGCACGTACGGCGGCGGACGCTACCTGCTCGACACCATCAAGGGCTCGGACCTGGGCGGCGACGACGCCGACTCGCTCGTGCTGGACTTCAACTTCGCGTACAACCCGTCGTGCGCGTACGACCCGGCGTGGGCGTGCCCGCTCGCGCCTCCCGGCAACACCGTGCCGGTGCCGATCCCGGTCGGCGAGCAGTACGACTTCTAGGGTGGAACGCATGGCAGGACTGGTCGCACTCGACGCCGGCGGACGCGTGCCGCCCTTCGAGCAGGTCCGCTCGCAGATCGCGGCACAGATCGGCGCGGGGTACCTCGTCGACGGCGAACGACTGCCGAGCGTGCGGGGGCTGGCCGACGAGCTCGGGCTGGCGGCCGGCACGGTCGCGAAGGCCTACCAGCTGCTCGAGGAGGCCGGGCTCGTGCACACCGCGCGTGGTGCCGGCACCCGGGTGGTGCGGCCGGCCGAGGTGCCGGACGCCGTGGCTGATGCGGCACGCGTGCTGGCAGCCGCTGCCCGCGCGGCTGGTCTGTCGGCGGACCAGGCGGCCACCGCGCTCAAGGACGCCTGGCCCGCGTAGGCACCGGGGCTCTGGGGCGTACCTGGTGCTTTCGGGCGTACCTGGTCGGAAGTTCCGGCCCGGTACGCCCGATTCGACTTCCCATCGCGGGCGTTCTGGGAAGGAACCCGCGCTCAGCAGTGCTCGAAGACGTAGGCGTCGTCGGTCGGCGTGACCAGGTCGCGGTCGCGCAGGATCGTCATCGCCGGGCGGCTCTTCAGCTTGCAGACCGAGCCCCACGAGCGCTCGAGGGTGTCCGCGTACTCGATGTCGATGACCCGCTTGCCGTAGGCCTTCGTGTACGCCGAGCACTCCCGGTACTGCACGCACTCCTCGGCGACGACGAAGTCGAACCCGGTCTGCTTCCGGCCGGAGGCCCCGAGCTGCGGCGTGTTCTTCTGCCCGACGGCCAGGCCGTGGCGGTGCCCGGTGTCGACGAGTGACTTCGCCAGCGCGAGGTTGCCGGCGCGCGTGAGCCGCTTCCCGCTCCGGGTCCACGAGTCGAGGTTGTCGAACTCGACCGCGTCGAGCCCGCGGTCGCCGCAGCGGGCGATGGACTTCGCGAGCACCTTCGTGATGAGCGCGCGCTTCGCGGCCGTCCGGGTGTCGAGGAGCATCTCGTCCGGCCAACCCGGGTCGGACACCGGCTTGCCGGCCCGGTCGCGCAGGATCGCCGACGGGTACGACCCCGTCCACGTGCGGGCGGACTCGGGCTGCGTCTGGAACCCGTTGACGTAGCAGATGTCGTACTTGCCCTTCGCGGGCTTCGCGGTGCTGTCCCGCTCGACGATCGTCACACCGGACGGCGGCGTGTAGGAGCCGCCGAGCTGGTAGTCGGGGCGCCCCGAGGTCGGCAGGTTGCGGTAGCTCGCCGCAGCGCTGGTCGGAGCAGCCTCGGCGCAACCGGCCGTGCCGAGGACGGCCACCAGGGCCATCGCGGTGGTGATCAGGACGGTTCGCGTGCGCACCTGGGAATCCTCGCATGCGCACGGCGAACGGACCGGTCCTGGGTTCTGCGGGGTGCACACGCTATGCTGGTGGTACTCGAGACGCCGATCGTCTCGTGCGTCGTACGGACGCCCCGAACTCCCGACCACGTTCCACTGATCCTCTGGTCGATGATCGAGCACCTCCCGAAGGTGCCCAGGCTTCTCTGCTGCGGCGACTGCGCCAGCCACCTCTGTTGGCGCGCATCCCGCCCGCGCGCTGCCTCAGAGCGCGCCCACAGCCGGTCTCATCCGGCTCGAAAGGTCACCATGACCACCAATGACCTCCGTTTCTCCGACCTGGGCGTCCCCGCGCCGATGGTCGCCGTCCTCGCCGACCAGGGCAAGGAGACCGCGTTCCCGATCCAGGAGGACACGCTCCCCGACTCCCTGCAGGGCAAGGACGTCCTCGGCCGTGGCCGCACCGGCTCCGGCAAGACGATCGCCTTCGCGATCCCGCTCGTCGCCCGCCTCGCCGCCAGTGGCCGCAAGCGCCGCGCCGGCCGCCCCCGCGCCCTGGTGCTCGCCCCGACCCGTGAGCTCGCGACCCAGATCGACGTCGCCCTCGCCCCGCTCGCCAAGGCCATGGGCCTCAACACCACGACCATCTTCGGTGGCGTCGGACAGGGCCGTCAGGTCGACGCCCTGCGCGGCGGCGTGGACGTCGTCGTGGCGTGCCCGGGTCGCCTCGCCGACCTCATGCAGCAGGGCCACGTCAACCTCGGTGACATCGAGGTGACCGTCCTCGACGAGGCCGACCACATGGCCGACATGGGCTTCCTGCCCGGCGTGACCAAGATCATGCAGGCGACGCCCGAGCAGGGGCAGCGTCTGCTGTTCTCCGCCACGCTCGACAACGGCGTGGACAAGCTCGTCAAGAAGTTCCTGCACAACCCGGTGATGCACTCCGTCGACGAGGCGAACAGCCCCGTCGAGGCGATGACCCACCACCTGTTCGAGGTCGCCGACGCCGACGCGAAGAAGCACCTCGTGAGCACCCTCGCCTCGGGCAACGGTCGCCGCATCCTCTTCATGCGCACCAAGCACCACGCCAAGCGCCTCGCCAAGCAGCTCAGCAGCCAGGGGATCCCGGCCGTCGACCTGCAGGGCAACCTGTCGCAGGGCGCCCGTGAGCGGAACCTGGCGAAGTTCTCGTCCGGCGAGGCCCTCGTCCTCGTCGCCACCGACGTCGCCGCCCGTGGTGTGCACGTCGACAACGTCGAGCTCGTCGTGCACGTCGACCCGCCCACCGAGCACAAGGCGTACCTGCACCGCTCGGGCCGCACCGCCCGTGCCGGTTCCTCCGGTGACGTCGTCACGGTGACGATGCCCGCCGAGCGTCGCGACGTCGCACAGATGATGCGTGCCGCCGCGATCAAGGTCACCCCGCAGCAGGTCACCGCGACCTCCCCGGCGGTCACCACGCTCGTCGGTGAGGTCGCCCCGATCCGCCACGTCACCGAGGACCAGCCCGCGCAGCAGCAGCGTCAGCCGAAGCAGCGCTCCGCCGATTCCGCCGGTGACCGTGGTCGTCGTGGTCGCGGCGGCCGTCCGGGAGGCTCGGGTCAGCCCGCGCGCTCCGGCTCGGCTTCCGAGTCCGCCGGTTCGGCCGGGGGCCGTCAGGGCCGTCCGGCTCGCGGCGCACGGTCCGAGGGCACCGGGCGCTCCGCCGCCGCGGGCGCGGGCTCGACGGGTGGTCGCCGCACCGGCGGCAGCCGCCGCGCCGGCAGCGACACCGTGCGCGGTGGGTCCTCTGCCGTCTGGTCCTCGGACGGTGGCTACGCCGCGGGTCGTGGAGCCGGCCAGGAGTCGGGCGGGGGCCGTCGTGGCTCGTCGCGCCGTGCCTCCCGTCCGGCCGGCGCTGCCGACCGCCACTGACCTGTCGACCCGGCCCGCGCTGACCAGCGGGGGACAACCTTGGGGGCGCCTGCGAAGCGGACGCCCCCAAGGCGTAGGTTCTCCTTCACCGGATGCCGCGCAAGCGGTTGACGGGGAAACGTCCGCTGTTGGAAGGAGTGCCTATGGCTGGGATCGAAGACATCAAGAACGCCGCTGAGAAGGCGGCAGGCAAGGTCAAGGAGGCCGTCGGGAACGCGACGGACAACGACCACCTCAAGGCTGAGGGCAAGACCGATCAGGTCAAGGCCGACACCAAGCAGGCGGGTACGAACGTCAAGGACGCCGCTTCGGGCGTCGCCGACAGCCTCAAGAGCGACCGCGACACGAAGTAACAAGCCGGTCAAGCACCGCGCTGCGAAGCCCCCGGATCCGATCGGATCCGGGGGCTTCGTCGTGTTCGGGGGGGGCTCCGTCGTGTTCGGGAACCGAGCCGGTCGCTACATGAGCGCGCCGACCGACGCGAGGCCCGCGCGCAGCAGGGCGCCGCGGCCACCCTCCATGTCGTCGGCGACGCCGTCGGACGCGGCTTCCATCGGGGTCATCCAGGTGAGCTCGAGGGCGTCCTGCCGGGGCTCGCACGTGCCGGTGACCGGGACGACGTAGGCCAGCGAGATCGCGTGCTGTCGCTCGTCGGTGTAGACCGAGGCGCCGGGCAGCGGGAAGTACTCGGCCACGGTGAACGGCGTCGGGCTCGACGGCAGCTGCGGGAACGCCATCGGGCCGAGGTCCTTCTCGAGGTGACGGAAGAGCGCCGTGCGGATGGACTCGCCGAACATCACGCGACCGGACACCAGGGTGCGGACGATCGAGCCGCTCGGGGCCACACGCAGCAGCACTCCGACCTCGGTCACGACGCCGAGCCCGTCGGTACGGACGGGGATCGCCTCGACGTAGCAGATGGGGAGTCGACGACGCGCGTTGGCGAGTTCCTCGTCGGACAGCCAGCCGGAGTCGGGGTCGGGGGTTTGCAACGAGGCCATGCACCGTGTCTACCAGGGACGGCGTCGAGTTCGGCGGAAGGCGCGGGACTTGGGGATGGTTAGCGTTGTCCACATGATCGATGCAGACCTGGTGCAGTGGACCCGTCCCGCGGAAGAACGCGCAGGGACACCGCTGCTCGTGACCATGCACGGGGTGGGGTCGAACGAACGCGACCTGCTCGGACTCGCCCCCGCGCTGCCGGCGGCCTGGACGATGGCGTCACTGCGGGCACCGATGCCGTGGGGCCAGGGGTTCAGCTGGTACCCGCTCGGGACGCCGGGCTCCCCCGCACTCGAGCCCGTCGACACCGCAGTCGCCGAGGTGCTCGCGTGGGTCGACTCCGTCGCCGCCGACCACCCGCGGATCGGGCTGCTCGGGTTCTCGCAGGGCGGGTCGATGGCGCTGCAGCTGCTGCGCGCACGGCCCGCGGCGTTCGCGTTCGCGGTGTCGCTGTCCGGGTTCGTCGTACCGGGGGTGACGGACTCTCGTGACGAGGCCGTCGCCGCCGTCCGGCCGCGGGTGTTCCTCGGGCACGGCGACCTCGACCCGGTGATCCCGGCGGAGGCCACCGCGCGGACGCAGGCGTGGGCGGCGGCGAACACCACCGTGACGGACCGGGCGTACGAGGGCCTGCCGCACGCGGTGTCGGCAGCGGAGCTGTCGGACGTCGCCGCGTTCATCGGGGCGTAGGCGCGGGGCGCGCTTGGTGAGCAGAAAAGGTCGAGTCCAGGCGTGCGGACTCGACCTTTTCTGCTCACGATGCGCGGGGGTCGGCCCCGGCGACGACGGACGGGAGGCACGGTGCGGGCTGGCACCGTGCCTCCCGTTCGTGGGTTCCGCCGTCAGTCGGCGAGGATCTGCAGGAGGTCCTTGCGGAGCTGGTCGACCTTGGCGGTGGCGGCCTTGGCCTGGTCCTCCGTCGCGGTCGTCCGGTACATCTGCAGGACGCCCATGGTCTTCCGGAGCGCTTCGAAGAACTCGCGCTGCGCGTCCGGGATCCCGGGGGCCGCGTCGAGTGCCGCTGCGATCTCGTCGGCCTTCGCCTCGGCCTCGGCCTTGCCGGCGTCGGTGAGCTCGAAGAGGGTCTTGCGGCCGTCGCCCGACGAGACCACGAGGTCTTCGTCGACGAGCTGCTGGAGCGTCGGGTAGACCGAGCCGGGGCTCGGCTTCCAGGCGCCGCCGGTGCGCTCGGCGATGGTCTTGATCACGGCGTAGCCGTTCTGCGGCCCCTCGGCCAGCAGGCCGAGGATCGCGAGGCGGACGTCACCGCGGCGGCGGCGTTCGCGCCCGAAGCCGGGTCCGCCGAAGCCACCGAAGCCGGGGCCGAAGCCCATGCCCGGCCCGAAGCCCGGGCCGAAGCCGCGGCCGCCTCGGCCGCCGTGCTCGTGGTCACCGCGGTCGCGGCCGGGGAAGCCGGCGCCGTGGTGCTGCCGCGCGCCGCCGAAACGGGGGCCGCGCGGGTGGTGGTTGCTGTCGTTGTCGTTGTGCATGGGGCGCATGGTGCGTCCTTCCTTGTTGCTGAGTCGGCTCGCGATCGGTCTGACTGGTTTTGTCTTCGTCGTATCGCGATGTGTTTACGATAGATCGCTAACTATCGTCTTGTCAAGGGGTACTCCCCGCTCGGCCTGCTGTCGGTGGTGGCGGGCAGGATGGGCGGACCATGACGGACGTCTTCGAGCGCTTCTCCCCCGCGACCGCGGAGTGGTTCCGAGGTGCGTTCGACGCCCCCACCCCGGCACAGGCGGGCGCGTGGGACGCAATCTCGACGGGGCAGCACGCTCTCGTCATCGCGCCGACCGGCTCCGGCAAGACCCTGGCATCGTTCCTGTGGTCGATCGACCGGCTCATCAGCGCGACCGACCGGCCCCCGGCCAAGCAGCGCACGCGGGTCCTGTACGTCTCGCCGCTCAAGGCCCTCGGCGTCGACGTCGAGCGGAACCTGCGCAGCCCGCTCGTCGGCATCACGCAGACGGCCAGGCGGCTCGGCACCGAACCACCCGAGGTCACCGTCGGGGTGCGCAGTGGCGACACCCCGTCGTCGGACCGGCAGAAGCTGCTCCGCCAGCCGCCGGACATCCTCATCACCACGCCCGAGTCCCTGTACCTCATGCTCACCTCGCAGGCGCGCGAGACCCTGGTGAACGTCGACACCGTCATCGTCGACGAGGTGCACGCCGTCGCGTCGACCAAGCGCGGGGCGCACCTGGCCGTCTCGCTCGAGCGGCTCGACGACCTGCTCGACAAGCCGGTGCAGCGCATCGGGCTGTCCGCGACGGTCCGGCCGCCGGAAGAGGTCGCCCGGTTCCTCGGCGGGCGTGCACCGGTGACGATCATCGCCCCGCCGGCGCAGAAGACCTTCGACCTGCGCGTGGTCGTGCCGGTCGACGACATGGCCGAGCTCGGTGCTCCGCCGGTCGGTGCGGACGCGTCCGACGCTCCCGCGAACGGCTCGATCTGGCCGCACGTCGAAGAGCGTGTGGTCGACCTCATCGAGGAGCACCGGTCGACGATCGTGTTCGCGAACTCGCGGCGACTGGCCGAGCGACTCACCGCGCGGCTGAACGAGATCCACGAAGAGCGCGTCCTCGCCGCGGCGGCTCCGGCTTCGGCCGCGGAGGGCGATGCGCTGGTGCCGGCGGGTGTCTCGCCGGCCGACGACGGACTGCCGGTGGCGCGGGGTCGCCCGCAGTCGCCCGCCCGGACCTCGGCGCACGCGGTCGCACCCCAGGGCACGAAGCGGCCGCCGGCGCAGATGATCGGCGCGTCCGGGCAGACCGGTGGCGGCGGCTCCGACACTGCAGTGCCCGTGCTCGCCCGCGCCCACCACGGCTCGGTGTCGAAGGACCAGCGCGCCATCATCGAGGACGACCTGAAGTCCGGTCGGCTGCGGTGCGTCGTCGCGACGAGTTCGCTCGAGCTCGGCATCGACATGGGCGAGGTCGACCTCGTCGTCCAGGTCGAGGCGCCGCCCTCGGTCGCGAGCGGTCTGCAGCGCGTCGGGCGTGCCGGGCACCAGGTGGGCGAGATCTCGCGCGGGGTGCTGTTCCCGAAGCACCGCGCCGACCTCGTCAACAGTGCGGTCACGGTCGAACGGATGGTCTCGGGGCAGATCGAGTCGATCTCGGTGCCGGCGAACCCCCTCGACGTGCTGGCGCAGCACACCGTCGCCGCGGGAGCGATCGACACCGTCGACGTCGAGCACTGGTTCGACCTGGTCCGGCGGAGCGCTCCGTTCAGCGGCCTGCCCCGTTCGGCGTTCGACGCCACGCTCGACCTGGTGACCGGGCGGTACCCGAGCGACGAGTTCGCCGAGCTCCGCCCGCGCCTCGTGTGGGACCGCGTGCACGGCACCCTGACCGGACGCCCGGGGGCCCAGCGGCTCGCGGTGACGAGCGGCGGCACGATCCCGGACCGCGGCATGTTCGGCGTGTTCATGGTCGGCGAGAAGGCCTCCCGGGTCGGCGAGCTCGACGAGGAGATGGTCTACGAGTCCCGCGTCGGCGACGTCTTCGCCCTCGGAGCCACGAGCTGGCGGATCGAGGAGATCACCCACGACCGGGTCATCGTGAGCCCGGCGTTCGGACAGCCCGGTCGGGTGCCGTTCTGGAAGGGCGACGGCATCGGCCGCCCCGCCGAACTCGGTCGCGCGACGGGGGCGTTCGTGCGCGAGGTCGAGGGCGCCTCGGACGACGACGCCCGCGCCCGGGTCGCCGCCGGCGGCCTCGACGAGCGTGCCGTCACGAACCTGCTGACCTTCCTGCGCGACCAGCGGGCGGCCACCGGCCACGTGCCGAACGACACGACGCTCGTGGTCGAGCGCTTCCGCGACGAACTCGGCGACTGGCGGCTCATCCTGCACTCGCCGTACGGCATGCAGGTGCACGCGCCGTGGGCCCTGGCGGTCGCGGCGCGGCTGCGTGAACGCCACGGCATCGACGGCGACGCGATGGCCGCCGACGACGGCATCGTGGTGCGCATCCCCGAGACCGACGCCGAACCGCCGGGCGCCGACCTGTTCGTGTTCGAGCGCGACGACCTCGAGGCGCTCGTCACGGACGAGGTCGGTGGCTCGGCGCTGTTCGCCGCGCGGTTCCGCGAGTGTGCGGCGCGCGCCCTGCTGCTGCCCCGTCGGAACCCCGGGCAGCGATCGCCCCTGTGGCAGCAGCGGCAGCGGGCCTCGCAGCTGCTCGAGGTGGCCCGGAAGTACCCGTCGTTCCCGATCGTGCTCGAGACCGTGCGCGAAGTGCTGCAGGACGTCTACGACGTGCCCGCCCTGCTCGGCATCGCCGACGAGATCGCCGGCCGCCGCATCCGCCTGGTCGAGACCGAGACCGAGACGCCGTCCCCGTTCGCCCGTTCGATCCTGTTCGGGTACGTCGCCGCGTTCATGTACGAGGGCGACTCCCCGCTCGCCGAGCGCCGGGCCGCGGCACTGTCGCTCGACTCGACGCTGCTCGGCGAACTGCTCGGCCGCGCCGAACTGCGGGAGCTGCTCGACCCGGCGGTCATCGCCTCGGTCGAACAGGACCTGCAGCGGCTGTCGCCGGACCGCCGGGCGCGCGACGCCGAGGGGCTGGTCGACGTGCTGCGGCTCGTCGGCGCGCTCGACCTCGACGAAGCCGTCGACCGGAGCTGGTTGGCGGCGTCGGACGACCGCTCCGCCGCTGCGACCGAGGTGCAGACCGTGCTCACCGCACTCGAGCGCGACCGCCGTGTCCTGTCGTTCTCACACGCCGGGTCCACCCGCTGGGCCGTCATCGAGGACGCCTCGCGCCTGCGCGACGCCCTCGGGGTCCCGCTGCCGATCGGCGTGCCGACCGCGTTCGTCGAACCCGTCGCCGACCCGCTCGGTGACCTGGTCGGCCGCTACGCCCGGTCGCACGGGCCGTTCTCGGCGCAGGAGGCCGCGGGTCGCCTCGGCCTCGGGGTCGCCGTCGTGCAGGACACCCTGCGCCGTCTGGTCGCCGACCGGCGTGTGGTCGAAGGCGAGTTCCGCCCGGATCGGCAGGGCGCCGAGTGGTGCGACGCCGAGGTCCTGCGCCGGATCCGCACGAAGTCCCTCGCCGCGCTCCGCCACGAGGTCGAGCCGGTGTCGCCGGACACGCTCGCGCGCTTCCTGCCCGCCTGGCAGCACGTGCAGACCCCCGGCACCCGCGGCGGCCTGCGCGGGGTCGACGGGGTCCTGCAGGTGATCGACCAGCTCGCCGGCGTCGCCCTGCCCGCCAGCGCCTGGGAGACCCTGGTGCTGCCCGCGCGGGTGACCGACTACTCCACGAACATGCTCGACGAGCTCACCGCCACCGGCGAGGTCCTGTGGTCCGGCGGCGGGACCCTGCCCGGCAACGACGGGTGGGTGCGCCTGCACCTCGCCGAGACGGCGTCGACGACGCTCGCCGAGCCCTCCGGCGACGAGACCACCGAGCTGCAGCGCGACGTGCTCGGTGCCCTGGCCGGCGGCGGCGCGTACTTCTTCCGCCAGCTCGGGCAGGCCGTCGGCAGCACCGACGACCCGGCCCTGACGACGGCGCTGTGGGACCTCGTCTGGGCCGGACAGATCACGAACGACAC
This sequence comes from Curtobacterium sp. PhB190, assembly GCF_004365385.1. Taxonomy (NCBI): domain Bacteria; kingdom Bacillati; phylum Actinomycetota; class Actinomycetes; order Micrococcales; family Microbacteriaceae; genus Curtobacterium; species Curtobacterium sp. PhB190. The sequence goes on along the minus strand of NZ_SODN01000003.1, from coordinate 66,944 downwards.
GTTCGCTCCGCTCCGCTCGATGCTCGGCGGCAAGGCGAAGAGCAGCAGCGCCCCGCGGGCTCGTGCGTACCGCGGGCGCCGCCGTCCGACGATGCCGACGCAGTCCGGCCCGCCGTCCGTCGGTGGCCGCTGGTCCCTGCTCCCCCTGGCCGAGTCCGACTCGACCGTGCGGGCCGCCGCGACCGCCGAGCAGCTGCTCGAGCGCTACGGGGTCGTCACCCGCGGGGCCGTCCAGGTCGAGGGGGTCCGAGGTGGGTTCGCGGGCGTGTACCGGGTGCTCTCGCGGTTCGAGGAGTCCGGGCGGGCGCGCCGCGGCTACTTCATCGAGGGCCTCGGGGCCGCACAGTTCGCCACGGGTCCGACCATCGACCGGCTGCGGACCTACGCCCGTGACCTCGACGACGACGAGCGCGTCGACCCGGACCGGAAGCGCGAGGCACTGACCCTGGCTGCGACCGACCCCGCGAACCCGTACGGCGCATCGCTGCCCTGGCCGTCCGACGACCGCGCGGCGGCCGACACGGACGTCACGGGCGCCGACGTCGCTGCTGTCGCTGCGGCTGCGCAGAAGGCCCCGGCACCGGCCACCACCGGCGCACGCGGCCACCGGCCCGGGCGCAAGGCCGGAGCACTCGTCACCACCGTCGACGGCCGGCTCGCGGTGTACGTCGAGCGCGGCGGCAAGTCGGTGCTGACCTTCACCGACGACCCCGCCGACCTGGCCGTCGCAGCGGCGTCGATCGCGGGCATCGTGCGCACCGGACTGCGGAAGCTCGCGGTCGAGCGCGTCGACGGCGAGTTCGTGCTCGGCACCCCGCTCGGCACCGCGCTGGGCGACGCCGGGTTCACCGCCACCCCGCAGGGACTCCGGCTCCGTGCCTGAGGGCGACACCGTCTACCGGGCAGCCCACCGGCTGCACACGGCGCTCGCGGGCAAGGTCCTGACCCGGAGCGACTTCCGGGTGCCCGCGTTCGCGACCGTCGACCTGGTCGGCCGCACCGTCGACGAGGTCGTGCCCCGTGGCAAGCACCTGCTGCACCGGATCGGGGACCTGACCGTGCACTCGCATCTGAAGATGGAGGGGCGGTGGGACGTCTACGCCCCCGGCGAGCGCTGGCGACGCCCGGCGCACCAGGCACGCGCGATCCTCGACACCGAGGACGTCTCGACCGTCGGGTTCACGCTCGGGGTGCTCGAGGTGGTCCCCCGCGACCAGGAGTCCGAGGTCGTCGGGCACCTCGGCCCGGACCTGCTCGGGCCCGACTGGGACGCCGACCTGGCGCTCGAGAACCTGACGCGGGATCCTGCACGCCCGGTCGGACTGGCGCTCCTCGACCAGCGGGTGCTCGCCGGCCTCGGCAACGTCTACCGCAACGAGCTCTGCTTCCTGCGCGGGGTCCTGCCGACCCGCCCGGTGGCCGAGGTGCACGACGCCGGCCGGACGATCTCCCTGGCGAGCCGGCTCATCCTGGCGAACCGGGACCGCAGCCACCGGGTGACGACGGGGATCGATCGCCCGGGGCGTCGGTTCTGGGTCTACGGACGCGCGGGCAAGCCGTGCCTGCGGTGCGGCACCCGGATCCGGCGAGGGGACCTCGGTGACTCGGAACTCACCCTGCGGGACACCTACTGGTGCCCGCGCTGCCAGACCTGAGCCGCGGGCGCAGCGACGAGCACCGGCACGTGCCTGCTCACCGGGTGACGGGGTGCAGGCGCTCGGCGGCGGTCGACCGCACCGCGTCCGTGATCCGCTCGAGCAAGGGTGACGCCAGGTTCCACCGCTGCCACCACAGGGCGACGTCGGCTCGGCGCGTCGGGGTGAGCTCGAGCAGCTCGCCCCGCGCCAGGGCATCGAGGCACTGCGCTTCGGGCAGCATCCCCCACCCGAAGCCGAGCGAGACCGCCCGTGCGAAGTCGGCCGAGGTCGGGACGAAGTGGCGTGGACCGGAGGGCGCGTGGCCGAGCACCCGGCGGAGGTAGCCCTGCTGCAGGTCGTCGTCACGGTCGTAGTCGACGAGGGGCACCAGGTCGAGGCGGCTCAGCATCCGCCGCTCGGTGTCGGCGTCGGCCAGGTAGCGGTCGACGAACGCCGGCGACGCCACCGCCCGGTACCGGTCGATGCCGAGCGGTACCGACGAGCAGCCCTGCACGGGATCCGCCTCGGCCGTCACGGCACCCATCACCGTGCCGGCGCGCAGCAGCTCGGCGGTGCGGTCCTGGTCCTCGCGGTGCAGGTCGAAGACCACCTCGGTGTCGACACGGACGAGTGCGAGCGCGTCGAGGAACCACGTGCCGAGGGAGTCGGCGTTGACGGCGAGCGGGATCGACGGCACCGCGGTCCCCGATCCGTCGGCATCGGTCTCGCCGAGTGCGCGGGCGGTCTCGTCGTCGAGGAGCCGCACCTGGCGTGCATGCCGGAGCACGACCGCACCGTCGGCCGTCGGGGTGACCGGGGTCGTCCGTTGCAGCAGGACACGGCCGACCTGCTGCTCCATCGACTTGATGCGCTGTGAGACCGCCGACGGGGTGATCGCCAGGGCCCGGGCAGCCGCGTCGAGGGTGCCGTGGTCGACGGCGGCCAACAGGGTCTCGAGGTGCTCGCGCTGGAACCGGACCATGCAGTGCAGCTTACGGCGCTGTAGGAAAGTGAGCTGGTCTACAGACGAGGGTGCCCCTAGCGTCGTGGACGTGACCGCACTCATCCCCCTGCTCGCCGGCCTCGGCACCGGACTCGCCCTGATCGTCGCGATCGGTGTGCAGAACACCTACCTGCTCCGGTTGGCGGTCAGCTCGGGCCTGCGGGTGGTGACGGCGGCGGTCGTCGTGTGCGCGGTGTCGGACGCCGTGCTCATCGTCGCCGGGGTGCTCGGCGTCGGGGCCGTGGTCGAGCGGTTCCCGGTGGCGCTCGTCGTCGTGCGGTTCGTCGGGGCCGCGTTCCTCGTGACCTACGGCGTGCTCGCCGCGCGACGGGCACTGCGGCCGTCGAGCGACGCCATACGCGTGGCCGACGAGGCGGCGGACGACGTGACCATCGCGACTCGCGTCGCCGACGAGGCGTCGGACGACGGCGTGCCGGAATCGGCCGCGGGCAGTGGACCCGACCGCACCGCGACGGTGGTGGCGGGGCGGACGCGCACCGTGCCTCCCGGCCAGGCGGTCACCATGCGCACGGCGGTGGTGACCATGCTCGTCTTCACGTGGGCGAACCCGCACGTGTACCTGGACACGCTGGTGTTCCTCGGGTCCGTCGCGAACCAGCAGGGCCCGGACGACCGCTGGCTGTGGACCGTCGGCGCCGTCGCGGCGAGCTGCCTGTGGTTCGGCGCGCTCGGGTTCGGCGGGCGACTGCTCCGGCCGCTGTTCGCGAAGCCCCTGACGTGGCGGGTGTTCGACGGCCTGGTCGCCGTCGTGATGCTGGGCTTCGGCGTCCTGCTGGTCGTCGGCGCGTAGGAGGCCGGAGCCCGCTACTGCTGCCCCTTGCCCACCCGGCTGTTGCGGCGGCTGTACCCGAAGTAGATGGCGAAGCCGATGACGAGCCAGACGACGAACCGCAGCCAGGTCTCGACCTCGAGGTTCAGCATCAGCCAGAAGCACAGCACGGCCGACAGGATCGGGATCACCGGCGACCACGGCACCCGGAACGAGCGCGGGGCGTCCGGACGCGACTTGCGGAGCACGATGATGCCGATCGACACCAGCACGAAGGCCGACAGCGTGCCGATGTTGATCATGCCCTCGAGCTTGTCGACCGCGGTGAACCCGGCGAGCAGCGCGACGACGACCCCCGCGACGACCTGCACGCGCACCGGCGTCTGCGTCTTCGGGTTCGTCTTCGAGAACCAGCGCGGCAGCAGACCGTCGCGGCTCATCGCGAAGACGATGCGGGACAGACCGAGCAGCAGCACCATGACGACGGTCGTCAGACCGATCAGGGAGCCGATGGCGATGATGCCGGCAGCCCACGGCAGCCCGACGATGTCGAAGGCCGAGGCCAGGGACGGTGCGTCCTCCTGCGCCAGGCGCTGGTAGGAGACCATGCCGGTGATGACGATGCTGACGCCGACGTAGAGCAGCGTCACGATGCCCAGGCCGATGAAGATGCCGCGGGGCAGCGTCTTCTGCGGGTTCTCGGTCTCCTCCGCGCTGGTCGCGACGACGTCGAAGCCGATGAACGCGAAGAACACGAGCGACGCCGCGGCGAGCAGCCCGAAGACGCCGTACTGCGCGGGCTCGGAACCGGTGAACCAGGACACGAGCGACTGGGTCCAGACGCTGCCCTCGGCGCCCTTGGCGGGCTCCGACGGCGGGATGAACGGGGTGAAGTTCGCGGCCTTGACGAAGAACGCGCCGGCGACGATGACGAACACCACGATGGCGACCTTGATGATCGTGATGACCGCCGAGACCCGCGACGACAGGCGGGTGCCGAAGGCGAGCAGCACCGTGAAGATGCCGACGATCAGGACCGGGCCCCAGGTGAACGGGATCGGGCCGAGCTGGATCGTGCTCGGCAGGGTCACACCGAACACGTCGAACGCGGTGCTGAGGTAGATGCCCCAGTACTTCGCGATGACGGCGCTGGCGGTGAGGGTCTCGAGGATGAGGTCCCAGCCGACGATCCAGGCGAGCAGCTCGCCCATCGTGGCGTACGTGAACGTGTACGCGGAGCCGGCGACGGGGATCGTCGAGGCGAACTCGGCGTAGCACATGATCGCCAGGCCACACGTGACGGCGGCGAGCAGGAACGAGATGATGACGCCGGGCCCGGCGAAGTTCGCGGCGGCGTTCGCGCCGACCGAGAAGATGCCGGCGCCGACGGCGACCGCGATGCCCATCGCGGCGATGTCGAACGTCTTCAGGGAGCGTTTCAGGGACCGGCCCTGCTCCTCGGAGTCGGCCAGTGAGGCCTCGATCGACTTGATGCGGAGCTTCGTTGCCATGGGGTGGATCCCGTCATCGACTGGGCGGCGGACCCCGTGACATTACTGGTGTACCACCCCGACACGCAAACAGCGGAGCCGCTGGGCGCATGGGAACCAGGTTCCGGACGCGGAACCAGGGAACGGCGCGGTGCAGTGTCCGGAACCAGGTTCCGTGGGCAGGGCGGGTCGACCGGGAGGCCCGGCTCGGCTCAGGCGGATCGGCGCCAGTCCGCCAGGAACCGCGCTCCGGCCTCGTCGTGGATCACCCCGTCGGGTGCGGTGAGCACCGGGTACGGCGTCGCCGGCACGCCGTCCGAGGGACGGACGTCGACGTGCGCGACCTCGTGGCCGTTCGCGTGCAGCCAGTCCGCCATCGCGTAGTCGCTGCGCGAGTCGCCCATCGTGCGCCAGGCCGTCGGCAGCTCGCCGTCCTGCGCCAGGAGTTCGAGCGACCGCTCGGCGCCCATGTCCTTGCCGCTGCGGTCGGACTCGACGTCGGTCGAGATGATCGTCGGGTCGATCCGCCACTGCACGGCACCGTCGGCGTCGGGTCGGACGTCGTCGAGACGGCGCACACCCAGGCCGCGACGCTCGAGGGCCGCCATCGCCTTCGCGTCGAACTCGGGCTGCCGAGCCAGGTACGTGGCGTTCGGCACCTCCACCCGCTGCTCGATCGACACCATGGCGCGCTTCGTCTCGTCGAAGAACACCAGGTCGGCGTACTCGGTGCGGACGAGCTCGCGCATCTCGTCGGCGTAGTCGCGCGGGAGCGCCAGGTCGTCGGCGACGGTGAGCTCGCTCATCCCGCCCTCGTACTGCGGGCCGATCGAGCACCAGACGGCGCCCTTCTCGCAGACGGCGTGCACGCGGCCACCCTCGGCGAGACCACCGGCGAGCAGCGGACCGACCACCTCGCTCCGGATGAAGGCGTCGCTCCGGCCGGTGTTGAAGACGACGGGGATGCCCTCGGCGGCGAGGGCGATGAGGTCCTCGATGATGCTCGGGATCGCGATGGTGCGGGAGACGGGGCTGGCGATGGGCCCGTCGACGTCGAGCAGGAGGCCGAGACGAGGTGCGTTCACCACGCCATCCTCTCGCAGTCAGCTGCTCGGTGAGACGACCCGGACCAGGAACCCGTCGAGCACGGCGCCGATCGCGGCCGGGTCGGGCACGTGACCCTGCCCGGGGACCTCGACGTAGCCCGAGCCCGGCACGGCCTCGACGACCGCTCGGGCCGCCTGCCGCATCCACTCGTGGCCGTCGCTGCCCGCGGCGACGAGCACCGGGACACCGACCGCTGCTGCCACCCGCTCCGGGATCGCCAGGCCGTTGAGCACCCGCACGTCGCGGCTGAGCACGTGGGCGTCGACGACGAGCGACCGCCAGAGCGCACCCTTCAGCCGCAGCGCCGAGATCTGCCCCATCGGCACCCCCAGGACGTGCGCGAGGAACGCCCGGACCGCTTGGGCGCGACGGCCGGCGGCGACGTGTTCGTCGAGCAGGTCGGCGAAGACGACGTCGTCGGCGTGCGGGTCGACCGTCGCCCGGTACGGCGGCTCCCACAGCACGGCGGCCCCGAGCGGGACACCGGCGGCGAGGCCCCGGAGGACCACCCCCGCGCCGACGCAGAGGCCAAGCGCGACGACGGGTCCGTCCACACTCGCGACGACGGCCGCGAGGTCCTCGACCTCGCGCTCGATCGTCCACGGGGTGGTGTCGCCGCTCGCACCGCGGCCCCGCCGGTCGTACGTGATGACCCGGTAGCGGTCCTGCAGGCCGCCGGTCAGGTGCTCGACGGTGGGGGTGCCGTGGTGGTCGAAGGCGCCACCGACCACGACGAGCGCCGGACCGGTCCCCGCGTCGGACACGGCGATCACCGTGCCGTCGGCGGAGACGACCGTGCGGTCGACGTGCTGGTCCATTGGGGGCCTTCCGAGGTTGGTTCGACGGCGCTGCGTCGGGTCCTCGGGAGGGACCGGGCGGGTCGGTCCTCGAAGCATGGCATCGGAGCGCTCCCACGTCACCACCCGCAACCAGGGGGAGACGACCGATCCGGGTCCGGGTCCGGCTCCGGCTCCGGCTCCGGCTCCGCGGTCGCGGTAGATCGCTCGGCGGTGGCCGGCATCGACGACGATCACGATGAGTCGGCCGTCGTCGATCTCGTAGATCAGACGGTAGTCACCTGATCGCACCCGCCAACCGGGTCGGTTCACGAGCTTCCGAGCTGCCGGGGGCCGCGGGTGGTCGGCGAGGATCGCGAGGAGTCCCTCGATCCGCCGACGACCGTCGGGCGGGAGCTTGCGGATGACACGTTGCGCGGACGGGATGACCTCGACCGACCAGGTCATCCGAGTCCGAGTTCGCGCTTGAGATCGTCCCACTGCACGTTGTCGCCGCCGATGCGCTTGTTCTCCGCGATGGCAGCGTCGTACGCGACCAGGTCGTCGAGGTCCTCGGCCGCCTCGAGCAGGCGGTCCAGGACATCCGCGTCCACCACCGCCGCGACGCGCTTGTTGCGCCGGGTCAGGTAGACGGGTTCGTGCCGGGCGTCGTCGATGATCGACGCCAGTCGGCCACGTGCTTCAGAGATCGACACTTCGCTCACCTGTACATTCTAGAGCATTTTGTACAACTCAGACGAGCGCCGTCGTGCCGACCGACTCCCGTTCGAGCAACGATCGCTTGACGTCGAGCCCCCATGCGAAGCCCCCGAGCGTGCCGTCCGACCGCAGCACCCGGTGGCACGGTACGAACAGTGCGGGAGCGTTCCGTGCGCACACGCTGGCGGCGGCCCGCACGGCGTCCGGGCGGCCCATCGCCCCCGCGAACTCGGTGTAGGTCAGGGTGCCGCCGGCGGGGATGCGGCGGAGCTGCCGCCACCCCTCGGTGAACAGGTCGGTGCCGAACTGCCGCACGGGCACCTGCATGGCGTGCTCGACCTCGCCCGAGTAGAAGGCGTCCACGGCATCAGCGGCGGCGACCGTGCCGTCGACGATGCGACTGGGCCGGTACCGGTCGGCGAGCCGCCCGAGGATCCGGTCGACGGAGTCGGTCCAGCCCGAGGCGAGGACACGGCCCTCGGCGTCCTCGAGCACGGTGAAGGCCCCGTCCGGGGTGTCCAGGGTCTGGATGGTTGCGTCGGTCATCGTTCGTCCTTCCGAGGGTCGTTGTCTGCGTGCCGCGCACGGCCGGTGCCGTGCACCCGCGCACCGGCGGCCGTCGCGATCGCGCGGTCGATGATCGGTCGCCAGCAGTGCATCGTCAGGTAGCTCCGCCAGGGCGCCACCTGCTCCGACCATAGGGAGAGCTCGCGCGCCGTACCGGGCAGTCCGAGTTCCTGTGCACCGTTGCGCACCGCGAGGTCGCTGTGGAGGAACACGTCGGGGTGGTGCCGGACCCGGAGCGCCACGTAGTCGGCGGTCCACGGCCCGATGCCCTTCACCGCCAGCAGCCGCTCGCGCAGCTCGTCGAGGGACTGTCCGCCGTCGACCACGAGCGACCCGTCGGCGAGCGCCGCGGCGACCCGCAGGATCGTGTCGACGCGGGCGGCCGGACCGCGCAGCACCTCGTGGCCGCGGGCAGCGATGACCTCGGCGGACGGGAACAGCAGGCCGTCGGGCAGGATCGCCGACGGCACGGCGGTACCGAGCGCCGCCACGAGCCGCGTCTGGGCCGTCCGGGCCGCGGCGACGGAGACCTGCTGCCCGATGAGGGTGCGGAACACGATCTCGTGCGCGTCGACGGCACCGGGCAGCCGCAGGCCGGGGACCCGCTGCACGGCCGCAGCGAGCTCGGGCACGGAGCCGAGTACCGCGTCGACGGCGACCGGGTCGGCATCGAGGTCGAAGTACGACCGGACGCGGGCGACGAGCGTCGGCAGGTCGGACAGGTCGGTGACGCGCACCCGCAGGTCGATCCCGGTGCCGCGACCGGCGGCCGTGGAACCGGCCGTCCCCGCGACCGCGGCCGACGCGCTGAACCAGCCCGGGCCTCCCGGCAGGTCGAGCAGCCGCCCGTACGAGGCGACCCGACCGGATTCGTCGGTGTCCACCTGCTCCAGGCCCGGCAGGGCGTGCAGTGCGTGCCAGTCGAGGAGCCCCTGCGCGTCGAACGGCGGCCGCGCGGGCAGGTGCACGTGCAGTGCGCCGTCGGACGCCGGCAGGAGCGTCCGACGGGCGCGCAGCGCGGACGGGGTGACGGCGAAGACCTCGCGGACGGTCTCGTTGAACTGGCGGACGCTCGCGAACCCGGCGGCGAAGGCGACGTCCGCGATGGGCAGGTCCGACGACGTCAGCAGCGTGCGTGCCGTCTGGGCGCGGTGTGCGCGGCTGAGCGCCTTCGGTCCGGCGCCGAGCTCGGCCGTCATGATGCGGTTGAGCTGGCGTTCGGAGTAGCCGACCCGTGCGGCGAGGCCCGGGACGCCGTCGCGCTCGACGACGCCGTCGAGGACGAGGCGCATGGCGCGGCCGGCGACGTCCTCGCGCAGGTCCCACTCGGGGCTGCCGGGGGTCGCTTCGGGCAGGCAGCGCTTGCAGGCACGGAAGCCGGCCACGTGCGCTGCTGCGCTCGTGCGGTAGAAGGTGACGCCGGTCTCGCGGGGCGTGCGTGCCGGGCAGCTCGGTCGGCAGTAGATGCCGGTGGAGTGCACGGCGGTGACGAACTGGCCGTCGAAGCGTGCGTCGCGCGAGGCGACGACGCGGTAGCGCTCGGCGTGCAGCTGGTCGGTTCCGGGGATGGTCACGCGCCCAGCCTGACACGCACCACCGACCGCGACTGGCGGAAATCGGACACCGCGGCACGTCGTGTGGTGCGGGTGGCGGGCGGCCCGAGGTTCCGAAATCTCGGCATGTCGGCGCTCGATGTGCCCGCCCGTGGAACCTCGGCGCCACACCGACGGCGTGTTGTGGAACCTCGGCGCAGTACCGACGACGGCACGGCGTCGACCGGGAGGCCCGGCTAGCGTTGGGCGGGTGACCTCCGGAGACGACGTGGCCGGGTCTGACCACCGGGTCGGCTCCGACGAACTCGCCGGGCTCGCCGAGGTCGCCGACTCCGTCGACCTGCCGTTCCGGACCGACGTCGAGGTCGCGCTGCTGCTCGTGTCGCGCCGCCACCGCTACGAGGGCAGGCCGGCCGACGGTGCCCTGCCGGTCCGGTCGGACGACCCGGACGAGCTGCGCGACCGCATCGAACTGCGCGCGGGACTCGGCATCGTCGGCGACCGCTACTTCGCGGCGCGGGCGCACGTGCACGCCTCGGTGACGGTCATCGGGCTCGAGGGCCTCGAGGAGGTCGGACGATCACTCGGCGTGCCGGTCGATCCCGTGGCGACCCGGCGGAACGTGTTCCTGCGGGGCGCCGACGTCGAGGCGCTCCGGGGGGAGCCGTTCTCGCTGCAGAGCCCCGGCAGCGGTGCCGTGCTGTTCCGCGGGTACCGGCCGGCGAACCCGTGCGCCTGGATGGACCACGAGGTGGCGCCGGGTGCGTTCCGGGCGATGCGTGGACGGGGCGGGGTGCGGTGCGACCCCGAGTCCGACGGCGTGCTCACCCTCGGACCCGCGGTGCTCCGGACGACCCGCCCCGTCGCGCCGGGCTGACGGCGGTGCCGTCAGCGGCAGCGCCGTCAGCGGAAGCGCACCGTGCTCACGCTGTCAGCGCGCTCTCGATCGCGTCGACGAAGGCCGGCAGGTCGTCGGGGTTCCGCGAGGTGATGATGCCGCCGTCGACCTGGACATCCTGGTCGACCCACTCGGCGCCGGCGTTCCGGACGTCGGTCTGCAGCGACGGGAACGAGGTGATCGTCCGTCCGCGCAGCACACCGGCCTCGATGAGGGTCCACGGGCCGTGGCAGATCGCCGCGACGGGCTTGTTCGCCTCGACGAAGGCCGTCACCAGGGAGACCGCCGAGTTGTCCTGTCGCAGGGTGTCGGCGTTGATGGTGCCACCGGGGACCACGAGCGCGTCGTACCCGGTCACGTTGACACCGGCGATGGTGGTGTCGGGGTCGAGGGACTTGCCGGGGTCCTTGTCGCCGACGAGGGTCGCGATCGAACCGGAGTCCTGCGCCGCCACGGTCACCGTCGCGCCGCGCTCGCGGAGCTGGTCGACGGGCACGACGATCTCGTCCTGCTCCACGCCGTAGTTCGTCGCGATGACGAGGACCTTCTTGCCGTCCAGGGTTGCCATGGTCGCTCCTTCCGCGGCCCGGTGGTTCCGGCCGCACGTACGGCCCGGGTGTTCCGGCCGCACACCCGAGGGTCGTCGGGGAGCGCTGGGCGTGCCCGCAGGACGCAGCGGGTCCTCAGCCGCGGATGCGGAAAGCGGACCCTTCGGGCTCGACGGTGATGCCCTCGTACCCCGACACCCGGTGAAGCCCGGCCGTGACGTCCGATTCGTGCGGGCCGACGACGACCGTGGTCGCTCCGGAGGCGATGGCCGACTCGAGGCCGGCGGGGGCGTCCTCGAACGCCACGCAGTCGGTTGCCGCGACACCGAGCAGTGCGGCACCGCGCAGGTACCCGTCGGGGTGGGGCTTGCCGTGCTCGACGTCCTCGGACGGCACGAACGCCGTCGGCATGGTCAGGCCCGCTGCCGCCATCCGGCCGGCGGCCAGGTCGCGCGGTGCACTCGTCACGAGCGCCACCGGCACGCCTGCGCCGAGGAGCCGGTCCACGAAGGCGGCGGCACCGGGGATCTCGAAGATGCCCTCGCTGCTCGCGCTCTCCTCGGCGACCAGTGCGGCGGCGATGCGGAGCTGTTCGTCGCGGTCCAGTTCGGGCAGGAAGTGCTCGATCGTGCTGATCGCCTGACGGCCGTGCGAGAAGGAGAGGATCTCGGCCGGGTCGATGCCGCGGTCGTGACCGAACCGGGTCCAGGTGGCCTCGACCACCGCGGTCGAGTCGACGAGCGTCCCGTCCATGTCGAAGAGGACCCCGGACGCCACGATGTCGATCACGCGCCCGACCCTAGCCGACGCGGTCGACCGGCACCGAGACTCGGGCGGACGGCTCCGCCCGGACGTACCGGGTCAGCAGCACGTCACCCGCACCGCGGAGCACGTGCGCGGGCCGCATCCGTCGCAGCTCCGGGGAACTGCCGCGGGCGATCCGGGGCCCGGCGCCGCCCTCGAGCGACGGGTCGATCGTCAGGGTCAGCTCGTCGACGGCGTCCGCGGCGATGAGCGACCCGAGGAACGACGGGCCACCCTCGCAGTGGATCGTGCCGAGCCCCCGCGCCACCAGTGCGTCGCGGACGAGCGACACGTCGACCGAGTCGGGGTCGGTGTCGGTGCTGCAGGGCACGACGTCGGCGACGGACGACAGCGCGACCCCGACGTCCGACGCCGCCGCGGAGGTCAGGACGACGGGCCGGACCGGGGCCTCGGTGAACACCCGGGATCCGGCGTCCAGCGACAGTGACCGCGACACGATCGCGAACACCGGGTGGTCGGGCAGGCCGTGCGCCCGGCGCCAGGCCACGTCGGCGTCGTGCAGGACCATCGGCCCGTAGCCCTCGTCCCGCACGGTGCCGGCTGCGACGAGCACCACGTCGGCGACCCGGCGGAGCAGGTCGAACACGCGCAGGTCGTCCGGGCCGCCGAGCGACCCCGAGACCCCGGCGGCCGAGGCGGACCCGTCGAGCGTCGCCACGAAGTTCACCCGCAGCCACGGGGCCGACGCACCCGCGGTGTACAGGTCGATCAGGTCGTCGTCGGACAGCTCAGCGATCGACGGGGGCAGGAGGTTCACGTGTTGTGCCGTGCTTCCACCGGGGCTCGCCAGCCGAGTGTCGCCTCGACCATGCGCATCGCGTCGACGCTCTCGGCGACGTCGTGCATCCGGACGATCCGCGCCCCGAGCATCGCGCTCACGGTCGCGACGGCGAGCGACCCCGCCAGGCGTTCGCCGCGCGGGCGTCCGAGCGACTCCCCCACGAAGTCCTTGTTCGACACCGCCGCGAGCACCGGGTAGCCGAGCGCCACGACCTCGGGCAGGCGCCGGGTGACCTCGAGCGTGTGCACGGTGTTCTTGTTGAGGTCGTGGCCCGGGTCGACGACGATCCGCGACTCCGGGATCCCCGCGGCGAGCGCCCGGTCGACGCGCTCCCGCAGGAACCCGACGACGGACGCGGTGACGTCGTCGTACTGCGGCGGCGCTGCGAGGGGCCGTCGGGGTTCGGCGAGCGAGTGCGTGATGACGATCGTCGCCTCGGAGTCCGCGACGACGGCCGCCATCCGGGGATCGGACAGGCCGGTGGTGTCGTTGACCACGCTCGCGCCAGCTGCGATCGCCGCTGCGGCGACCGAGGGGCGGAACGTGTCGACGCTGATGGTGACGTCGGACTCCTGGGCGAGCTGCTCGACGACGGGCACGACGCGGTCGACCTCGTCCGCAGCGGGCAGTTCCGGCCCCGGAGCGAACTTCACGCCGCCGATGTCGACCCAGTCGGCGCCCTGTTCGGCAGCCCGGACGGCGGCGGCGACGGCGCGGTCGAGCTCGAAGGTGGCGCCGCGGTCGTGGAACGAGTCGGGCGTGCGGTTCACGATCGCCATCACGGCGATGCGGTGGTCGAAGTCGAACGTTCTGCGTCCGATCGAGCGCACCGGCTGCCGCAGGTCCGGCACGACCCAGCCGGGTGCGGTCGATCCTGCCTGGAGGCCCGTGGCGGCCCCCTCAGTCGTCACGCGTCCGCCTCGGGGTCGGGTACACGCCCCGCACCGATGAGCGCGATCGCCTCCGCCCGGCCCGCGGCGTCGGCCAGCGAGCCGTTCGCCGCGACCGTGACGGTCGTCGAGCCGGTCTGGCGCTCCCCACGGGTCGTCACGCACTGGTGCTGCGCGTCGAGGACCACGAGGACCCCCTCGGCACCGAGCCCCTCGGCGATCGTGGCAGCGACCTGCTCGCCCAGCCGTTCCTGCAGCTGCGGACGCGAGGCCACGGCGTCGAGCACCCGCGAGAGCGTTCCGAGCCCGATCAGACGGTCACCCGGCGCGTAGGCCAGGTGCGCGACCCCGAGGAACGGCAGCAGGTGGTGCTCGCAGACGGACCGGAACTTCACGTCGCGGACGATGACGAGTCGGCCGCGTTCACCGTCCTCGGCGTGCACCGTGCCGTCGCGGGCGATGGCCACGGCGTCCGTGCCGATGCCGGCGAAGAACTCGGCGTACGAGTCGGCGACCCGAGCGGGTGTGCGTTCGAGTTCGGGGCGGTCGGGATCCTCGCCGATGCCGAGCAGGAGTTCGCGCACCGCGGCCTCGACGCGGGCACGGTCCATGCGTGACGTCACCGGTCCATCCAACACCAGCCATGGCCGGAGAACGCGAGCCGGCGCACGGCGTGACGTCCCCCGATCACGCGGGTCGGGCCTCCCGGTCGGACATCGGCGCACCCTGCGCGCCCTGTGAGGATCCTGTGACATGCCGGAAACCCAGCAGGCTTTAAACTTGCTCGGTGAGCGCCACGAAGACCGACACCCCACCCCGGAACCGCTTCGCGACCGGCCTCGATCGATACTTCTCCATCACGAAGCGCGGATCCACGATCCCGCGCGAGGTGCGAGGCGGACTCGTCTCGTTCGTGACGATGGCGTACATCGTCATCCTCAACCCGCTGATCCTCGGTGGGTTCAGCGCCGACCAAGCCGCCAAGGACGTCTCCGGCGGCTGGCTCGAGAACGCGCAGGTCGCCGCCGCGACCGGCCTCGTCGCCGGCCTGATGACCATCGCCATGGGCGTCATCGCGAACCTGCCGTTCGGCATCGCCGCGGGCCTCGGGATCAACTCGTTCCTGGCCGTCAGCGTCGTGCAGCAGGTCACCTGGGCCGAGGCGATGGGACTCGTCGTCATCAACGGCGTGATCATCGTGGTCCTGGCGTTGACGGGGATCCGGACGATGATCTTCACCGCCGTCCCGGCGCAGCTGAAGGCAGCGATCACCGTCGGCATCGGCCTGTTCATCGCCTTCATCGGCCTCGTCGACTCGGGCTTCGTGCGCTCGTCCGGGCTCGCGTCGCCGCCCCTGCAGCTCGGTGAGGACGGCTCCGTCGGCGCTCTGCCGACCATCGTGTTCCTGATCGGCCTCGTCATCATCGGCACGCTCATGGCCCGCAAGGTCAAGGGCGCCCTGCTCATCGGGATCGTCGCCACGACGATCATCGCGATCATCCTGCAGGCGATCTTCCAGGTGCCGACCTCGGTCGACTCGAAGACCGGCTGGAACCTCAACGCCCCCGGCCTGCCGAGTGCGCTCTTCGCGTTCCCCGACCTGTCGCTCGTCGGCCACGCCGACCTGTTCGGTGCGTTCAGCCGCATCGGGCCGTTGGCGGCGTCGATGCTCGTCTTCACCCTCGTGTTCACGAACTTCTTCGACGCGATGGGCACCATGACCGGCCTGGCGAAGGCCGCCGGCGTCGCGAAGCCCGACGGCACGTTCCCCCGCCTGAAGTCGGCGCTCGTCGTCGAGGGCGTCGGCGCGATCGCCGGCGGCGGCGCCTCGGTGTCGTCGAACACCGTCTTCATCGACTCCGCCGCCGGCATCGGCGAGGGCGCACGCACCGGCATGGCGTCGGTCGTCACCGGCCTGCTGTTCCTGGCGTCGATGTTCCTCACCCCGCTCACGCAGGTCGTCCCGCTCGAGGTCGCCGCCGCCGGACTCGTCGTCGTCGGTGCCCTGATGGTGGCGCAGGTCGCGGACATCTCCTGGACGGACTTCGGGTCGGCCCTGCCCGCGTTCCTGACGATCGTCGTCATGCCGCTGACCTACTCGATCGCGAACGGCATCGGCGTGGGCTTCATCAGCTGGGTCCTCATCAAGCTGCTGTCCGGCCGGGGCCGCGAGGTGTCGTGGCTGCTCTACGTCGTCGCCGCGGGCTTCCTGCTGTACTTCGCACGAGGGCCGCTGGAGGCGCTGCTCGGCGTCGGCTGAGGCCGGGGGGGGGGCTGGCCGGGCCGGGCCGGGGCGGGTCTGCAAGAGCGACAGTTCCTGTGGGGCCGTCCGAGGGTGGTCCACGAAAGCGACAGTTGTCCGCGAAACATCCGCGGAGAACTGTCGCTTTCGCGTTCGGGCCGGCCGGGAGGCCCGTGCTCAGTCCGGCAGGTCGCCCGGCGTCGCCTCGTGGTGGCGTCGACCGCCGGACCGCCGGTCCTCCTTCATGCCCGCCTCGAACAGGTGGCGGCGCCCCTGCACGAGCTCGTCCCGCGCAGTGCGCTCCAGCTCCTTCGCCAGGGCGTAGTACCCGTCGTCGTAGTCCTCGACGACCTGGAACGTCCAGCGGCCGGCGATGACGTTGCGACCCACGAGCTCGGTGTCGATGCGGTCGGCGAGTTCGGTGTGGCCGGCCTCCCGGAGCTGCTCGACGGCTTCGCCGAGGTTCAGGTCGGCGGTGCCCGTCAGGCGGTGGAAGCCGTAGAGCAGGCCGCGGGCGTGCTCGATGACCTCGACCGCTGCCGACAGTGTGCCGAGTGCCTCGACCGTGGCGTCGGAGACCCGCGCGGGGACCTTGTGATGTTCGTCGGGGCCCTGATCGTCGTTCGTCATGCTCCCCGTCTACACGAGGGCATCCGAGGTCAGGCGCAGTCACTTCGTCTGGTTGGGATGGCGCGTGTGGACGTCTGTGATGCAGACGACTCGATCCGCCTCGTCCACCGTGAACCAGATCCGCGCTCCCCACTTCAGTTCGAGTTGCCGACGTGTCCATTCGCGACCCGAGTGCCGGACGACGCCGAGCGCACCGCGGAGCGCATGGCAGGCCAGGTCCTCGGACAAGGGATCGCTGGTCAACCGCTCCCAGGCTGACACGACTGCGTTCCGCTGTGTCGCCAGGACGTCTCGCCAGCCGTGTTCTGCCGAGCGCGTACCCAGGACGACCGTGAACTCCGTCGTCCGTACCGGACGGGGGACACCGGTGCCGCGACTGACCACGGCTTCACGGCGCGTCGAGGACGATCGGGTGCTCGAGGAGTTCGGGGTCGCCGGTGCTCCAGCCCGCCGCGATCGCCTCGGCACTGCTGCGCCACGCCTGCATCTCGACGAGCAAGGCCCGCGGCTGCCTGAGCGAGAACGATCCACGAGCCACGTCGACGATCTCGCGGGCAAATCGCTGCTGGTCGTCTCGACTCAGGAGCTTGATCCACGGGTAGGGGATGGCGAGTCGATCGTGGAGCGGCAGCCCCTCGTTGACGGTCACCGCAGCGATCAACTGCGCAGCGATCTCGAGGACCGCGTCGTCGTCGTCCGAGCGTTCCTTCGTGGTGAGCACGAGCGCTTTTCCATCGCGCCGCGTGACTTCGAGCGGCTCTTCTTCAGCTGCAGCGAACACTTCTCTCGAATGGCGGGAGAGGTCAGACGACTGGACGGCACGACGCGAGCGAGGAGGGGCGGTCAGGGTCATGGATCCAGCGTATTCAGAACGCGTTCTGAACACAACCCGCAGTTGCTCGCCGTCCGATTGCGACCTAGCATTCGAACACACGTTCGAACGAGGAGACCCGATGATGATCACGGAGACGGCCGCCACGGTGTGGTGGGCCGAGGGCGCACCGAGCCGGCTGGTCTGGGGCGGGCGCCGCTGGCGGGTGAGCGACACCCCGACCCGTCTGACCGTGACGCGGGCCGAGCTGCCGACCGCCATCACCCACGCACCCGAGCGCACGGTCGGCTGGCGTTTCCAGGCCACGGCCGACGACGGGGACACGCTGGTGGTCGACATCGTGCCCGAGGGCAGCGGCTGGGGCGTCGCGCGGACGTGGACGTGAGCGCCACCCCGGATGCGGACTACGTCGTCACGCGCTCGACCGGCGCCCGCTCCGGAGCCGGTCGTTCCATGAGACGCCAGGCGCCACCCGTCAGCGGCGCGAGCGTCACGACGGTGTAGAGCACGACGACCGCTCCGAACGTCGCCTGCGCACCGACACCCTCGGCCGCGAACCCGGCGAGCAGTCCGCCGAGCGGGATGCCCGCCCAGGACCCGGCTCCGAGCAGCCCGAACACCCGGGCCCGCATGTGCACCGGGATGCGCTCGAGCTCGACCGCACCGAGGATCGGGTTGAGTGCGCCGGCGGCGAGGCCCGACAGCGCCGAGGCAGCGAGCATCCACGGCAGCCCGAGGCCGAGCGCCGGCACCAGGAGCGAGGGCCCACCGGCGAGCACGAAGCACACGACGAACGTGATCCGACGGGGGACGCGGTGTGCGACGTACCCGAAGGCCACCGACCCGAGGAACGCCGCACCGCCGAAGGTCCCGGTCACGAAGCCCAGTGCCTGCGCCCCGCCGAGTGTGTCGGCGGCGTAGAGCGGGAGCAACGTCGTCGACCGGGCCGCGTCGAGCAGGTTCGTGATCAGCACGAGGGCGATCACGAGCCGGAAGAACGGGTCGCGGACGCAGAACCGGAAGCCCTCGGCGATGTCCCGCCAGTACCCGCTGGTCGGAGCCGCATCAGCGCTCGCACCCGCTGCGTCGTCGCCCGCTGCGTCGTCGCCCGCTGGCCGGACCAGTACCGCAGCGAGCAGCGCTGCGGTACTGAACGCCACCGCGGTGCAGACGAGGGCGGCCATCGGTCCGGCAGCCGCGACGAGCACCCCGCCGAGCGGCGCGCCGATGAGCACCGAGAGTCGCTGGGACGCCTCGAAGTGACCGACCGCGCGCTCCAGCGGGACGCCGGCCGATCGTGCGAGCCCCGGGAGCAGGACCCGGCGTGCGGACTCCCCGGGCAGGTCGAACAGGCCGCTCACGAACACGAGCGCCAGGAGTGCCCAGAACGGCAGACCCACCGTCCAGGCGAGGATCGGCATCGCCAGGAGGGTCGCACCGCTGACGAGGTCCGACGCCACACTCGAACGGACGAACCCGACCCGCTCGACGAGCGCCCCGCCGAACGGGCCGCCGAGGACGATCGGCACCGTCGCGGCGAAGGCGGCGATCCCGACGTCCGTCGCCGAGCCGCCCCGGGCCAGGACGGCGAAGGGCACGGCCACGGTCGTGACGACGTTGCCGGTCCGCGAGACGACCTGGACCGCGAGCAGCGCCCGCAACCGTGCCCGGGCGTTCACGGTCGCCCCATCCGGTAGCTCTGCGTGACGGCGATGACGCGCTCCGACCCGTCACCCGGCGTGTGCGCGTCACTCACGGCCGTCCATCGCTCGACGACGGCACGCAGTTCGGCGCCGAGGCCGGTGAGCTCCTCGGCGGTCAGTCGCAGCACCTCGTCGGAGCTGGTCGACGCCGCGACCCACTCACGGCCGAGCACCGGCGCCTGGTCGATGAACCGCCCGTACTCGGCCGCGTACGCATCGGCGACGGTGTGGTCGAGTGCCGTCGTGGCGAGCATCCGTTCCGGGTCGTCGAACGCATCGGCGAGGTCCCACGACGTGTGGTCCGCAGTCGCACGCCACCACCGCTCCCGCCGGTCCGAACCGAGCTCCGGCGCCGGCTCGATGAAGTCCGCGTCGGCCAGGCGCTTGCAGTGGTAGCTGATCGTGCCGGGTGCCTCGTCGATCTCGTCGCCGAGCATCGCCGCAGTCTGCGGTCCACCGGAACGCAGGAGCCCGACGATCCGCAGTCGGGTCGGGTGGGCGAGGGCACGCATGTGGGCGGCGTCGTCGAGTCTGCGCACGGTCATGCTCTGACGATAGATGCACAAGAACTCTTGCGCAATGCTTCTTGTGTAGTCGATCGGCTGAGACGGCCGCCACCGCGCTACGGTTCCGGCATGGCGAAGTGGATCGCGCTGCTGCGCGGAGTGAACGTCAACGGCATCACGATCAAGAACGCCGAGCTCGCGGAACTGCTCCGTGGACTCGGCTTCGACGACGTCCGCACGGTGCTCGCATCCGGCAACGTGGTGTTCGGGACGGACGCCGACGCGCCGACCCTGAAGGCCACGATCGAGCAGGCACTCCGTGACCGCTTCGGCTACGACGCGTGGATCGTGCTCGTCCGGCACGACGGCCTCGAAGGCATCGTCGAGGGGTTCCCGTTCGACCGGGCCGACGATCGGCACGACTACGTGGTGTTCGGCTCCGACGACGACGCCCTCGACGCGCTGCTCGCCGACCTCGTGCTCGACACCACGGTCGAGCAGGTCGCCCGGGGTGACGGGGTCGTGTACTGGTCGTGCCCGAAGGGGTCGAGCACGGACACCGCGTTCGCGAAGCGGGCCGGAGCAGCACGCTTCAAGCGCACGACCACGACGCGCAACACGAACACGCTCCGGAAGCTCCTGTGACCCGGGGAGCCCTGCACCACGTCGAGCTCCGCACCGCCCACCTCGACACGGCGAGCAGGGCGTGGGACTGGCTGCTCGGCGAGCTCGGGTACACGCCGTTCCAGGAGTGGCCAGCGGGCCGGAGCTGGCGACTCGGTGACGTCTACGTCGTGCTCGAGGCCGCACCGCTCGACGGCGCGCACGACCGCCGACGGCCCGGGCTGAGCCACCTCGCGTTCCACGCCGGCGACGCCGGACAGGTCGAGCAGCTGTGGACGGACGCACCGGCGCACGGCTGGACCCGCCTCTACGAGGACCGGCACCCGTACGCCGGCGGTCCAGACCACCGTGCTGCCTTCCTGGAGGACGCCGAACGCTTCAAGGTCGAGCTCGTCGCGAGCTGACCGGGTCGAGCGGGCCCCTGCCGACAGCCGGCGTGACGCCCTACGCGGTCGTCTCGTCCACGTCGAAGTCGCGCTGGAGCGAGATCGTCGGGATCGACGCCGTGATCACGGAGCCGTCAGCGCGGAGCGTGCCCTGGATGTCGCTCGTGGTCGGTGCGTGCCCGGACATACGCGGCCCCTGGTGCGGCAACGGCACGACGGTCGGCTCGCCGGCCTCGATGTCCCACTGCTGGTTGTGCACCCAGGCGGTGAAGCCCGAACCCGTCTCGACCGTGAAGGTCATGGCGTCCTGCCCGAGGTCGACCCGGACCCGCGACCCGCGCACGGTCAGACGGTAGGTCAACGAGTCCCAGTGCCGCGGCAGTCGCGGGTTGAACGTCATCCGGCCGCCGTGGTCGCGCATACCGCCGAACCCGTTGACGAGCGCACCCCAGATGCCACCGGTCGACGCGATGTGCACGCCGTCCGAGGTGTTGCCGTGCAGGTCGGCCAGGTCGACGTAGAGCGCCGTCTGGAAGTACTGGTCGGCGAGGTCGTGGTACCCGACCTCGGCCGCCATGATCGACTGCACGACCGCCGACAGCGTCGAGTCGCCCGTGGTGAGCGCGTCGTAGTAGTCGAAGTCGCGGCGCTTCTCGGCCGCGGTGAACTCGTGCCCCTGCAGGAACAGCGCGAGCACGACGTCTGCCTGCTTGAGCACCTGGAACCGGTAGATGACCAGCGGGTGGTAGTGGAGCAGCAGCGGACGCTTGGACTCGGGGGTGTTCTCGAGGTCCCAGAGTTCCTTGTCGAGGAACTGGGCGTCCTGCGGGTGGATGCCACGGTGCGGGTCGAAGGGGATCTCCATCGACTCGGCTGCGTGCTCCCACTCGACGAGCTCGTCGGGGCGCAGACCGGTGCGGCGCACCATCCGGTCGTACTCTTCGACGTCGTCGGCCGCGAGTTCGCGGCACGCGTTCACCGCGAACCACAGGTTCGCCCGCGCCATGACGTTCGTGTAGAGGTTGTCGTCGACGACGGTCGTGTACTCGTCGGGCCCGGTGACGCCGTCGATGTGGAACTTCTTGTCGCCGTTGGAGCGCCAGAAGCCGAGGTCGGCCCACAGCCGAGCGGTCTCGACGAGCACGTCGATCGCCCCGCGCTTCAGGAACTCGGTGTCACCGGACGCCCGCACGTACTGCATCAGGGCATGGGCGATGTCGGCGTCGATGTGGTACTGCGCGGTGCCGGCGGCGTAGTACGCGCTCGACTCCTCGCCGTTGATCGTGCGCCAGGGGAACAGGGCACCCCGCTGGTTCAGCTCGCGTGCCCGCGAGCGTGCGGCGTCGAGCATGTTGTAGCGGAACCGCAGCGCGTTCCGGGCGACGATCGGCGCCGTGTACGACAGGAACGGCAGGACGTAGATCTCCATGTCCCAGAAGTAGTGCCCGCCGTAGCCGGAGCCCGTGACGCCCTTGGCGGCGATGCCGTGCCCGTCGGTGCGGGCCGTGGCCTGCGCGAGCATGAACAGGTTCCACCGGACGGCCTGCTGGATCTCCGGCTGCCCGGCGATCTCGACGTCGCTGCGTGCCCAGTAGTCGTCGAGCCAGACGCGCTGCTTCTCGAACGTCTCGTCGATGTTCTCGGCGTGCGCCCGGTCGAGCGTGCGGTCGCAGCGGTCGGCGAGTTCGCGCACCGGGACACCGCGGGAGGTGTGGTACACCACGTGCTTGACGAGTCGGATCGGCTGCCCGGCACGCGCCTGGACGCGGTAGACGTGCTTCGCCAGGTCATCGTCGATCGACGACGACTCGTCCCAGCTGTTCTCGGTCTCGAGGTGGTGCTCCACACCGACGCAGATGGTCATGCCGGAGCTCGACGCCTGGTACCCGAGCAGTGAGCGGGCACCGGTGCTGCGCTTGAGCTTCGGTTCGAGCACCCGGTCGGTGAAGGCCTCGGCCTTGCGCGGGTCGAAGGCGTTCGCGGCCGCCCGCATCCCGGCGTGGTACTCGTCCTGCACGTCCTGGCGGTTCAGGATCTGGCTGGACAGCAGGATCGAGGCGTCCGCGTCGAGCACGGTGACCTCGTAGTCGATGACGGCGAGGTGCCGATCGGTGAACGACACCAGGCGGCGGGACCGGATCAGCACGCGCTTGCCGGAGGGCGTCGACCACTCGGTCTCGCGGAACAGGTAGCCGCCGCGGAACTCGAGGCGCCGCGTGTGGTGGAGGATGTCCGCCTCGGCCAGCACGAGGGGTTCGTCGTCGACGTAGAGCCGGATCACCTTGGCGTCGGGCGCGTTGATGATCGTCTGGCCGGTCTTGGCGAACCCGAAGGCGTCTTCGGCGTGCCGGATCGGCCAGGTCTCGTGGAACCCGTTGATGTACGTGCCGTACTGCACACCGCCGCGGCCCTCGTCGAGGTTGCCGCGCAGGCCGAGGTACCCGTTGCCGACGGCGAAGTTCGTCTCGGCGACGCCCTGCTGGTCGGGGGTGTACTCGGTCTCGACGAGTGCCCACTCGTCGATCGGGTACCGGACGCGGTCGAGCGGGTCCGAGGTGATGGGGTTCATGGTGCTCCGTGGGAAGGGAGGGTGGCGTGGGGACGTCGGTTCGACCGGGAGGCGCGGCTCGCCTCCGGCGCGCTGGCTACGTCGTGCTGGTGGTCGCGTGGGGAAGGTCCGCGACCAGGTCGGCGAGGTCCGTCACGACGACGTCGGCGCCGTGTTCACGCAGCGCGTCGGCGCCCGCTCCGCGGTCGACCCCGACGACGAGCCCGAAGGCCCCGTTCCGGCCGGCTTCGACACCACTGGTGGCGTCCTCGACCACGACGCACTCGGCGGCGGTCAGTCCGAAGCGCCCGGCGGCGTCCAGGTAGGTGTCGGGGGCGGGCTTGCCCGCCAGGCCGTCCTGGCGGGCGACGAGCCCGTCGACCACGACGGTGAACCGGTCGAGGATGCCGGCGGTCCGCAGCACCGAGACGGCGTTCGCGGAGCTCGAGACGACCGCGACGTGGAAGCCGGCGTCGATCGCGGCGGTGAGGAACCGGAGCGAGCCGGGGTACGGCTCGACGCCGTGTTCGTCCAGCTCGGCGGTGAACTCGGCGTTCTTCCGGTTGCCGAGACCGCACACGGTGTCGTCGTCCGGGCCGTCGTCCGGGGTGCCCTGCGGCAGGTCGATCCCCCGCGACTCGAGGAGCGACCGCACGCCGTCGTACCGCGGCTTGCCGTCGATGTACGCGAAGTAGTCGGCCTGTGTGTACGGCGCGACCCCGTGCGCTTCGAGGTACGGCGTGAAGAGCCGGCTCCAGGCGCGCATGTGCACGTCGGCGGTGGGGGTGAGGACACCGTCCAGGTCGAACAGGAGCGCTCGCGTGTCCGCGAGTCGCGCGGGTGTGCGCCGGGTCGGCGTCGTCATCTGCAGCCCTTCAGGGAACGGGGTTCGTGGACGTTGCTCTCGTCGAGTCTAGGACCGCTCCAGCACGCGTGTTCAGACCGCGCCGTCAGCGCAGGCCAGGGGCCGGCGGCAGGTCGCGCGCCCATTCCTCGATCGCCGAGGAGATCTGCTCGCGGGCGGCCTCGCGGCTGATGGTCGCCGTGCGGTCGCCCGGCTGGTCCCCGTAGGCGCCGAAGTCGGCGTGGTTCGAACCCTGGACCTCGGTCATCGTCGCGGTCGACGGCAACAGGTGCCGGGCCGCGTCGACCTTGTCGGGGGTCGAGAGCCCGTCACGCGAGCCCGAGACGCTCAGCACGTCGATGTACGAGCTGCTGATGTCGT
The DNA here is from genome assembly GCF_004365385.1 of Curtobacterium sp. PhB190. Lineage (NCBI taxonomy): Bacteria > Bacillati > Actinomycetota > Actinomycetes > Micrococcales > Microbacteriaceae > Curtobacterium > Curtobacterium sp. PhB190. The sequence goes on along the minus strand of NZ_SODN01000003.1, from coordinate 42,663 downwards.
TCGCGCAGTAGCTGCCGAGCAGCAGCAGGCCGTCCGCGTCCTGCGCGAGCTGGCAGGCACGGACCCCGCCCAGCGAGTGCCCGCCGACCGCCCAGGTCGCGACGTCCGGCGCGTGCGCCTCGAAGGTCGAGAGCGGCCGGGTGTCGAAGAACGCGAGGTTGAGCGTCGGCTTCGTGATGACGACCGTCGTGCCGTTCGCGACCACCTGCCGGAAGGTCGCCATGTACGCGTACGGATCGACCTTCGCACCCGGGATGAACACGATGCCCTTGCCGTCGGCCTGCCCCGTGGGCGTCATCACCACGGAGTCACCGGCATCCTGGACCGACACACGGTCGTCGCGCCAGACCTGCAGCGCAGCGCTCCGGGTGCCCTGCATGACGATGTGCGCCCAGACGAGGAACACCACCACGACCACCAGCAGCACGGCGACGATCCACGCGGTCCACCGCAGTACTCGGTTCATGCGACCACCGTACGACGCATCAGCACCTCGTTCCGACCGTCGGGCAGGGGATCGCCCGGTTCGTCGAGTGCGGTGAACCCGGCGCGTTCGTAGGTGTGCCGGGCGACGGTGTTGCCGGGCATCACGGAGAGTTCGAGCGCCCTGCCACCGGAGGCCGCTGCCCACTCCGCGATCGCCTCGATCAGGGCACGTGCGACGCCTCGGCCCCGGGCTGCGGGGTCGACCCACATCGAGATGAGTTGGGCTGGCGCACCGGCGGCGGCGCCCGGGACACCGCTCGCCATCCCGACGACGTCGCCCTCGGCGGCGACCGCCAGCAGGTCGAGCGCACCGGGGATCGACAGGCGTGTCCGCCAGCGGTGCTCGGGGGCGTCCGCCCAGTCCTGCAGCGTCGAGCCGAACGCGTGCGGGGAGTCGGCGAGCGCTCGCAGCCGGACGGGTCGCCAGACGCGCCAATCGTCCGCGGTCACCCGGCGCAGCTCGATCGTCACGCCTCGACGGTACCGGCGGAGGTCCCTCGGTGAGCAGAAATGGTCGGGTGCGTGATGCGCACTCGACCATTTCTGCTCACCATCGCGGCGCGGGCGCCGCGGGCGCTACGCCGTGATCGCGGCGCGGATCTCGGCGGCTGCTGCGCCGACGTCCGACGCGCTGTAGATCGCGCTGCCGGCGACGGCGATGCGGGCACCGGCCTCCTGCACCGAGGCCACCGACGATGCGTTCACGCCGCCGGCGATCGAGAACGGCACACCCGACTCCTTGCCGGCGTCGAGCAGCGTCGAGAAGGTGAAGCCCTCTTCGGCCTGCTCGTCGAGCCCGGCGTGCACCTCGACGAACTCGGCGCCGAGCGCGACGACCTCGCGGGCACGGGCGGCCTTGTCGGAGACGCCGATCAGGTCGACGACGATGCCCTTGCCGTGCTTCTTCGCGGCCTTGACGGCGCCGACGATGGTCGAGTCACCGGCGACACCGAGGACGGTGACCAGGTCGGCGCCCGCCGAGAACGCGATGTCGGCCTCGAGCTCGCCGGCGTCCATCGTCTTGAGGTCGGCGAAGACGATCTTGTCCGGGTGGGCTTCCTTGATCGCGGTGACGGCGGACAGGCCGGCGCTCTTGATCAGGGGCGTGCCGAGCTCGAGGACGTCGACGTGCGGCGCGGCCGCGGCGGCGAGTTCGAGGGCGGCTTCGGTGGTCAGGGTGTCCATGGCGAACTGGAGCTGCATGTGGATGCCTTTCATTCGAGGTTTGCGTGTCGGGGCCAGAGGTCGTCGGCGGACTGCCCGCCGCGGGACCAGAGCGTGTGGAACAGGGCGTCGCCGACCAGGGCGACGGCCTGCTCGAAGAGGCTGCCGGCGTACTGCGCCGAGGCCGTGCCGGAGCGGTCGGTCTTCGTCGCTGCCGGCAGCACGAGGGTGACGTCCGCGACCTCGGACAACGGGGAGTCGTCGGTGGTCGACAGGGCGACGACGGACGCGCCGACGTCGTGCGCGGTACGGGCGGCCTGCAGGATGCCGGTGGTCGTGCCGGAACCGCTCGCGACGAGGAGCACGTCCCCGGGCCGGATCGCGGGCGTGGTGACCTCGCCGACGACGTGGACGTCGCGACCGAGGTGCATGAGCCGCATCGCGGTCATGCGCAGTGCGAGTCCGGAACGGCCGGCACCGTGCACGAAGACACGGTGGGAGCGGTCGATCAGGTCGAGGGCGCGCTCGGCCGACGCGTCGTCGACGTTCGCGGCGAGGTCGGTGACCTCGCGCACGATCACGTCGAACGCTGCGGGGACGGTGGGTTCTGCCATGTCCACGAGCATGCCGTCGCGCGGCCCGCCGCACCGCTACCCGCGTCGGCAGGCATCCCACCCGATCGGGTGGCCCCGTCCGCACGGGTGGGACAGGTAGGTTCGGCTCCCATGGACGCCATCGCACCCGACCGGGAGGCCCGTGGCGAGCCCGCCAGTCGGCTCGCCGCCTCGGAGCACGCCCGGACCGTCGCCGAGCAGGCGGACCGTCAGGCGCTCACCCTCGAGTCCGTGCTCGCCGTGCTCCGGTCACCACGGGTGTCGGACGCCGCCGCGCGGGCCGAGGCCGTCGAGATCGCGTCGGCAGCACTCGTCGACCTGCGCACCGAGACCGACCACCAGCGCAGCACCCTGCTGGAGCCGGTCACCGGGGCGTTCTCGCGCCTCCGAGCCGACCTGCGCCCGCTCGTCCGGTTCGGCGACCTCGACGTGCAGTTCGTCGAGCCGCCGACCACCGGCCGCGCACTGCCGGGCGACGTCGCCCACGCGGCCCGCGCCATCGTCCGGACCGCCGTGCTCGCCCTGGTCGACGGTGGTGCGGCCAAGCGGGTCCGCATCCAGTGGGACTGCGACGGCCGGAACCTGCTCATGCAGCTCCGCGACGACGGCTCCGGCACCCTCGACGTGCACGACGACGCCATGCGGCCGATCGCAGAACGGGTCGTCACCCTCGACGGCCGCGTCCAGGTGTCGAGCACGCCGGACTGGGGCTCGGTCCTCGACATCTCGCTGCCCCTCGACCCGTCGCCGGCCGAGGTGGAGTCGGTCGCGGACGACGGCCTCACCCCGCGGGAGCGCGACGTGCTGCGGCTGCTCGCGACGGGCGTCGGCAATCGCGAGATCGCCGAGGGCCTGGGCATCAGCGTCAACACCGTGAAGTACCACGTGGCGAACCTGCTCCGGAAGCACGGGGCCCGCACCCGTGCCGAGCTCGCCGCCTTCAGTTCCCGGGCGTGACCCCGGAGGGGCTGAAGCGGTAGCCCATGCCGGACTCGGTCACCAGGTACCGCGGGGTCGCCGAGTCGGGCTCGAGCTTCCGCCGCAGCTGCGCCATGTACAGCCGCAGGTACCCGGAGTCGTTGCCGTGCGACGGCCCCCACACCTCGGTCAGGAGCATCTCGCGGGTCATCAGCCGGTCGGGGTTCGTGACGAGCACCTCGAGCAGGCGCCACTCCGTCGGGGTCAGCCGGATCGCGGGACCGCTGGCCGGGGTGACCTGCTTCGCGACGAGGTCCACGACGAGGTCGCCGATCCGGATCGTCGGCGCGCTGTCGACGCCGGCCGGGGCACGGCGTCGTCCGAGGGCTCGCAACCGCGCCAGCAGCTCGTCCATCTGGAACGGCTTCGTCACGTAGTCGTCCGCGCCGGCGTCGAGTGCGTCGACCTTGTCGGACGAGTCGGTCCGGCCGGACAGCACGAGCACCGGCACCTGCGACCACCCCCGGATGCCCTCGAGCACCCCGATGCCGTCGAGCCGGGGCATGCCCAGGTCGAGCAGCACCAGGTCGGGCCGTTCGGTGATGACGGCGTCGATCGCCGCGCGCCCGTCCTTCGCCGTCACGACCTCGTACCCGCGGGCGGCGAGCGTGACGGTGAGCGCTCGGACGAGTTGCGCGTCGTCGTCCGCGATCAGGACCTTCACCGGAGCTCCACTCCCACGTGCCCGGCGATCGGCAGCCGCACCACGACGGTGAGCCCACCACCCGGGGTGTCGTCGACCTCGATCGTGCCACCCATGCCCTCGGTGAAGCCCCGCGCGAGTGCGAGCCCGAGCCCGAGGCCCGTCTCGTTGTCGGTGTCGCCGAGCCGCTGGAACGGCTGGAAGACCTCGTCGACCCGGTCCGACGGGATACCCGGACCGTGGTCGGCGATCCGGAGCTCGACCCCGCCTCCGAAGGCGCTCGCCGCGACGCGCACGCGGGTGCCGTCGGGTGCGTAGCGGACGGCGTTCGCGAGCAGGTTCACGACGACCCGCTGCAGCAGGACGAGGTCGGCGAGCACCGGCGGCAGGTCCGCCGGCAGGTCGAGGTCGACGTCGTCGGGCCCGAGCTCGAGCTCGTCGAGCGCCGGTGCGACCACGGTGTCGAGGGCCAGCGGCCCCGACGCGACCGCGAGCACACCCGCCTGCACACGACTGACGTCCAGCAGGTCTGCCAACAGCACCGCCAGCTGACCGAGGCTCTCGTCGGCGGTCGCGAGCAGTGCCTCCCGGTCGGCCCTGGACAGGTCGACGTCCAGCGCACGCAACGACTGGACGGCGGCCGAGGCGGCCGCGATCGGCCGACGCACGTCGTGGCCGACGGCCGCGAGGATCGCGCTGCGGACGCGGTCCGCCGCCGCGATCCGCTCCGCGTCCAGCGCGGTGCGCGTCAACGAGCGGTGTTCGACCGCGGCGTCGAGCTGCTGCTCGACGACGCGCAGCAACCGGCGCTGGGTCGGGTCGTCCGGAGCGCCCGCGAACTCGAGCACGGCACCGGACGGGAGGCTCGTGGACGCGTCCGGCGATTCGCCGAACGTCCCCGACGTGGCCGGCTCCTCGTTCCCCTGCCGGATCCGGACGCCGGCGAATCCGAAGGCCTCGCGGGTGCGGTCGAGCAGGGCCTGCAGGGCGTCGTCGCCGCGGAGGACGCTGCCGGCGATCCCCATCAGCAGACCCGACTCCGCCGCGGCGCGACGGGCAGCACGCGAACGTCTGGCGGACCGGTCGACCACGAAGCTGACGAGTACGGCACTGATGACGTACATGACGAGAGCGAAGAGGTGCCACGGCTGCTGCACCGTGACCATGTGCAGGGGTTGCACGAAGAAGAAGTCGAGGCTCAGTCCGGACAGCACCGCCGTGAACACCGCCGGCCACATCCCGCCGACGAGCGCCACGACGAGCACCAGCAACTGGTACGCCAGGACGTCCACGGTGATGGCGTCGGGGTCGCTGCCGATCGACAGGACCCAGGTGAGCAGGGGCCCGACGAGGACCGAGAGCACGAACGCGGCGAGGACCCGTCCGCGCGACAGACTGCCGCCGAGCTTCGGCAGGGCGAAGCCACCACCGGCGCGCTCGTGCGTGACGACGTGCACGTCGATGTCGCCCGACTCCCGGATCACCGTGTTGCCGATGCCCGGGCCGGTCAGGGCCGCGGCGAGCCGACTGCGACGGCTGACGCCGATGACGATCTGGGTCGCGTCGATCGACCGCGCGAACCGCACGAGGGTCGACGGCACGTCGTCGCCGACCACCTGGTGGTACGTCCCGCCGAGCTGTTCGAGCAGGGTGCGTTGGGCACCGAGCGCCCCCGGGTGGCGCTCGCGCAGGCCGTCGTTCGTCGTCACGTGCACGGCCGCGAGTTCACCCCCGGCACTGCGGGCAGCGATGCGGGCACCGCGGCGCAGGAGGGTCTCGCCCTCGGGGCCGCCGGTCAGGGCGACCAGCACGCGCTCCCGGGTCTCCCACCGGTGCTCGATGCCGTGCTCGGCGCGGTAGGCCTTGAGCGCGTCGTCGACCTCGTCCGCCAGCCAGAGCAGCGCGATCTCGCGCAACGCCGTCAGGTTCCCGAGCCGGAAGTAGTTCGACAGGGCCGCATCGATCCGGGCAGCCGGGTACACGAGCCCGTCGGAGAGCCGCTCGCGCAAGGCGGCCGGTGCCAGGTCGACGACCTCGATCTGGTCGGCCGCGCGCACCACGGCGTCGGGGACGGTCTCCCGCTGCACGGTGCCCGTGATCTCGCGGACCACGTCGCCGAGGGACTGCATGTGCTGGACGTTGACCGTCGAGATGACGTCGATGCCGGCGGCTCGCAGCGCCTCGACGTCCTGCCAGCGCTTCTCGTTCGCACTGCCGGGAGCGTTCGTGTGCGCGAGTTCGTCGACGAGGGCGACCTCGGGCGCTCGCCGGAGCACCGCGGCGAAGTCCAGGTCGTCGAGCTCCACGCCGCGGTGGTCCACGGTGCGGCGCGGCACGACCTCCAGACCGTCGACGAGCGCGGCGGTGGCGGCCCGTTCGTGCGTCTCGACCACGGCGACGACGACGTCCCGGCCCTCGTCGAGCAGCCGGCGGCCCTCCTCGAGCATGGTGAACGTCTTGCCGACGCCCGGTGCGGCACCGAGCAGGACCCGTAGCTTGCCGCGCTTCACGTGCTCATCCTCTCGCGTCGAGTTCCGCAGCGGGCGCGAAGCCGGGCGCAGGGCGGGATCGCGCCCCCAAGTGGTCATCGCGCCCCGGTGAGTCGGGGCGCGATGACCACCGCGGGGCGCGATCGATCACGAGGATGCCTTCGCCAGCGCGAGGTTCAGGGCCAGCACGTTCACGACGGGCTCGCCGAGGAACCCGAGCTGGCGCGACTCGGTGTGCTGCACCACCAGTGCACGCACGCGGTCCTCGGACAGCCCCCGCGCCGCAGCCACACGCGCCACCTGCTGCGCCGCGTACGCCGGGCTGATGTCCGGGTCGAGACCCGAGCCCGAGGCCGTTACGGCGTCGGCCGGCACCTCGGACACGGACACACCGTCGGCCTTCGCGACCGCCTGCTGCCGCTCCTTGACGGCCTTGAGCAGGTCCGGGTTGTTCGGCCCGAGGTTCGAGCCGGACGAGGCCCCGGCGTCGTAGCCGTCCTCGCCAGCTGCGGAGGGCCGCGACTGGAACCAGCGATCAGCCTGCTTGCCGGAGAACGACTGCCCGATGAGGGAGGACCCGACGACGGCGCCGGACGAATCGGTGATCTCCGAGCCGTTGGCCTGCTCGTGGAACACCCCCTGGCCGACGCCCCAGACGGCGAGCGGGTAGCCGACGCCGAGCACGACGGTGGCGAGCAGGGTGAGGCGGATGGCCACACCAGCGGAACGGACGGTGGAACGTGCAGATGCCATGACTAGAACCCCGGGATGAGACCGACCACGAGGTCGATCAGTTTGATGCCGATGAAGGGGACGATCACGCCGCCGAGCCCGTAGACGAGCAGGTTGCGGCCGAGGATCGACGACGCTGCGGCGGCGCGGTACTTGACGCCGCGCAGTGACAGCGGGATGAGCGCCACGATGACGAGCGCGTTGAAGACGACGGCGGACAGGATCGCGGACGACGGGCTGTGCAGCCCCATGATGTTGAGCGCCGCGAGCCCGGGGAACGCCGCCTGGAACATCGCCGGGATGATCGCGAAGTACTTCGCGACGTCGTTCGCGATGGAGAAGGTGGTCAGGGCACCACGGGTGATGAGCAGCTGCTTGCCGATCCGGACGACGTCGATGAGCTTGGTCGGGTCGGAGTCGAGGTCGACCATGTTGCCCGCCTCCTTCGCCGCCGTCGTGCCGGTGTTCATCGCGACGCCGACGTCGGCCTGCGCCAGGGCCGGGGCGTCGTTGGTGCCGTCGCCGGTCATCGCGACGAGGTTGCCGCCCTCCTGCTCGCGCTTGATGTACGCGAGCTTGTCCTCCGGGGTGGCCTCGGCCAGGAAGTCGTCGACGCCGGCCTCGTGCGCGATCGCGGCCGCGGTTCGGGGGTTGTCACCGGTGATCATCACCGTGCGGATGCCCATCGACCGGAGCTCGGCGAACCGTGACGCCATGCCGTCCTTGACGACGTCCTTCAGGTGCACGACGCCGAGCAGGGCGACCGCGCCGTCCGAGGAGCGGCGGCCGACGACCAGTGGGGTGCCGCCCTGGTCGGAGATCTCCGCGACGGTGGAGTCGATCGCGGCAACCAAACCGGCGTCGGGGGTGTCTGCCCAGGCCAGTACGGCCGCAGCGGCACCCTTTCGGATCTGCGACCCGTCCGGCAGGTCCAGACCGGACATGCGCGTCTGCGCCGTGAACGGCACCTCGACGGCACCGTCCGGCAGTGCCGGCGTCACCCCGGCGTCGGCAGCGAGCGACACGATCGAGCGGCCTTCGGGCGTCGAGTCTGCCGCGCTCGACAGGGCTGCTGCCGCCATCAGCGAAGCCTCGCTCACGCCCGGCACCGGCACCACGCGGGACGCCCGACGGTTGCCGTACGTGATCGTGCCGGTCTTGTCGAGCAGCAGGGTGGTGATGTCGCCGGCGGCCTCGACCGCGCGGCCCGACATCGCGAGCACGTTGTGCTGCACGAGCCGGTCCATGCCGGCGATGCCGATCGCGGAGAGCAGGGCGCCGATGGTGGTCGGGATGAGGCAGACGAGCAGGGCGATCAGGACGGGGACGCTGACCGTGGCACCGACGAGTCCCGCGATGGGCTGCATCGTCAGGCAGACGATCACGAAGACGATCGACAGCGAGGCGAGCAGGATGTTCAGCGCGATCTCGTTGGGCGTCTTCTGCCGGGCTGCACCCTCGACGAGGCGGATCATCCGGTCGATGAAGGTCTCACCAGGGGTCGAGGTGATGCGCACGATGATCCGGTCGGACAGCACCCGGGTGCCGCCGGTGACGGCACTGCGGTCGCCGCCGGACTCGCGGATGACCGGTGCGGACTCCCCCGTGACGGCCGACTCGTCGACGGACGCGATGCCGTCGATGACGTCACCGTCACCGGGGATCACCTCGCCGGCGACGACGACCACCACGTCACCCTTGGCCAGGTCGACCGACGCGACCTCCTCGGTCTCGTTGCCGATCGCCGCTGCGTCGGCCGGGTCGTAGCCGAGCACCCGTCGGGCGCTCGTGGTCGAGCGGGTCTTCCGCAGCGTGTCGGCCTGCGCTTTCCCACGGCCCTCGGCGACCGACTCCGCCAGGTTCGCGAAGACGACGGTGAGCCAGAGCCACACCGCGATGGCGATGGTGAACGCGGACGGCTCGACGACGGCGGCCGCCGTCGTCAGGGCTGCGCCGACCTCGACGATGAACATGACGGGGTTCCGCCACATCAGTCGCGGATCGAGTTTCCGCAGGGCTCCCGGGAGGCCCGCCACCAGTTGACGGGGTCCGAATGCGGACGAGCGGGTGGCCGGCTCCACTGCGGTGCGCGGTTCCGGCTCGGTGGTCACGGTCATGACAGTCCTTCTGCGAGCGGGCCCAGTGCGAGCACCGGGAAGTAGGTGAGTGCGGTGACGATGACGGCGACGCCGCCGAGCAGCCCGATGAACAGCGGGCGGTGGGTGGGCAGCGTGCCGGCGGTCTCGGGTACGCGGTCCTGGGCGGCGAGGGACCCGGCGAGCGCCAGGACGAACACCATCGGCACGAAGCGCCCGAGCAGCATCACGACGCCGAGCGCGGAGTTCATCCACGTGGTGTTCGCGGTGAGCCCGCCGAAGGCCGAGCCGTTGTTGTTCGCACCCGAGGTGAAGGCGTAGAGCAGCTCGGAGAGCCCGTGGTTGCCGGGGTTGAAGATCGACGTGCCGAGTACCTGTTCGCGGACGCCGGGGATGACCAGGGACAGTCCGGTGGCGAGGAGCACGAGGGTCGGCGTCACCAGGATGTACAGCGCCGCGAAGGTCATCTCCTTGGCGCGGATCTTCTTGCCGAGGTACTCCGGGGTCCGGCCGACGAGCAGCCCGCCGATGAACACCGTGATGACGGCGAGCACGAGCATGCCGTACAGACCGGAACCGACACCGCCGGGGGTGACCTCGCCGAGCATCATGTTGAGCATCGCCATCATCCCGCCGATCGGCGTGAAGCTGTCGAACATGCCGTTCACCGCACCGGTCGAGGTCGCGGTCGACGTCGTGCCGAACAGGGTGGTGCCGAGGATCCCGAACCGGGTCTCCTTGCCCTCCATCGCGGCACCGGCTGCGTGTGTGGCGAGCCCCCCACCGCTGAGCTCGGCGATCGACATCACCGACAGGGACACGAGGAAGATCGCGCCCATCACGGCGAGGATCGCGTAGCCCTGGCGGTCGTCGCCGACCATCCGGCCGAAGGTGCGCGGCAGCGAGAACGGGATGACGAGCATCAGGAAGACCTCGACCAGGTTCGTCCACGCCTGCGGGTTCTCGAACGGGTGCGCCGAGTTGGCGTTGAAGTAGCCACCGCCGTTCGTGCCGAGTTCCTTGATCGCCTCCTGCGACGCCACGAACCCGTCCGGCAGGTGCTGCGTGCCACCGACCAGCGTGGTGACGTCGGTGCCGCTCCCCCACGACTGGATGACGCCGCCGGCGACGAGCACGATCGCGAAGACGAACGCCCCGGGCAGCAGCAGTCGGCCGACACCGCGGACGACGTCCACCCACACGTTGCCGAGCGTGCCGGACTTGCGGCGGGCGAACCCGCGCACCAGTGCCACGGCGACGGCGAGGCCGACGGCTGCGGACAGGAAGTTCTGCACCGCGAGGCCGGCCATCTGCACGCTGTACCCGACGGTGACCTCGGGCGAGTAGGACTGCCAGTTCGTGTTCGCGACGAACGACGCCGCGGTGTTGAACGCGAGCGACGGGCCGACGGCAGGGAGCCCGAGGTCGCCGGGCAGCACGACCTGGATGCGCTGCAGCAGGTAGACGAGCAGGAGGCCGACGACGCTGAAGAGCAGCACGCCGCGCAGGTACACGGCCCACGACTGCTCGGCGTCCGGGTCGACCCCGATCAGCCGGTAGACCCCCCGCTCGACCCGGTTGTGCCGAACGGGTGTGAAGACCCGGGCCATCCAGTCGCCGAGCGGCCGGTAGGCGACGACGAGCAGCAGGACGAGCGTGGCGACCTGGACGATCCCCGCCCAGACGTCCGCGGCGCCCGACGCGCCCACGGCGCCCACTAGAACCGCTCCGGACGCACGAGCGCCCAGACGAGGTACACGACAGCGGCGATGCCGAGGACGGCGGCCGCGATGGTGATGCCGATCACAGCCGTTCCACCCCCTTGGCGATCAGTGCCACCACGCCGAACACGGCGAGGACACCGGCGACGACGAACACGTCGAACACGAGGGACTCCAGAAGGTCTGCGGTGTCCGCGTCGGGCGACGCGGACGGCACCACGTGTGGTGCATGGACCGATGCTGGATCCTGCACCGGGCCTCCTGGCCGCTCCTAACGGTTTCCTCACGCCGCGCTGGCGGACGCATGCGCCCCGCTAACGCGCGCTCGCCGCCCGGAGCCGCGTGGCCAGCGCACCGACGGCGTCGCGGAGGTCCTCGGGACCCTCGACGACGAAGTCGACCGCGAACCCCGCGAACGCTCCGGCGAGCCCCGGCCAGGACCACGAGCCGAGCGTCACCCGAATCCGCGCGTCGGACAAGGGTTCGACGACGGCATCCTCGGGCAGGTAGGGCGTGATCGTCCGTGCGTCGGCAGCCGTCACGGTGACCGAACCGGTGCACGGCCACACGTCGGCCTGCGCCGATCCCTTGAACCGCGCCGACACGAAGGCCACCGCGTCGCCGCCGGGTACGGGCCGTGGGGGGAACGGCACCCGCGTGCGCATCCGCGGGGTGATCCGGTCGATGCGATGGGTGCGCCAGTCGTCGCGGTCAAGGTCCCAGTCGAGCAGGTACCAGCGGCCGTTCCGCGCGATCACGGCGTGCGCTTCCACCCGGTGCGGGGTCTCGTCCTCGCCGTAGCCGAAGCGGAACACCTCGCGCAGGTGGACGGCCTCGCTCACCGCCACCAGCACGTCCGGGTCGGTCGGGGTGCGGCTCGTCGCGGTCACGGCCTGCACGGCATCGATGCGCGACCGGAGCCGCGCGGGCATGACCTGCCGGACCGTCGCGAGCGCTCGGGCAGCCGACTCGGCGATGTCCGCGCCCGAGGCGGGGGCGACGCTCAGGGCGAGCGCGATCGCCACGGCCTGGTCGTCGTCGAACAGCAGCGGCGGAAGGTCCGAGCCCGCTGCGAGCCGGTAGCCCCCGGCCGGCCCGCGGAGCGCCTCCACCCGGTACCCGAGCTCGCGGAGCCGGTCGACGTCACGGCGGACCGTGCGGGGGCTGACCTCGAGGCGTCCGGCGAGCTCGTCGCCTGGCCAGTCGCGGTGCACCTGCAACAGCGACAGCAGCGCGAGCATGCGCGAGGAGGGTCCGGCCATGTCGATCATTGTCGTCGGAGAAGCGGACACGATCTGACCGCATTGCCGGTCATCCTCGTTCCATGAGCATCGAAACGACACCCCACCTCAACTTCGACGGCAATGCCCGCGAGGCCCTCGACTTCTACGCATCGGTCTTCGGCGGCGAGGTCACCGCCGCCACCTACGGCCAGATGGGCGCCCTGGACGACCAGGCCTGGGCCGACCGCATCGTCTTCGGGCAGGTCTCCACCGACGCCGGGTTCCGGGTCATGGCCTTCGACGTCTGGCCCGGGCAGCCCTACGACCAGGGATCGAACGCGTTCTACGTGTTCGTGCACGGCGACGACACCGCCGAGATCGAGCGGTACTGGGCCGTGCTGTCAGACGGCGCCGAGATCCGGCAGCCCCTCGCTCCCTCGGCCTGGGCGCCGCTCGCCGGGCAGCTCCGCGACCGGTTCGGCGTGGTCTGGCAGCTCGACGTCGCCCCGGCCGACCGCTAGCTGTAGTTCCCCGTGGCCGCGGTCAGCGCGTCGGCGTCCACGTCGACACGGTGACCGCGGCCGTCACCGTCGCTGGGGCGAACGCCGCGTCCGGTGCGACGTGGTGGTGGCTCGGCCCCATGTGCACGACGTCGTGGACGTCCTCGGCGGAGAGGTCCATCGTCCAGGTCAGGTCCTCGGAGGACCGCAGGACGAACGACGGCGTGAGCGACTCGTGCAACCGGCGCTCCTTCTCCGGGTCGACGGAGATCGTCGCCTCGGCCAGCTCCGCCAGGTGGCCGGTGCGCGGGGTCACGACGACCAGCACGCCCTCGGGGTGCAGGACACGGGCGTACTCGGTCTGGTTGCGCGGTGCGAAGACATCGAGGACGACGGCGGCAGCGTGGTCGACGACCGGGAGGCGCTCGGTCACGTCCCCGACGACGGCTCCGGCACGTTCGTGGACGCGGGCCGCGCGGCGGATCGCGATCGCCGACAGGTCCAACGCGACCCCGAGCCTCCCGTCCGCACCGTCCGGAACGTGCGCTGCGTCCAGCGCATGCGCCAGGTAGGTCCCCGGACCGGACCCGACGTCGAGCACGATTCCGGGGGCCGCCGCCTCGGCGACGGCGTCGGCGAGCGCCCGCTCGACAGGCGCGTAGTGGCCCCGTCCCAGGAACCGCAGCCGCGCGTCGACCATCTCCGGGGTGTCCGCGGTGAGCGCCCGACGCTTCGCCGGCAGGAGCGTCAGGTGCCCCTGCTTGGCCTCGTCGAACCGGTGCCCGGTCGCACAGCCGACCTGGCCGCCGTCGACCCGACCGAGGGGCTCGGCGCACACGGGGCAGGCGAGCATCGGCAGCAGGTCGTCACGCACCGGCCCAGCGTACGGGGCCTCGCTAGCCTGGCCGGATGTCGCTGCAGCAGCTCTTCGGCCTCGACGGACGCACCGCCCTGGTGACGGGAGGCAGTTCCGGCATCGGACGCGCCATCGCCACCGCGCTCGCCGACGCGGGTGCGCACGTGCTCGTCGCTGCTCGGACACGGTCAACCATCGACGCGACGGTCGACGACGTCCGCGCCGCTGGAGGATCGGCCGACGGCATCGTCGCCGACCTGTCCTCGCGCGCCGGAGCACACGCACTCGCCGATGCGGCGGGCGACGTCGACGTCCTCGTGAACTCCGCGGGGATCAACCTCCGGCCGCCGATGGCCGACCTCGACGAGGACACCTGGGACGCCACGATGGCCGTGAACCTCGACGCACCCTTCGTGCTCGGCCAGCGGCTCGCGCCCGGCATGGCCGCGCGCGGCCACGGCCGGATCATCAGCATCAGCTCGCAGCAGGCGCACCGTCCGTTCGCCTCGAGTGGCGCGTACGGGGTCTCCAAGGCAGGCCTGGAGGCACTGGCCCGGTCCCAAGCGGAGGCCTGGTCCGCGCAGGGGGTCACCTCCAACGTCCTCATCCCCGGTTTCGTACGGACGCCGCTCAACGAGCGGCTCGGTTCCGACCCGGCCGCGGTGTCAGCCCTCGCGGCGCGGACGCTGGTCGGCCGGAACGGACTCGCTTCGGACTTTGCCGCCGCTGCCGTGTTCCTCGCCGGCCCTGGTTCGGCGTACGTCACGGGGCAGTCCATCGCGGTCGACGGCGGGTTCTCCGTCCACTGACCTCGAGGTGCGCCGACGACAGGGTGCTGCGCAGCAGTACGGTCAGGACATGGCAGTCATCGAGCAGGCAACGCTCCGCCCCTCCAAGGCCGAGGCGCTCGCCGCCTGGCTGCCCGACCAGGCGTGGAGCGGCGTCGTCGCGGGAGCGCCGCTGCAGGTCGTCGGGCAGTTCCGGTTCGACGACCCCGCCGGCGAGGTCGGCGTCGAAGTGCTGCTCGCCCGCACCGAGGACGGCCGGGTCCTGCAGGCGCCACTGACCTACCGGGATGCACCGCTGCCCGGCGCCGACGCGTTCCTGGTCACCGAGATGGACCACTCCGTGCTCGGGCGACGCTGGGTGTACGACGCCGTGGGCGATCCGGTCCACGCCGACGTCCTGCGCCGGGCGATCGTCACCGGCGGGCACGAAGCGGAGCTCGAACTGGCGAACGATGCCGGACGGCGGCCGAAGGACGCCTGGGCCCACGGCAGCGGCTCCGAACCCGACTCCCCCGATGTCACCTCGGTGCACGCGACCACGACGGGCGCGGTGACGTCGATCGCGACCGACCACGGCACGATCGTCATCGCTCGGGTCGTCGGCACCGCCCTGCCCGAGGGCGAGAAGCTGACCGGTACGTGGACGGACGACTCCGGAGTGCTCGCCGTCCTGCTGCCCGAACGCGCCTGAGGTACTGGCAGGGCCTGCCTGCACCGGGGACCGGCTGGCAGGATCGGGGGCGTGAAGACACTGGAGTTGCCACAGACCGACCTCACCGCATCCGACGTCGTCGTCGGCTTGATGCGGATCAACGACATGAGCGACGAGGACATCCGCGCGCTCTACAGCGCCTCGCGTGACGCGGGCGTGAACATGTTCGACCACGCCGCGGTGTACGGCGAGTGGCACGGCTGCGAGGAGCGGTTCGGTGCCGCCGTGACGCTGTCACCGTCGGAGCGTGCCGAGATCGTGCTGCAGACCAAGGTCGGCATCCGTCCGACCCCGAACGGCGCGTACTTCGACTTCTCGTACGAGCACATCCTCGAGTCGGTCGAGGAATCGCTCACCGCGCTGCAGACCGAGTACATCGACATCCTGCTCCTGCACCGCCCCGACGCCTTGGTGGAGCCGGAAGAGGTCGCAAAGGCCTTCGACGAGCTGCACGCCGCCGGCAAGGTGCACCACTTCGGGGTCTCGAACCACACCCCTGGCCAGGTCGACCTGCTCAAGAAGCACGTCCAGCAGCCGCTCGCCTTCAACCAGGTGCAGCTGAGCATCACGCACGCCAACGTCATCTCGCAGGGCCTCACGGCGAACATGGGTGGCCTCGACCAGTCGATCTCCCGCGACAACGACATCCTCAACTACTCGCGGATCAACGACATCACGCTGCAGGCCTGGTCGCCGTTCCAGAAGGGGTTCTTCGACGGCGTCTTCCTCGGCGACCGCGAACAGTACGCCGACCTCAACGACGTCCTCGAGGAGATCGCCGCCGCGCACGGGGTCACCCCGACCGGCATCGCCGTCGCCTGGATCACCCGGCACCCCGCGCACTTCCAGGTCGTCCTCGGCACGACGAACCCGCAGCGCGTGCGCGACTCGGCGGCCGGCTCGGACGTCGAGCTGTCGCGCGAGGAGTGGTACCGCATCTTCACCGCCGCGGGGCACACCGTCCCGTGAGTCCATCGGGCAGGGTGGAGTCGTGCTCCACGACCTCACCCTGCCCGTCCGCCTGTCCGCCCGCGCCGGTTCGGTGGTGGTGCGGAACGCGGCCGACGGCGACCTCGACGCCCTGATGGCGCTGTTGTCCGACGACCCGATCAGTGCCGCCCGCGGGGACGTCGCCGCCCCGGAAGACCGCCCGCAGTACGACGCGGCCCTTCGATCGATCACCGACGACCCGGCGAACGCGCTGCTCGTCGCCGAGGACGAGGCCGGTCGGCTCGTCGGCACGCTGCAGCTCACCCGGATCCCGGGCATGGCTCGCCGGGGTTCGACGCGGCTGCTCGTCGAGGCCGTCCGCGTGAGCAGTGCGCTCCGCTCGGGCGGCATCGGCAGCGCGCTGATGCGCTGGGTGACCGACGTCGCAGCGCCGGACCTCGGGACCCCGCTCGTGCAGCTCACCTCGGACGCCGCCCGGACGGATGCGCACCGGTTCTACGAGCGCCTCGGATTCACCGCGTCCCACGTCGGCTTCAAGTACCGCGTCCCAGACTCTTCCGCGCGCTGACGTTCTTTCCCAGAGCGCGCGCGATGCAAGACGGTTTCGGGCGTACCTGGTCGAAACTTCCGACCAGGTACGCCCGATTCGACCAGGTACGCCTCAGTCGGCGGAGGCCGGGGTCCCCGAGGATGGGACGCGCACGTCGACCGGGGACACCGCGGCGGGGTCGGCGGAGGCACCACCCACGACGTCGAAGGAGATCCCGAGCATCGCCGGGTCCTCGTCGAGCTCCAGCCCGTCCTCGCGGACCTGGTCCTCCGGGATTGCACGGCCACCAGACGGGTCCCACGAGTTCGCGATCGACATGCCGACGAGCATGCCGGGCGACCTTGAGTGCCGCCTCTGAACCGCCGTAGAGCGAGCGATCAGTCGCGGTGGCCGGCGGTCAGGAACGATCCGCCGCGATCAGCTCGAGCTGCGTCAACCCGACGTCGGTACCCGCCGTGAACACGAACGACGAGCCGCCGCCGATGATCCGGAACACCCGGGTCTGCCCGGGCCAGGTGAACTCGGCGCCGTCGACGGCCGTGACGGTCTCGCCGAGGGACACCTGCCACGAGTACGAACCCGGGGTCGCCACCGTCACGGTGTACAGCGACGCGGCGGGGCAGTCCACGTCGAACGCCACCGACTCCCCCGCGGCGAGCGCCGTGACGGTCCGCCCGGTGTCGTCGACCAGTGCCGACGAGCCCTCCGACGACGTCCCGACGGGCAGCAGGTCGACCGGGGCGTCCCGGTAGCCGTGGACCTCGGAGGCCGACACCGGCCGGGTGTCCGATGCCCAGCCCTGCGGTTCGGACGACAGCGTGAAGACGATGTGCGACGCCGACACCACCACGTGGTGCGGGATGCTGACGGACGTCCAGGGCGAGCCGTCGACCGTCACCGACGCCACGTAGGCACCTGCGGAACCGTCGGCGACCTCGATGACGGTGGGCGTTCCTCCCGGTTGCTGCAGCACCGTCCTGCGGACCGACGGCGGCACGAGCACGTAGGTGCCCGTGGACGGCGCCAGCGGGTACAGGCCGATCGTCGCGAAGACGTACCAGGCACTCATCTCGCCGTTGTCCTCGTCGCCGGGGTAGCCCTGGCCGAGGTCGGAGCCGACGAACAGCCGCTCGAGCGACTCCCGGACGATTCGGTGCGCGTCGTCGTGCCGACCGGTGAACATCGGGAAGAACGGGATGTGGTGCGCCGGCTGGTTGGACAGGCCGAGCATGCCCATCCGGACGTCGCGGGCCTCGGTCATCTCGTGGATGGGGAAGCCGTACGCGCCGGAGCGGATGGTCGCGCCGGTCTCGGGTGTCGCGAAGAACGCGTCGAGCGCGGCGTCGAACCGTGCCGGTCCGCCGTGCAGGTCCACGATGCCCGCGCCGTCGTGGGGTGCGGTGAAGGCCGTGCCCCACGCGTTCGTCTCGGTGTAGTCGTCGCCCCAGTCGCGCGGGTCGAACTCGGTGCCGACCCGCCACGAGCCGTCGGGGTCGCGGCCGATGAAGAAGCCCCGCTCGGAGTCGAACACGTGCCGGTACTGCAGGGATCGCCGGGCGAACCACTCCGCCTCGGCCTCGTACCGGGACAGGTCGGCGGGCGTGGCCGCCCGCGACGCGAGCAGCCCCGCCATCACCGCGAGTCCCCAGTCGTTGATGGCGGCGTCCAGGGTCCAGGACATCCCCTCGGACGTCGCGGTGTCGACGTGGCCGCGGAAGGCGCCCGGGAGGCTCCCCTTGCGTCCGACGCGCTCGTCGCGCGGCGGGACGGTCGCGTTGCGGACCGCGCTCCGGTACGCCTCGGCGAGGTCGAACCCGGTGACGCCCTTCGCCGCGAGGTCGGCGAAGACGGTGTCGCTCGTGGTGCCCGTCATGCAGTCCTCGGCGCCGGGGGCGCTCCAGCGCGGCGTCCACCCGCCGTCGTGGTGGTGCTCGACGAAGCCCTGCGCGAGCTCGCCGGCGGTCTCCGGGGTGAGGAGTCCGAGGAGCGGCCAGGCGGTGCGGTAGGTGTCCCAGAACCCGTTCGTGGTGGTGAACGATCCCTCGACGACCTCCGGCCCGGGCTCGTCGCGGATCGGGTCGGCGAGGACGGCTCCGTACGGGGAACGGTGGTGCGGCGACCCGGTCAGGGCGGTCTCGCCGGCACGGTTCGGGTAGAGGAACAGCCGGTACAGGCCGGAGTACAGGCTCGTCAGCTGGTCCGGGGTGGCTCCGTCGAACGACAGGGTCGCGAGCTTCTCGGTCCAGAGTGCCTCGGCGCGGGTGCACATGGCGTCGAAGGAGCCGGCGGCGTCGAGGTTCGCGCGGGCGTCCTCGATCGAGACGGTCGAGATGCCGAGCAGGACGTCGACCGCTCCGTCGCCGTCGACGGCCAGCCAGCCGCGCAGCTCGTGCTCGCCGGTGCTGGTGTGGTCCGCGGTCACGTGCGGGATCCGGACGTGCACGTGGTGCGGCGGGGTGCCGGGGCGGTCGTCGAGCAGGGCCTCCACCACGGCGGTGCCGTCGGTCACGGTCACGGAGACGTCGGAGATCCACCCGTGGTGGTCGAGCACGATGCTGCGGGTACCGGTGAACCGGAAGCCGAGGGCGAACTCCCCCGCGGTCATCTCGGCCGTCACACCCTGGTCGAGGGCGACCCGGTACCGGTGCGGACCGTCGAGTTCGTCGTCGTGGTCGAAGCCGAGCGCGCGGGCGGCTCGGTCGACGTCGGGGGTGTCGAGCGGCGACGGCATGACCTGGAACACGCCGCGGTCCCCCATCCACGGCGACGGGATGTGACTCGTCGCGAACGCCTGGATCGCCGGTCGGACCCGCCCGTCGGCGTCGGTGCGCGCGTGCTCCTGGTACGCGTACGGCCAGCGGTTGCTCGACGCGTCGGTCATCGGCAGGCCGAAGACCCCGCCGTGCGGGATGCCGACGAGCGGCGCGTTGTTGCCGCGGGAGAACCGTGACGAAGCCTGCGTGCCGCGGGTCGTGCGGACGTGGTCGAGCGGCGTGACCGGTGCCGGCCGTGCCGGGGCGATCCGGACGTCGTCGAGCCAGCCGCGCAGGGCTGGACGCTCCCCGTCGGCGTCCGACGGCTGTGTGTCGGAGCCGAGCCGGGCCTCCAGTCGGTCGACGACCAGCCCCGCGAACGGCGTGAGGTCCACCGCGCGACGGTTCCACTGGTCGACCCACTGCTTGCGGGCCGCGTCCTGCGCCTCGGGCGTGAGCGCGTCGCCGTATTGGTCGCGGGCGTGTCCGCCGTGCGCGGCCGCGTGCTCGCTCAGTCGTGTGCCGTCGGTGAAGACGACGTCCACGGTGAAGGCCGTGGCGTCCCAGAAGTGCGGCAGGTTCGCCTCGGTGGGCTCGGCGGCGCCCTGCGGGAGCGTGCGTTCGGGGAACCAGACCCACGACAGTTCGTCGCCGGGTGCGACCACCCGGCCACCGGCCCCGGGGACGAGCGCCACGACAGCGCCGTCACCCGCGGGTCGTTCGACCAGCCACCCCTCCGATGATCCGAAGCCGACACCGTTCCGCGCCGCGACGGCCGTCGTCGGCCCACCGCTCCGTTGCAGTTCTCGCACGGGTCCAGCGTATTTGGTCCAGCGTCTGGACGAAAACGCTCGGCGTGTCAGCCCTTGTTCTGCCCGGGCGCGTTCTCCGAGTTGCCCGGACCGGCGTCCGCTGAGGTGTCGGTCGTCGTGTCGGTCGTCGTGTCGGCTGCGCCGTCGGCCGGGTCGGCGCCGTCCTGCGGCTCCTGCACCGGGTTCGAGACCGGCGCGCTCGGCTCCGGACCGACCGACGGCTCCTGGCTGGGCTCGGCGGGCTCGCTCGGCTGTTCAGCGGGCTCGGACGGCTGCTCGGCCGGCTCGGAGGGCTGCTGCTCGGCCGGCTCGCTCGGCTGCTGCTGCTCCTGGCTCGGCTGCTGCTCCTCGCTCGGCTGCTGCTCCTCGCTGGGCTGCTGCTCCGTCGGCGCTGTCGAGTTCGTGTCCGTCGGAGCCGGTGTGCCGTCGTCGTCGCCGTTCAGTGCGAACACTGCGACCCCGATGCCGACCAGCACCAGGACGACCACGACGATCGCCGTGATGATCGGCCCCTTGCGTCGCTTCTCGCGCTTCGCCGGGTCGTCACCGGAGCCCGGACGGACGGGTGGGGCCGCGGGTGGCACGCCGCCACCGCCGGTCGGACCGCCGGTGCCGCGCTGGGCACCGAGGACGGTGGTCGACACGTCGTCCGCGGCGTTCGGCTGCTGGGCGTCCATGACGCGGGTCGCGTCGTCCGCGCCCGGCTGTCCACCCGGACGGGAGGCACCACTCGCCGGCATCACGCGGGTCGCGTCGTCCGCGTGCGCGGCCATCGGAGCCGTGGCTGCGGCGGCGGCACCGGCCGCGGCTGCTCCGGCTGCCGCGCCGGCACCGGCTGCCGTCAACGTGCCGGGACCGCCGGGCAGGAGCTGCGTGGCGGGCCCGGGCTCGTCGCGGCCCAGGGCGCGGAGTCGTTCGGCTGCCTCGGCCGCGCTCGGGCGCTCGGACGGGTCCTGCGCGGTCATCACGTGCAGGAGCGTGCGCCACGCCGTCGGCAGGTGCTGGTCGATCTCCGGGCTGCGGGTGAGTCGCGCGGTCGCGGACTCGATCGCGCTGCCCGGGAACGGTGTCTTGCCGGTCAAGCACTCGAGCAGCACCAGCCCGAGCGCGTAGACGTCGGCCTTGCCGGTGATCTCCTGCGCCAGGACCTGCTCCGGCGCGAGGTACGCGGCCGTCCCCATCACGGTGCCCGTCCCCGTCACGCGCGAAGCGTCTCGGAGCAGGGCGATGCCGAAGTCGGCGAGCTTGACGTGGCTGCCGTCGCGCTCGAGCAGCACGTTGGCGGGCTTCACGTCGCGGTGGACGATGCCCTGGGCGTGCACGGCGCTCAGCCCGTCGGCCACCTGTGCGCCGACGCGGGCGGCGGTCGTGGGGTCGAGCGGTCCTTCGCGCAGTCGGGTGGCCAGGTCGCTGCCGGGCACGAGCTCCATGACGAGGTACGAGTCCCCGTCCTCGTCGTCGAGGGCAGCGTCGTACAGGGTGACGAGGGCTGGGCTGCGCAGTGTCGCGAGCGTCTGGATCTCCGACTCGGCGCGGGCGCGTTCACCGTGGTCGACCGGTCCGATGCGGAACACCTTGACGGCGACCTCTCGGCCGAGCTGCTCGTCGACCGCCCGGTACACGGACGCCATGCCACCGTGTCCGAGCGTGCCCGTGACGCGGTACCTGCCGCCGAAGACCCGTTCTTCCATGACGGGCAACCTACCGGTAGCGGCTGACGGCCCCGCTCATCCGTCGGGCCTCGGCGCTTGGTGAGCAGAAGGTGTCGAGTCCATTCGACTGACTCGACGTCTTCTGCTCACGAGATGTGCGCGAGGCTTCACTGCCGGTCGTCTCACGCCGCTCAGAGGGGAGTCGTTCAAGTTTTGGAGCAGTAACTGGAACCGGGAACGCGTCGGTTCAAGTCTTCTTGACGATGTCGCCGTCCGGGGTGGGCTCGGCGCCGTGGCGGAGCGCCGTCAGGTACAGCCGGTGCGCCGTGATCACGAGGGCGAGCCAGGCGAGCCCCAGCGCCCACGCCGCGAGGACATCGGTGAGCCAGTGGTGCCCGAGGAACACCCGCGAGGCCCCGACCGACAGCACGAACAGGGTCCCGACGACGATCGTCCACACCCGCGTGACGACCCGCGACTGCCGCAGGAGCAACAGGTACACGATCGTGCCCACGATCACCGTCGCGTTGAGGGTGTGGCCGGACGGGAACGACGGCGAGTGCTCGTACGGCGGCACCGCGTCGGAGAGCGGCGGACGCGCTCGACCGATGAGGTCCTTGCCCGCGATCGTCATCAGCAGCGAGCCGCCACTCGCCGCGACGAGCAGCACCAACGGGGTCCACGCCCGACGCTGGATGGTGAACCCGACCAGGAACCCGAGGGCGACGATGGGCATGCCGATCGTGCCCGCGATGTCGGTCCACCACGTGACCAGGCGATCCCCCACGGGCGACCGGAGGGTGAGTGCCCAGTCGAGCACCGGGCGGTCGAGCACGGCGACGTCGTCGGCTTCGCGGACGGCGTCGTAGACCTCGGAGGCGAGCCAGGTCGCGACGACGGCGATGCCGATCCCGACGGCCAGCGTGAGCAGCAGGAGCGGCATCGCGCCGTACCGGTGGCCGAGCGTGGTCCACCCCTGCGCGGTCGCCCGGCCCGCGCGGGTGCGCCAGCGGGTGAGGTCGACCTCGCCGACGGTGCGGTCGGCGGCGTCCCCGCGTTCGGTGTCCATCCGTCCAGCCTGCCCGAAGCGCCCGGGAACCGCCGAGGCCGCGACTACTGCCTGCTCGCCCGGCGAGACCGCTGGAGGATGACGAGCCCGATGGTCACACCGACCGCGGTCATGAACGGGGTCATGAACCACGCGATGACGATCGGGACGGCCCGCTCCGCCGGCGCCTCGACGTGGAGCATCAACGACAGGGCGACGATCGGCAACGCGATCGTGGCCACCCAGCAGACCACCACCAGCACCGTGAGCAGTACGGCGGCACCCCGGTGGTCTGACCTTCGGTACGGAGTCGTCACGACACCATGCAACCAGGTACCGGTCAGTCCTTCGCCTCGGAGTACGCCCCCACCACCGCGACCGACAGCGGGAACGTCACCGGGAAGTCCTGGAACAACAGCCGACCGGCGTCGACCGCGGCCTCGCGGATCTGCGTCGCCACCCACTCGGCGTGCTCCTCCGGCGCGTGCACCACGATCTCGTCGTGCACGAAGAACACCAGGTGCGGCCCGTCCGTAACCGCCCCGGGGAACCGAGCGGTGAGCCGGGAGCGCAACGACCCCATCCACGCGAGCGCCCACTCGGCCGCGGTCCCCTGCACCACGAAGTTCCGGGTGAACCTCCCCCAGCTCCGCGCCCGGGACTCGACGGCACGCTGCATCGCCGGCGTCCCCTCGACCGTGTAGGCCTGGTTCCTGGCCTCGAACCACGACGACTCCGGAACGGGTGACGTCCGACCGAGCAACGTCGTGACGGCTTCGCCCCGCTCCCCCGCGCGTGCGGCGCGTTCGACCAGGTCGAGCGCACGCGGGAACGCCCGCACCAGGCGCGGGACGAGCCGACCACCCTCGCCCTGAGTGGCGCCGTACATCGCGCCCAGCATGGCCACCTTCGCCTGCTGCCGGGTCTCGACTGCGCCCGAGGCCACGACGCCGTCGTACAGGTCGCGTCCGTCGCCCGCGGAGGCCATCGCCCGGTCGCCGGCCATCGCGGCGAGCACGCGCGGTTCCAGCTGCGCAGCGTCGGCCACGACGAGCTTCCAGCCCGGGTCGGCGATGACGGCCCCGCGGATGCCCTTCGGCAGCTGCATCGCTCCCCCGCCGTCGGCTGCCCAGCGCCCGGTGACGACGCCGCCGACCACGTACTTCGGGTGGAACCGGCCGTCGCGCACCCAGTCGTCGAGCCACGTCCAACCGTTCGCCGTCAGGAGCCGCGCGAGTCGCTTGTACTCGAGCAGCGGTTCGATGACGGGGTGCTCGATCTCCTGCAGCTCCCACTTGCGGGTGCTCGTCACCATGAGCCCGGCACGGCGCAACGACCGCAGGACGTCGGCCGGCGAGTCCGGGTTGAGCGTCGGGTCGTCGAGGCGCTCGCGGACGACGGTGGCGATCTCCTCGAGCCGGCGCGGCCGCACGCCGTACGGGACGCGCGGTCCGAGCGTCTCCTCGAGCAAGCGTTCGTGCACGTCGGCACGCCACGGCAGCCCTGCGTGCAGCATCTCCGCCGCGACGAGGGCTCCGGCAGACTCCGCCGTCGTCAGCAGGCGGAGGGCACCGGGCGACGTCGACGTCGCGACCGCCGCGAGCTGGGCCCGGAACTCGGCGACCGGGTCGACGTCGTCGTCCGGCACCGAAGCGGTGAACAGGGCGTCGTCGAAGAGCTGGGCCTGCGTCGGCCGGACGACCCGGGCCTCCGCCACCGGAGCGTCGAGCGCGTCCGCCGGTGCCGCCGCGAGTGCGGAGCCACGCGCGGCCAGCGCTGCGCGGAGGATCCGTCGGCACAACCGCAGGTCGACGCAGCGCCCCACGCGTCCGCCGGCGGCGAGCACGGCCGGGTACCAGCGCGCGGTGTCGTCCCACACCCAGCGCACGCTCGGTGCGTCGTGCGCCGCGACGAAGGCCGGGAGGCCCGACTCGTCCACGCGCATCGGCTCACCGTCAGCGGTCCCCGAGTCGGTCAGGGGCGTCGCGAGGACGCCGCCGTCGACGCGGCGGAGGACGAGGTGCACGGAACGATCATGCCGTGCCCCACCGTCACCGGCTGACGGGGTGACGGATCAGGCGCGCTTCGGACCGCCGGGGCGCACGGCTGCGGTGTCGGCCACGTCGATGCGGACGTCGCCGTCCTCGGCGCGGGACACCTCGACCCGGGGGTCGGCGTCGTGCGCGTCGGACCCGGACATGCGTCGGAAGGTGTCCTGGCGTCGTTCCTCGAACGTCATGTCCACGCCGTCGTCGAGGTGGTCGTGGTCGGGCTTCGTCATGCGCTGCACGGTACGCGCTGACTGCTGCGCGCGATCAGACGACGGGTGCGGTGCCGGTCCGTTCGGTCCAGTGCGCGCCCGCCGCCCACCGGTCGAGCACCGCACGGGGCAGGCGACCGGACGCGTTCGAGGCGCGCGCGGTGGCCAGCGGCACACCGAACACGAACTTCGCCACGCTCTCGTCACCCTCGGCGGCGTCGTGCGGGCCGGGTGGCGCGAGCCGGAACCGTCGCGCGAAGCGCACCAGGTTCGCGTCGGGATCGAGCACCGTGGCCAGACCGGGATCGAGGATCCACGAGCGGCACTGCCACCGATCGGCGACGAGCGCCGGCGCGAGGGCGCGCAGGACCTCCGGCGCGCGGGAGAACGACCGGTCGCAGGCGTCCGGATCGAGCGGCCCGGTCTCCGGGACGTGGACGCCCCAGGCCGGCTGGCCGTCCGGCAGGTGGTCGCCGAGTTCGTACTGGAGGCGCCCCACGGCCACCACGCGACCGGTCGCCACCGCGACGAGCCAGTCCACCCCCGTGCCACGCAGACCGTACCGGTCGAGTTTTCGGCCGACGTCGGCGACGGACGCCTCCGCCAGGCTGCGCGGGAGTCCCCGCGCTTCGAGCCCCGCGGCGTTGCCGGGCACGGACGCGCGGAGCGCGGCGACCAGCAGGGCGTCCCGCTGGGCGGGCTCCGCGTCGACGACGGTGGCGGCCAGTGCGGCCGCCACCGTGGCGGAGTCGTCCGGCGACCCCACGGCGGCGGCGAGGACCGCGACGGACGCGGGACGGGCCTCCTGGCCGGGGGTGTCGGCGGTCACTTCAGACCGGACGAGGCGAGCCCGTCCATCACCCGCCGCTGCAGGACGATGAACATGATGAGCACCGGGGCCATGGCCATCAGGCTCGCGGCCATGAGCACCGGGTAGTCGATCGTCCGGTCGCTCGACAGCGTCGCGAGTCCTGCGGCGAGGGGCATGTCCTCGGCACGAGTCGAGACGACGAGCGGCCAGAGCAGCTCGTTCCACGACCACAGCACCGTCGTGATCGCGAGCACGCTGATCGAGGGACGGGCGAGCGGCAGCATGATCCGCCAGAACGTCTGGAACGGGTTCGCGCCGTCCATGCGCGCAGCCTCTTCGAGCTCGGGCGGCATGTTCAGGAACGCCGTCCGCATCAGGAAGGTGCCGAACGCGCTGAACAGGCCCGGCGCGACGATCCCCATCAGGGTGTCGAGCCATCCGAGCCCCTGCACGATCTGGTACTGCGAGATCAGGTAGACCTGCGACGGCACGAGCAGGATCGACAGCACGATCGCGAGCAGGATCGCCCGGCCGCGGAACCGCATGCGGGCGAAGGCGTAGCCGGCGAGCGTGCAGAGCACGATCTGCGCGAGGGTGCGGATGATCGTGACGTACACGGACGTGCCGAGCTGGCTGAGGAACGGCAGACGCTCGAACACCTGCGCGTAGTTCTGCCACTGCAGCTCCCCCGGCCAGAACGTCGGCGTGACGGACTGCACCTGGGCGTTCGTGGACAGCGACATGATGATCTGCCACACGAACGGGAACGCCATCGCGAAGCCGCCGACGCCGAGGACGACGTGGATCCACCAGTGACTGCCGCCGCGACGACCGGGCCGGCGTGCTGCCCGTGGCGGTGTGACGGTTGCGGTCATGCCTGCACCCACTTCCGTTGGACACGGAACTGCACGAGCGTGACGATGCCGATGAGCAGGAAGATCACCATGGCGATCGCGGCCGCGAAGCCCTTGTCGTTGTCGATGAACCCGGCGCTGTAGAAGTAGAAGACGAGCGACATCGTCTTCGGGATCACCGGGTTGGTGCTGCCGAGGATGGCGTAGAGCAGGTCGAACAGCTGGAAGCTCGAGATCGTCGTGACGATGACCACGAAGAAGATGCTCGGGCTGAGCAGCGGGACCGTGACGGAGCGGAACTGCCGCCAGCGGCTCGCGCCGTCGAGCTCGGCGGCCTCGTACAGCTCAGGTGGGATGTCCTTGAGGCCCGCGCCGAGGATGATCATCGAGAACCCGAGGGACGACCACAGGCCGACGAAGCTCACCGCGACGAGCGCGAACCCGGGCGTCGAGATCCAGTACGGACCGTCGATGCCGAACAGTCCGATGAACCAGTTCACGATGCCGTAGTCGCCGTTGAACATGATGCGCCAGACGAGGGCGATCGCGGCCGGCATGGCGACGTAGGGCAGGAAGAAGAGCACCCGGTAGAACTGCGCGAACCGCAGGCCCGGGGTGTTCAGCAGGCTGGCGAGCCACACCGCGATCGGGATGCCGGCCAGCACGATGACCGTGTAGACGATCGTGTTGAGCAGCGACTGGTACAGCTGCGGGTCACCGGCGAGCCGGACGTAGTTCGCGACGCCGCTGAACGTCGCACCGCCGAACACGCCCCAGCTGGTGAAGGAGTACCAGAACGTCTGGATGATCGGCCAGATGTAGAACGTGCCGACGCCGATGAGCAGCGGCAGGACGAACAGCCACGGCCACCAGCCGTCGGTCCGTCGGGGTGCGCGCTTGCCGCCGGCCGTCGGGCCGGGGGCGCCCCGCCCGGACGAACGCGTCGTCCGGGCGGGGGTGGAGGCGGCCTGCGGCCGCTCGGTGTTGATCGTCATCGGCTCGGGACTCACTGTTCCTTGGCGAGGGCGGCGTCCATCTTCTGCGCGAGCTGCTTCGCGACGTCGTCGACCGGGGTCGAACCGTCGAAGGCGTTCGGCAGGAGGTTGGTCTCGAGGGTGTTCCACGCGGCGGTGTTCTTCGACACCGGCAGGGGCTTGGCGTAGTCGACGGCGTCGAGGAACACCTGCAGGTCGGCGTCCGGCATCGTCTTCGTGAAGGCGGACTGCGTGCCCTCGTAGGCGGGGATGACGGCGCCCATGTCGCCCTGCTGCTGCTGGGCGGTCTTGCCGGCGAGGTAGACCTGGAGCGCCTGCGCCGCGGCCTTGTTCTTGCTCGCCTCGGACACGACGTTCGAGACACCGTGGATGACGGTCGCCTGCTCCTTGCCCTTCGGCAGGGGGTACACGACGATGTCCTTCTCCATCGCGGTGCCGGTCAGGGCCGAGCGGAACCAGCTGCCGCCCTGGTACATCGCGAGCTTGCCCGACGTGAACCACTGGTCGGCGGTGGTGTCGGTGAGCTGCTTCATCGACGGCGAAGCGCCCGAGTCGATCAGGTCCGCCCAGAACTGCAGACCCGCTTCCGAGGCCTTCGAGGCGTACTCGGACTTCGTGCCGTCCGCGTTCACGACCGATCCCCCGGCCTGGAAGATCGTGTCGTAGTAGGTCGTCTGGCCGTCCATGCCGCCGGCCGCGCCGTACGCGCCGTACGCCTTGAGCTTCTCGCTGAGTTCGGCGCCGGTCTTCTGGAAGTCGTCCCAGGTCCAGTCCTTCGACGGCAGGTCCATGCCGGCCTTCTCGAACAGGGCCTTGTTGACCCAGACGCCGATGGTGTCGAAGTCCTTCGGCACGCCGTACTGGGTGTCGTCGTACGTGTACAGGTCGTTCAGCGCGCTCGAGTACTTCGCGGGGTCGATGTCGCCGGCCTTGACCTCGCCGGTGATCGGCGCGAGCTTGCCGTTGGCCGCGTACAGCTGGAAGTTGGGGCCGTTCATCCAGAACAGGTCGGGCAGCGTGTTGCTCGAGCCCTGGGTCTGCAGCTTCGTCCAGTAGTTGGCGAACGGCGTGACGTCGACGCTGACCTTGATGTCCGGGTACTCCTCGTTGAAGCCCTTGAGGTTGGCCTTGATCGCCTTGACCTGGTTCTCGTCCCAGACGGCGTACGTCAGGTTCGCCTTGGTGTCCTTCGCGGCGGCGGTGTAGTCGCCGCCGGAGCTCGACGCCCCGGAGGACGTGGAGCACCCGGCGAGGAGTGCGGCCGCGCCGAGGGCGGCGACGGCGCCGACGAGGATCCGGCGGACGCCGGTTCCTCGGGCGGGGATGTGTGCGGTCATCGGGAGGTCCTTTCGCACGGCCGTCAGGAACCGACGGTCTGGGCGGGGTGGGTGGGGTGCGGAGCGGGTCGTGTGGAGGGTGTGGCGGGCCGGCTGAAGTGCGCGATCGTCTCGGCCGGCAGCGGCGGGACGTCGATGGGGACGGAACCGGTGCGCAGCGAACGGGTCGCCAGGGCACCGGCGGCGACCGCGGCGCGCGCCGCGATCGGGGACAGCTCCGTCGGTTCGCCGAGGGCGACGGACCGCAGGAACTCGGTCATGGTGATCAGATCGGCATCGGCGTGACCGTCCTCGACGCCGTCGATCGGGTACTCGCGGTCCCCCGCGGTGTCCCAGCCACGACGGTGCGTCCAGACCTTCACGACGCCACCGCCGGTGTCGCCGATGTTCTCGAGGCGACCCTCGGTGCCGATGACCGTGTAGTTCCGCCAGTAGTCCGGGGTGAAGTGGCACTGCTCGTAGCTGGCCTGCACGCCGTTGTCGAGCGTCATCATCACCATCGAGACGTCCTCGACGTCGACGACCGGGTTCAGCCCGGTCTGGGCGAGTGGCGGCCAGTTGTCGTGGGAGAACCAGTCCCCCATCAGCTCGCCGCTGCGGTCCCGTCGGTCGGTGACGTCGCCGTAGACCGACAGTGACCCCATGCCCACGACGCGGCTGGTGTCCCCGCCGCCGAGTGCGTGGATGACGTCCAGGTCGTGACTGGCCTTCTGCAGGAGCAGGGAGTTGACGTTCGCGCGGTCGGCGTGCCAGTCCTTGAAGTAGTAGTCCCCGCCGTTGCCGACGAAGTGGCGGCACCAGACGGCCTTGACCTCGCCGATCTCGCCGCGGTCGACGATCTCGCGCATCAGGCGGACGACGGCCGCGTGGCGGAAGTTGTGGCCGACGTAGAGCGAGGTACCCGTCTCGGCGGCGGTGTTGAGGACCGCGTCGGCGTCCTCGACCGTGATGGCGAGGGGCTTCTCGAGGTAGACGGCGATGCCCGCGCGGAGCAGGTCGATCGCGATCTCGGCGTGTGTCCAGTCCGGGGTGGTCACGATCGCAGCGTCGACCTGGTCGGTGAGGTCCCGGTGGTGCTCGACCACCAGCGCATGGGGGTACTCGACCCGCCCGCGCTCGCGGCCCGCTGCGGTGATGTCCGCCACGGCGACGACCTGCGCCTGCAGTGCCGGGTCCGCGGCGACCGCTTCGGCGACGTGCCGTGCGATGGCGGACCGCTGGCCCATCCCGATCACCGCGACGCGGAGGATCCCGTTGTCAACGCCCATGCTCATCTCGCTCCCTTGCGTGATTGTGACGCCCATGATGCCGAATCGATCATGAATGCACAATAGGCGCTCACGGATCGCTCATGGGTCCACGACGGGAGGGTTTTACACGATCGAAACGTCGCGCCCCGGATCCGGGCGCTCGTCCGTCGGCTCAGTCGGCGACGACGAGCTCCACGCCGGCGCTGGCGAGGTCGGCTGCGAAGGCCGGCGGGACGGGCTGGTCGGTGACCAGGACGTCGATGCGGTCCAACGGGCAGATCCTGGCGAACGTCGACCGCTCGATCTTGGTCGAGTCGGCGACCACGATGACCCGTCGGCCGACCGAGGCGAAGTGCCGGCTGACCTCGGCCTCGCCCTCGTGCATGGTCGTGGCGCCGTACTGCCCGGTGAGCCCGTCCACCCCGAGGACCACGAGATCGAGCGCGAACTCGTCGAGGGTGTCGCGGACGAGCGGGCCGACGAGCTCGTACGACTGCCGCCGCGCCACCCCGCCGGTGACCACGATCTTGACGTTGGCGCGGACGGACAGCTCGTACCCGACGTTGAGCGCGTTCGTCACGATGGTGATCCCGAACTCACCGTCGGCACGGATGAACCGCTCGCTCTTGCCGAGTTCTCGCGCGACCTCGGTCGTGGTGGTCCCACCGTTCAGCCCGACGGTCTCGCCCGGCTGCACCAGTCGCGCGGCGGCACGGGCGATGGCGGTCTTCGCCTCGGCCTGGCGCGCGATCTTGTACTGCAGGGGCAGTTCGTAGCCGGCCCCGAGCGCCGCGGCTCCGCCGTGCGTGCGCGTGACGAGCCGCTGGTCGGCGAGCGTCGTGAGGTCGCGTCGAGCCGTGGCGGCCGAGATCCCCAGCAGCTCGCCGATCTCGGCGATCGACACGTTGCCGCGTTCGCTCACCAGTTCGAGCAGGGCGTTCAGCCGCTGTTGGGGGGTCATGACGGCCATCCTACGGTGCCATCGCGACTGCTCGGTGATCGGAATTGACGCTTTGGTCTTCCATCGCGCACGATCGCTCGCTACGCTTCCTGATCATCGATCACCCGGATCGAACCGGACCGGAAGGCTCCCATGACCGACACCTTCGTGAGCGCCGAACTGGCCTCCCAGCCGGAGACCTGGCGCGCCGCCGCAGCACTCCTGCCGACCTTCTCGGACGCGCTCCCCCAGCCCGGTGAACGCGTCGCCGTCATCGGCTGCGGCACGAGCTGGTTCATCGCGATGAGCTACGCCGTCGCCCGTGAGCAGGCCGGCCTCGGGGTCACCGACGCCTTCGCCGGCTCCGAGTACCCCGCATCGCGCGAGTACGACCGTGTGCTCACCATCAGCCGCTCGGGCACCACGACCGAGATCGTCGACCTGCTGCAGGCCCTGCCGTCGCAGCGCACCGTCCTGATCACGGCCGTCGCGGACAGTCCCGCCGCGGCCGTCGCCGACGACGTGGTCGCACTGCCCTTCGCCGACGAGCGCTCCGTCGTGCAGACGCGGTTCGCCACCACGGCGCTCGCCCTGCTGCGCGCGTCGATCGGCGACGACGTCGAGGCCCTCGCCGCCCAGGCCGAGATCGCGCTGACCCTGCCGATCGACGACCTGCTCGACGCCGAGCAGGTCTCCTTCGTGGGCCGCGGTGCCGCCGTCGGCCTGACGTTCGAGGCCGCACTCAAGACGCGGGAGGCCGCGCAGTTCTGGGCCGAGTCCTACCCGGCGATGGACTACCGGCACGGGCCGATCGCCATCGCGCAGCCCGGCCGGCTCGTCTGGTCGCTCGGTGCCGCACCGCAGGGGCTGGCTGACGAGGTCGCCGCCACCGGTGCGCGCTTCGTGCAGCACGACCTCGACCCGATCGCCGGCCTCGTCGTCGTGCACCGGTTCGCCGTCGCCCTGGCCGAGGGTCGTGGGCTGGACCCGGACAACCCCCGTTCGCTGACGCGGTCGGTCATCCTCACCTGATGGCGGGCGCAGGCGCGGTGCTCGGGGTCGACGTCGGCGGCACGGGCACCAAGGCCCGGCTGACCGACGCCGACGGACTCGTCCTGGACGAGACCCGGGTCCCGACGCCCCGCGACGATCCGTCGGGGCTCCGACTGGCGGTGGCCGTCGCCGACCTGGCAGCGCGGGCGCTCGACCGCGGTCGGCTCGACGCCGTCGGGCTCGTCACGCCGGGTGTCGTCGACGAAGTCGCCGGCACCGTCGTCCTCGCGGTGAACCTCGGCTGGCGGGACGTGCCGGTCCGCGACCTCGTGCGGGCCGAGCTCGTCCGACGCGGTGTCGACGTTCCGATCGCCTTCGGCCACGACGTCCGCGCCGGTGCCCTCGCCGAGACCCACACCGGTGACACGGCGCTGTCCCGCGGATCGGTCGCGTTCGTACCCGTCGGCACCGGCCTGGCCAGCGCGCTGGTCTTCGACGGCCAGGTCGTGTCCGGGGGCGGATGGGCGGGGGAGATCGGCCAGGTGCTGATCCCGTCCGGACCGCACGCTGGGCGCCGGGTCGAGGAGATCGCATCGGCCGGGGGAGTCGCACGCCGCTCCGGGTCGGCATCAGCGCACGCAGCCATGCTCCGGGTGCGCGACGGCGACCCCGTGGCGACCGCCGTCTGGGACGACTGCGTCGCCGTGCTCGCGGACGCCCTCGCCTGGACGACCGCGGTCGCCGGCTGCCACACCGTCATCGTCGGCGGGGGACTCGCCGAGTCCGGCCCACTGCTGTTCGGGCCGCTCCGCGCGGCGGTTGCCGAGCGGCTCGTCGGGGTCCGCGCACCGGAGATCCTGCCGGCCGCCCACGGCGACGCCGCCGGAGCCATCGGCGCAGGTCTGCTCGCACGGCGGGTGCTCGAGAACGGGGTGCTGCTGTGACCACGCTCGTCCGTGCGCCACGCATCGTGACCGCCGCCCACGACCTGCACGACGGGTGGCTCGTCCTCGGCGACGACGCCACCGTGCTCGCGGTCGGTGCCGGCACACCGCCGCGCGCGGACTCCGCGGTCACCGTCGAGGGCACCGTCGTGCCGGGCTTCGTCGACCTGCACGCCCACGGCGCACTCGGCCACGACTTCGCGACGTGTTCCGCCGCGGACGCCCGAGCGGCGGCCGCGCACCACCGGTCACGGGGGACCACGGCCCTCGTCGCCTCGATCGCGACCGGGCGTCCCGACGACACCGTCGCAGCCCTCACGCGCCTGCGACCGCTCACCTCGGACGGCACGCTGGCTGGCCTGCACCTCGAAGGGCCGTGGTTGTCCCCGGCCCGCCGCGGAGCCCACCGGGTGGACCTGCTCCACGCCCCGGACACGCTCGAGGTCGACGCGTACCTGGCGGCCGCCGACGGCGCGCTGCGGGTCGTGACACTCGCCCCTGAGCTCCCCGGCGCCCTCGACACCGTGGCGCGGTTCGTCGCCGCCGGGGTCGTCGTGGCGATCGGGCACACCGACGCCACCGCCGAGCAGACCCGCCGGGCGATCGACGCCGGTGCCACGCTCGTCACGCACCTGTTCAACGGCATGCCACCGCTCCACCACCGCGCACCGGGGCCGGTCGGGGTCGCCCTGACCGACGACCGCGTGCTGCTCGAGTGCATCGTCGACGGACACCACCTCGACCCGACCACGATCGGGCTCGTCCAGCGGAGTGCACCGGGCCGCCTGGTGCTCGTGTCCGATGCGACGTCGGCGACGGGCTGCCCCGACGGCGACCACACCATCGCCGGGTCCGCGGTCTCGGTCCGCGGCGGTGTGGCGATGCTCGCCGACGGGTCGTCGTTGGCGGGCAGCACGATCACCGTCGCCGACGCGGTCCGTGGGCTGCTGACGAGCGGGGTCGCGGTGCCCGAGGTCGTCGCCGCCTCTGCCACACGTGCGGCTCGGCTGCTCGGTCGGCCGGCGCCGCTCACGGTCGGCGCACCCGCCGATCTCCTCGTGCTCGACCCCGACACCGGTGCGGTGCGGAACCCCCTGCGGACGGCGGTGGTCTCGTGATCGTCGTCGTCACCCCGAACCCGGCCGTCGACGTCACGTACCGGGTCGCCGAACAGCGCATCGGCGAGACCCAGCGGGTCCTCGACGTCGCACGGCACCCGGGTGGCAAGGGCCTGAACGTCGGTCGGGTCCTGGCGGCGACGGGTGTCGCGACGCACGCGGTCCTGCCTCTCGGGGGGACGCCCGGCCGCTGGATCTCGGACGCGCTCGACGATCTCGGCCTCGACCACACCGACGTCGTGGTGTCCGGCACGACCCGCACGACCGTCACCGTGGTCGACGACGTCGCCCACCCGACGATGTTCGGTGAGCCGGGCCCGGTGCTCTCCAGCACCGAGTGGGACGCCGTCGCCGCAGCGGTCGACGGACTGCTCGGCCGCGCCGACGCCACCGCCCTCGTGGTGTCCGGTTCGCTGCCCGGCGGTGCCGCACCCGACGTCGTCGCGCGCTGGGTCGCCACGGCCCACGAGCACGGCGTCCTGAGCGTCGTGGACTGCTCCGGTGCCGCGCTGCTGGCGGCGGCGAGCGCCGGTGCCACCGTCTGCAAGCCCAACCGCGAGGAACTACTCGAGGCCACGGGCGCCGCGGACGAACGCACCGCCGCCCTCCGGCTGCTGGAACGCGGTGCGGGCGTCGTGGTGGTCTCCCGCGGAGCGCACGGCATCGCCGCCCACACCGCGGACCACGTGCTCGAGGTCCCAGCGGTGCCCGGCGTCTCGGGCAACCCGACCGGGGCGGGCGACGCAGCGACCGCCGGTCTGGTCGGTGCCCTGGTCCGCCCGGGTCACCAGCAGGGCACAGGCGCCCACTTCGCCGACGACACCCTGCTCCGAGCACTCCGGTCCGCCGCTGCCCACGGCGCCGCCGCCGTCCTGCGCCCGGTGGCGGGCGAGGTCGACCCCGCCGACGTCCACCGCTTCCTGACCCACCCCGACCGAACGAGGACCCCAGCATGATCACCGACCTCGCCCTGACGGGCCTGCTCGACACCGCCCGCACGGCACACCGCGGCGTGGGCGCGTTCAACGTCGTGCTGCTCGAGCACGCCGAGGCCATCGTCACCGGGGCCGAGCGGGCCGGACTGCCCGTCATCCTGCAGATCAGCGAGAACTGCGTCCGGTACCACGGCGGGCTCGCGCCGATCACGACCGCGACCCAGGCGATCGCCCGGGCCGCCGACGTCGACGTCCTGGTCCACCTCGACCACATCGAGGACCGGGACCTCGTCGCCGCCGGCATCGACCTGGGCGTCGACTCCGTCATGTACGACGGCTCGCACCTGGACTTCGCTGCGAACGTCGCTGCCACCCGTGCCCTCGCGGTCCGGTGTCACGCCGCCGGCGTCGCCATCGAGGCCGAGCTCGGCGAGGTGGGCGGGAAGGACGGCGTGCACGCTCCCGGTGTGCGGACCGATCCGACCGACGCCGCCGCGTTCGTGGCCGACACCGGGGTCGACGCCCTGGCGGTCGCCGTCGGGACCTCGCACGCGATGCAGACCCGCGAGGCCTCGGTCGACCGCGACCTGGTAGCACGCCTGCGTGCCGCGGTGCCGGTCCCGCTGGTCCTGCACGGTTCGTCGGGGCTGTCCGACGACGAACTGCGCGGCGCGGTGCAGGCCGGCATGACGAAGATCAACATCTCGACGCACCTGAACGGCCTGTTCACGCGTGCCCTGCGCACCGTGCTCGACGAGCGGCCCGACCTGGTCGACCCCCGGAAGTACGTGTCGGCGGGGCGCGAGGCGATCTCCACCGAGACCGCACGCCTGCTGACGCTCCTGCACGCCTGACGCGCGAGCGGAGCAGACGGTGCGTTCGTCGGGCTCGCCGCAGCACTAGTGATCTGCAACACCATCTACGCCACTGACGACGTCGCAACGCTCGTCCTGAACGCGCCGGTCATGGCTGGCCTCATCGCCGTGGTCGGCGTCATCGTCGCGGTCGTGCTCCAGCGCCGATCCTGCTGGATCGTGGGCGCAGGGACGCGTGACTGCGCACCCGAGCCCGGACAGCCCCACTGGGGACCCATGGCATCCAGACCGCCGCAATCCTGGCGGTCTGCGCAGCACTGTTCGCATGGGTCCAGTACCCGGGCCCGTTCGTCCTCGACGCGGCACTCTTGTACGCCGGCACCGGCGCGACCGCAGCGGGCATCCGGTTCAGGTCAGTCCGCGGCCGTATCGCCCGCATCATCACGGCCGTCATGACAGGGGGCGTTGGTGCCATCATCGGAGCACGGGTGGGCGCTATCGGTACAGCGCCAGTGATCGCAGCGGCCGCCGTCGGAGGGCTCCTCACTCTCGGGCTGCGCATCCTGCGTCGGGGCGGGCTCTGCTAGCGGTCTTTCCAGACAACGGGTGTTTCGGTTCGAAAGAACTAGCTGCCTTTACGGCCATTTATGATTTCGAAGCCCTTGCTGCCGGTCTGGACGTATCGCACGGTGAACGGTTTCGGGTGGTGCCGCACTGACTCGAGGGCCGTGGTTACTTGCTTGGACGTGAAGTCAGAAAGCGAAGCGTCTTCAAAGATCGACGACCCCACGGTCTGGAGGGCGCATGTCGCTGCGTCGCCAAGGAGATCCGGGCAGTAATCGGCAATTTCTTGCAGAGCCATCAGCCAGGTATTCGAATCACCTGGATTGGCCAACGCCGAGGCCAGCATGAGATGTGCCCGCTCTTGATCGTCTGCAATAGAGATAGCTAGCCTCATCAGGGCGGGGGCGCAAAAATAGTCCAAATGGAGGCACTGAATAATGCCTTGTGCGTCTCCCGCCGCAATCCCTATAGCTTTAGCCCACGCCTTTTCAGGCTGCCGTTCGAGACCGGGCGCACCTATTCGATTCCGTACGTCCGTGAAAGCGAGGAGTTTGAGATTCCACTCGGGATGCACGTTTGAGCCGAGGTCCTTCGCCTTCGCGAACTGTGCGAGAGATTCGTCCAGGTCGCCCTGGTAAAGGAGGGCGTCGGCGTGGAACGCGAGTTGAGTATTGTCGCCGAGTTTGAAGGCCTTGTAGTAGCTTGCCGCCGATTCACGGTAATCACCGTCCAGAAAGTCCAGAGCTGCTCGATCTGACCAGAAATAGGAACGTTCCCGATATGCGGGATCGACCTCGGCCGCTTCGTCCAAGAGAGCCCGAGCAAGCCCGCGATCATCTCCTCTGACCAGCTGCGATGCGTTATAGAGGGCCTGAGAGTAGAGGTCGTCCCGAGTTGCTTCGTTGCGTATCAGGTCTGCCAAGCTTTTACGCTCTGACGGTCCAAGGTTGTCTTTCTGCCCCATGACCACAGTCGTTGCTTGCAGGCGCTGGGTCGGAGTGCCGTGGAGCGCTGACCGTTTGTAAAGCTGCATCATAGCTGCGAACGAGTCCGACCTGGCGAGCTTTAGAAGGCTCTGGCCTAGCGCTTTTTCGTCAAGGATCATCTGAGAATCTTGGACGGCGACGGAAAGGAAGTATCTCTCTAGAGCAAAGAGGTGCAGGCTTTCTGTAAGCACCGCGAGCCCGACAGCCACGTCGGCCACGGTGGTCGCGAGGAGGCGACCGCGATCATCCTCGGACGATACTTTGTCGAAGTGCAGTACGATTCCTGGATGACCAGAAATACGAATTTCGATTGCTCTTTGTTCCACTACGATGTCAATACCGACCTCCGTTGACAGACGTCCGACGTGTACCTCATCCCGCGGGTTTAGCAGACCGCGAAGTCTGGCGGACAGCTCATTTGAGAGGCGTTCGTCTCCCAGCCAGTCTTCTCGACGCTCGATCACAATGGAGACGGGAAGCTCAACATTGCCCCGCAGCAGAGCGCGTCGGGACGAGATTTCCCGCTTGATTAGGGCGGAAGAATTGTCATCCCATTTTTGCCCGATGACAACTTTCCAGCTCTTGGCAGTTGGACTCTTTTTATACCTGTCGATTCGGTAGCCCATCTCCCAGAACACTTCATCGGTGGATTCATCCCACACAACGACCACAACCGGTACGTCACTCTCACGCCAATAGTTGAGGGTTGAGCGTTTTAGGGTCACTCGAGGTGGGTTGTCTGACTTGACTTGGCCCTTGAGTTGGACACCAAATCGCATGCCGGTTGCTGAGCCTCCGTCGAAAACCTCGACATCTAGGTCAATTCCGTAATCGTGCTCTCGCGGCTCAACCGTCCAATTTTTCGGCAAGCGCTGCTCAAAAGCCCTACGCGAGTTGGACTC
The DNA here is from genome assembly GCF_004365385.1 of Curtobacterium sp. PhB190. Classification (NCBI taxonomy): domain Bacteria; kingdom Bacillati; phylum Actinomycetota; class Actinomycetes; order Micrococcales; family Microbacteriaceae; genus Curtobacterium; species Curtobacterium sp. PhB190. The sequence goes on along the minus strand of NZ_SODN01000003.1, from coordinate 4,191 downwards.
AAGGTCGTGTTGGTAGGGCCGTTGCGGCATGTCGTCGGTCAAGTGCGCCTCCCGGATCTCAAGCGGGCTTCCTGCCACTGCACGGAGGTTACCTGCCTGGGGCAGGTCGAGGATCGGTCGTCGGGATGGGTCGACCTCACTGAGGAGTAGTAGCGACCAGTTCGATTTCGATACGAGCGCCGAAGGGAACGCCAGCGACAGCGACAGCGACAGCGACAGCGACACTAACGGCGACGGTCATGCGGGCGGCAGGCCGCTACGAGCCCCGCGCGGCTTCGTTTGCGTCGCTCCCGTCGGCGGGATATCGATCTGCACGAAGGCCGACGCTCAGCAGAGCGGGACGTTCACCGCGAGCCCGCCCATGGCGGTCTCCTTGTACTTCGTCGACATGTCCGCCCCGGTCTGCCGCATCGTCTCGACGACCTGGTCAAGCGACACGTGGTGCACGCCGTCGCCACGCAGGGCCATCCGTGCGGCGTTGATCGCCTTGTTCGCCGCGATCGCGTTCCGCTCGATGCACGGGATCTGCACCAGGCCACCGATCGGGTCGCAGGTGAGCCCGAGGTTGTGCTCCATCGCGATCTCCGCGGCGTTCTCGACCTGTTCCGGGGTGCCCCCGAGGACCTCGGCGAGTCCGGCGGCCGCCATCGACGCGGCCGAGCCGACCTCGCCCTGGCACCCGACCTCGGCACCGGAGATCGATGCGCGCTCCTTGTAGATCGACCCGACGGCGCCGGCTGTGAGCAGGAACCGCACGACGGCGTCGTCGCGGTCGGCAGCGGTGATCGCGGGGACGTAGGTGAGCGCGTAGTACAGCACCGCGGGGATGATGCCGGCGGCGCCGTTGGTGGGTGCGGTGACGACCCGGCCGCCGGTGGCGTTCTCCTCGTTCACCGCCATGGCGACGAGGTTCACCCACTCCATGGCGAACAGCGGGTCGTGGTCGGGGTCCTCGCGGGTGAGCTGCTCGTGCCAGGTGGCTGCACGACGCCGGACATCGAGCCCGCCGGGCAGGCATCCGTCACGGCGGACGGAGCGGTCGACGCACGAGTCCATGACGGCGTGGATGTCGAGCAGCCCGGAGCGGACGTCGGCGTCGGTCCGGGTGACCGACTCGTTGGCGAGCGCTACTCCGCTGATCGGCAGACCGGAGGCAGCGCAGGCGGCCAGCAGCTCGGCGCCGCTCGAGAACGGGTACGGCACGCGGTCGTCGACCGGGATCGCCGCCCCCGCGACCACGGCACCGTCGTCCACGGCACCGCCGTCCTCGCCGTCGCTGTCGCCGTCGCCGTCGCCGTCGCGAGCGATGAAGCCGCCGCCGATCGAGTAGTACGTCTCGTCGGCCAGGTCGGCACCGGCTCCGTCACGGGCTCGCAGCCGCATGGCGTTCGGGTGCCGGGGCAGCATGGTCAGGGGGTGCAGCACGATGTCGGCGAGCCGGAACGGCACGGTCGCCCCACCGTCGAGCCGGAGCAGGCCGTCGCGTTCGAGGGCGTCGAGCGCCGACGACATCGCGTCCGGGTCGACGGTCTCGGGGTGGGACCCCATCAGGCCGGCGACCACGGCGCCGAGGGTGCCGTGGCCCTGTCCCGTCGACGCCAGTGAGCCGTACAGGTCGACGGCGACGGAGGCGACGCGCAGCCCGGCGACCAGGGACGCGAACTCGGCGCCGGCCCGCATCGGCCCGACGGTGTGCGAGCTCGAGGGACCGACACCCACGCTGAACAGATCGAAGACGGAGACCGGCACGCCGCCACACTAACCCGTCCGGACGGACCGGGCTCAGCCCCGTCCGGACGGACCGGGCTCAGCCCCGTCCGGACGGACCGGGCTCAGCCCCGTCCGGACGGACCGGGCTCAGCTGGCCGCACCGAGTCTCGGGCTGAGCGACAGATCACGGACTCACGAGCGCGAGAACTGTCGCTCACCGCGAAACTCGGCCCCCGGGCTCAGCGGCGGGTGTTGCCCTCGGCCGGCACCACGAACCACAGGACGACGTAGGCGATCCACAGCGGCCCGGGGAACAGGCTCAGGATCACCCAGCCGATGCGGACGAGGGTGCGGGACAGGCCGAAGCGATCGGCGAGGCCGGCGCAGACACCGGCGAGGATGCGGCCGTTGCGGGGACGGGAGAGTGTGCTCATGGGGACGACGCTACGCACCGGCGACGAGCGAGGGCATCCGGGCAGTACCCCGGAGCACGGTGGGGACAACCCCCGAACGACCCCGAAGGCCCGATGCCCGTCAGGGGATCAGCACGATCTTCCCGCGGGTGTGCCGCTGCTCCAGCTGCTCGTACGCGTCCTGCACCCGGTCGAGCGGGAAGGTCGCCGCGATCGGCACCTCGACCTCGCCGTTCGCCACCTGCATCGCGAGGGCGCCGAGGATCTCCGGGTCGGCGGTGTCCGCACTGCCGGAGGCCTTCGCACCGACCTCGGCGGCAGCCTCGAACGCGATGATCGTCTCGATGCGGTCGACCGGCACGCCCAGGGCGATCCCCAGGTGCACGTACTCCGGACCGTACGTGTCGATGAGGGCGTCGATGCCGTTGGTGGCGAGCTCGGTGATGCGCTCCTGCAGGCCCTCGCCGTACGCGACGGGCCGCGCACGCTTCGACCGGAGCCACTCGTGGTTCGCCTCGGACGCGATCGCGATCACGTCGATGCCCTCGTTCGTCAGCAGCTGCGTGACGAACCCGCCGACACCACCGGCGGCACCGGACACGACGACGGTCTCGCCGGGTCGGGGGTCGACGGCACGGACGGCTGCGGCAGCGGTCGTGGCGACGATGTCGAGCCCGCCAGCGACGGTCCAGTCGAGCAGCCGGGGCTTCTGCACGACCTGTTCGGCCGGCACCGAGACGTACTCGGCCTGGCTCGCGCGGTCCCACGACCACCCGAGGACCTCTTCGCCCTCGTCGACGCCGTCGACGCCCTCGCCGACGGCCACGACGATGCCGGCGAAGTCCGTGCCCTGACCGGACGGCAGCGCGTCGGAGGACCCGCCGTCGAGCAGCCCCTGGCGGATCGCCGACTCGCCCGGGTTGATGCCCGCGGCGCGGACCCGGACGAGCACCCGACCGGCGGTGGCCTCGGGGACGGGGACCTCGGCGACGTGCAGCACAGAGCGGTCACCCCACTCGTCGAAGCGGACAGCGCGCATGGTCTCCGGGATCTCAGTCATCGCGTCCGACGGTACCCCGAGCATGACGAACGGTCCGCGTGGACCGCTCCATCGGCACGACGGTGGGAGACTGGCCCCATGCCCATCCTCAACAAGGACATGCAGGTCTGCATGTCGCTCGCGGCCCGGCCGAGCAACATCGGCACCCGGTTCCACAACTTCCTGTACGACGAGCTCGGGCTCAACTTCCTGTACAAGGCGTTCACCACGACCGACCTGCCCGGCGCCGTTGCCGGCATCCGAGCGCTCGGCATCCGCGGCTGCTCGGTGTCGATGCCCTTCAAGGAGGCGATCATCCCGCTCGTCGACCACGTCGAGGAGTCCGCCGCCGCCATCCAGTCGGTGAACACGGTCGTGAACGACGACGGCGTGCTCACCGCGTCGAACACCGACTACGAGGCGATCGCCGCGCTGCTCGGGTCGTACGACGTCGACACCGCGTCCCGGGTGCTGCTCCGCGGCTCCGGCGGCATGGCGAAGGCCGTGACCGCGGCGTTCCGCGGCGCCGGCTTCGACCGCCTGACGGTCGTCGCCCGCAACGAGCAGACCGGCCCGGCGCTCGCGTCGCAGTACGGCTACGAGTGGGTCGCCGAGGAGCGCGAGGCTGGGGAGTCCGACCTGGTGGTCAACGTCACGCCGCTCGGCATGCGAGGCGACCAGCAGGACGCGCTCGCCTTCGCACAGGACCGGATCGAGGCGGCCCACACGGTCTTCGACGTGGTCGCGTTCCCGTGGGAGACCCCGCTGGTCCGTGCGGGACGGGACGCCGGCAAGCACGTCATCACCGGAGCCGAGGTCATCGCCATGCAGGCGGCCCGCCAGTTCCAGCGGTACACGGGCGTCGCCCTGACGGACGACCAGGTGGCGCGCGCCAGCGAGTTCTCGCGCGCCGAGTAGTCGACGCGCCCAGAAGACGGACGGGAGGCGCGGTGCCAGTGGACTGGTCCCCGGTTCTTGGACTGATTAGTCGGTTCGAGATCCGGGGATGGTTCGTGTGGGTGGTACCGC